>NZ_DJFS01000064.1 GCF_002432125.1 Brevundimonas sp. UBA5866
GCGGCGGCGGCGGCGGCGGAGCGTCTTGAGCACCGAAGGCGTAACGCAGACCCAGGGTTACGGTGTGCGACTGGTCATAGTCGCCCGACCATTCACCGAATGCCGGCGTAACCGAAGCCGGAACCACCGAGTCCCAACGGGCGTCGCCCGTCAGATAGCGGTAGGTCAGGTCGATGTTGGCGCGGTCCGAGATGGCCCAAGCCAGACCGGCGATCGCTTGAGCAGCGAACTTGGTCGAGGTGTCGTCAGCAGCGAAAGCGCCGCCCGGAGCCTGACGCAGACGGCCGATGGTGTCGACGTTCACGCGGTTTGCACCAACGCCCAGACCCACGAACGGACGCAGATTCCAGTCTTCGTTGCCGAAGTCATAGATCACGTTGGCCATCAGGGTGGTCGAGGTGATGTCACCTTCCGGCGAGTGGCACGGGCCGGTAGCCGGGGTCAGGTTGCACAGGCCTTGCGGGCCGGTGACTGCACGAACGCGACCGATGTCACCCGAGCGGTAGCCGCCTTCGAGTTCCATACGCCAGTTCGGGTTGAAACGGTAACCGAGGCGGGCGAAAGCAGCCCAACCATCGTTGACTTCCCAGTTCCAGTTGTGACCGGTGGTCGACGATTCGGCATTGATGTCGTCGATGATGTGGTAACCCGCATCAATCGCGCCGTACCAGCCGTTAGGCTCGGCAGATGCGGCACCAGCCGCAAACAGCCCAGCAGCGGCGACACTGGCCAGAAGTTTCAGCTTCATGGTGTCCTCTCTCACTGAAGTTATGAGTCCGATGCCGATGCGTTCCCGCAAAAGCACTCCAGCAACGAACGGCATTGCAGCAAGCAGGTTCCTTGGAATAGCGTCGAATGTGACAAGTGTGGCGCCATTCCAACACATATTTCGCGGAACGGCCCATAAACCCGTTTTCAAATAACGAAGACTCTGAGGGAGGAAGCTGAATGGCTGATGCGTTCAAGGGCCAGGTGGCCATTGTTACCGGCGCCGGTGGCGGCCTGGGGCGTGAACACGCACTGGCCCTGGCGGCACGGGGGGCCAAGGTCGTGGTCAATGATCTGGGCGGTGCGCGCGATGGATCGGGCGCATCCCAGTCCGCGGCCGAGGCAGTGGTTGCCGAAATCGTGGCTGCCGGCGGCGAGGCCTTCGCCAATGCGGCATCGGTTACCGATTTTGACGCAGTGCAAAAAATGGTGGCCGAAACGATGGAGCGCTGGGGGCGGATCGACATTCTGGTGAACAATGCCGGCATCCTGCGCGACAAGAGCTTCGCCAAGATGGATCTGGACGATTTCCGTCTGGTGATGGACGTCCATCTGATGGGCGCGGTGAACTGCACCAAGGCCGTCTGGGACATCATGCGCGCCCAGAACTATGGCCGCATCGTGATGACGACGTCGTCTTCCGGCCTTTTCGGCAATTTCGGTCAGTCGAATTATGGCGCAGCTAAAATGGCGCTCGTCGGCCTGATGCAGACCCTGTCCATCGAGGGTGCAAAGAACGACATCCGCGTGAACTGCCTTGCGCCCACGGCCTATACCCGCATGACCGAGGACCTCGGCCTGCCACTCGATGCGCTGGAGGCCAAGCTGGTCACGCCGGGCCTGCTGCATCTGGTCAGCCGCGATGCGCCCAGCCGCTGCATACTGACCGCTGGCGGGGGCGGGTTCGAGCGTGCCTATATAACCCTGACCCAGGGTGACTTCATCACAGGGCCGGATGCCGCCGAGCAGGTGGCCGCCCGCTTCGACAAAATCTCCGACCGCGAGGGCGAGATCGTTCCCGACATGGGCGCTGCACAAGCCATGATTGAACTGGCCAAGGCGCAGAAGGCCCATACCGGCGGATAATTATAAAGTGATAGAGGCAGGGTTGAACCCTGCCTCTCTTGCATATTGCTTGAGCGAACGATTGTACCTCGACGCGAAAAGCGGTTAATCGGTCCCTTGTTAGCTCGCCCACGGGCTAAGGATTGCGCTTTATAATGACCCAGACCCCGCCTTCCCCCAGCGAAACACCTATTGCCGCCATGACCGCGCGCGCGCGCCACGTCATCCAGCTCAATATCGAGGCTCTGCAGGCGCTCGAACGCTCGCTGGACGAGTCGATCGCCCGCGCAAGCCAGATCATTCTGTCGCGTCCGGGTTATGTCGTCGTGACAGGGATGGGCAAGTCGGGGCACATCGGCGGCAAAATCGCCGCGACCCTCGCCTCGACCGGTACGAATGCCTTTTTCGTCCACCCGGCGGAAATGAGCCACGGCGATCTGGGCATGCTGCGCTCGGATGTGACGGTTCTGGCGATTTCGAACTCTGGCGAAAGCCGCGAACTGCGCGATCCGCTGATCTTCTGCCAACGCAACAATATTCCGGTCATCGGCATCACCCAACGACCGACCAGTTTTCTGGGCCGCCACTCCCAGGTTCTGCTGACCATGCCCAAGGTTGCAGAGGCCTGTCCCGAGGGCCTGGCACCTACCACCTCGACCCTGATGACACTGGCGCTGGGCGATGCTCTGGCGATGGTTCTGATGGAGCAGCGGGGCTTTACCCGTGAAGACTTCGGCATGCACCACCCCGGTGGGGCGCTGGGCATGAGCCTGCAAAGCGTGCGCGAATGGATGATGGACCACGCGGCTGCGCCGATGACGGTCACCGCCCAGACCCCGTTCACGGATGTGGTCTATGCCATCACCGAGGGCCGCAAGGGCACGGTCGCGGTCGTGAACGACGATGGCACCCTGGCCGGTATGATTACCGACGGTGACGTGCGCCGCGCCTTTGCCCGCGATATCCAGACCCTGACGGCGCAGGATATCATGAGCCGCTCGCCCATCACGGTCGATCCGAGCCAGCGCATGCGCGACGTTGTGGACCTGCTGACCGCCAACAAGATCTCCAGCCTGTTGGTTGTCGAGGACGACAAGCCGGTTGCGGTCATCCACATCGCCGAACTGATGCAGGCGGGTTACGTCTCCTGATGGTGCACACCATCCTGCTCGATGCCAGCCGGCTTCTGAGCCGGACAGAGCGGTCTGCGCCGACGGGTATCGACCGCGTATGTCTGGCCTATGCCGAGTGGCTGATCGCGCATCCGGTCTATCGGATGGTTCCGGTCCGCAGCCGCAAGGGCCAGCTGGCGCTGGTGGATGATGACTGGTTCCGCAAAAGGATCGCCGAACTGAGGCACCGCTGGAACGGCCTGGCCAGAGCCGAGGAGCGGCCACAGGACCGTGATCTGATCGCTGCCCTGTGCTCGGCCCGGCCCCCCTCACGATCTGTACTGACGCCGCTGCCCCTGGAAACGGCCCCCTCGAAGAAGCGCGCCACGCGCCAATTCTTCCGTGCCCGCCGCACGGGCGTTCCCTCGGCGCTCGCCTATCTGAATGTAGGCCACACCGGACTGGACGAGCCGGAACTGCTCCAGTCGGTCAAGGATCGCGGCATACCGCGCATCATTCTGGTGCACGACCTGATACCGGTGACCCACCCCGAATACTGCCGCGATGGTGACGACGCCAAGCATGCACGGCGTATGGAGCATGCCCTGACCCTGGGCAGCCATATCATCGCCAACAGCGCCTATACGGCCCGGGAAATCGACCGCTTTGCCAAGGCCAGATCGCTGGCGTGCCCTCCGGTTGATGTGGCCCATCTGGGTCTGGAAAGCCATCTCAAGGCTGTTGAGCCGCTAAAGACCCCGCGCCCGTATTTCGTGCATGTCGGCACCATCGAGGGCCGAAAGAATCTGGCCTTCCTGCTTACGGTCTGGCGTCATCTGGCCGAGAAGCATGGTGCCGATACGCCGGGCCTCGTCCTGATCGGACGATATGGCTGGGAAAACGAGGCGGTCCTTGATCTGCTCCACCGCAGCCCCGCCCTGCGCGGCCACGTCCATCAGGCCGAGGGCATGGCCGATGCCACGCTGGCGCGGATCATGCTGGGCGCGCAGGCGGTACTGGCGCCGTCCAGTGTCGAGGGCTTCGACCTGCCTGCCGTCGAAGCCAGCGCGATGGGTATTCCACTGATTGCGTCCGATATCGCGCCGCACAGGGAACTGACACCACAGGCCAGACTTATTGATCCCATCGATGGTCCCGGCTGGCTGCGCGCGATTGAACAATACACTCAAGCAAAGCCTGTTGCCGCCCAATATACCGCTCCGAGATGGGAACAGCATTTCTCCATCGTCGAGCAACGGATACTCAGCCCTCTGGCGACTTCTCGCCAAGAGATGTAAGTCTCAGGGAAACGGAATAGAGCCCACTATGACCAGAACTGCCGCAAGCCTGATGCTTCTTGCCCTTCTCGCAGGTTGTCAGACCTTGCCGCGCGACGGGCCGTCCGGCGCGGGCGTGGTGCAGGGAGCATCCACCGCCGAACAGACCCGCAGCTATGCGATTGTCGATCTGTCGTTCGAACTGAGCGAGCGCCTGCGCAATGCGCCGCCGCGCTCCTTTGCCGGTCTTGCCCTGGCCGACAGCAATGAACCGACTGATATCATCGGCATCGGTGACTCCCTTGCCGTCAGCATTCTGTCGCCGGGCTCGACCCTGTTCGCATCGGGTGACAACAACAGCGCCCTGCCGCCGCTGGTCGTAGACCGCAACGGGGCCATCTCCGTCCCCTATGCCGGCAGCATCAATGTTCAAGGCATGACCCCCGGTCAGGCCGCAACGGCCATCCGCCGCGCCCTGACCGGCAAGGTCGGCAATCCGCAGGTTGTCGTCAGCCAGGCGACGGCCGCTTCCAACTCCGTCACCGTCCTGGGCGATGTCCGCAGCCCCGGCCGTCAGGCGCTTAACGCCAACCACGACCGCCTGCTGGACATTATCGCCGCCGCCGGCGGCTCTTCGCGTTCGCCCTATGACGTCGATGTCGTGATCATGCGCGATGGCCAGACCTATTCGGCCCCGCTATCGGTGGTGACGACCAAGTTCGACGAGAACATCCGCCTGCAGCGCGGCGACCAGATCAATCTGACCTATCGCCCGCGTCGCTTCTCCTCCTTCGGCGCGTTCAATGCCGTGGCGCGCAGCGAGCTGCCGCCGGGCCCGCTGACCTTGACCGAGGCCCTCAGCGGTGTCGGCGGTCTGGATTCCAATCAGGCGAATGCCCGCTCGGTGCTGGTCTTCCGCTTCGAGCGTCCGGAAGTGGCTCAGGCCCTGGGCATTGCCCAACCGGTATCCTCACGCGGCGTGCCCGTGGTGTATCGCCTTAACCTGAACGAAGGTCAGGGCTTCTTTATCGCCAGCAATTTCCAGATCGAGCCGGACGATATCATCTATGCCCCGCGCGCCGGTGCCGCCGAAGCGCGTAAATTCTTCGAAGTCGTCCAGAGCCTGACCCGCGTCGTCTACGACGTGTCGGTAACCAATACCGCCCTGACGAACTGATGATCGTACTGGACCGCATTCGCAAGGCGCTGGGCTTCAGGCCCGCGTCCCTGCCCGCGGACCAGGAAGACCCCTTCGAAGACGAACTGCAGCTTCCCGACGGCCTGCCGGACCAGATTCATACGGTCGAACAGGCCGCTCTGGCCATCTATAGACGGCACAATCTACCGACGGATCCGGTCAGTTATCTGAAGCGCGGACCGGACGCGCCGTGGGAAGTCCTGCCCGCCGGACTGACGCCCGCCGACAAGTGGAACATGGTCAACGCCGCGCCCGCAGGCGCGGGCTGGCGCTTTGGCGATCGTTCGATATTGGGGCGTCAGAGCCCGCATGAGGAAGTGCGAAACGCCTCGACCCTGCTGGCCACCTGCGACCAGCTTCGCCGCAAGCTTTCGGGCGAAAGCCCCGTGACCGCACAGGACATCGCGGACGCCATGCTGCTGGGCACAGCGGCGGGCGTCTTGATGAGCGGGGCTTCCCAGGTCGCAACGGCCGAGCCACATGCCCCGCTCAGCTTCTATGCCGTGGAAGACGAGGCTGAAGATTAGGCCGTGAGGCCAACCGCCTGTGCCAGTTTTTCGACAGAGCGGATACGCGCAGCCGGATCCCAGATCTGGCTGGTGATCATCAGTTCGTCCGCGCCGGTACGCTCGACAAACCCGGCAATGGTCTGTCGCACCGTTTCGACCGATCCGACCGCAGCACAGGACAGGGCCGAATCCACAACGGCCTTGGAGGTGCCGTCCAGTTGCTCGTAATAGCCCGGTTGCGGAGGCGGCAGCTTGCCCGGCTTGTTCAGCCGCAGGTTCACAAAGGCCTGCTGGACCGAGGTGAACAGGTCACGCGCTTCGGCATCGGTGTCGGCCACAAAGGCATTGTAGCCCAGCATCAGATAGGGCTTTTCCAGATGCGCCGATGGGCGGAACGTCTTTCGATAGATGTCTGCGGCCCGCATCATTTCGCCGGGGGCGAAATGGCTGGCAAAGGCATAGGGCAGACCCAGATGGGCGGCCAGCTGCGCCCCATAGGTCGATGAACCCAGAATCCAGATTTTCACATCCTGCCCTTCACCCGGATAGGCGGCGATGCGCTGGCCGGCCTGAGCCGGTTCGAACCAGTGCATCAGCTCCATCACATCCTGCGGGAAGCTATCTACGTCTCCCTGGAGGGTGCGGCGCAGGGCCCGGGCCGTCGCATGGTCGGTGCCCGGCGCACGGCCAAGGCCAAGGTCGATCCGACCGGGATACAGGGCTGACAGGGTGCCGAACTGTTCGGCGATGACCAGAGGGGCATGGTTGGGCAGCATGACACCGCCCGCGCCGATACGAATGGATTTCGTGGCCGCAGCGACCGCGCCGATCACAACCGATGTCGCCGCACTGGCAATACCGGGCATGTTGTGGTGTTCAGCCAGCCAGTAGCGGGTGAAGCCCGCCGTTTCTGCGTGTGTCGCCAGCTCGACCGTATTTCTTAGCGCCTGACCAACGTCGGAGCCTTCGGGAACGGGAGCGAGATCAAGAATGGAATAGGCGGTCATCCTACCGATATGGTGACGCCGCACGACATCGCCATACCGGCAGGACAACCATTTTCAGTCTCAGCTACCGGCCGGGCAATCGCCGACGCGCTCTGCCGTCATGGTCATTTTGGTTTCTGCCATTTGCGGCATGGGTGCGGGGTCCATCTTGGTCGTAACCTCGGTGGTGTAGCGGCTGTTGAAATCGCCACTGACCCTGATGGTGCTCTCGGTCTTGATATTGCCCGGCATGGTGCATTGGGCCGAACCCACCATTGCGTCGCCCTGACGGGTGAAGGGCGTGCTGGTGCACTGTGCACCCTGCTGTTCAGCAGTTGCCGGAGCTTCCAGTTTCGATTCCTTGATGCAGACTTCCTGGGCAGGAATGGCTCCCGCGCCCGCTGCTGCCGCACCTTCAACCGCAGTCGTTACGCGCCAAAGACCCGGTTTGGGCCCTTCCAGCGAGGCCGCAGCGGCGTTCTTGTCGGCCGCATCCGGTGCCGCGGCATCGCCCTCGGCCTTGTTGCTGCCCGGGCTGCAGGCAGCAAAAGTCAGAGCCATGACCGAAGCCAGACCCGTCATTGCGATTTTTTTCATGATATTTTCCCTTCCCCAGCATGGAGAAACGGAAAACTCGCAAACCCAGCCCCGGTTCAACCTTGACTGGAATCAATCAAGAATTACACCCGTTGTACGCATGATTTCGGCGCGCAATTCGGGAATACCGATGCCCTTCTCCGAAGAGGTGATCGCCACATAGGGATAGGCGGCTGGACGCTTGGAGATGGCTTTGAGGGTCGCGGCCTGAACCTTTTCGGCCTCGCCCTTCTTCAGCTTGTCGGCCTTGGTCAGGACGATCTGATAGGACACCGCCGCCAGATCGAGCGCATCGAGCGCCTCGTCATCGACCTTCTTCAGACCGTGACGGCTGTCGATCAGCAGATAGACACGCTTCAGGGTCACCCGACCGCGCAGATAGTCGCGGCCGAGGTCCTGAAAGCGCTTGACCTCGGTCTTGGACGCCTTGGCCCAGCCATAGCCGGGAAGGTCGACCAGACGCATACGGTCGTCGAGGTTGAAGAAGTTCACCTCGCGGGTACGGCCCGGCTCGTTCGAGGCACGGGCCAGCTTGTGCATGCCCACAAGCCCGTTGATCAGGCTGGACTTGCCCACGTTCGAACGCCCCGCGAACGCGATCTCGGGGAGATCGGGTTCGGGAAGCTGTTCGATCTTGGCGCAGCCGAGCATGAAGGTGGCCTGACGCGAAAACAGGACGCGCGCGGCCTCGATCTCTTCGGCGGAATATTCGCCAGTCTTGGGTTCGTCCATCACGGTCGATCAGCCCTTTTTGAAGCGGGCGAAGAACGTGTCGATCGGGTTCTCGGCCTTGTATTTGTGCATGATGACGTACTGCTGCAGGATCGACAGGATGTTGTTCCATGCCCAGTAGATCAGCAGGCCGGCCGCGAACGGTGCCATGATGAAGGTGAACAGGATCGGCATCAGCGAGAAGATCTGGCGCTGGATCGGATCCTGTGCCGGCGGGTTCATCGACATCTGCAGCCACATGGTCAGACCATAGACCAGCGGCAGGACGCCGAGGTGCAGCGGTCCGCCCAGAATGCCGCCCAGCAGCGGAACGGCCGACGGGTCATACGGAATGGCGCCGAACAGGTTCCAGATGGTGGTCGGGTCCTTCGCCGACAGGTCCTTGATCCAGCCGAAGAAGGGCGCGTGGCGCATCTCGATGGTGACGAACAGCACCTTGTACAGGGCGTAGAAGACCGGAATCTGCACGAGGATCGGCAGACAGCCCGCCAGCGGATTGATCTTCTCGCGCTGGTACAGCGCCATCATTTCCTGCTGCTGCTTCTGCGGGTCCTTGCCGTGCTTCTTCTTGATCTCCTCCATCTTGGGCTGGAGCATGCGCATCTTCGACATCGAAGCGTACGACTTGTTGGCCAGCGGGAAGAGGACCAGCTTGACCACCACGGTCAGGGCCAGAATGGCCAGACCGAAGTTGCCCAGCAGGCCGAAGAAGAACTCCAGAACCTGGAAGATCGGACGGGTCAGGAACCAGAACATGCCCCAGTCGATCGCATAGACGAAGCGCGGCAGACCCAGCTGCTCTTCATACTGCTTCAGCACCTCGTTGCGCTTGACGCCCGCGAACAGTTGCTGGGTTTCGGTGATCTGCTTGCCCGGCGCGATGGTGTGCGCCGCGCCCAGCAGGTTTGCCTCGTGGATGTTCATTTCACCGACAGGACGCACGGTGAAACGGGCCGTAACCTTCTCGTCCTGAGCCGGGATCAGGGCCGCCAGCCAGTATTTGTCGGTGATGCCCATCCAGCCACCGGTCGAGTCTTCCTCGACCTTGGTCTTCTTGGCCCAGTCCTTGTATTTGATCTGTTCGGTCTTGAAGGACTTGCCTTCACCGAAAGTGCCGATGGCGCCTTCGTGCAGGATCATCTGCTTGCCCAGATCCGCCGGAATGCCCTGGCGCTCGACGCGCGAATACGGCGCGATCGTAATGGCGTTGGTGCCGAGGTTGGCAACCGTGTCCTTGACCGAGAACAGGTATTTGTCATCGACCGAGATCACGCGGGTGAAGCGCAGGCCGTTACCGTTGTCCCAGGTCAGTTCAACCGGCGTGGTCGGGGTCAGCTTGTCACCCTTTGACAGGGTCCAGACCGTGTTCGGGCCCGGAACGCCGCCCGGCACGTTCGCGCCGCGCCAGCCGAACTGGGCGAAATAGGCGTGCTCCATACCCTGCGGGCGGAACAGTTCGACGGGGGTCGGATCGTTCAGCTTCTCGCGGTACTGCGTCAGGAACAGATCATCGATACGACCGCCCAGCAGCGACAGCGAGCCCTTGACCGTGTCGCTCTCGATCGGCACGCGGCCAGCGCCCGTCAGGGCAGTGGCGCGGTCCTTGAATACATTGACGGTGCCGGTGAGGGTCGGGTCGGCATCGGTCGTTGCCTCCTGCGACAGTTCAGCAGCGGCAATACGTGCAGCACGCTGTTGCTCGGCCTGGGGCCGCATCACGGTGAAATAGTAGATGCCCATAATCAGGGCCGCGCACACAAAGAAGATAAGTGTGTTGCGCGAGTTCTCGTTCTGCATCGGGATCAGCGGTCCTGGCCGGAGAGGCGCGGTTGATCGTTAGGGGTCGCACCGGAGCGCCCATCCTTAAGCACGGATGGATCGGCACGCATCTTGGTCAGCCTTGTAAGGGCCGATTTCACGTCGTCAAGCAATCGCTCCCAGTCACGCTCTGCCGTGCCCATGCGCGCAATCAGCACATAGTCGCAGCCGGACTGGCCATATTCGGGCAAAATCAGGCGCGCAGCCTCGCGCAGGCGGCGTTTGGCGCGGTTACGCACCACCGATCCGCCGACCTTGCGGGTCGCGGTAAAGCCGACGCGAATGGCATCATCACCATCGGCGCGGTCGAGCATTTGTATGACCACGGCGCCTCTCGCCTGAGAAACGCCTTTGGCGGCCGCCAGAAACTGGGGCCGCCGCAATAGGCGATCGATTTTCATCGTATCGGTCATGCGCCCTCCCATATAGGGTTGATGGGCGCGTGACTTTAGGCCGTCAGGCGCTTGCGGCCTTTAGCGCGACGACGCGCAACGATTTTTTGACCGTTCTTGGTGGCCATCCGCGAACGGAAGCCGTGACGGCGCTTGCGCACGAGACGCGACGGCTGGTAGGTCCGCTTCACGGTCGACTCCGGGTTTCTGGGGTTAAGCGATGAACACGATCGTTCACCGCAGAAGAGAGGCGGGCGTATAAATCGACGCCGCGGCGGAGTCAACGGCACCGCCACCCAACTTCGTCCGTTAAAAGCCAGATTCGTTCAGGTTTTTCATAACACCGTCATTCGGAGCCACAGGTTTGCACCGCTTCGCCCGCTTCATACCCCTGCTTCTCATGGCTGCGGCGGCGACCCTGATTTTCGCCACGGGATGGAACCGGTATCTGTCGCTGGACACCTTGCGGGACCACGGCGCTGTGCTGAACGGATGGACGCAACAGCATTATTGGCTGGTTCTGGCCGGATTAATGGTGATTTTTGCCGTTCTGACGGCCAGCGTCGTCCCCGGCGTAGTGTTTGTGACCGTAACGGCCGGCTATCTGTTCGGCCCGTGGGTCGGCGGCATCGCGACGGCCTTTGCCGCCACGGTCGGGGCCTTGGCAGTGTATTATGCGGGCCGCACGGCACTTGGCGAATCGTTGAGACGCAAGGCTGCGTCCGACCAAGGTCTGCTGAAGAAAATTTGCGATGGCGTCGAGAAAAACACCTTCAGCTATGTGCTGACGGCCCGATTGATCGTCTCGGTGCCCTTCCACATGATCAATGTGGCTGCGGGGATCATGTCTGCCCCCCTGCGTCCCTATGTACTGGCGACCTTTATCGGACTTTTACCTGCCCACATCATATATTGCTGGATCGGTAGCGGTTTGCAGGAAGTCCTGATCAATGATCCGAACCCCGACATCCAGTCGCTATTCAGGCAATTTATGTGGCCGCTGATCGGCGTAGGCTTTTTGTCTATGGTATTGCCGATGGGTCTAAAGCTGATCAAAGCGCGTTATGGACGCTCACCGGAAGATCCTGCGGGGGACGGCCAGTGACGGGTCTTGAACGCAAAACCGGAACGTCTGTGCTGAAAACCAACACGCCCCTGACAAAGATGAGCGAGGCCCTCAAGGCCCGTCTTGGCTCGGGCGAGCGCATCCGGCCACACGGGCCAGACGGATTGACCGCCCGACTGATGATGCTGACGGTTGCCTTCACCCTTCTGGTGGCGGGCATGATCCTTGTCCCCA
The DNA here is from genome assembly GCF_002432125.1 of Brevundimonas sp. UBA5866. GTDB lineage: Bacteria > Pseudomonadota > Alphaproteobacteria > Caulobacterales > Caulobacteraceae > Brevundimonas. The sequence continues at coordinate 11,755 of NZ_DJFS01000064.1, forward strand.
GCGCCTCGTCCTTCCAGGAGCGGTGGCTCAGGGATCGTCTGCAAGCCGCAGAACTGGCATCTGTCGGCGTGGAGGCCCTGCCCTACTCCGCCGTTCAGGACAGCACGGCCGAGCAGCTTTTGACCATTGGCGGCGTTCAGTCCGTCGTTGTCGGCGAACAGGGTGTACGCCGCCTTCTGTTGCAGGCCCCCAACCTGCCGCGCACGCCCGACCTCATCGATCTGCGCAACCGCAGCACCGGCTCCAAACTGATCGATCCGTGGCGCACCCTGTTCGGCCACCCCGACCGGTCCCTGCGGGTGCAGGCCACGCCCCGCTATCGCTCCGGCGAGCTGATCGAGATTCTGGCACCGGCCCAGCCGCTCAAACTGGAATTGCGCACCTTCATCCTGAACAATCTCATGGTGTCGGTCGTCATTGCACTGGTTGCGGGCGGCTTGCTCTGGCTGGGCCTGTCCTTCCTCGTGCTGCAGCCCCTGCGCCGCGTGACCCGTTCGATCGAACGCTTCGCCGCCGATCCGGAAGGGATCGTGGACACGCCTTCCGATCGTCACGACGAGATTGGCCGCGTAGAGCGCGAACTGGCCCGTATGCAGGAAGAGGTGCAACAATCCCTGCGGGCGCGCGCCCGTCTGGTCGCACTGGGCGAGGCGGTGGCCAAGATCAATCACGACCTGCGCAATATGCTGACCTCGGCGCAGATCGCCTCCGAACGCCTGTCGTCCTCATCTGACCCGCTGGTGGCCAAGGCTCTGCCCAGGCTCGAACGCGCGCTGGGGCGCGCCGCAGGTCTGGCGCGCAATGTGCTGGAGTACGGGAAGTCCGAAGAGCCTGCGCCCGAACGGCGGCGCCTGCTTCTGGCCCGCGCTGTGGCGGCGGCTGCCGAGGATGCCGGCCTGTCGGACGAAGGTGTGCGGCTGGTGGCCAATCTCCCCTCGCGCTTCGTCGTAACGGCTGACCCCGATCAACTGCACCGCATCTTCGTGAACCTGATGCGCAATGCGCGGCAAGCCATCGAAACCGTGCAGGATGACCGTCATGGACAGATCACCATCAGCGCCCGCGAAGACGACGGTTTCGCCGTCATCCACATTCGCGACAATGGTCCGGGCATTCCCGAACGTCTGGCCGGACGCCTGTTCGAGCCTTTTGTTTCCGGCTCCAAATCTGATGGCACAGGTCTGGGCCTGACGATTTCGCAGGAACTGGCCGCCAACCACGGCGGTCAGGTCCGGCTTGTTGAAACCGGTCCAGAGGGGGCCGCGTTTGAATTGCGACTGCCACAGATAGGTGCGCGCACCTATTCTGATACCACCGAGCTAACCGCCGCCGCAGAAGCGGCAGAACTGACCGAAGGTGAACGCCTATGAAATACACCCTGACAGCACTGGCCGGCGCTGCCGCCCTCGCCATGATGGCCCCCGTGGTCTCGGCACAGACGCCCCCCGCGCAAAGCGATCCTGTCGCCGACGCCATGCGCGCGCGCGGCGAGGCCTATCGCCGGGGTTCCGACGAAGTGCAGGACCCCGAGGAGATGCGCACCACTTCGGCCCTCAATGCCGAGATTCTGGAACAGAATGATCTGGCCGAGCTTCAGGACCGCGCCAACCAGCGCGCCCATGCCAAGGCACAGGCCGAGTATCAGGAAGAATTGGACCTGATGGAGATGGAGACCCGCCGCATCGAGCAGGAGGCGGCGGCCCGCGAGGCTGCATACAAGGCCGAGCTGGCGGCCTATGAGCGCGCCCAGGCAGACTGGCGGGCCTGTGTCGGTGGCGACAAGACCCGCTGCGCCACCACACCGCAGTAATCAGGACGCTTTGACTGCGGAACAGGTTTCAAAAATGGCTTCAAAACGGGCCAGGGCATCCGTCCTGGCCCGTTCGATTTGAACCAACCAGTCTTCAGGCCTGTCGATAGCCAAGTGACCGGTTTCGATCACTTGGCGCCTTCTGGCTTCCAGACGTTCCTGAGCTGATTTTGCTTCGAGAAGAGCACGTTCCATCTCGCTCAAATCGCTCTTAGAAACCCTCGCAGAGATGGCTGCTAGAGCCAGCTCTGCTTCTTTTATGTCCATCATCGTGCGTCGGGTACTTTCAGTATCGGGCATGAACCCATCCCGATGGATTATTCCGCGCTCGCCTGTTCCTGACGCTTCTTCATCAGGGCATCGAAGCTGTCCCAGACACCATCGGCGCCGTGCCACGAGCCCTGGGTCGCGGCCTTGGAATATTCGGTCGCGCGGGCTTCGAAGAAGTTGGCGTGTTCGACACCCGACAGAAGCGCCTGCAGCCACGGCAGCGGGTTTTCCGTCACCCCGTAAACCTCCGGCAGGTTCAGCTGGCGCAGGCGCCAGTCGGCGATGAAGCGGATATATTGTTTGATGTCGTGCGGCGTCATGCCGTTCACCGGACCCATCTCGAACGCCAGGTCGATGAATTTGTCCTCCATCTCGATAACCGTCTTGCAGTTGTCGACGATGTCGTCGGCCACGGCCTTAGTGACGGCACCGGTTTCCTTGTTGAAGGCGTGGTACAGCTTGATGATGCCTTCGCAGTGCAGGCTTTCGTCGCGCACCGACCACGAGACGATCTGGCCCATGCCCTTCATCTTGTTCTGGCGCGGGAAGTTCATCAGCATGGCGAAGGACGCGAACAGCTGCAGCCCTTCGGAGAAGCCACCGAACATCGCCAGGGTGCGGCAGATGTCGGCATCGGTCTCGACCCCGAACTGGCCCATGTAGTCGTGCTTGTCCTTCATGGCCTCGTATTCCATGAAGGCGCCGAACTCGCTCTCGGGCATGCCGATGGTTTCGAGCAGCAGGGCATAGGCGGCGATGTGGATGGTTTCCATGTTGGCGAAGGCCGCCAGCATCATCTTCACCTCGGTCGGTTTGAACACGCGACCGTAGCGTTCCATGTAGTTGTCCTGGACCTCGATGTCCGCCTGGGTGAAGAAGCGGAAGATCTGGGTCAGCAGGTTGCGCTCGTTGTCATCCAGCTTGGCCGCCCAGTCCTTGACGTCCTCGCCCAGCGGCACTTCCTCTGGCATCCAGTGGACCTGCTGCTGCTTCTTCCACATGTCGAAGGCCCACGGATAGCGGAAGGGCTTGTAGGCGGCCGACGGGGTCAGCAGACCGGGTGTGCCGGGCTGGATGATCGAGGAATGGGCATTCATCGCGTGGTCCTGACAAGGAACTGTAGGGTGGGATTCGTTGTCCCTACCATGCGTCCAATAGCCCCTGCTCCGCAACCCGCCTGACGGTCTATTTTGCGATCAAATTTCTAGCCACCACAACATATAGGGTCTTTAGACGATTCAACTGTGGGGTGTGCTGGGGACAAAAAAGCCCGCCGCTGCCAGGCACGGCGGGCTAGGCCTTAAAAGGCGGAACAACGGGCTCTAGATCAGACCCAGAGCCTTGGCGTCCGCTTCAAGTCCCTCACGGAAATCGGGGGCGGCAATGCTGATCAGGGCGCGGGCGCGCTCGCCGTCGGTCAGACCGCGCAGATTGACCGCGCCATGCTCGGTCACGACCCACTGCACATCATTGCGCGGCGTCGTCACCGGACCGTCCAGACGCGCCACGATGCGAGACACAGTTCCCTTGGCCGCGGTCGAGTGGCAGGCGATGATCGACTTGCCGCCCCTTGAGCGCGAAGCGCCCCGCACGAAGTCCAGCTGGCCACCCGAGGCCGTAAACTGACGCCCGTTGAGGAATTCAGAGCAGCAGGCACCGAACAGATCGATCTGCAGCGTCGCATTCACCGACACAACATTGTCGTTCTGGCTGATCACCGCCGGGTCGTTCACATACTCGACACCATAGGACTCAAAGTCCGGGTTGTTGTGCATGAAGTCATAGTCCGCCTGGGTGCCCATAGCGAAGGTCAGGACCGACTTGCCCTTATGGATGGTCTTACGGCTGTTGTTGATCACACCGTCCTTGATCAGCTTGATCAGGCCGGGCGTCATCAGTTCGGTGTGGACGCCCAGATCCTTGTGATTCTTCAGCGCATCACAAACGGCATCCGGCAGCGCACCGATGCCCATTTGCAGGCACGAGCCATCGGCGATCATATCCGCGATAATACCGCCGATAATCTCGTCTTGCGGAAGGCCGGGGGCCTTGCCCGCCTCGATGACCGGCACATTGTTCTCGACGATGGCGGCCACTTCGGAGATGTGGACGCGGTTGTCACCGGCCAGGCGCGGGAAGTTCTCGTTCACCTCCAGAATCAGGCGGGCGCCCGAGCGGGCCACAGCCACCGAATAGTCCGCATTGATGCCAAACGAGAAATAGCCGTCCTCATCCATCGCCGACACGGTCGTTACCAGTGTGTCCACCTTGACCTGATTGACCAGAACATCGGGAGCCTGCTGGAAGCCCGACGGGATGAACCACACCGCCTGACGGCCCTCCTCGCGGCCGCGTTTATCCAGCGCACGCTCGATGGCACCGTGGAACAGGCTGTAGGGACGCAGGCGGTCGGTCAGTTCATAGCGCAGCACCGTCTCGCCCGCCGTCTTGGTGGACAGCAGATAATAGATGTTCACATCGGCCACATCACCGGCCTCGGCGCGGGCAGCCAGTGCCGCCAGAAGCGCCGGCGGCTGTGACACCCCAAGACCCATCGCCACTTTCGCACCCGAAGGAATAAGGGCAGCGGCCTCGGGGGCCGTGGTCAGACGCTTGGAATATTCAGCCGCATAATCAGTCATTGGGGTGCCTCTCAGAGAAGAGCCCGATACGGGCTCTCCGGTGCGCATAGAGGCAAATTGGTACTCGGTAGCAGGGCGGGTGACTTTTTAGACCTTGGTCTATGGCTCGTCCTGCAGGCGCGACATGTGGACGCGCTGGCGGCGTTCAACCGCGTAGGCGAACATCCAGAGCAGCACCGCCCAGAAGGCGCCGATACCCCATCCCGCCAGAACATCCGTGGCCCAGTGAGCGGCCAGATAGACGCGGGTAATACCGATCAGGAACACAACCACCACCGCCCATGCCACGGCATAGGCCTTCATACGGGCGCGCGGAAAAGCCCGCGTCAGCATCACGCCGATCGTCAGATAGAATACGGTCGCCAATAGCGCGTGACCGGACGGGAAACTGGCGTTCAGCGTCTCCACCGCCTGATATTCAACCGGCGGGCGCGGGCGGTCGAACACCGCCTTCAACCCTTCGGACAAGACCACACCGCCCGCCAGCCCGACGGCCAGCAACAGGGCCGACAGCTTCTTGCCATGCACCAGCAGGAAGAAGCCAAAGATCATCGCGAAAACGATCAGCACCGATATGCCGCCCAGCGCGGTGATATCGATGGCCGCCTCATGCAGCCACCACGGTCCGCGCATACGCGCAGGTTCATCCGCATAGGGATGCAGCCACATCAGCACAGACCAGTCGAAAGATTGTTTGTCACCACTGGCGACCCCGTCGGCGATACCCGCGAACACGGCCAGTCCGACCGCACCGAGGAGCAGCGGGGCCACAAGTCCGATTTCGGCTCTGGCCACGCGAAGGACACGGGCGGCGAAGGCAATGGGATGCGCAGTCATACGGCGTCAACGGCTCCGTTACGCGTTGTGTTCCGTCCCGTTTCGGGACGATTCCCGATTAATTGCGACAAAACCGTGGCATAGGTTTCGTGTTCTGGAAAGCCCGTTCAACCGCAGCCTATGGCAAGCGAAAAATTTCGGAAAATCGAAATTAAAAGATTTGAACTCGGCCCGGTCTTAACCCAAGATTTAGGTGTAAATGGTGTTGTCCCCACAACATCTGGCGTTATCCACAGGTTGACGGGTTGTAGCGATGGCAGGCGGCGAAGCTCTACAGACGACGGATTATCCGGCAGTTTCAACAGGTTTGAAGGCTTTCAAGCCCCGACTTGAATTGGTCGCTGGCGGCCTGAAACTGGACCGCAGCCGTGACGATCTGTTGACGGATTTCGGCAAGAAGACCCTTGAGGACCGTTATCTCCTCCCGGGGGAATCCTATCAGGACATGTTCGCCCGCGTGGCGACCGCCTTTGCCGACGACGCCGACCACGCCCAGCGCGTCTACGACTATATGTCCAAACTGTGGTTCATGCCCGCCACGCCGGTCCTGTCGAACGGTGGCGCGGATCGCGGCCTGCCCATCTCCTGCTTCCTGAACGCGGTGAACGACAGCCTGGACGGCATCCAGAACGTCTGGAACGAGAACGTCCAGCTGGCCTCCAACGGCGGCGGCATCGGCACCTACTGGGGCGGGGTCCGCTCCATCGGCGAACAGGTCAAGGGCGCGGGCCAGACCTCGGGCATCATCCCCTTCATCCGCGTGATGGACTCGCTGACGCTGGCCATTTCGCAGGGCTCGCTGCGTCGCGGCTCGGCGGCTGTCTATCTGGATGTGCACCACCCCGAGATCGAAGAATTCCTCGAAATCCGCAAGCCGTCGGGTGACTTCAACCGCAAGTCGCTGAACCTGCACCACGGCATCAACATCACCGACGAGTTCATGGAGGCGGTCCGCGACGGCAAGTCGTTCGACCTGCGCTCGCCCAAGAACAACGAGGTCCGCAAGACCGTCGATGCCCGCGCCCTGTGGACCAAGATCCTCGAGATCCGCATGCAGACGGGCGAGCCGTACCTGATCTTCTCGGACACGGTGAACCGCCAGTTGGCCAAGCACCAGCAGGAGCTGGGCCTCAAGGTCAAACAATCGAACCTGTGCGCCGAAATCATGCTGGCCACCGGCAAGGACCACCTCGGCAAGGAGCGCACCGCCGTGTGCTGCCTGTCGTCGGTCAATGCCGAGACCTTCCTTGAATGGCGCGAGGAGCCGCGCTTCGTCGAAGACGTGATGCGCTTCCTCGACAACGTCCTTCAGGACTTCATCGACCGCGCCCCGTCGTCGATGTCGCAAGCCGTTTATTCGGCCATGCGCGAGCGTTCGGTGGGTCTGGGCCTGATGGGCTTCCACTCCTTCCTGCAGTCGCAGGGCGTGGCGTTCGAGTCGGCTATGGCCAAGTCGTGGAACATGCGCCTGTTCAAACATCTGCGCCGCGAGGCCGACAAAGCGTCCAAATTGCTGGCCGAGGAAAAGGGCCCCTGCCCCGACGCGGCCGATCGCGGTGTGATGGAGCGTTTCTCGCACAAGATGGCGATTGCCCCGACCGCCTCGATCTCGATCATCTGCGGTGGCACCTCTGCGGGTATCGAGCCGATCCCGGCCAACATCTATACCCACAAGACCCTGTCCGGCTCGTTCGCGGTCAAGAACCCGTATCTGGAGCGCCTGCTCGAGGAGAAGGGCCAGAACACCGACGCCGTCTGGAGTTCGATCCTCGAGCACGAAGGCTCGGTCCAGCACCTCGACTTCATGTCGGACGACGAGAAGGGCATCTACAAGACCGCCTTCGAACTGGACCAACGCTGGCTGATCGAACTGGCCGCCGACCGCGCGCCCGAAATCTGCCAGGCTCAGTCGCTGAACCTGTTCGTGCCGGGTGACGTCAACAAGTGGGACCTGCACATGCTGCACTGGTCGGCGTGGGAACGCGGCGTGAAGTCGCTGTACTACCTGCGCTCCAAGTCGGTCCAGCGCGCCGCCTTCGCCGGCGCCGCCGACAAGGAAGAAGCAGAGATCGATCCGAACCAACCGGACCTCTTCTCTGCCGCCCGCACCGACTACGACGAGTGCCTGGCCTGCCAGTAAGGCTTTCGCCCGATATCTGACCGATGACGCCGTCCGGGAACCTCCTCTCGGGCGGCGTCGTTCGTTTGACATGGGCCCATCAATGGGCGACCGTCGATATGCGCAAGGTTGGGAGGCTTTGATGCGAGGCGTGCTGTACACAAAGGGCGAAAGACATGCGGGAGGGGCCACGCCCGCTTCGCCGTACTGTGTCGCCCTTTGCGCGATGGCATTTCTGGCTCCCGCAGGTGCAGCCCTCTGCCAGTCCAGCGACTGGTCCGTCGATCTGGACCGACGCACCCTCACCGCCCTGCCTTCGGGCGAGGTCTGGAACCACGAGCAACAGAGCTTCACCAATACCGCGGGCGACCGCTGGACGGTGCGCCGCACCCTGCCCCTCGATACGCCCTTGGCCCTCAGTCGGCCCGATGCGCACAAGCGCGATGTCTCTGTGACATGGAGACACGACTGGACGGCATTGCACGAAACCGCAGCCTCGGGGCTTGAGCTGTCGCTTTCGCCACATGCAGGAATCGACTGGCATGAACGCGGATCATCGGCTGTGGCCGGGGCCACCCTGCGCGTCGGTCGCGGTCTGGACCGGATTGCTCCCAATGGCGACCTACGCTTCGGACAAAAAGCGCGCTGGTATCTGTTTGCCTCGGGCTCGAAGCGGGCCATCGGCTATAATTTCATGCGCCACCGCGATGGAGGAATCTCGAACGAGGGATTGAGCAACGACCTGGGTCAAAGCGCCCTGGGCGATGCGGCTGTGGGCGTGGCGTGGCGCAAAGGACCGATCCAGAGCACGGTCGGCATCGCCTATCGTGAAGTCGATATCCAGGGTCTGCGCGGTTATGACGGCCTCAGGACCGACGTAGACGAAGGCGTTCTGGCCTTCCAACTGACCATACGTCCGCAATAGGAAAGGCCGGATCAGTGATCCGGCCCTCCAGTGTCCTTATTGTGTGAGAGCCACGCCTTCTCGGCGCGGATCGGCACCGCCATCCCAACGACCGTCACGCCACATTGCGCCATGCAGGCCCGAGGTTTCCGTCGCATTGGGGCGCAGTTCCATTCCCGCGGCCTTCAGAGCATCGCGGATAGCGGGCGAGATCTGGTCGGTATCGGCACCCACCATCTGTCCGCGAACGACAAGATTGGGCAGGGCAATGGCGTCCTGCATCGTCATGTCCCACTCGACCACGCCCACCAGTGTCTTGGCCACATAGGCCAGAATGGACGAACCGCCCGGTGATCCGATCGCTCCGACAAGATTGCCTTCGCGGTCCAGAATAATGGTCGGGATCATGGACGAACGCGGGCGCTTGCCGGCGGCCACGGCATTCGGTGCGGGATGTCCATCCTCGTTAGGGGTGAAGGAAAAGTCGGTCAGCTGGTTGTTGAGGAAGAAGCCCCCCGCCATCCGGCCAGAACCGAAATAGGACTCTACCGTCGTGGTCATACTCACGGCATTACCCGCCGCATCGACCACCACGAAATGGGTGGTGCCAGTGGGCTCGTGGGTGGCATCCGACAGGGCGGGGGCCGAACCCGTAGGGCGGCCTGCCTCGACCGGTCCGTTGACATGCGGGGCCAGGGCCGCGCGCGAGGCCACATAGTCCTTGTCCAGCAGGCCCGAGATCGGCACGCCCACAAAGTCCGCGTCACCGACATAGCGGTCACGGTCAGCGTACATCAGTCGTTGCAAGCGCCCCAGTGCCACCCATGCCTCCGGGCTGTCCTTGCCCTTTGCGAGGTCAGGCGTCTGCTCGGCCATACCCAGGAACTGGAGCATGGCAACACCGCTGGAAGGCGGTGCGGGGACACACACCAGATAGACACGATAGGGGCGGCACAGCGGATCGCGCCGCAACGGGCGGTAGCTGGCGAAGTCGCTCATGGTAAGAACACCGGGGCGCGGATCGGCGCGGGTGGCGGCAATCATCTGCTCGGGCAGTTCCCCCTGATAGAATACGCTCGGCCCCTCGGCGGCCAGTCGGCGCAGGGTATGGGCATATTCAGGGTTCTTGAGGATATCGCCCGCCTGATAGCGCGTGCCGTCAGGCTTGGTGAAATAACGGGTGGCCCATTCGCTGATGGACTGGTTGCGGCCGGCATTGATGAACCCGGCCAAACGCGGCGACACGGCAAAGCCGTCACTGGCCAGACGTTCCGCCTCCGCGAACAGCCGGTTCCATTGCAGCGTACCGTGGTCCTTATGGGCCATACCCAGCATAGCCACAACGCCGGGCACCCCTGTCGAGCGTCCCGACAGCACAGCATCGATAAAGGCCAGCGGCTTACCGTCCTCATAGAAAAGCTCTGGCGAGGCCGCAGCCGGAGCCGTCTCGCGGCCGTCATAGGCGGTGATCTGGGATGTCTGCGCATCATAGACCATCATGAAGGCCCCGCCCCCCAGACCGGAGGACTGCGGCTCAACGAGGCTGAGTACGGACTGGATCGCCACAGCGGCATCCACTGCCGAACCCCCATCGCGCAGAATCTGCATGCCGGCTTCTGCGGCCAGCGGATTGGCAGCCGCCACGAACGGCCCCCGTGCCTTGGAAGGCGATTGGTCCGCCCGTGCCGAGGCCACAGGCGCTGTCTGGGCCACGGCGAACGGAGAAGGCAGACAAAGGGCCGTCGCCGCCAAAAAGGCTATCGAAAGCGCAGTCTTGCGCGCGCTCCCGCCTGTCCGGTCAAAAATTGCCGCCATAATCCATACTCCTACCGCGCAATGAGAGACTTATGCCTAAGCCGTGAGGTCAGTTCCGCCAACCCAAGATTTTCTTTCGCTTTTTTCGATTTTCCTATTGCCATCTCAAAAGCGGAAAGCTAGATAGCCCACCTCGCCGCGGGGCACTGCACCACGGTCGAGACGAAAAAGACAATGCGCACCCGTAGCTCAGCTGGATAGAGCATCAGACTACGAATCTGAGGGTCAGGAGTTCGAATCTCTTCGGGTGCGCCATCTTTCCTCTCTGAATCAGCAGACAGAATATCGATTACGTCACGACACTGTCTCGTGGCGTTTTTTGCGTTTTAGGCTCTGATTTACACGGATTGCGTCGCTGTGGTCACGCTTCCTGCCGCACGCGTCAACTTTGCAGACTGGCCAGCCAGGCGCGGCACATATCGTTCAAACGATCTTGAAGCGCCGCGATCTGCGCCTTGTCCAGTTCACGCTCTAAGGCATTGCGGACCGCACCGTATATGACTGTGGTCAGGGCCAGATTGATCGCCTCTACCCCTTCCGAAGGAAGATCGGGGGCTTGGCGAAACATCGACATGGTCGCCGCATCCACCCGCGCCGCAAACGCCTTCATCAGCGCATTATTATCCAGCGTCGCCACTGACCGATAAAGCGCCTGCGTCAGCTCGGCGCGCTCGGTTTTGGTGGTCCAATAGGTATGCGTCAGCGCCGCGACCATCTTAGCCGCAGGCTGTCCAGCCATGACGGTGCAGGTTGCCTCGACGCGCTCGGCCAGTGTGTCCAGATAACGCGCATTCAGCGCGATGATCAGCGCCTGCTTGTTCGGAAAATACTGGTACAGGGTGCCCACCGAGACGCCCGCGCGTTCGGCCACCCGCGTGGTCGTCAGCCTATCAACGCCATCGGACAGTAAAACCTGAATCGTGGCTTCGAAAATCGCATCCACCGTGACCCGCGATCGGGTTTGAACCGGCAGTTTTCGAGGCTTTGCCGCCGCAGCACCTTGGGCCGTCATATGCGAATCCTAAATGCGAATATTCCTTCATATACTGCGCTCAAGCTTATGAAGGAAACGCACAAATGGTTGAAAACCGCATCGCTTTGGTGACCGGGGCAATAAGGGCATCGGCCTGGAGATCGCGCGCAAACTGGCACAGGCCGGTGTGCGGGTTTTCATCGGAAGCCGCGATCTTTCGCGCGGCGCACAGGCTGCCGAAACCTTGGCCACACAAGGCTTGCAGGCCACAGCGATCCGGCTCGATCTCGATCAGCCGCAAACGCTTTCCGAGGCCGCTGAGATCATCGCCGCGGACCATGGTCGTTTGGACATACTGGTGAACAATGCGGGCATCTTCGACCTTGCCGATACCCCACCCAGCCAAGCCTCTCTGGAGGCCGTCCGCCGTACGATGGAGGTCAACTTCATCGGCCCACTGGCCGTCACTCAGGCCATGCTGCCTTTGCTGCGCCTGTCGCCCGCTGCGAGCATCGTCAACGTCTCTAGCGCTCTAGGTTCTTTGTCGCTGAACGCAGACCCCGGCTCGACCTACCATTCACAGCAGTTCATCGGCTATAACGCCTCCAAGGCCGCTTTAAACATGCTGACGATCCAGCTTCACGAAGAGCTGCGGGATACGGCCATCAAGGTGAACGCGATCAGCCCCGGTTTCGTGAGAACAGATCTGACCGGCGGTTATGGAGACATGTCTCCCGAAGAAGGCGCACGCCTGCCCGCGCAATACGCGCTAAATCCCGAATGCAGCGGCGGCTTTATCGAACCCGCCGGAAAAGCTCCCTGGTAAGCGGCCCTGACGGATAGATGCCGAAGATTCAGCAAGTGTAGAGACACAAGTCTCTGTTCTCATGTAAGTTTTCTTGCTGTGCAGAAATATTGCCTGCACCTGCGGCATGAAACTTTTCGCTAGGTCAAGATAAGAGACCACTATTCACATCTGCTGGTAATAATAGGGTGAGGAAACACATAATTTTCCTCTCTTGGCGCAGCAAATCATGTGTACTGGCCTGAGTAGGCGTAGGTGATGGAGGCACGCTGCGATGACCCAGGTGTATGATTATGTGATCGTCGGTGCCGGTTCGGCCGGATGTGTTCTGGCCGATCGACTGTCGCGCGATCCGTCGGTTTCGGTGTTGGTTCTGGAGGCGGGCGGCAGCGACAAAAACTTGCTGGTCGAAGCGCCGCTGATGGTCGGTCAGGCCATCGCCTCCAAGACGCTGGACTGGCACCACTATACGGCCCCTCAGAAAGAGCTGAACAATCGCCGCCTGTTCTGGCCGCGGGGAAAGGTGCTGGGCGGTTCCAGCTCCATCAATGCCATGCACTATATCCGCGGCGCGGCGGCCAACTATGACGAGTGGCGCGATGTCTACGGGGCGGATGGCTGGGGCTGGGACGCGGTACTGCCTGCGTTCAAACAGGTGGAAGGCCGCGTTGCGGGGGCCGACAACTGGCACAACCATGACGGCCCGCTGTCGGTTCAGGATATCGATCCTCTCAATCCGCTGACCGAAGCCTTTTTCGAGGCGTGCGCGGAAAATGGCATTACCCGCATCCATGACATGAACGGGGCCGACCAGTACGGATGCAGCCCCTATCAGGTGACCCAGAAGGGCAACAGACGGTGCAGCGCGGCGGTGGCCTTCCTGCGCCCGGCCATGAGCCGCCCCAATCTGACCGTGCTGACCCATGCGCTGGCCAGCCGTGTCCTGCTGGAAGGGACACGGGCCACGGGGGTGGAGTACCGCAAGAACAAGCGCACACACACCCTCACGGCCCGCCGCGAGGTGATCCTCAGCGGCGGGGCCATCAACTCGCCGCAACTGCTGCAACTGTCGGGGATCGGTGACGCAGCTTGGCTGCGCGAGGCCGGCGTCAACCCGCTCATTGACCTGCCGGGCGTGGGTCGCAACCTTCAGGACCATCTGGATGTTCTGGGGCAGATCACCACCCGCAGCACCACTTCGCTGGGGATTTCCCCCGCGACGCTGGGCGCGTGGGCGGGCAGCGTGGTCAGCTTCCTCGCAGACAGGCCCGGCTTGCTCAGCACCAATCCGGTTCAGGGCGGTGCCTTCTTCAAATCCTCGCGGGCGGGCGACCTGCCGGACCTTCAGTTTGCCTTCATCCCGGCCAAGGTCGCTCCACATGGTGCCCGCCTGCCGTTCGGCCACGGGGCATCGCTGCACGTCTGCCAGCTCTATCCGCACAGCCGGGGCGAACTGCGCATCACCTCCAGCGATCCTGCACAGCATCCCCTGATCGATCCCAACTACCTGTCCGATCCGGAGGACTTGGAAGTCATGCTGGACGGGATGCAGATGGCCCGCGAGGTGCTGCGAAACAGCGCCTTCGATTTCGACCGCAAAGCCGAAATCTGGCCCGATCCCGCCTATACGAGCCGCAGCCAGTTGGCCGATGACCTGCGCGCCCGTGCCGAAACCCTGTACCATCCGGTCGGAACCTGTGCGATGGGCCGTGGCGAACTGGCCGTCGTCGATCCCTCACTGAAGGTTTATGGCACCGAGGGGCTGCGCGTTGTTGACGCCTCGGTCATGCCGCGCCTCATTGGCGGTAACACCAACGCCCCCACAATGATGATCGCCACCCGCGCCGCGGATATCATCCTCTCGGGTCAGGACTGACACCATGAGCCACGACATCGCCTCCCTCAACGCCCTGCTGGATGCCCAGCGTTCCGCCTTTCTGGCCGAGCCGAACCGCGCGCTCGATCTGCGCAGGGCCGATCTGAAGAAGATCGAAGCCCTGATGGCCGACCACCAACAGGAATGGGTGAATGCGGTCAGCGCCGATTTCGGCCACCGGGCAGAGACAGAGACCCGACTGCTGGAACTGTCCGTCGTCACTCGCGGCACCAAGGACATGCGTCACAAGCTGGCCCGCTGGATGAAGCCCCAACGCGTGCCGACACCGCTGATGGTACAGCCGGGCCGCTCATATGTGCGTCGCGATCCAAAGGGCGTGGTCGGGATTGTGTCGCCGTGGAACTATCCGGTGCAACTGGCCATGCTGCCACTGGCCACCGCACTGGCTGCCGGTAACCGCGCCATCATCAAACCCTCGGAACTGACGCCGGCGACAAACGCGTTGATGGCCCGTTTGTTGGCCCAGGTGTTTCCGGCCGATCAGGTCACGGTCGTCGAGGGCGGTCCGGACGTGGCAGAGGCCTTTTGCGCCCTGCCCTTCGATCATCTCTTCTATACCGGATCCACCCGTGTCGGGCGCAGTGTGGCCGCCGCCGCAGGCCAGAACCTTGTGCCGGTCACGCTGGAACTGGGCGGCAAGTCGCCGGCCATTGTCGCCCCGGATTATCCCCTCGACGATGCCGCCCATTCCATCGCATGGGGTCGCTTCCTGAACGCAGGGCAGACCTGTGTGGCGGTCGATAATGTGCTGGCCGTCGGCAGCCCCGAGCGGGCCACGGCCATTGGCCGCGCCGTCGCCGAAAAAGCCGCCGCCTTCTATCCGGACTTTGCCCATAATCCCGACTATTCGAGCGTGATTGCGGGCCAGCATTTCGCGCGGCTGGAATCAATGGTCGAGGAGGTCCGCGCCGCCGGAGCGGAGGTAATCCAGCCCGCTCACGATGCGGACGCGGTACGTCAGACGCGCAAATTCCCGCCCACCGTCGTGATCAATCCCCCCGAAACATCACGCATGATGCGCGAGGAGATTTTCGGCCCCATCCTTCCGGTCATATCCAAGCCGGACCTTCAGGCCGCAGCCGACCATGTGAACAGCCATGACCGACCTCTGGCCCTCTATGTGTTTTCGCAAAACAGCCGCGAGGTCGAACAGCTTCTGGACCACACCCATTCGGGGGGTGTCACCGTCAATGCCGCCATGCTGCATCTGGCCAACGATCAACTGCCATTCGGAGGCAATGGCCCCAGCGGTCAGGGGGCCTATCACGGCAGGTTCGGCTTTGACGAACTGACCCACCCGCGTGCCGTTTTCAAAGCCGGACGCTGGCATTCGACGCGACTTGTTGCGCCGCCCTATGGCAAGCTGGCCAAGCGCATCACCGATATCGCCCTGAAGATGTGAACCCCCGAGGGGATCGGCGCGATCAGGCGTCCGATCCCTTGACGGCGACAGCCATCACGCCGCGCATAAGGGTGCGGACAACCTCGCGGGCAACTTCCAAGGGCAGGGTTTGTTCACGTCGCAAACCCTGCCAGTTTGCCCAGCTGGTGGCGGCCACCAGGCTCGAGATATACAGCCCTGCCTCGTCATCCGGCAGGCCGGCGAAATACTGGGCGAACAGGCTCTCGACGGTCATGCGGTGGACTGCGTCGTCACCCTGCATCAGTTCGCACAGCACGGGATAGTCACGCGCCAGGTGCATGGCCGCACTGCGAACCGGCATGACGTATTCGTACAGCTCGCTCGCCCGCTCCGAGAAGGCCAGTATACGCTCTTCCAGTGACCCGTCCGCAGGATCGCGGCGCGGGAAACGACGCAAGGCCTCTTCGCGCTGAAGCTGGTATGCGGCTGTCAGCAGCTCGCTTACGTCTGCATAGTGGCGGAAGATCGAGCGACGTGACACGCCCGCATGATCCGCCACCGCGTCAGTCGTCGGCATGGTGCCGGTTTCACGAACCAGCTCCAACATCGCCAAGGCAATCACAGCGCGGCTGCGCTCGCTGCGGAGGTGGCGACCATCCGGAGCGGTTTTTGCCCTGTTTTCCTGCTGTATAGTCACTGCCACTACGTACTCTTCTTACCCTACCCCCAGCACCCCCATTTAGCGAACCGATAAAACAATGCGCCTCGCAGATACAGTGTGGCTGTGGTCTGGCGGCGCAATGGACAGGGTTCGCTGGGGGATAACGGAAGGCCTTGAGACCAAACTGCTAAATTGAATGCCCTTTTGCCAGTCGTATTGCGCCAACTACGGGTTACTACGCACATTAAGCCGAACATGATGGTTCACTGTGAAATGCGTCGAAAATAGAACCGTCACCCCGGTTGAAAGCCGCTGGCTCATCCGACTGAAACAAAAAAGCGCGCCAGAGAGAAAATCTCTTGCGCGCCCCTTTTGAANNTGGCGCGCCCTTTATGAACGCACGGGTTACAGGCCGCTTGCCGTTGCACGGCAGGTCAGCGTGACCACCACCTGACCACCGTTGGGGAAGGTGGGAATGGTGACACCGCTGGCCAGGGTCTGGGCGGTAATGTTTGAAGGACAGGTCGCGCCTCCCGTCGCCGTACAGGTAGGCGGCGGCGTTACGGAACAATCCATGCCCGCACCCGGGGTGTCCTGAAGGACCGTGTTGTTTGCCGCATCCGGACCGGCGTTAACCGCCGTGATAGTCCAGACGATATTCTGGCCGGAACGGACAGTCGGGGTGCTCGTGGTTTTGGTCACGCGAACATCCGCACCCTGGCGGGTATTGGTGATCGAACAGGTCACAAGCCGTCCGCTATCACCCGGAGCGATCGTCAGGACAGCACCGTTGACGGTGCCGCCATTGCAGGACCAGGCGCTGGCGTTGTAGCGACCCACGTTCGAAGCGCCCAAGGTCTCGCTCAGATTGAACTGAGCCCCCAGCGGCGCTTGAACCGCGGAACCAAACAGGCTTTCCGATGGGGTACTGGCGGTCGTAGTCAAGGTCGCCGATGGCGTGGTCGAAGAGGTGGCACTCAGTTGCGCCGTATCACCGACGTTCGCATTTACCCAAGTCTTGCTCAGACGTAGCGTTGCATTCAGCGCGAGGACCAGCGTCCCGTTTGTAGTGTTGTTCGCTGCGTTATAGTCGTTGTTGGCAGAATCGCTGTCACCATTCGGGATCGAAGGATCCACTTCGACAGGCATGTTGAATGTGCCCGTTGCCGCTGGCGAAGCCGGAGCCACGTTGAAGGTGTAGCTCTGCGTGCCGCCCGTCGCACCCGGCGATGCAGCCGCATTGAGCGCGCCCACCGAGCAGGTGACAATGTTCGCAGCCTGAGTACATCCGGTCGGCAGGTTGGAAGCGACCCAGTTGGTCGGGATGGTTGCGCGCACGCGGAACTGGTCACCTGCGACCGTAGCGCCCGGGCCCAGGTTGCTGACCGTGATGGTCACCGGCTGGGTCTGGCCATAGACGGTATAGGTCTGCGGCGGCGATACCACCGTCGGCGTCAGATCGGGACGGCCGTCGACGTTCAGGGTACACGAGCTATCCTGTCTGTCAGTCAGGGTAATACCCGTAACGCAGCTGCCCGTGGTGACATAGGCATTGTCATAGGCACCGCCCGCGAATGCGGACGGACGCCCGGAGACAATCGCCCCATAGCCCGAGTTCGGAACGACATAGACTTCCGACGCCGAGTTATACCCCTGTCCATTATTGGCCGCCGCCGCATACGGGATGCGTTGGGAACCCGTCATGGTGCCGGAGACAAGCAGGGTAGAACCGCGGCGCAGGTCGACCCGCCATCCCGTCGCACTCAGCGTCTTGTCCCAGGCGAAGTCGCTGAAGGTCATGATCGCCGAATGGCGCGCCTGGATCAGGCGACCGCAATAGACGTTGAGACCGTCCCAGCCCTCACCGCCGGCCTGCGCGAACAGACCGGTAACCAGCGGGTTCGCGGCGGTGCCGCAGAATGGTCCGCGATTGACGTGATTGAGGGGGGTCTCGATGGTGCCGGCCGTGATGCTTTGGGAATCCGGTCCCGGAACATCGAACCAGTTGGTACCGGCAGAGACCGTGATTGCGGCACAGTTCAGGCCGATCGACGATGTCCACGGTGCATTGCTGGTGTTGCGTTCCGTACCGAAGAAGCTGCGCCCGACAAGGTTGGTGTTGCAATAGGCACTTTGAGGGGCCAAGGCGAAATTATAGGATGACGTAGAGGCTCCCGGTGTTCCATTGCTGGTAGTCTGGGTCAGCGTAACGGTGTTGCCATCCGTCGCAACCGTCGAGCAATAGATACCCACCTGCGCCGACATACCGACCGTACTGGAGGTCCCGCCGACCCCCTTATCCCGGTGATAGATGCCGGTCATGATCTGTCCGGAAGGACACGCCACGGCCCCCGTACCCGGGTCGCCTTTGTTCGAACCGATCGTTCCGGTGACCGTCGCATTTTGCTGCACGCCGATACCGGCCTGAGCATAGGCTCTGTCGGCACCGAGCATTGCCAGCGTAGCCGCCACGACAGCACACGCAATCTGCTTGCCTCTATTCTGAGGATGCTCACGGTAAACTAGCATTTCCGATTGCCCAGCCATCAATAGTAACCCACGAGATTGATGAACCATCCGCGATGGTCATATTCAAAGTTGGTCAGGTCGTCTGAAAACTCTGTAAAGTTGTAGCCGACACCGATACGGAAGTTCTTGGTCAGGTCGCGATCGACGCCCACCAGGAAGCCTTGGCGGGTGCCACCGTTGTCAACGGACAGGTGACGGTATTCCGCCAATGCGTGCCACCTGTTGCGCAGGTCGTAGCGAAGCTGACCCGCCAGCAGGGTGGCATCGGACTCGAACCATTGGCCCTGTCCACGTTGCATGCGCACCTCGCCAATACGGCGGGCGGCCTTGGCGGCGACTTCCCAGCGCTGGTCGAACTGGTAGACGCCTTCCATCGACAGGATCTGGGTCTTCTGGTCGTACTGTGCGCCGCCGAACTGGCCAGCAGAGGCCATATCGTGCAGGTAGGAGTAGCGACCGAAGACGCCCCAACGGCTGTTGTCCCAAGGGCGGTAGGCGAAGCCTGCATTGCCCTCGATGAACTTCGCGCCCTGCGCCGGGTTCAACTGGTCCTCGGTTTCCGAGTAGTTGAAGCGGCCCGCCACGCGCCAGCTTTCGTTGATCTTGTGGTGGATGCGGTTGGTTGTGACCCACTGCTCGCGCTGTTCGGCACCCTTGTCCTGGCGCCATTCGATGCGGCTCTGCCATTCGGTGCGCGGCGAGGTATGGCCCAGGCGGCCACTGATCGCAAAGCGATCGACCTTGCCACCCGCTTCATTGGTGAGCTCACCGTCCTGAATGGTCAGGCCAGTAGTCCAGCCGCGCCCCGGATAGAAGTCCAGGCCCACAGTATGCGCCAGACCCGAGCGGTTCGGCTCCTTGATGTACTGGCTCTCGTTGAACAGGCTCAGGCGGTTAGACAGGCGTGAACGCTGGCCGATGGTCCAACCGTTCTGGGATACCGGGTTGAGAACCGGATGGTATTCCAGAGTGTCAGGCGACGTGGTGTAAGAGCCGTAGATCGTACGGTCATTGCCCAGACGATATTCGGCGTTCAGCGTCGCCGCATCGCCACGGTCACCGGTGCTGACTTCGGCACCTACGGTCGAACGGTCACCGAACTGATACTGGGCACCCAGCATGTAGCGGTCATTATCCGCATAGGCTCCGCCATCATCGTCCAGCGTCAACTGGGCCTGACCGAAGACCTCAAGGCCCGGCTTCAGGCGGCGGGTATAGCGCAGTGCGCCCAGTACGCCCGTGCCATTGGAGAATTGGGTCTTCTCCTCGACGCGGCGTACTTCGGCGGTGACACTGTTGTCGACGTCCAGACGCCAGTCCAGCAGCGCCTGCGCCTGTGTCAGGCTTTCCTGGCCCAGACGGTTGCGCGCATAGCGCATGTACAGTTCCAGCGAAGGCGACAGCTCGCCCAAAACCTCTGCACCGTATTGCTCCAGCGGCTCGCCGCTCGGATACAGTGAGGTGGAGTAGCCGTTGGTCGTCTCGCGCCACCAGGCCCCTGCGGTCCAGTTCAGCGAGGTCAGACCCAGCTCGTTGAGGTTCACACGACCCTCAACCGACTTGGCATCGCCGCTTTGCGCGTTGTTGGTACCCAGAGGCTGGAAGCTCAGTCCGCCATTGCTCGAGAAGAATGACGGGGCGGACAGGGATTCCGTCTCGGCATACTCGGCCTTGAGGTAGGTCCCTTCCCCTGCCCGCAAGGTCACGTCCGCGCCAAACAGCGTATAGTCCTGACCCGCGCGGTCTTCATCCACATAGGTGGCACCGACGCCGATATGGTCGCCGAACCAGTGTTTGCCGCGCAGACCCCAGGTCATACCGTCGGCATCGAAGCCGCTGGGGACCCACTCATAGTCTACGGTCAGCTTCTGGGTCATCCCTTCCAGCGGCGTATTGCGCGAGATGGAGATGGTGTTGGCACGGGTGATCTGGGCCAGCGGGCGCGTCAGGATCAGACGGCCCTGGAAGTGGTCGATCTCGTAGTCCACGCCACGCAGCAGCGGCACACGCGCCTCGCTGCGGCCGGAAACCGGATCGATCACCTCGACAACAACCTGCTCGGAGCCGGGCAGAATGTCGGTATTACGCAGGTAGTACAGGCTGCCGCCCGTGCCGAGGAATTCGTTGCGGCCCGGCAGGGTCTGTGCCTCGGAACCGAAGGCGCGGACCTGGGTGACGGCCTCGCCCCAGCGGTTGGCCTCTTCCGAACGCCACCTCAGTGCGCCGCCGTAGAGCGAACGAGTGTACTGGGCGAACTCCGTGCCTTCCAGATCCGTCTGATAGTTCCCCCACACAGCCTGGTTCTTGTCCCAGTCCATGCGCAGGTAGAAACGGCCCATCGTGTCGACATCGCGATAGACGGTCGAGTCATCGCCATAGGTCGGATAGTACATATCCGGGTCCAGACGGCGGAAGATGTCGTACGGGTACGCACGACCGAAATCATTGAACAGGCGGTCCAGTTCACGCTCGGTCGTATCCATCTGCGCGGTCAGGAGGTAGCGCTCCTTGAACCGGCTCTTCAGATAGAAGGCCAGACGGCCATCGGTCAGGATGTCGTCCTCGCGCTGCTGGATCGAGGCCTGACCCGAGGTCGAGACATCGTTCTGCTGGATGGTCACATCGGCAATCGCGACGGCGAAGAAGTATTTGCCATCAAGGTCGGTATCCAGACGGTAGGTCTGAGGCTGACCGCGACCGCCGATGCCGATATCGAACGTATGGCGGCCCAGCGGCATCAGGAACTCTGCGGCCAGCTTGCCTTGTTGGTCGACCGGATAGTTTTCGCCATTGATCGTCACGGCACGGTCGGTCGGAACATCCGAGCCCATGATCCGCACGCGCGAAGCGTTGATCGGAATATTCTGCAGACGCAGACCGTTACCCGAGAACACATTGTCGGTCAGGCTGCGGCCAAGCGCCTGCTCGACCGTGCCGGTAATACCGGTAGCGCGCTCATAGGTCGTGCGAAGGGCATTGAGCTGGCGATCCACATCCTCCGGACGCGCCAGTTGCAGGCGGGCACGGTAGGTTTCGTCGCGCGCACCGTCGGCACTGAAGGCACGCAGGACATAGATCAGCTCGTCACCCACGCGCGGCAGGCGGTCGGACGACATCTGCCCGTCCCAATCGACCTGCGTTATCGCAGCGGGCTCCACCGGCAATACCGCCAGCGGTCGCACCAGATCGATATCGGTGCCGCGATAGATGGAAATCTCCATCCGGTCGACAAACGACGGATAGTTGGTCCGGATCATGAAGGTGACCGGCTTGATCACCCGTTCGCCGTCGAAGGGCACAAGTCCGGAGGCCGAGATCGCCATTTCCGGTACACCGGGATTAGGATCCTCGACCGCCCAGATACGCCCGCCATTTGGCAGATCGATACCGAACCGGCCCGCGACATCGGCCCGTCCCGGTTCGGCAGGAGCCGAAGGCGCCTGGGCCGGTGCGTAGATGTCGGCGCGACGGTCGGCCTGCAGCTCGGACGAGCTGGAACGCTCGTCCGTGCCGCGTGTGACCGGCTGTTGGTCACCGACGCTGCGCAGGCGCAACAGCACCTCGCCGCGGGCAGTGCAGGCCTCGCCCGCACATTCGGCAGGCACCGTTTGTGCAGGCTGGCTTTGCGCTGCCGCAAGTGCCGGAAGGGAAACGCTGGCCAGCAGCGTTGCCAAAGTCAGATCAAAACGTTTCATCTTCACTTTCATCTCCCCTTAGCGACCGGCAGCCGGGCCGGACGATGCGGGAAGCCCGACATCTTCGACTGTTACGCGCACGTTGGTGTTGGCAGGCAGACGCTCCGACAGGGCGCGGGACACGGCTTGTGCGCGTCGCATTCCCAGTTCGGCATTGTAGGCGGACGCGCCACGAACATCGGCACCACCAACAATGGTCACCTCACGGTGAAGGTTCCCCTTCAACTGGTCAGCGATTGTATCCAGCAGGCCCTTATGCTCGGGACGGATATCCGCCTTGTCCGTGTCGAACAGCACGGTGCCCAGACGAACTCTCTCGCCCGACAGGGACACCAGGTTCGGCGCGCGGACCTCGGTGCGTACCGCGACCGTCAGGTTGGTACGCTCCGAAGGTGCCAGCTTGGCTTCGAGAGCCGCCTTCACCCCCTGGGCGCGAGCCAGGGCCAGGCCCTCGCTCTCGCCGTTGGCGACGATGACGATTTCGCCACCGCGGTATTCACGGACACGCTCAGCCATCTGGTCCAGCAGACCTTCGTGCTCGGGGGCGACATTGGCCGCTCCCGGGGCGAACGCCACCTGACCCAGCTCCAGCTCGATCAGTTGACGGCCACCCGGGATCACTGCCGACGGGAAGCGGACACCCCAGTCGAAGCGGACCGGAACACCCGGAGTGATGCGGCGGACCAACGGGTTCTCCGTGGTGAACTCCGCACCGTGCGGCAGGGACGCGGGATCGACCTTCATGATGAAGTTGCGACCGCGACCCGTATCGCCACCCTGAATATCGGTCAGGTGGAAGCGACCGAACTGGTCGGTCTCGATGATGAGACCTTCGACCGTACCGATGCGGACGCCCGGGATACCGCGCTCATCGATGCCCATGTTGCGGATGATGTAATCCACCACATAGCCATCGCCGTCTCGGGTCATACGACGCTCGACCTGCGGGTCGGCACCGTTCAGACCGCGGGCCGCATCGCCGGACTTCTCGACCGAGGTGTTGCCAGCCGCATCCATGCGGACCGTCACACCCTGGCGGTTGGTCAGGACGAAGTCGTCCGTGAAGGTCGGCGCGGTCAGGCGCTGACGGATCACGACCGTGGCCGGAGCCGTGGCTTCAGACTGGCGACCGGCAAGGTCACCGATCTGGATGCCGTGCAGCATCGGCGAGGAGGCATCTGCCACCGGTGCCGGACCTGCGCCGCGGTCCATCGTCGTCGAACCGGCGACATAGACCTCCGGAGCAAAGCCGCCCTGGACCTTGATGCCGCTCATCGAAGCCGCATCCTGCCAGCCGTCGCCGTCGCGGTCGTCGAAGACCGTGCCGAAGATCAGGCTGTCATCAAAGACCGGATCACCATCCATAGAGACCTCGGCGGTCGCAGGGTTGGAGATATCCTTGCCGTCCTTGTCCGTGACGATGGCGGTGTTGATGTGGGTCCCCTGACGGACACCCGCACCCACACGCATCAGGTAGCTCACCGTGGCCCGCTCGCCCGAAGCGACGTCAATGCCGCCGATCCGGATCGGGCCGGTGCCGGTGACGGAGCCGAAGTTGTCGGCATCAGCCACCACCAGAGAGCCTTCCACATAGGTGAAACCGGCAGCCGGGGTATCGATCACGGTCGCATTGACCAGGTTCGGACCCGACAGGTTCTCGATCGTCAGGGTGTAGCGAACCAGATCGCCGACCTTGACCGTCTTGACGCCAGCCACCTTGGTCAGACGGATCAGCGGATCCTCGACCTTGTGCTCGACCTCACAGGTCACGCACTCGGGCTTGTTGCCAGCCGGGGTTTCACCGCGGATCTGGTTGCGAACACGACCGTCTGCATCCGCGCCGACCACAGCCTGATAGGTGAAGCTGTAGCTACCCACAGTCGTGCCAGCCGGCAGCACACAGCTCAACTCGCGGCCATTCATCGTACAGCCGTTCGGCGTGGACGTGATGGTCAGACCCTGGCTCGGTGTATCGATCAGGGTCAGCGGAGCCGACAGTGCCGCACCTTCGACCGTGGCCGTGACCGTGTAGTCAATGGTCTGGCCCACTTTGACCTCGGTGCCTGCAGGCGGGTTCGAAGTCTTCACCAGCTTGATCGTCGGATCGACGATTGGGGTGATCACCTCGCACGAACCCTCGCAGACGATCTCGTCTCCACCCGTACCGACGACGGCATTCTTGACCGTGTTGGCGGCGGTGGCATTCACCACTGCGGTGTAGACGACAGCGTACTGGCCAGGAGGCGTGTTCGCCGGAAGCGTACAGACCAGCGGATTGGCGGCGTTACAGGTGAAGGCACCCGCATTCACGACCGAACCGAAGTCCAGACCTGCACCCAAGGTATCGGTCAGGGTGAAGACCTGCGTCAGCTGCGAGTTCGTGACCGTCGCCGTGACCGTATAGGTCAGGACGTCACCCACGCGTGCCACTGCATTGGCAGCCAGGTCGATCGTCTTGTTCAGCGCGATGCGCGGATCAAGGACCGGCACGACCACGTCACAGTTCACCGTACAGACCGGGTTCTCACCGGTGCCGACCACGGCGTTGCGGACATTGGCCGTCGCCTGGGCGTTCACCGTCGCGGTGTAGCTCAGGGCATAGGTGCCCGGAACCGTACCGGCCGGCAGCGTACAGACCAGCGGGTTGGTGGCGTTACAGGTGAAGGCACCTGCGCTCGTCACCGCACCGAAGTCCAGACCCGTGCCCAGCGTATCGGTCAGGGTGAAGACCTGGGTCAGCTGCGAGTTCGTGACCTCAGCCGTCAGCGTATAGGTGATGGTGTCACCCACCTTCACCGGACCTGCCGTGTTGGCAGACTTGGTGTAGGTCACCGACGGATCGCTCAGCGGAATCTCGATCGTACAGATACCTGTACAGGTTGGATTATCACCGCCCGAGCCGACAACGGCATTGGTGACGCGACCCACAGCTTCTGGCGTTACACGCAAGGTGTAGAGGACATCATACTGACCCGGCAGGGTGCCGCGCGGAAGAACGCAGGTCAGCGGATTGGTACCCGAGCAGTTGAAGATGCCGACGTTATCGAACGATACCAGCTCGTAACCCACACCCGGGTTGTCGATCAGGGTCACAGCGTCGCTGGTTTGCGAATACTGGACCGAGACGCGCAGCTCGAACTGAACCTCGTCACCGACCTTGACCGAAGCCGGACGGTTTACAGCAGCCTTGCGGTAGACAACGGCAGAGGGACGAAGCGGCGTATCGGTCGTGCACACGCCCGAGCAGCTGGGGTTGTCACCACCGGTGCCGACCACGGCGTTGCGGAGATTGCCCGTCGCCTGGGTATTCACACGCGCCGTATAGGTCAGTGCATAGTTGCCCGGAACCGTACCGGCCGGCAGGGTGCAGACCAGCGGGTTGGTGGCATTACAGGTGAAGGCACCCGCATTTGTCACCGCTACGAAGTCCAGGCCCGCGCCCAGCGTATCGGTGAGACGGACGATATCCGTCGTCTGAGACTTCGTGACAGCAACGTTCAGCGTATAGGTCAGGACGTCTCCGACCGCGGCCTGAGCCGGGCCGCTTACCGTCTTCGAATAGCCGACTTCCGGATCCTGGATCGGGGTGATGGTTTCGCAGCTGCCGACGCAGGTCGGATTATCACCGCCCCCGCCAACAACGACGTTACGCACATCACCGCTTGCCTCGCTGTTCACACGTGCGGTGTAGGTGAGGCGATAGGTGCCCGGCACGGTTTGGGCCGGAAGGACGCACACCAGCGGATTGGCGGCATTACAGGTGAAAATGCCCGCATCCGTAACCGCCACGAAGTCCAGACCGGTGCCCAGCGTATCGGTCAGGGTCAGGTCGGCGGTCGTACGTGAGTTGGAAACACGAGCCGTCAGCGTATAGGTCAGAATATCGCCGACCTCACGCTGAGTGGCCGGTGCATTCACCGACTTCGAATAGTTTACAGCCGGAGCCAGCACGGTCGTTTCCGTCGTACAGGCACCCACGCAGAGGGGGTTGTCACCACCGGTACCGACCACCGCATTACGCACCTGTCCGCTAGCCGAGGGGTTGACGCTCGCCTCATAGGTCAGGGTGTACTCACCCGGAACCGTACCGGCCGGCAGCGTACACTCCAGCGGATTGGCGGCATTACAGGTGAACACACCTGCATCCGTGACCTGCGAGAAGGTCAGGCCCGGGCCCATCGTATCGGTCAGGGTCACAACGGCGGTGGTTCGCGAGTTCTCGACCACAACACGCAGAGTGTAGGACAGAGTGTCGCCAACAGACGCCGCCGGCGAGTTGCCGTTGACACGCTTGTTGTAGGTGACGCGCGGAGCCCGGACGTCATTCTCGGTTTGGCAGATGCCCGAGCAGCTGGTGTTCGAACCCGTGCTGACAACATTGTTGCGGACCTTGCCGGTCGCTTCAGGGGTCACACGGGCCTGGTAGGTCAGGCTGTAGGTACCCGGCACCGTTCCGCTCGGCAGGGTACACGTAAGGGGATTGCCCGTTCCGCAGTTGAAGATGCCCGGGTTGGTCACCGACACAAACGCCAGACCCGGCCCCATGGTATCGGTCAGGGGCACAGCCACAATCGTCTGTGAGTTAATGACTTCAGCGGTCAGGGTATAGGTGATCAGGTCACCGACCGAGACAGCACCCGAAGGCGAGGCCGTCTTGCTGTACCTTACAGCGGGGTCCGCGACCCTGGTGGTCGTGCGGCAACCGTCAGCGGTGACACAGGTCGGGTTATCTCCACCGGTACCGACCACCGTATTGGTTACGGTACCAACAGCCGAAGGCAGAACAAGCGCCGTATAGGTCAGGGTATAGGTTCCGATTGCCCTTCCCGCCGGCAGCACGCAGATCAACGGCGAAGTGCCGGAGCAGTTGAACTGTCCGGCAGACGTGACCTGCAAATCTCCAAGGCCAGGCCCTAGCGTATCTGTCAGTGTGAGCGCATTCAGCGTTGCCGCCTGCGTCACGTTCACACTCACTGTGAATGTGACGCGCTCGCCGACCCTTACGGGTGTGAGCGGCGCTGCCGTCTTCCCGAAAGTGACTCTTGGCAAGGGCGTAACATTCGCTGTCGCCGTAGAGCTGTTGTTCCCGGGGGTGGGATCAATCAGCGCAGGATGCAGCGTCACAGTCGCTCTGTTGTTGACACTGGTTTGCGCGTGCGCAGGCGCTCCTCCGAGGAGGAACACGTTCAGTACAATAGCAAAGGCTACTATACAGTATAGCTTTATACGGTTAATCATGGCGTCATTCGGAACCCTGAACATCAGGTCCCCAAACGCGAATCCTCGACAAAGGTCGATGGGTGAAACTATATCAGATTGAAAAAATCAGCACCAAATATTGGCAAAACGAAAACCAATACTTATGGTCAAGCTTTTTGATTTCCTCAACAAATATAAGGGGAGTTCCGTAATTGAGGCCTAGACAGGACCCTTTTACGACCTCGCAAAATGCAATATGTCACTGACAACATTTTACAGTTATTACGCCAAAGTTAACTGTATTTTTCCCGGTACTCCTAATTTCTAGGCGATAGCTTTCTAGTTTTCGCAGGTTTGCAAGTTAACAAATTTCTCCGAAATACCGCTTTTGCGGAGAAGTTATGCTATCTCTTTCGACCCTAATACCATGCGAGTACAGGATCAGTATTATATGCTGAAGCTTGAGTATTATTAAGTATTGAAATTCAGGCGCAATTGGAGATTTGGCGGCGTTTTCGCCGCACCTGGACGCCCTACCGGACACTAACTCCGCAAGTGGAGAAACGCTCCCGACGAAATGGTCGTACGGGCGTATCCCGGGTCAGAACGCCCTGCCTTCCGGTTCAGAAGGCGCACAAGAGCAGCAGGCCGCGCAACCCGACGAACGGTCCCGAGGACGGTTTTTTCGTAGCGATTTGAATATGTTGGGAAAAACTGGCGCACCCGACAGGATTCGAACCTGTGGCCTTTGCCTTCGGAGGGCAACGCTCTATCCAGCTGAGCTACGGGTGCGGCTTCGGCGCGAGGCCGGAAAGGCGGGTGTTACAGCAAGGCGGTGACGGCCTCAACCCTGATCGTGCGCGCCGTCACCGAAGCTGTACATAAGCGCCCTATTGAGCGGTCATGCCGCCGTCGATCTTGAACTCCGAGCCGGTCACGAAACGGCTTTCGTCAGAGGCAAGATAGAGCACGCAATAGGCCACATCATCCGGCTCCCCTATGCGTTTCAGAGGTATGCCGCGCGCCAGTTTTTCGTGGGCCACCTCTACAGAGCCGCCGGACATGGCGATGAAAGGATCGAGGATGGGCGTCTTGATAAAGACCGGATGGACCGAATTCGCCCGCACGGTACCGCCAGCCTTGGCGCATTCCAGCGCCACGGTTTTGGTATAGAGCCAGACCGCAGCCTTGGTGGCGTTATAGGCCCCCATTCCAGGTGCCGCCGCCAGACCGGCAATAGAGGATATGTTGATGATGCTGGCGGCCGGAGCCGCTTTAAGATGCGGCATGGCATGCTTGCAGCCCAGCATGACGGACTCGATATTCACCGCCTGGACCCGGCGCCAGTTTTCCAGCGTATCCTGTTCGGCAAAGACCAGATTGCCGCCGATGCCGGCATTGTTCACCAGCACCGACAGCCCGCCAAGGTCCGAGGCCGCCTGCGCGACCACAGTCACCCAGTCCTCTTCCGATGTGACATCGTGGCGATAGGCATAGGCGCAGCCCGGTCGGGCGGCGTTCAGCGCATCCGCCAGCGCCTGTACGCCTTCAAGATCAAGGTCGGTCAGAGCGACCTTTGCCCCCTCCTCGACAAGACGGCGGGCCATAGCCTGCCCCAGTCCGCCTGCCGCACCCGTGATGAGGGCCGCCTTCCCCTCTACGCGGCCCTGACGGTTCATTTCACCTGCCCCTCGGCAATGCTGTCGATAAAGCGCGCCAGATCGATGTCGCGTTGGGTCACGCCGCCCGCATCGTGGGTGGTCAGGACGATTTCCACGCGGTTCCAGACATTGGACCATTCGGGATGGTGCTGTACCGCTTCGGCCTGAATGGCCACGCGGCTCATAAAACCGAAGGCTGCGTTAAAATCGGCAAACTCCAGCACCCGGCGTATGGCCGGACGGGAATCGTCGGCCTTGTGCCAGGCGGGTAGTTGCGCCAGCACGGCTTCAAGCGCGATCTGTTGCGGAGTCTGCACCATGAAACTTCTCTTCCCTATATGATTTTCCCAAGGCGTAACCCGCCCTACCCACAGCCGACAAGTCGCAGCCTGTCGCATTCTCGCCGATGGACGGATGACGCGGCGCAATACAGGCGCTAAACCTTGCGAATGACCTCCTCCGACGCGTCCTCCGCCAACCCTTCCGACAAGCTGTCGGGCAAGACCTCGTCCTTCGGTTTCCGCGATGTAGATGCGCGGGAAAAGGTGAAGATGGTGCGTGGTGTCTTTGACTCCGTCGCCTCCAACTATGATCTGATGAACGATCTGATGAGCGGCGGCGTGCACCGCATCTGGAAGGATGCCGCAGCGGCCAAGCTCAACGCCCGCCCCGGCGAGGTTATCCTCGATGTGGCTGGCGGTACCGGCGACATGGCCCGCCGCTATTCCAAGATGGCCCGCTCGGCACAGGAGCGTCGCGGCGGCAAGGACGCCCAGGTCATCGTGCTGGACTACAACGCCGAGATGATCCTTGCGGGCGTGCACAAGGGCGGCGAGCCGGAAATGGTCTGGACCGTCGGCGACGCCATGAGCCTGCCGCTGCCGGACGCCTCGGTCGATGCCTATTCCATCAGCTTTGGCATCCGCAACGTGGCCGATATCCCCGTCGCCCTGAAGGAAGCCCGCCGTGTGCTGAAGCCCGGCGGCCGTTTCATGTGTCTGGAATTCTCGCGCCCGACCACGGCCGTGATGCGCAAGGCCTATGACGCCTGGTCGTTCAACGCCATTCCGCGCATCGGCCAGCTGATCGCCAAGGACCGCGACAGCTACCAATATCTGGTGGAATCGATCCGCCGCTTCCCCGACCAGAACACCTTCAAGGCCATGATCGAGGACGCCGGCTTCAGCCGGGTGAGCGTGACCAATCTGACCGGCGGCGTGGCCGCCATTCACCACGGGTGGGCGATCTGAGCCGGCTGACTTTCAGAACTCCGCCGCCCAAACCGGAAGCGGTCAGGATCAAACATCCCCTGCGTTCAGCCTTTCGACTGATGCAGTGGGGGTGGGTTTTGGCGCGTCACGACGCGCTGATCCCGCGTGAGGCCAACAGCCTGATACCGGCTTGGAGCCGTCCGTTCGCGGGTCTGGTCCAAGCCTTTTCCAGCCGCAGGCTGCGCGCCGGTCGTCCCGGCCAGCGCGTCGGTGCCGCGTGTGAAAAACTGGGCCCCGTGGCCATCAAACTGGGGCAGGTCCTCGCGACGCGTGCCGATATTTTCGGTTTGCAGTTCGCACAGGACCTTGGCCACCTGAAGGACAAGCTGCCGCCCTTTTCGGTGGAGGAAGCAAAGCGCGAGATCGAGCGGTCGATCGGTCGCCCGCTGGACAGCCTTTACAGCCAGTTCGGTCCTGCGGTGGGTGCCGCTTCCCTGGCACAGGCCCACCCGGCCTATCTGGCGGATGGCCGCAAGGTCGCGGTCAAGGTTCTGCGTCCCGGCATCGAGAAGAAGGTCCATCAGGGTTTGGATGCCATGCGTCTGGGCGCGGGACTGGTCGACCGTCTGGTCGAACCGGCCCGCCGTCTGGAACCGCGCGCCTTTGTCGAAATCATCGCCCGTTCCCTGCAACTGGAACTGGACATGCGTCTGGAAGCCGCTGCGGCTTCGGAGCTGGCCGAGGTCATGGGCAAGGACGACTATATGTCCGCGCCCGGCGTCATCTGGGATGGCGTGGGCAAACGGGTGCTGACGCTGGAATGGGCCGACGGCCTGCCGATGACAGATCCGGCGATGGCGCAGTTGTCGGAGCAAGAGCGCAACCTGCTGGCTGACAAGGTGGTACGTGCCTTCCTCGTACAGGCGCTGGATCATGGTGTCTTTCACGCCGACCTGCACGAGGGCAATCTGTTCGCAGACGGCAGCCGCAAGGTAACGGCAATCGATTTCGGCATCGTCGGGCGCCTTGGCCCCGCCGAGAGACGCTATCTGGCGGAAATCCTCTGGGGCTTCATCAGCCGCGATTACGACCGTATTTCCCGCATCCACTTCGAGGCGGGTTATGTACCGCCGCACCATTCGGTGGATACGTTCGCACAGGCCCTTCGCGCCGTGGGCGAGCCGGTGATCGGCCGTGCGGCCTCTCAGGTTTCAATGGGCCGCCTGCTGGGCCAGCTGTTCGAGATTACCGCCCTGTTCGACATGCATCTGCGCCCCGAACTGGTGCTGCTGCAAAAGACGATGGTGTCAGTCGAGGGTGTGGCACGTCGTCTGAACCCCGATCACGACCTGTGGGAAGCCGCCAAGCCTGTTGTGGAGCGCTGGATCCGCCGCGAGCTGGGCGTTCAGGCACAGGCCAAGGAATTGCTGGATGATGCGCGCGACACGCTGAAGGCTTTGTCCAATCTCGCACAGAACCCTCCGCAGTCCCAGACGTTGATTGTCGAGCGCGCACGGGTGCCAACCTGGGTGGTGGTCACGGCCACTGTCTCGGCATGTGCTTCTGCGGCCGCCTTGATCTTGACGCTTTGGCCCAATCTTCTGGGCTGACCAACGGTCCCGAGGGACCACAGCCGAGGACCCTCCCCATGAAGAACATCGCAGTTTCCATCGGTTTTGCAGCCAGCTTGCTGGCTTCTTCCGCTGTGGCACAGAGCGCATCGCAGAATCCGGGTGCGGCGGCGACCCTACCCAACGCCTTTGACGCGCCGGCCAGCGGACAGCCTGCCACGCAGCAGCCCGCACCGGCCCAGGCTCCCGCC
>NZ_DJFS01000085.1 GCF_002432125.1 Brevundimonas sp. UBA5866
ACCGCAGGTCCGCAGGCCTTATGTGCTCTCCGTGCGACAGGACGCAGAAAGGATGACACGGATGGAAGGTAGGGCGAGTATAGACAAACTTTCGGCCATCAAGTGCCCGATCGCGTTTGATTTTGGATGTGGGCAATAAATTCTAGACTGCATTTCCGAAGCGTGCACTCTGGGTATCAATGTTATCTATTGGAAGTGCCGATATGCTCAATACCGACGAATACGCCCAACTGAGTAAAGAACAGCGTGCCATCTACGATGCGGCTTCGCCGAGGGAAGCCGCAGCATTTGCTGCGACTTGGCGCAACGTTAGTCACGTGGAAGTTGTCACTGGTCCCACCATAACGAACACTTCCATGATGCGTGATATCGGGAGAGTAGGAACTTTTGTGGCTTTTGCTTTGGCGGTCCTGCTTTTCCTGATTGATGCGACTTCCTATGAAAGCCTGTTCGCCTGGGTCGCCATTGCCCTGTCGGCAACCGCTACATTCATGTTTGCGTGGATGCTGGGCGCGATCGAGACGCGCCTGATTGCGATTAACGAGACGCTGAAGGCCCAGAAAGAAGACTTATCGTAACTGGGCGGGGCCAAGCCTCAGCCGGAGGGGCGGACCCCGCTCCATCCACTCCCGTCACCGCAGGTCCGCAGGCCTTACGAGCCCTCCATGCGACGAGACGCGGGAAGGATCGCACGGGTGGAAGGTAGGGCGAGCTAAATTAATTAGCTCGCCTTGCTTAAAACCTTTTCGCGCTGGCTAAGGCGCTCGATCAAAGTGCTGTCGGGAATTCCGGTGGGGCGAGAAATGGGGCGACCCTCAAGATCTCCGTAAGGTGAGTTCTTCAGTTCATCAGCTAGCCGAACGGTCAAAGTTTTGGAGCAAACTTCTAACAGTTGACGATCGAAAAGCGTGTGAATGTCGGCTCTCAAGATCAAGCAGTTATCTGGCGTGTTTGTATGTTCGCCTAGGTAGGGAACTATGTGAGCAGCCTCTAATACGGAAGCAACGTTAAAGCCCGTAACGGCGCATCGACCGCTAAAAATCTTCAGGCCTTCTTTCCGGAATTTTGCCCCGCCTTGGCGTAGCCTGATGGACGCATCTATTTTTTTGCGGGCGTCCGTTAGGTCGAGAGGTGGAGGAGTTAAATCGTCGGTTTCCGAGGTTTCTTCCGCGACATTTAAAAAGGTGCTGGGTAGCTGGCTGTAATCGAGATCAGGCGCTGATGTTGAGATATTGCCATCGGCGTCATACCCAATGAGCTTGAAATATCCATTGTCCCATGAGGTAACTTTGGCCAACCCCCACACGCGATATTGAGGTTTTGGCTTGGGCTTTTCTTGGATGATGACCGCTAGAGGAACGTTATCTCTAAGACAGGCCATGATGCCGCGGTTCGTGGCGTATCTATCTCGATCTTTTGGTTCGTGGCCCTCTTGATAATAGAGGTAGGTCCATGCGTCCTCAGGTGAGCCTTGAGGAGGTTGATCCGCATAAGGGCTATTCTGAGATTGGCGAACGCTTAGAGCGTGTTCCCAGCCTGCCGGCTTATGGATGCCTTTGGCTTTGTTAACTAGAAATAGGCCATCAACTTCGCCTGGCCAGGAAACCGATTGGCCTTTGCGTTCGGTGAACCACTTTAGGGCTTCCCGATGTTGCTGACTTAGTTGGCTAGTCGCTTTTGAGAGGTCGCTCATAGGAGGTCGCTTTGTATAGGAGCCTCCCTTTTGGTGGGTAAGGAGTCAAAAATTACCTACTTAAGGTAGGTGAACATTTGAGTACCGTTGATATTTGATATCTATGTTAGTAGTGTTGTGCTCCCCGGGGGGTGAGCTATGACGATAGAACGAATTCCGTTGAGAAACCTCATGAGGTTATCTCTCGCCGATCAAGCGCTCGAGACTGATCTTCTACGCACCAACATTCGCGGCGATATCGCTCGTGAAGAGGGACTGGATGGTGGAGGAATGAGTTTTTACACGCCTTTTTGGGCTGATGCTAAGAACCATGCCCGAGGCGTGGTGGATTTGCGCGAACGGACAGAAGTTCGTGTTGAGGCGAACGCGGGTAGGAGAAATCTCTATCCGCTACTCACAGAGGGGTTTCTGAGGTGGTGGGATGAGCGGCGGAGGATGCGAAATGAGCCATTCACAGTGCTCGAGGAGAGTGTCCGCGGAACTCTAGAGTTACGAGGTCTTGGCACTGTAGTCGTGGACAACATCTTCGCAGTGCGAATAGGCGATGATGAGACGCAAGTAATATACCCGTATTTTTTTGATGATCCTGCACTTAGCGAGCCCGTGGCGGCTTGGGGGTTGTGGGCGATGTCGCAAGCATTGCCGGACTACCGGATGGAAGATATGCGGATACTGGATATCGTTAGGGGGCACGCATATTCATTAGAGAATGCTGGCGTAGATGGTTCAGAGGAGGCGAACTTGACTTCCGAATACCGTCGCCTGCTAGCCCGGTGGGCGGAACTGCGTGCTGAACCTCGCTACAACTAGAAGTTAAGACTTCTCATCGCCCCCGCCTAAACGCCTCAGCCTTCTCAGCCGCCGCTTCCTTCCTCCAACGCTTCGGCGCTGACTTGTCCACCTCTTCACCAACCCCCGTCAGCGCCTCATTCGCAAACTCCAGATCAAGCAGCTTCATACGCTTGATCTCGTCGCGGAGGCGGGCGGCTTCCTCGAACTCGAGGTTGGCGGCGGCGTCGCGCATGCGAGTTTCCAAGTCCTTGAGCGCGGTCTGGAAGTTGGAGCCGGTGAAGGGCTTGGTGTCTTCCTTCATGCCGGGGCTGGTGAGGCGGTCGAGTTCGCGGGACTCGTAAGGGGAGTCCATGATCTCCTTGATGTCGCGCTTGACCGTGGCGGGGGTGATGCCGTGGGCCTCGTTATAGGCCTGTTGTTTCTCGCGGCGGCGGTTGGTCTCGGTGATGGCGCGTTCCATCGAGCCGGTCATGCGGTCGGCATAGAGGATGACGCGGCCATCGACGTTACGCGCGGCGCGGCCGATGGTCTGGATGAGGGAGGTTTCCGAGCGCAGGAAGCCTTCCTTGTCCGCATCGAGGATGGCGACGAGGCCGCACTCTGGGATGTCGAGGCCCTCGCGCAGCAGGTTGATGCCGATGAGGCAGTCGAAGCTGCCCAAGCGCAGGTCGCGCAGGATTTCGATGCGCTCCAAGGTATCGATGTCGGAGTGCATGTAGCGGACGCGCACGCCCTGTTCGTGCATGTACTCGGTCAGGTCCTCGGCCATCTTCTTCGTCAGGGTGGTGACGAGGGAGCGGTAGCCGTTGGCGGCGGTGGCCTTTACCTCGTCGATGACGTCGTCGATCTGGTTGCGGGTGGTGCCGGAGACGGGTCGGATCTCGACCGGCGGGTCGATCAGGCCTGTGGGGCGGATGACTTGCTCGGTGAAGACGCCGCCGGACTTCTCAAGCTCCCACGCGCCCGGGGTGGCGGAGACGAAGACCGTCTGGGGGCGCATGGCGTCCCATTCCTCGAACTTGAGCGGGCGGTTGTCGATGGCGGAGGGGAGGCGGAAGCCGTACTCGGCCAGAGTGGACTTGCGGCGGTAGTCTCCGCGGAACATGGCACCGATCTGGCCGACGGTGACGTGGCTTTCGTCCACGAACAGAAGGGCGTTGTCGGGGATGTATTCGAAGAAGGTGGGCGGGGGCTCGCCCGGCGCACGGCCCGTGAGCCAGCGGCTGTAGTTCTCGATGCCCGCGCAGGAGCCGGTGGCCTCCATCATTTCCAGATCGAAGCGGGTGCGTTGCTCCAGCCGCTGGGCTTCCAGCAGCTTGCCGTTCTCGACCATCCAGTCGAGGGTTTCCTTCAGCTCGGCCTTGATGCCGGTGATGGCCTGATTGAGGGTCGGGCGGGGGGTGACGTAGTGGCTGGCGGCGTAGACGGTGACCTGTTCGAGGCTGGCGGTCTTTTTGCCGGTGAGGGGGTCGAACTCGTCGATGGCCTCGATCTCGTCGCCGAAGAGGGAGATGCGCCAGGCGCGGTCTTCCAAGTGGACGGGGAAGATCTCGATCGTGTCGCCGCGCTTGCGGAACATGCCGCGCTCGAAATGCAGGTCGTTGCGCTTGTACTGGAGCGCGATGAGGTCGGCGCGGAGCTTGGCCTCGTCGATGGTGTCGCCGACCTGTAGGCCGAAGGTCATGGCGGTGTAGGTCTCGACCGAGCCGATACCGTAGATGCAGCTGACCGAGGCCACGACGATGACGTCGTCGCGCTCGAGGATCGCGCGGGTGGCGGCGTGGCGCATCCGGTCGATCTGCTCGTTAATGGAGCTGTCCTTCTCGATGTAGGTGTCGGTGCGCGGGACGTAGGCCTCGGGCTGGTAGTAGTCGTAGTAGGAGACGAAATACTCGACCGCATTGTCGGGGAAGAAGGCCTTGAACTCGGAATAGAGCTGGGCGGCGAGGGTCTTGTTGTGGGCGAGGATCAGGGCGGGGCGCTGGGTCTCCTCGATGACCTTGGCCATGGTGAAGGTCTTGCCCGAGCCGGTGACGCCGAGGAGGACCTGATTGCGTTCGCCTTCGCTGGCCTGCTCGACCAGTTCGGCGATGGCCTGCGGCTGGTCGCCGGCGGGGGTATATTTGGTGTTCAGCCGGAAGGGCTTGGACAGCTTGTTCTTGGGGCGGTCCGGACGGTGGGGTTTCCAGTCGGACGGGGCCGAAGGGGCTTCCTCGGGCGTCAGGCGCGGGCCGATGCCGAACATGGGCAGGTTGCGGGGCGGGGTGGCGCTGTCGTGAATGAAGGTGGCGGGGGCTTCGGCGACGCCCTTTTTGATGGCTTTGGCCTGCTCCAATGCCTGCTGGTTCTCGGCGGCGCGGGCGGGGTCCGAGACGTGGACCGGCTTCTGCGTGGCGGTCGCGGGCTTTTTCGGCGGGGTCGAGGGGGAACGGGC
Source organism: Brevundimonas sp. UBA5866 (assembly GCF_002432125.1). GTDB lineage: Bacteria > Pseudomonadota > Alphaproteobacteria > Caulobacterales > Caulobacteraceae > Brevundimonas. Next base: position 4,920 of record NZ_DJFS01000085.1, read on the forward strand.
CATGAACATACAGGTAATGCACGGGGGCCGAATCCGCCAGAGGCGCGGGGCAGGTGTGTGATTTTGGTCAAAGCTGAAAACATATCCACGCTTTGCGTGTGACATGAGACAGGCTCGCAACCGGAAGATATTTTGAAGGCCTCGACGTAAATGTGAGCGTATCGTGCCGTTTTTCGAATTATATCGAAATATTATGCTTATTGATCGAGGTTCTTCGATCATCGTAAGCGTGATAACGTCGCTTTACTGAAATAATATTGTTGCGAATGTGTTCGCGCATGAATAGCCGTTAACGGTTGAAGCGCGCAGAGGTTGAGTGCGCCACGCAGTACGTCGTTCGTTGATCGGCGTGCAGTATTTAGTAAGTTGAATAGGTACAGAGCGTCTATGCGTACTCGTAAAGACTATCTGCTTGGTACGTCGATGGCAGTTGGTGCTGCCGCTATGTCGATGGCCATGCTGGTTCCGGCAGCTGCGGTTGCCCAAGAAGCCCAAGAAACCACGCAGGTAGAAGAAATCGTTGTTGTCGGTTCGCGTATCCGCCGCGACAACTACAACGCCCCGTCGCCGACGCAGGTTGTCAGCACCGAAGAGCAATTGCGTTCGGGCTACAACTCCATGACCGATATCCTGCAAAGCTCGTCGGTGACCGGCGGCGCATCGCAGGTGACGGCGGCCTTCGGCGGCTATGTGACCGACGGTGGTCCGGGTGCCAACACCCTGTCGCTGCGCGGCATGGGTGCGACCCGCACTCTGGTGATGCTGAACGGCCGCCGTGTGGCGCCGGCCGGTTCGCGCGGGTCGGTCGGCTCGGCCGACCTGAACGTGCTGCCGACCTCGATGATCGAGCGGGTGGAAATCCTCAAGGATGGCGCTTCGTCGATCTATGGTTCGGATGCCGTGGCCGGTGTGGTCAACATCATCACCAAGAACAACGTCGATGGCGTGACCGTCTCGGCCCAGTACAACAAGCCGGAAGACGCCAAGGGCCAAGGTGCGACCCAGCGTTATTCGGTGGTGGCAGGCAAGACCGGCGACCGTTTCAGCCTCTCGGGCTCGCTGGAATACTACGAGCGTGACGAACTGACCCTGGGTGGCCGCCCGTGGGCCCGCTGCCCGATCGACAACTACAACGACGGTTCGGACTTCATCGACCCGATGACCGGTTCGCCCAAATGCTGGACCATCGACAGCGGCGGTGTGACGATCAACACCCTGGGCCTGGCAATGGCCGGTGTGAACGATGCCGGCAAGCGCGTGTTCAACACGATTGAAGCCGTGGCCGGTCCGGGTGCCACCGGAACCCGTTTCAACCGCTTCCGTCCGAACGCCGCTATCACCACGGGCGTTCCGGGTTATGAGGGCGTGGGCGCGATGGACCGCGACTCGTTCGATCCGGAAATGCTGAAGGAGTCGCTGATCTCGGGTGTCGAGGTCCAGACGGCCTATCTGCAGGGCTCGTACCAGCTGAACGCCCTGGGCAATGCCGAGGTTTACGGCGAAGTCCTGATGAACCGTCGTGAATCGGCCCAGAACGGTTTCCGCCAGCTGACCCTCGACTATGCCAAGGGCTCGCCGCTGGTTCCGGACGCTCTGGCGGCCTACACCTATTCGGCTGACCAGGGCCTGAACCAGGGCCAGGATGTTGCGGCGCGTGCCTTCATCGGCTTCGGCAACGAAACCAGCACCCAGAAGGTGGACTTCCAGCGTGAGGTCATCGGTCTGCGCGGCGACCTGTTCGCCACCGGCTGGCGCTATGACATGGGCGTGTCCTACAGCAAGTCGGACGCCGAATATGTCTCGAACCAGATCCTGACCGACCGTCTGGTCAACAGCCTGGACGTTGTGGCTGACGGCAAGGGCGGTTTCGTCTGCGCCTCGGGCGCTGAAGGCTGCGTGGCCGCTCCGGCGCTGAACGCCGACACCCTGGCAGGCCGTCTGCCGGCGGACTGGGTGAACTATGCCTATCGTCCGATCGTGGGCACCACCAAGTACGAAGAAACCGTCGTCAGCCTGGGCGTCGACGGCCCGCTGTTCCAGCTGCCGGCCGGTGAGGTCAATGCCTTCTTCGGTGCCGAATGGCGCGAAATGAAGATCGACGACATGCCGGACGCCAACATGGCATCGGGCAACATCTACAACTATTCGACCGCTACCCCGACCCGCGGTTCGGACAGCGTTTGGGAAGTGTTCGGTGAGGTCGAGGTGCCGGTCCTGCGTGACATGCGCTTTGCCAAGGAGCTGACCCTGTCGGGCTCGTTCCGCTACACCGATTATGACTCGTACGGCGATGACTCCACCTACAAGATCGGTGCTGTCTATGTGCCGACCGACTGGCTGACCCTGCGGGCCAGCTATGGCACCTCGTTCCGCGCTCCGGCCCTGTTCGAGCAGTTCGTCGGTGCGACCACCGGCTACAACAGCGCTGCCGGTGATCCGTGCAACGACTGGGGCAACGACTCCAGCCCTGCCGTTCAGGCCAACTGCGCCGCGGAAGGTATCGCCGCCGATTTCGACTCGATCCAGTCGATTGAAGTCGTCACCAAGGGCGGTGCTGAATCGGGCCTGTCGGCTGAAACCTCGACCAACCTGACCGTCGGTCTGGTGTTGCGTCCGCGTCTGCCGGAAGGCTGGGGCGACCTGTCGTTCGCTGTCGATTACTATGAGATCGAAGTCAAGAACGGCGTGGACCGCGTGGGCCGTCCGGCCATCCTGAAGGAATGCTATGCCTCGTCGGCAGCCGACTTTGCCGCCCGTAACGGCTATTGCCAGTTCGTGACGCGCGATCCGGCCAATGACGGCCTGCGTGTCGAGGACTCCTACGTCAACGTCGCGACCGATGTGGCCAAGGGTCTGGACTACTCGGTCCGCTATCGCCAGTTCATCGGCGAGGGCCACCTGACCGTTCAGGGCACCCTGTCGCAGATGACCGAGCGTTATGACGTGCTGTCGGATGCAGATCCGAAGTACGACATGGTCGGTACGCTGGAACAGCCGGAATTCTCGGCTGACCTGAGCGCTACCTACGACTGGGGCAACTGGAGCGTTCGTTACGGCGTCGAATGGCTGTCGGCCATGTCGGAGAACGACTACTACGCCGCGGCCTATGGCTATGATCTGCCGGCCATGGGTTACGACGTGTCGGTCGGCGACTACTTCCTGCACAACGCCTCGATCCGTTACGAGAGCGACAACAACTGGAACGTCACCGTCGGTGTCCGCAACCTGTTCAACGAGGATCCGGAATACATCACCACCGGTGTCGCCTCGCGCGTTGGCAACGCGGCCCTGTACTCGGGCTTCGACTATGTCGGCCGTTCGGGCTTCATCAACCTGAGCAAGTCTTTCTGATCAGGCGTGTGATCCCAAAAGGGTGATCGCAAAATGCACAAGGGCGGTGGATCGAGAGGTCTGCCGCCCTTTCGCTTTGACCACAAGGGTGGCAGGGTCTTCGTCCAACTTAGGGTGAAGCGGTAGTCGAGGGGCTTAGGGATGTTTTCAAACACGGGCTGGCTGTGGGCGGCGCGTACTGCCAAAGTCTTGGCATTGCTGTTCTTTTTTTTGCCTTGGTTGGTGATCAGCTGTAACGGGCAACCCCTTGTCGAAGCATCCGGATACCAACTGGCGAGCGGCACGGTTGAATTGCCCGATGTCGCGGTCGCGCCCGAAGGCCAGGATGGGGCATGGTGGGCCGTCGGCGCTATGGTGGTCATCGTGCTGGGTATCGGCCTTGGCTTTGTTCCCAAGGGCGCGCGGTTTGCCGGGCGGGCGATGGCGGCGACCAGTGCCGTGGCCCTGGTGCTGGTAGCAGGCGGGGTGACCCAGACTGTCGGCAAGATGCGCGGCGAGATGAACGAACAGCTCGACAAGCGCGGCGGTGACGAGGCGGATCAACTGGAGCGTCAACTGGCCCAGATGATGGGGCGGGCGGTGCAAGTCGAGGTCCGGAGTGGCTATTGGCTGACACTGGTGGCGCTGGCGGCGGGCATCGGCGGCGGCGTGATGGCGCAACGGCCGGTGCGCGGTGCGGTGAGCCGCGAAGATCAAACGACAGGATAATCCCTATGGGGCGTGCGCGGCGTTTTCTGGCATCGCTGAGTGTTCAGGTCTTGCTGGCCCTGTCTTTGGGGTTGGCCGCGGGCATGGGGGCACAGCGGTGGGGCCTGCCGGGTGGCAGTGCCACGGCCGATATGGTGCAGTCGCTGGGTCAGCTGTGGCTCAATGCCTTGCGTATGACCATCATTCCGCTGGTGTTCAGCCTGTTGGTGACGGGCGTGGCCTCGATCGCCGATGCGGCGCGGGCAGGGCGGATGGCGATGAAGGCCGTGGGCTGGTTCGCGGTGCTGATCCTGTTTGCAGTCGTGTATTCGGTGGCGGCGTCCTATGGGCTGCTGACACTGTTCCCCATCGATGCGGAGGGGGCCAAACTGTTGTTGGCGGCGGCGCCCAATGCCGGTGAGGTTGGCGGTGCCGCCCCGATCGGCGAGTTCATCAAGACGATTGCGCCGTCCAATCCGATCCGTGCGGCGGCGGAAGATGCCATTCTGGGCATTGTGGTGTTTGCCGTCTTCTTCGGCTTTGCCGCGTCGCGCCTGCCGGAGCGGCTGCGGGTTCCGCTGACGACCTTCTTCGAGGCGGTGGGCGAGACGATGATC
>NZ_DJFS01000101.1:0-12126 GCF_002432125.1 Brevundimonas sp. UBA5866
AACCCGTGCCGGTGCGGCATGGGCGGTGCGGGCAAGGGGGCGTGCGGCAAGGCCCCGCGTTGCCAGCGCGATTACCAGAACCGCGTGTCCGGCCCCCTGTTCGACCGCATCGACCTCACGATCGAGACCCCGCCGGTCACCGCCGCGGACATGGCCCTGCCACCACCGGCGGAAGGGACCGAACAGGTCGCTGCCCGCGTGCATCGCGCGCGCGATATCCAGTTGGCGCGGGGCGAGGCTCTGGGCATTCCCCTCAAAGACGCCCTCAATGCCAGACTGACGGGTGAGGCCCTCGAAACGTTCACCCGACCTGATGCCGACGGCAAAGCCCTGTTGACCAAGGCCGCCGAGACCACAGGCATGAGTGCGCGCGGCTGGACCCGCACGCTTCGGCTGGCCCGAACCATTGCCGACCTGGAAGGCAGCGAGGTCATACTGCGCCGCCACATTGCAGAGGCCCTGATGTACCGCCGCACAACCCACCGCGCGGAACAGGCCTTTACCGCCATGACAACCTAAAAATCGTCGTTCGCCAGATTTTTACAATCGCGGGTCCAAGCTGCGCCTTATGTCAGACACGCATTGCGATAAACCACCGCGACGGACCAAAGGCGCAAAGCGCCAGAAGGCCCCTCACACAGGGGCCGAGCAGCAGTTCCTGCGCTTGATGAGCCATGAAATGCGCACCCCGCTAAATGGGGTGATCGGCATGTTGAGTCTGCTGTCGCGCACCCGTCTGGATGGGGCGCAGAGGGCCTATACCGAGGCTGCGCAGAAATCGGCGGAACACCTGCTGGGTCTGGTCAACGATCTTCTGGACTATGCCCGGCTCGAGGCTGGCGCACTGGAGTTCGACCCCGCTCCCGTAGATCTCGAAGCCCTGACCCGCAGCGTCGCCGAGCTGTTAAGCCCGCGCGCCCATGAACGTGATCTGGAAATCATGTGGTCGGTGGCCGAGGACGCACCCGATATCATGGCGGACGAAAGCCGCCTGCGTCAGGTCTTGTTCAATCTGGCCGGCAATGCGGTGAAGTTCACCGAAGAAGGCAGCATCCATATTTCGGTCGAACGTGCAGGCGGCACGGAAAAGAAGCCGCGCATCGCCTTCATAATAGATGATACCGGCCCCGGCGTTCCGGTCGAGGCACGCGACCGTATCTTTGAAGAGTTTGGTCACGTCGATCATTCCGACGCCGCCCGCCATGACGGCGCCGGACTGGGTTTGGCCGTCGTCAGCAAGCTGGCACAGGCCATGAAAGGCACGATCACCGTAGGGGACCGTCCAGATGGCCGCGGTGCCCGCTTCCGTTTCGAGGCGCAGTTCGACCTGGCAGAACTCCCGCCCCGCAGCCAACCCCTCAATGGCCTTTGCGTTCGCGTCATGACCCATGACGCCATGCTGGAGACCTGCATAAAAACCCAGATCAGGGCCAGCGGAGGCTCGGTCGGTGATGAGGCGGATGTCGTTCTGGTCGATCATGCCCTGTCCGACAACGGGGCCTGTATTCCCCTGCCTTCCGAACGCTCCATCATTTTGCTGCGTCCGTCCGAACGCGACCTGATCGCCAACTACCGTCGCGCGGGTTACCACGGCTACCTCATCAAGCCATTGCGGCGAGAGTCGCTGGCTCAACGCGTTCTGGTTGCCACGCCACATGCCAATGTCACCCCGGTCACCATCCGTCATCTCGAGGACGACCGTCTGGCCGTCGGCAATTTCAAGGGCGTGCGGGTGCTCCTGGTCGAAGACAATCCGGTGGGGCAATTGCTGGCCAAGACCCTGCTACGCCGCGAAGGCTGTCTTGTTCAGACCGCAGCCGACGGCCACGAGGCCCTGGCGGCAGCCCGTACCAATCTGTTCGACATCATCTTCATGGATATGCGAATGCCGCGCATGGACGGTCCGACGGCCACGCGCCGCCTGCGGGAAATGGGTCAGTCCACGCCCGTCATCGCCCTGACAGCCAACGCCTATGCCGAGGATCGCGCCGCCTGTCTCGAGGCCGGCATGAATGATCACCTGACCAAGCCTTTGGAAATTGATGCCCTGCGAATGGCGCTCGCCCGCTGGACGAACGGCAGCAACCGCGCCAAGTTGGCCGCAACAAACTGAGGCCGGTCGCATCCGGCCCCTCGCCGGAGTAGAATATGGCCCAGCCCGATCAGACGCCCGTCGATAACGGTCCCGTACCGGAACCCCAAAAGGCGAAGCGTTTCGCGGGTCTGGCCGTCTATCTGGAGCGTCGCCCCTTTGCGATGCTGTTGCTGGGCTTTTCGGCGGGCCTGCCGTTCCTGCTGATCTACGACACCCTGTCGGCGTGGCTGCGCCATTCGGGCGTGTCGCTGGAAATGATCGGCTTCTTCGCGCTGGCAACCCTGACCTATGCGCTGAAGTTCGTGTGGGCCCCGCTTCTGGACCGGACCAATATTCCGCTTCTGTCCAAATGGCTGGGCCACCGCCGCTCGTGGATGCTGGCAACACAGGGCGTCATCATCTTCGGCCTCTGGATGATCTCGGGGCAGAACCCGAATGAAAACCTCGGCCTTGTCGCGGCCTTTGCCGTCATGGTCGGCTTCTTCGGGGCCACCCAGGATATCGCCATCGACGCATGGCGGATCGAGGCCGTCGATGACAGCCGTCAGGGAGCCATGGCCGCCGCCTACCAGCTGGGCTACCGCGTGGCCCAGATCGTGGCGGGCTTCGTGCCGCTGGCCCTGGCCGAGTTCTACAACTGGAACCTGTCCTATGCCGTCATGGCCGCCCTGATGGCCATCGGTGTGACGGGTGTTCTGCTGGCCCCGCGCGAGAAGGCCCACGTCATCCGTCCCATTCCAGTGGCCGACATCCCCTCGCATCCGCTGGCTGAAAAGGCCGAGTGGGTGGTACGGGTCCTGCTGATCTTCCTGTCGGCCATCCTGATCGGTACGGGCCTGACCGACAAACTCTCGGCGTTTGAATGGGCTCTGGGCTGGCTGCTGCCCGAAGGGGTGATGCAGGCCCTTGGTGCCGGCCTTGAGACAGGCGGCGGCATCGGCGTCTTGATCCAGTTCGTGTGGATCATCATCGGTTTTGGCCTGCTGTTCGCCTCCTGCTCGCCCATCCCCGGCTACCGCACCCGTCCGGGTGCCTATCTGGCCGCGTCGTTCGGCGCGCCGGTGAAGGATTTCTTCGTCCGCTTCGGCAAGCTGGCAGGACCGATCCTCGCGCTCATCTGCCTCTACCGCCTGTCGGATTTCGTGCTGAACATCATGAACCCCTTCTATCTGGATCTGGGGTTCAGCCTGCTGGAGATCGGCGAGGTCCGTAAGATCTTCGGCGTGGTCGCCATGTCCATCGGCGTGTTTCTGGGCGGGGCCATGGTGGCGCGTTTCGGACTGGTGCGGACAATGGTCATCGGCGCCTTCATGAGCCCGGTGTCCAATCTGGTCTTTGCGTGGCTGGCGACCCAAGGCCATGACCTTCGCGCCCTGTTCATCGCCATCGGCATCGACAATGTCGCCACCGGCATCGCGGGCACGGCCCTGATCGCCTACATGTCCAGCCTGACGTCCGTAGGCTTTACCGCCACCCAATACGCCCTGTTCAGCTCGCTCTATGCCCTGCCGGGCAAGCTAGTGGCGTCGCAGTCGGGCAAGATCGTCGAGGCCTCGGCCCGAACCGCCGATGCGGGCGGCGTAACCGCCCCGCTGAAAGGCTTCTTTGATCATCTGCCAGCCGGTTCACTTGTAGAGGGTGCCGCCAAGAGCGGCGTATCCGTCGCGGGTCTGGGCGCGGGCTATATGACCTTCTTCTTCTATTCGACGGCGATCGGCCTGTTTGCCATCGCGTTGGCCTTCTATGTCGCGCCACGGCATCTGGCGCTGAAGAAGGCCCAAGAGGAAGCCGGATAACAAAAGGGCGGTGCCATCGGCACCGCCCTTTCTCTTTGTCATCGGACCTGATCGGGATCAGGCTTTGTCGTCCGCACCATAGGCGGCGAAGGTCGCCGCATTGATGATCTCGCTGACCGAAGCGCCCAGCGGCACGATCTGCACCGACTTCTCCAGACCGACCAGCAGCGGACCGATCACGGTCGCGCCGCCCAGCGACTGGACGAGGCGGGTCGAGATGGCCGCCGAGTGGATGGCTGGCATGACCAGCACATTGGCATCGCCCGTCAGGCGCATGAAAGGATAGTTGGCGCGGGCATCGGGGTTAAGCGCCAGTTCCGGCGGCATTTCGCCTTCGTATTCGAAGTCCACGTCCATGCCGTCGAGGATGCGGATGGCCTCGCGGACCTTCTCGCCACGGTCACCGGGCGGGTCACCGAAGGTCGAGTACGACAGGAAGGCGACGCGCGGGGTACGGCCCAGTTTGCGCACGGTCGCTGCGGCCTTGACCGCGATCTCGGCCAGTTCCTCGGCGGTCGGCAGTTCGTGGATCGAGGTGTCGGCCACGAACAGGGTGCGGCCCTTGGCCAGCACGATCGACAGGCCGATCATGCGGTCGGTCACGTCCAGAACGCGACGGACCTCCTTCAGGGCCATGTTGAAATTGCGGGTCACGCCGGTGACCATGCAGTCCGCCTCACCACGGGCCACCATGGCGGCACCGAAATAGTTGCGGTCCTGGTTGATCATGCGCTGCACGTCACGGCGCAGATAGCCACGGCGTTGCAGACGAGCGTACAGCCAGTCGACGTACTCGGCGTTACGCTCCGAGACGCGGGCGTTCATGATCTTGATGCCTAGGTCGTCGAAGTTGAACCCGGCCTCGGCCGCGTTCTGACGGATCAGCTCTTCGCGACCGACCAGGATCGGCTCGCCCAGCTCGGCCTGCTTGAAGGCCCAGGCGGCACGAATGACCGACGGCTCTTCGCCCTCGGCAAAGACCACACGCTGCTTCGGCCCCATGCGGACCGCCGAAGAGATCTTCTGCATCAGGGCCGCCGACGGATCGACGCGCGAACGCAGCGAGGTGCGATAGGCGTCCATGTCCGCGATCGGGGTACGGGCCACGCCCGTTTCCATGGCCACCTTGGCGATGAAGGGCGGGATGTACCAGACCAGACGCGGATCGAACGGCGACGGGATGATGTATTCGGCGCCGAATTTCAGCTTGCGGCCACGGTAGGCGGCGGCCACCTCGTCCGGCACGTCCTCGCGGGCGAGCGCAGCCAGAGCCTCGGCGCAGGCGACCTTCATCTCGTGGTTGATACGGCGGGCGCGCACGTCCAGCGCACCACGGAACAGGTACGGGAAGGCCAGCACATTGTTGACCTGGTTCGGATAGTCCGAACGGCCCGTGGCGATGATGGCGTCGTTACGGACTTCCTTCACCTCTTCCGGGGTGATTTCCGGATCGGGGTTGGCCATGGCGAAGATGATCGGGCGCGGTCCCATGGACGCGACCATCTCCTTGCTGATGGCACCCTTGGCCGACAGACCGATCACCACGTCGGCACCGACCATGGCCTCGGCCAGGGTGCGGTGAGGGGTTTCGGTCGCGTGGGCGGCCTTCCACTGGTCCATGCCGTTGGGGCGACCCTTATAGACGACGCCTTCGCGGTCACAGATCACGGTGTTTTCGGCTTTGACGCCAGCGGCCTTCATCAGAGCGATGGTCGACAGACCGGCCGCGCCCGCGCCCGACAGGACGACCTTCAGCTCTTCCAGCTTCTTGCCCGCGATGTGGGCGGCGTTGATCAGGCCAGCGGTGGCGATGATAGCCGTGCCGTGCTGGTCATCGTGGAAGACCGGAATGTCGAGCAGGTCCTGCAGCTGGGCCTCGATCTCGAAGCATTCCGGAGACTTGATGTCCTCGAGGTTGATGCCGCCCCAGGTGTCGCCGATGTTCTTCACCACGGTGATGAACTCGTCCGGATCGGTCGTCTTCACTTCCACGTCGAAGCTGTCGACGTCGGCAAAGCGTTTGAACAGGACCGACTTGCCTTCCATCACCGGCTTGGACGCCATGTGACCGAGGTTGCCCAGACCCAGAATGGCCGTGCCGTTCGAGATCACCGCAACCAAGTTGCCCTTGGAAGTGTAGTCGTAAGCCTTGTCAGCGTCCTCGGCGATGGCGCGCACCGGCACAGCCACACCCGGAGAATAGGCCAGCGACAGGTCGCGCTGGGTCGCCATCGGCTTGGTCGGTGCCATCGAAATCTTGCCGGGCGTAGGCACCCGATGAAAATCCAGGGCGTCTTCGTCGGTGAAGGTCTGTTTGTCAGTCAAATCAGGCATCTACTTCTCAAACCAAAGGCGGGCTGCCGCCCATCGTTCCTAGAGCGCCGTTTGCAAGGAAACAACAAGCGCCGCGGTCAAACTCCATTACAACACGGAATTCAGGGTCCCGGTCCTCTCAATTTCCACCGGGCCGGTCATAAATACGTGGTTCGTAGCCTCGTCCCATTCGACCAGAAGTTCACCCCCGTCGAGGATCATGGTCGCGGCACGGTCAACAAAACCGCGTCGGTTCGACGCCACCATTGCCGCGCAGGCACCGGTACCGCAGGCCAGTGTCAGCCCCGCGCCTCTCTCCCACACCCTCAGACGAATGGTCTGGCGGTCCAGGACATTGGCAAAGCCGACATTGACGCCTTCGGGAAACAGGGGGTGGTGTTCGATCAGCGAGCCGGTTCCGCGCACGAAGACATCGTCCTGTTTGTCGGTGAAAAAAACGACATGCGGATTGCCCATCGACACCGCGCCCGGCGTATGCACCACCGGATTGTCGATGGGGCCGACCTGAAGTTCGATACCGCGCGTGTCCATTTCCTCCGCAAGCGGGATCTGCGTCCAATCCAGACGCGGCTCGCCCATATCGACACGCACCCTGAGATCACCCGCACGGCTGGCGCGGGCCACGCCGCCCAAGGTGTCGATCACGACTTGATCGGTGTCCGCACCGTCCAGCAACAGCCAGCCCACGCAACGCAGTGCATTGCCGCACGTTTCCACCAGGGAGCCGTCGGCGTTCCATACCCGCATAAAGGCATCGGCATCATGGGCGCGCTCGATCGAGATCAACTGGTCAAAGCCGCCCAGACCGGCTTCGGGCGAGGCCAGGCGGCGCACTTCGCTTTCGCCCGGCTGGAATTTGTTCCGGGTGGCGTCCACGACAATGAAGGCATTGCCCGCACCGTTCATGCGTACATAGGGCCAACCGGCCGATGTCTGGCTTTGTCCAAGCATCATCTCTGGGAATTCCCTGTAACTCATGTATCGCTGGCAGCATGACAACCAGCGGCGATCCCGTACCCCACTCCCCCAAGGCTGCGGACGGCCTGAGATTGAGGGCGCGTTTGCGTTACCTCTATCACGGCACCCAGCCCAATGCGGTGAAATTCCGCCTGATGGTGATCCTGATCGATCTGATCATCATCGGTTTTTTCATCGCCGCACCGATACTCAAAGAGGCGGGGTGGGCCTTCTATGTGGCCGATGCCATCATCGCCCTGATCCTAGGGCTTGATCTGGCGGCGCGGGCCTATGCCTATTCCGATATCAAGTCGTGGCTGAAAAAGCCGATCGTCTGGGTCGACCTGATGGTGCTGGCCACCCTGTTGTTCCCGGCATGGCTGGCCAATTTCGGTTTCCTGCGTCTTCTGCGTTTCTGGAGCTTGCTGAACAGCGACCTGTTCTGGCGCACGATTGGACGCAAATTCGATGATACCCGCGTCGAGGAAGTGACCCGCGCCGCCGCCGCACTGGTCACCTTCGTCTTTGTCACCACCGGTTTTGTCTACGCCTATTTCCGGGGCAAGGCCGAGGGCATCCACGGCTATCTCGACGCCCTTTATTTTACCGTGGCCACCCTTTCGACCACCGGCTTTGGCGACATCACCCTGCCGGGCAACTGGGGGCGGGTCATTTCCATCGTCATCATGCTGGTGGGGATCACCCTGTTCATCCGCCTGGCCCAGACCCTGATCCGCCCGGGCAAGGTCCGCTTTCCATGCCCACGCTGCGGCTTACAGAAACACGATCAGGACGCGGTTCACTGTAAAGCGTGCGGTCTTCTGCTGAATATTCCGGACGAGGGGCACTAGGCTGGCGGATTTTCTGCGGAAATGAGGTCGAACCGATTTGTTGCCTTGTCGTGTCGTAATGTGGTCGTCAATGTGACGAACTCGAACATAGAGTCAGGGAGGACCCATGTTCCGCATCATGACCCGCGCCGCGGCCTATCGTTCCGCTGCGGCTACTGCCGCCCTCATGCTGGGAGCCGGCATTCCGGCTATGGCAGCGGCCCAATCGGCACCGCCCCCCTCGGCGCCCGCCCCCGCTTCCGGATTTGCAATGACCGACGCCACAGACCCGTATATCTGGCTCGAAGACATCGAAAGCCCGCGCGTCAATGCGTGGGTCGCAGAGCGCAATGCCCGCACGCTGGACACGCTGCAATCCCATCCGGTCTATGAAACCCTGCATCAGCAGGCGCTGGACATCCTGCAGTCCCGTGACCGTATTCCGTCCGGGGGTCTGACCCGCGGCGGCAAGGTCGACAATTTCTGGCAAGACGCCGACCATGTGCGTGGCATCTGGCGCCGTACCACGGTCGAATCCTACAACACCGACAATCCCGTCTGGGAAACCATTCTGGATGTCGATGCACTGGCTGCCGCCGAGAATGCCAACTGGGTCTACAAGGGCTCGAACTGCCTCCAGCCTGAAGGCCGCTACTGCCTGCTCCAGCTGTCCAATGGCGGCAAGGACGCGACCACCGTTCGTGAATACGACACGGTCGAGCGCAAATTCGTCGAAGGCGGCATCAGCTTCCCCGAGTCCAAGAGCGGCATCAGCTGGATCGACCGCGACACCCTGCTGATCTCAGACGCCTTTACCGAGGCCGCGCAGACCACCTCGGGTTACTCCCGCGTGGTGCGTGTGATGAAACGCGGCCAGAGCGTCGAGCAAGCCCCGATCGTCTATGAGGGCAAGCCAGATGACATGTCGATCTCGGCCTATGTGCTGCGCGATGCAGACGGTGTCGCCAAGGCCACCTTCATCAACCGCGCCATCGACTTCTATAGCCGCGAGACCTTCGAACTGAAGGCCGACGGCTCGGTCGTGCCGGTTCCGCTTCCCGCCAAGGGTGGCATCACGGCGCTGGTCGCTGGCAAGCTGGTGGTGTCCACCGACGAGCCGTGGACGGCACCTTCGGGTCAAACCTTCAAGACGGGCGACGTTTTCGCCTATGATTTCGAAGACTGGAAGGCCGACAAATCCGTGCAGGCCCAGTTGGTCATCAGCCCGGGCGAGCGCGAGGCCATCGAAGGCATTTCGGCAACCCGCAACAAGCTGATCGTGGCCCTGTACGAGAATGTGCGCGGTTCGATCTATGTCTACGACCCGTCCGACTGGTCGCGCACGCGTCTGGACCTGCCGGAAAACGTTACGGTGGGCATCGGCTCGACCTCTCGCGAGAACGACCGCTTCTTTGCGTCGGTCAGCGGCTATCTGACCCCTTCGACCCTCTATATGGGTGATGCTGCGACCGGTACCGTCGCCGTGTCCAAATCCCTGCCGGCCAAATTCGATGCCAGCGGCAAGATTGTCGAACAGCACGAGGCGGTCAGCAAAGACGGCACCCGCGTGCCCTATTTCGTCGTGCGCAATGAAAATGCGCCGATGGATGGCTCCAACCCCACACTCCTGTACGGCTATGGCGGGTTCCAGAACTCGTTGCTGCCGTCCTATTCGGCCACGATGGGCAAGCTGTGGCTGGAGCGCGGCGGCGTCTATGTCATCGCCAACACCCGTGGCGGCGGCGAGTTCGGCCCGCGATGGCACCAGGCTGCCCTGCAACAGAACCGCCAACGCGCACACGAGGACTTCCAGGCCGTTGCCGAAGACCTGATCGCGCGCGGCATCACCAGCCAGCCGCACCTTGGCATCATGGGCGGCTCGCAAGGGGGTCTGTTCATGGGGGCCATGCTGACCCAGCGTCCGGACCTGATCAATGCGGCCATTATCCAGGTGCCGCTGTTTGACATGCTGCGCTTCCACAAACTGCTGGCGGGCGCATCGTGGATTGGCGAATACGGCAATCCGGACATTCCCGAACAGCGCGCCTGGATCGCGGAATACTCGCCCTATCAAAAGCTTGATGCCGATGCTCCGTACCCGGAGGTCTTCATCCACACCTCGACCAAGGATGACCGCGTCCACCCCGGCCACGCCCGCAAGGCCGTGGCGCGTCTGGAAGAGCTGGGCCATCAGGTGCTGTTCTACGAGAACACTGACGGTGGTCACGCCGCCGGGGCCAACCTGCGTGAAACCGCCCGCCGCCAAGCCTTGGAATACACCTATCTGACCCGTCGTCTCATGGACGACAGCAAAGCGGACTAAACAGATAATGATGCGTACACTGCTTATTTCGGCAGCTCTTCCCGCTATCATGCTGGCCGCCTGCGCCACCCACACCACGGGTGCCGCGGGCGAGCCCGGCAAACCGGGCATCAGCGCCTCGAGCACCCCGCCTCACTTCCCGCGCGACCTGTCACCTGCCGGCGTGGCCGCCGCCGATGACAATCTGGCGCTGGAAGAGGTGCAAGGCACCGAAGCTATGGCCTTTGTCGCCCGCTCCAACGAGAAGGCACTGGCCGCTCTGACGACAGATCCGCGTTACGATACCTTCCGCCAGCAGGCCGAAGCGATCCTGACCTCGACGGACCGTATCCCCTCGCCACGCTTCCTTGGCGACCGGCTCTCGAACTTCTGGCAGGACGGCACCAATCCCAAGGGCCTGTGGCGTCGGACGACCGTCGAAAGCTACGCCACGCCGAACCCGCAATGGGAAACCCTGCTGGACGTGGACGCTCTGGCCAGGGCCGAGGGGCGTGACTGGGTCTTCAAGGGCGTGAACTGCCTCGCCCCCGCCGAAACACGGTGCCTGATCTCCCTGTCCGACGGCGGCAAGGACGCCGTCGCCGTGCGCGAGTTCGACGTCACCACCAAACGTTTCGTCGATGGCGGCTTCTCCATCCCCGAGGGCAAGCACCGCATCAGCTGGCTGGATCAGGACACCGTGCTTGTGGCTACCGATTTCGGCCCGGGCTCGCTGACCGAAAGCGGCTATCCCTATATCGTCAAATCCCTGAAGCGCGGGCAGGCGATGGCACAGGCCACCGAGGTCTATCGCGGCGAACAGGGTGACGGCGGCTATGGCGTCTCGCCCATCGTCATGCGCAAGGTCGATGGTTCGGTCGAAGCGGTATTGTTCAACCGCCCGCTGGACACCTTCCGATCGCAGATCTGGGCGCTGGGCGCCGATGGCAAGCCGTGGCAGCTGCAACTGCCCGAGCGCGTCGGCATCCAGGGCATGCTGGATGGCAAGCTGATCTTCGCGCTGGACCAGGACTGGACCTTCGACGGTCGCGCCTACAAGGGCGGCGACCTGCTGGCCGTGCCACTGGAACTGCTGAACATCCAGCGTTCGCGCATTGCCTATCCAAAACAAGCGGCCCTGGTGTTTTCCCCGACCGCCCGCCAGTCTCTGCAGGACGTGCAGGTGATGAAGGACGGCATCATGGCCGTCATCGCCGACAATGTGGTGGGCAAGCTGACCCGCTTCACGCTGAACGACAGCGGCTGGCAGCAAAACGCCATCGCCGTGCCGGAAAACGTGGCGGTAAACCTTGGCTCGGCATCACGCTCGACCGGTCGTGTTTTCGTCTCGACCCAAGGCTTCCTGACCCCGCCGACGCTCAGCCTCGCTGACTTCAATACCGGTGCCGTGGCGCCGATGAAGGCCGCGGCGGCCAAGTTCGACGCCTCGACCCATGTGGTCGAACAGTTCGAGGCCACCTCGACCGACGGGACCAAGATCCCCTACTTCATAGTCCGCCCCCGCGATCTCAAGATGGACGGCAAGGCCCCGACCATCCTGTTCGGTTACGGCGGCTTCCAGGCCAGCTTCCCGCCCGCCTACAAGCCGGAGATGGGCAAGCTGTGGCTGGAGNNGGCGGCGGCGAGTTCGGCCCGGGCTGGCACCAGGCCGCCCTGCGCGAAAACCGCCAGCGCGCCTTTGACGACTTTGCCGCCGTGGGCCGCGACCTGATCGCGCGGGGCATCACCTCGTCGCAGCATCTGGGCATCTATGGGCGTTCCAACGGCGGGGTGCTGACCTCGGTGTCGATC
>NZ_DJFS01000101.1:12166-16344 GCF_002432125.1 Brevundimonas sp. UBA5866
CGGTGCCTCGTGGATCGGCGAATACGGCGACCCGCGCATTCCAGGCGATGCCGAGTTCATCTCGCGCTATTCGGCCTATCAACTCCTGCGTCCGGACATCGAATATCCGCGCGTCTACATCACCACCAACACGCTGGATGACCGCGTCCACCCCGGCCACGCCCGCAAATTCGCGGCGCGTCTGGGCAAGATGGGCCACGACCACCTCTATTACGAGGACACCGCGGGCGGTCACTCCAATGACGCCGATCCGGTGGCCAATGCCCGCCGCTGGGCCCGTCACTATGTCTATCTCAGCCAACAGCTGATGGACGAGAAATAAGGGCTGTAACAGTCTTTGAACGCACGGGGGGCATCAGACACCGGTCTGGTGCCCCTCACGCATTTATGAGCAGCGTTTGTACGAAGGCTGGCTAAACTCCGCGCATCTCAAATCGCGCCGGGGGACTTGTGCGAAAGCTGTCCGCTCTGACCATACTGTGCAGTGTCATGGCCTTGCTGCCAGCGACCGCGCTTGCGTCCGATCCTCCTGTGGTCGTCGAGCTGTTTACCGCCCAAGGGTGTTCGGCCTGTCCCGACGCCAACCAGAATGTGGCCCGCATGGCCAATGACCCCAAGGTCATTGTCCTGACCTATGGCGTTGATTATTGGGACTATCTTGGCTGGCCGGATACATTCGCACGCCCCGAGTTCTCACAACGGCAACGGGCTTACCGCCAAGCCCTGGGGCTACGCAGTCTGGCGACACCCCAGATCGTGATCTCGGGTCAGCAAACAATCGAGCAGGCGCGCCCCGAAGATCTGGCCGAAGCCATCGCCGTCCAGAACAGGAAAACAGACTGGCCGCCTGAAATCGAATTCCGAGAAACGGGCGACCGTGTCGGTGTAGGCTCGGGCCGTACTCCGGACGGCGGTGCCGAAGTTGTGGCCATCCGCTATTTGCCGGGCGTCCATAACGTGCGGGTCAGAGCCGGCGACAACCGTGGTCGCAGCGTCAGTCACGTCAATGTTGTCCGAGAAATCCATAGCTTAGGCGACTGGAATGGTCGCTCCAGCCTGTATCAACTGCCCCCACAGTTCACCCGTGCCTCGACCCGGGGCGAAGCTGTGCTGGTCATGCTTCAATCCAAGGCCGACCGCCGCATTATTGCCGCAGCCTCCTTGCCGGAACTTCGTCACGATTGAACCGCTGATGGAAAGGGTCTAAAGGCCCGCCGCTCTTGATGGGCGCGTCTTCCCGCGCGACCCGGAGGATTTGCATGGTCGGGGATCACCCGCGCGACGACCGGAACACGGTCGAAGCTAATAACCAGTCTTCACACCCCCATTCAGGGGGGGACTCTCCCTCCCCCACTTCAAAGGCCGCCCAGCGTGCCTTGATGATCGGGGCTATCGGTGTGGTATTCGGCGACATCGGCACCAGCCCGATTTACGCCCTGCGCGAAGCCGTGGGCCACGCCCAGGGGCTGGGCGACCCCCGCCTGGCGATCATGGGTGTGGTGTCTCTCGCCTTCTGGGCGTTGATGGTGGTGGTGACGCTGAAATACGTCGCCTTCCTGATGCGTGCCGACAACCGCGGCGAGGGCGGAGCGCTGTCACTGATGGCGCTGGCCCAGAATGCACTGGGCCGCCGCAGCGCCTTCCTGTTCATACTGGGTGTGTGCGGAGCAGCATTGTTCTATGCCGACGGCGTCATCACGCCCGCGATCTCGGTGCTATCGGCAATCGAGGGCCTGCGCGGAGCGCCGGGCATCGGCCACAGCATCAACCCCTTCATCGTGCCGATTGCCGCCGTCATTCTGATTGGCGTCTTCGCCGTCCAGTCACACGGTACGGCAGGCCTCGCCAAATTCTTCGGCCCCATCACACTGGCTTGGTTCCTCAGCCTCGGTGCGCTGGGTCTTTTCCACCTGTTTGACGACCTGTCCGTCCTTCAGTCGCTTTCACCGCACTATGCGCTGATGCTGCTGACCAAGAACCCTGTGCTGGGCTTCGTTATTCTGGGCAGTGTGTTCCTGGCCGTCACGGGTGCCGAGGCCCTGTACGCCGACATGGGTCACTTCGGTAAATCCCCCATCCGCAAGGGCTGGCTGTTTGTCGTCCTGCCGTGTCTGACGCTGAACTATCTGGGGCAGGGTGCCTTTCTGCTGTCGCACCCGACGGCGATGGACAATCCCTTCTGGAACATGGTGCCCCAGCTGATCTACTGGCCGCTGCTGCTGCTGGCGACCGCCGCGACCGTCATCGCCTCCCAGGCTGTGATTACGGGGGCCTTCTCGGTCACACAACAGGCTGTGCAGCTGGGTCTTCTGCCACGTCTGGACATCCGCAACACCTCCGAGACCCAAGCGGGCCAGATCTATGTTCCCGCGATCAACGGCCTGCTGATGGTCGGGGTGTTGTTCCTGCTCGTCACCTTCCAGAACACCCACAATCTGACTGCCGCTTACGGGGTGGCGGTCACAGGGGTCATGTTCGTCAACACCCTGATGGCCTTCACCGTGGCCCGCCACAAGTGGAAGTGGCCGCTATGGGGTGTTCTGGCTGTACTGCTGCCGATGGGCTTCATCGATCTGGTCTTCCTCAGTTCAAACCTGCTGAAGCTGCCGGATGGTGCATGGATGCCGCTGTTGATCGGCGCGCTGATCGTGCTGGTGATGTGGACGTGGGTGCGTGGCACCCAGATCCTCGGCGAAAAGACGCGCCGTGACAGCCTGCCGTTGGCGGACCTGATCGACATGCTCAGCGCTCGTCCCCCGCATCGTGCACAGGGGACGGCCATCTTCCTGACGTCCGATCCCACGGTCGCGCCCGTCGCGATGATGCACAATCTCAAGCACAACAAGGTGCTGCACGAGAAGAACATCATCATGACGGTACACACATCGCACCGCCCCCGTGTGCGCGGTGACGAGCGGATCGCCATCGAGGACATCTCGGAAGATTTCAAGCGCATTACGCTCACGTTTGGATATATGGAGACACCGAACGTGCCCAAGGCACTGGCGCAATGCCGCCGTCAGGGTCTGAAGTTCGACATCATGTCGACCAGCTTCTTCCTGGGCCGCCGCTCCGTCATACCAACCGCCCGTCAGGGCATGCCCATGTGGCAGGACAAACTTTTCATCTTCCTGATGCGTAACGCCGCCAACCCGACCGACTTCTTCCGCATTCCTCCCGGCCGCGTGGTCGAGCTGGGCACACAGGTGTCCGTATGAGCCGCCCGCCCGAGAAAACCGTCCGCAACAAGGACGGTCATGCCCGTCCGGCCAAGCGCGGCAAGCCGTCGGCCCGTCCGAACAACCGTCCGCATTCCGGCCCCCGTACCCCGCGCCCGCAGGGCGAGGACCGCTATCCGGAAGTGGGCGTTCAGGCCCGTCTGGTCGCTGGCCTGCTGCTGAATGCGGCGCTGGAAAAACGTACGGGGCTGGACGAGGAACTGGCCCGCAGCCCGGCCAAGGACCTGTCTCCGGCTGACCGTGCCTTTGCCCGCGCCTGTGCGATGGGGGCGCTGCGCCGTCTGGGAGAGATCGACCAGATACTGGGTCGCCGTCTCAAATCCATGCCGGCCCTGCCGACCCTGACCATCCTGCGCATCGCACTGGCGCAGATGCTGGTTCTGGAAACGCCGGCCTTTGCGGCTGTCTCGACCGCCGTCAAACTGGCCGAGCGCGACAACAAGACCCGCCCCTACAAGAACCTGATCAATGCCGTCCTGCGCGGCATCGACCGTGACGGCTATGGCCCGACCAAGCCGCAGGCCAATCTGCCCGAATGGATCGCCGCCCGCTGGGAAACGACCTATGGCGCGGAAGCCTTCACCGGCCTTGCCGAAACCACCCGTTTCGAGCCAGCCACCGACATTTCGGTCAAGCCGGATGCCGACTCCGCCGCCATTGCCGAGGCTCTGGAAGCCACCATCCTGCCCGGTGGCACCCTGCGGACCGAGCGCCGCGGCGACGTGGCCCAATGGCCGGGCTTCGAGGACGGCAACTGGTGGGTGCAGGACGCCGCCGCCGCCATTCCTGCACGCCTGCTGGATGTGAAGGCGGGCGAGACGGCGCTGGACCTGTGCGCCGCGCCGGGCGGCAAGACGCTGCAACTGGCCGCTGCCGGTGCCAGGGTCGTGGCTCTGGACCGTTCGGAAAGCCGCCTGAAGCGCCTGCGCCAGAATTTCG
>NZ_DJFS01000025.1 GCF_002432125.1 Brevundimonas sp. UBA5866
GGCCCGTGCATCTCGCAGGCCTCCTATGAGGTCGGGGCCGACTATGAGGCCCGCTTTGCGACAGAAGCGCCCGGCAGCGAGCGTTTCTTCATCGCCGGCTCCAGCGATGACAAACGCCAGTTCGACCTGCCCGGCTTTGTCCTGTGGCGGCTGGAGCAAGCGGGCGTGACGCAGGCCGCATGGACGGGCGACGACACCCGTACCGACGAGGCGCGGTTCTATTCCAACCGCCGCGCCTATCTGAACGGCGAGCCGGACTTCGGACGACTGATCGGGGCCATCGCCCTGAGTGAATAAAGAAAAGGCCCGCTGCGATCACAGCGGGCCTTTTTCTTGGTCGTGCGCGACTGTTCAGCCAGCCATAGCCAGAGCGGGAACCTTGGTCGTAAAGCGCCACGCCTTCGGATTGGCCAACAGGGCGCGGACGAGTTTGTTGTTCAGCTGGTGACCGGCCTTATAGCCCTCATAACGGGCCATCAGGGGCGCACCCAGCACATACAGGTCGCCGATGGCGTCCAGCGCCTTGTGACGCACGAACTCGCGTTCCATGCGAAGACCGCCCGGGTTCAGGATCTGGTCGCCGTCGATCACGACAGCATTTTCCAGCGAACCGCCACGGGCCAGACCGGCCTGACGCAGGGCTTCAACCTCATGGGCGAAACCGAAGGTGCGGGCCGACATGATTTCCGAACGGTAGGTGGTTTCGTCGACAACGAAATCGATCACTTGATTGCCGATGACCGGTGTCGGGAAGTCGATCTCAAAACGCATTTCGAAACGGTCGCACGGCAGAAGCGAGGCTTTCTTGTCGCCCTCTTCCACGTGGATCGGTTCCAGCACTTCGATGAAGTGGCGCGGCTGTTCCTGACGGCGGAAACCCGCGCGGTCCAGCAGTTGGACGAACTGTTCGGCGGAACCGTCGAGGATCGGCAGTTCCGGACCATCCACCTCTACGATGGCGTTCGAAATACCCAGTGCCGCCATAGCCGACATCAGGTGTTCGATGGTCGAAACGCGAACATCGGCGGCATTGGCGATCATGGTGTTCAGGCGCGCATCGATAACCGCCTCACCCGTAACAAGAATACGGTTGTCGCGGTCCTTGATATCCGTGCGAACGAAGACAATCCCTTGATCCGCAGCCGCAGGGCGCACGGTCAAACGCACACGACGCCCGCTGTGGACGCCCACACCCGCGCAGATCGCAGGAGCGGTAATCGTATGCTCAAAGGGGTCGCTAAAGACCGTCACGCCTAAACTCTTCATTTCGCGCACCGCAGACGGATTGCGCCGGAAGATGGCATTTAACCAAAGGTTCGCCATCACGAAATGAAAGTCGGGTTTCGTATTGTTTCGAAATGACGACAGTCTGTAACCGCCCGGCCCTTTGCCCCTATCCCATTTCCTTTGCCCAAAACAAAACCCCGCAGCGGTGGCTGCGGGGTTTCAGGATCGTAGGTGCCGGTCGTTTAGTTGGCCAAACGGCGCAGGAACGACGGGATTTCCAGATCGTCGTCATCAGCGTAACCGCGCTGGTGATCCTGCTGGATCTGCGGCTGGGCCGACTGGGTCTGGCGCAACTGCTGGGTGGTACGGTTCGAACCCGAGGACGGCGGCGGCGAGTAGGTTTG
Organism: Brevundimonas sp. UBA5866; assembly: GCF_002432125.1. GTDB lineage: Bacteria > Pseudomonadota > Alphaproteobacteria > Caulobacterales > Caulobacteraceae > Brevundimonas. The sequence continues at coordinate 1,632 of NZ_DJFS01000025.1, forward strand.
CTGCTGCTGCGGCGGGTTGCGACGACGGCCGAACAGCGACCAGCCGCTGCGACGGTGCGAGTCGTCGTAATATTCTTCACGCGGGGCTTCCGGCTCCGGCTTGCGCTCGGGACGACGGGCAGGCTCGCGTTCCATGTACAGGTCGCCCTGCTCTTGCGATGCCGCAGCGCCACGGCCACGACCTTGCTCGAACTCTTCGACCCACGGATCGACGATCGGGTCAAGATTGCGCGGCGCGTCGTGGATCACCGGCTCGGGGCGAACCTGAGGTTCCGGCTGGCGGGCGACGACCGGCTCCGGTTGTGGCTGTACGGCCGGTTGAGCAGCGACAGGCTCGATACGGACTTCTTCGCGCGGCGCGGCCGGAGCAGCGGCTTCCGGTTGGCGGCGGTTGAGGGCCGAGGCGACCGGCTCGATCTGCTGGATCGAGGCTTCGTCCATGCCGGTGGCGACCACCGAGACGCGGATCTTGCCTTCCAGAGCCGGATCGAAAGCGGCACCGAAGATGATGTTGGCGTCACCGTCGACTTCGGCGGCGATGGCGTTCGCGGCTTCGTCGACTTCCAGCAGGGTCATGTCCATGCCGCCGGTGATGTTGACCAGAACGGCCTTGGCACCCTGCAGGCTGGTTTCATCCAGCAGCGGGTTGGCGATGGCGTTCTGGGCGGCCAGCAGGGCGCGGTCGTCGCCCGTGGCTTCGCCGGTACCCATCATGGCCTTGCCCATTTCCGACATAACGGCGCGGACGTCGGCAAAGTCGAGGTTGATCAGACCCGGCAGGATCATCAGGTCGGTGATCGAGCGCACGCCCGAGTGCAGCACCTGGTCGGCCATCTGGAAGGCGTCCGAGAAGGTGGTGCGTTCGTTGGCGACGCGGAACAGGTTCTGGTTCGGAATGACGATCAGGGTGTCGACATAGCGCTGCAGCTCGGCGATGCCGGCTTCGGCCAGACGCATACGATGACGGCCTTCGAAGGTGAAGGGCTTGGTCACGACGCCGACGGTCAGGATGCCGCGGTCACGGGCGCATTTGGCGATGACCGGCGCAGCGCCGGTACCGGTGCCACCGCCCATACCGGCGGTGATGAAAACCATGTGCGCGCCTTCGAGGTGCGCGTGGATCTCGTCGGCCGATTCCTCGGCGGCATTCATGCCGACCTCGGGGTGTGCGCCAGCGCCCAGACCCTGGGTGATGGTGTCACCCAGCTGGATGCGACGGTCGGTCTTGGCGAAGCTCAGATGCTGTGCATCCGTGTTGGCAACAACGAACTCGACGCCTTCAAGGCCCGAGTCGATCATGTTGTTGACGGCATTACCGCCGGCACCGCCAACGCCGAATACGACGATGCGCGGCTTCAATTCTGTGGCTTGCGGCTTCACCAGCGAGAGAGACATTGTTTTTCGACCTTCCGACCCTGCCCATTCATCCCAATCGACCCCCGCCGAATCGCATTGGTTATGAGCGGGTTAATAAAAGACCCGACAACGTTAACGGATCATTACCGACCTAATATGAGTCGGCCTTTCGTGAAGCCCGTAACACTGATGTTTTTCACGTTCAGGCTGCATTTTTTCAGTTGACCTTCGCAAAAAGCGTTAACCAAACGCAAAGGGAGGGGCAAACGCCCCTCCCCCGCTTAACAACGCTTACAGTTTCAATCAGAAGCGCATGCGCATGCCCATGTTGAAACGACGGCCCAGACCGTCATAGATCGACGGGTCGGTGGTCCAGCCCGTGGCCGAGGTGATCGTCTGGGCGATGTAGACATATTCGTCAAAGACGTTGTCCACGCCGACAAAGACTTCGGCCTTGTCGTTCACGTCATAGCGGACCTGCAGGTCCGAGAAGTGACGCAGACCGATGTAGTCGCTCTTTTCGTCCTTCGGATCGCAGCGGTCGAGATAGCGATAGCAGCTCTCGCCGATGAAGCGCGTCTTCCACGACGTGGTCAGCGGACCGCGACGGTAGACCATGCTCAGGTTGCCGACGTTCTTCGGCGTTTGCGAGCGACCGGCGAACTCGACCATAGCGCCACCGGCCAGCGGCGAGGTCTTGCGGGTCATCAGGTGCTGGTGCGAATAGCCGATGGCCAGCTGGCCAGCATCTTCGAAGGCCGACAGATACGGCAGACGGGTCAGGTCCACCGAATAGTTGGCCTGGAAGTCGATGCCGCGGGTGCGGTTTTCACCGAGGTTCATCGTACGCGAGTTGACCTCGCGGAACGAACCCACGTTGGCTCCCTTGTCTTCACGGATGATCTGCTTGCAGTAGATGTTGTTCGGGTCATAGACGCCGCCCGAGTTCACATAGCACTCGCTCAGGCTGGTCGCGCGGCCCAGGGTGCCGATCATGCCCTCGATTTCCAGCTGGAAGTAATCAACCGAAACCGACAGGCCCGACCACCAGTCGTTCCAGCGCGGGTTGAACAGCAGACCTGCGGTGAAGCTGGTCGAGGTTTCAACTTCTAGGTCCTCGTTGCCCGAGTTGAAGCCATAATAGCCCTGGGCCTCGGACTGGGTCTGGATGTAGTGACCGTCACGGGCCACGCGGGCAGCCACGGTCGGGTCGGCCAGACAGGCCTTGGCCGCGTTGCTTCCCAAGGTGCTGCTGTCGATACCGCTGCCGACGATCTTGCCGACATCATAGCCGCTGCGCTCCTTGAAGAAGGCACCCTGACCGTTGACGACGGTCAGCGAACGGCACGGATCGACGTCGGTCGGGAACGTCTGGCTGACACCGGCGTACAGTTCGCCGATGTTCGGAGCGCGCACCGAGCGGGCGTACTGCGAACGCACTTTCAGCCAGTCCAGCGGCTTCCATTCCAGCGAGGCTGCATAGGCATCGGTCTTGCCCACGGTCGAGTAGTCGGAAACCCGGGCCGACAGGTTCAGGTCCAGCTGGTGCGCCCAAGGCAGATCGGCCAGAAGCGGAACGTTCAGCTCGATGAAGCCTTCGGTCACGTCGAAACTGCCCCGCGTGATCGGGGTCAGGTTGGTCGTGGTCAGACCGCGCTGCATGGCGATGTCCGGAACCAGGTTCGACTCCTCGCGACGGTATTCAGCACCGACGACGAACTGCAGCGGACCGGCCGGCAGTTCAAACGCCGTACCCGACAGGAAGCCGTTGAGAACCTTCTGGTCCATCATGTTGTCGACCTTGTGCACCATCTGCACATAGTCGAGCGCGGCCTGCGAGGCGCCACCTTCTTCGAAGACGAAGATCGGCGCACAGCCCTTGGAGCGTGCCAGTTCGTCACGGCAGGCGAACGATCCGTCGGCCAGCTTCACGACATCCAGCGCCTCGATCAGGTTGTCCTTCAGCAGGGCCCCTTCGTTGGTACGCTGGTTGTTCAGGTGACCCCAGTTGAAGCTCAGCTCATAGCTGAGGTCCATCGCCGTACCCAGCTTGCCCTGCAGGCCGGCCACGATGCGCGAGTGGTTACGCTCTTCAAGGTTGGCGCGGTTCGAGGCTTCCGAGAAACGACGGTTGAAGCCCACGCGACGCTGCTCGTCGGTCAGGCCCGGCGTGGCTGCGCGGACAAGGTCACGGATGGCGACCGGCACCACTTCCGACAGGATCGGAATACCGTACATGCAGCCATCGGTCGTGCAGGCGATGTTGCGCGTGACGTTGGAGTTGTCCTTGTACAGATCCGAGTTCTGCACACCCGACGGCTCCATCAGAGAGTGCGACTTGCCGCGATAGGCCGACGCTTCGAGGAAGAAGCTGTGGTTGTTGTTGAAGTCATAGCGCGCCTGGGTCGTCAGGTGCAGACCTTCGGTCGGGACCATCAGTGCGCGGTAGGCCTGACGGTTGTAGCCGTGGACCGAGTTGTCAAACTTGACCAGCTTGCCATCCCACAGGGTCCAGCTTTGCGAAGCCGGCGTCACACCGTTCTGTTCCAGACCCGGAATAATGGCCACACCACCCGGCGTAACCGAAGAACCGGCGAAGTATTTGGTCTTTTTGAAGGTGTCGGACGTGCCGTCCAGATCCATGCCGCGGTCGCCACGGTCACGGGCATAGACACCGTGGGTTTCGTTGTACGACAGGCTGGCGACGAAGTTACCGCGGTCTTCGGCGAAGTTCGAGCCCAGCTTGATGCCGAACTTGTAGTTCTCGGCGTCGCCACGTTCGGTGATGCCGTACTGGCCGAAGGTTTCGAAACCTTCATAGTTGCGCTGTGTGATGATGTTCACGACACCGGCCAGGGCGTCGGAACCGTAAATCGAGGACGCGCCACCCGTCACAACGTCCACACGATCGATGAACTCGGTCGGCAGGGTCGCGAAATCGACCGTCGAGGTGCCGGGAATGCCACCGATGTAACGACGGCCGTTCACCAGCACCAGGGTGCGGTTTTCACCGAGGTTACGCAGGTTCACGGAGGTGACGCCGTTGTTGGCGGTCAGGAAGTTGCTGCTGGTCGGCGTCCAGCCCGACTGACCGGCCGACGGCAGGGAGCGCAGGATGTCACCCACGTTGGTCTGGCCCGAGAGCGCGATGGTTTCGGAGCTGACCGACTGTACAGCCGTCGCCGAGGTTTGGTTCGGGCGGACGATACGGGTACCGGTGACAACGATTTCCTCGACCTGGGTCGTGTCTTCGGCTTCCTGTGCAAAAGCCGGTGCGGAAATCAAAGCCCCCGCCAGCATGGTTGTGCCCAACAGGGCTGTAAGGCGCTTGTTCAAAGCCATCTCCAACTTAGCGGTACAGGCCCCTCGCCTGTCCTCGTTTGTGGAGGGATTTGAGATTACGAATGCACCACACCTTCAATATAGCGAAGTTCAAATGCGCACTTGCAGTGTCCGATAATACACAGTTGTGACCCAAATATTATTCAAATGTAATGCTGCTTTATATTAATACACACGAAAAACCGTGACTTAACACCGTAACATTACAACCCGACCAAATGGGGCATTTTAGGTACTTTATGGGGGCGTTTGCCTTAATGACAGCGACGCAATGTTTTTGCCACCAATGCCTTGAATTGATCCAACTAATGCCCGTCTGGGAATCACCGTGGCCACGGATTCGCGCAAAAGAAAAGGCGGCTCTTGCGAGCCGCCTTCCCTAGTCTGAAGTCAGACCGAACTTACCAAGGACGGTAGTTCACGCTGAGCGAGAAGCGACGACCGAACGGGTCGAAGTTCGAGTACAGCGTAGCGCCCAGCCAACGCGCTTGTTCAGCGTCGAAGACGTTCTGGACGGTACCGGTCACGGTCACGTCGTCACGGACCTGATAGCGGACCGAGATGTCGTTACGCACGAAGTTACCGGTGTCCATGTACTTGGTCGCGCGCTGGTCAGCGTTGGCGACGAAGTCACGTGCTTGGATGATGTCTTGAGCGGTCTGCCAGTCAGCAGTCCAGGTCACACGAACCGGCTCGAACGGCGTTTGCCAAGCCAGGGTCGAGGTCATGCGAACACGCGGGTAGTACAGCGAGCTAGACAGCTCGGTGAAGTCCGCCGGGTTTTCGATGTTGTTGAAGTTCTTCTGCTCGATCAGCCACGAACCGTTCAGGCGGTGGGTGAAGCGACCCCAGTTGCGGCCCAGCATTTCTTCGGTGTCGAAACGGTAGGTCGTGGTGAAGTCCAGACCGCGAACGTTACGCTTGGCGTAGTTGATCGACGACTGGATGAAGTCGACCAGCAGGAAGCGGTCGTCGTTCGGGGTGTTCGGGTTATCAACCGCCGAACGGGTCAGGGTGGCACAGGCGCTGGTGTTCAGCGACGGGCCTTCCACGCAGTTGTTGGCGGCGACTTGAGCCGTAACCGATGCGATGACCTTGTCGATGGTGATTTCGTAGTAGTCGAGCACCAGCGAGAAGTTCGGGATGAAGCGCGGCTGCAGAACGGTCGAGAAGGTGAAGGATTCCGACTCTTCCGGTTGCAGGAACTTGTTGCCGCCGTTGCTGCCCGGAACCGACGAGCTGTAAACCGGCTTGTAGGCGTCCGCTGCGGTCGGGTCGGTGAAGTTGTAGGACAGACCGTACTGGGCAGCCAGAGCCGCGCAGTTCTTGATACGGTTGGCCTTCTTCTCCTGATCAGCCGTGTTCTGGATGTTCTGGGTCGCGCACGGGTCGGTGAACTGCAGGAAGGTCTGCGTCAGCGGCGCATTGGTTTCCGACAGGGTCGGAGCGCGGTACGAGGTGTTGAACGAGGTCTTGAACGCAATGTCCGGGATCGGACGGTAAACCAGGTTCACGCCCCAGACTTCGCTACCACCGAAGTTCGAGAAGTCGCTGTAGCGGTAGGAGCCGCTCAGTTCAGCGTACTGGCCGAACTTGGAGTCACGCAGCAGCGGCAGCGAAAGTTCGGCAAAGCCTTCCATCGCTTCATACGAAGCCGGCAGGAAGTCGGCACCGCCGTTCAGCTGGGCATAGGTGGTGCCCAGCGACGAGCTGCGGCCCAGACCTTCGGTCGATTCCTTACGGTACTCACCGCCCAGTGCGAAACCGATCGGGCCTGCGCCCCACAGGTCCCACAGCTGACCCGAAACGCTACCCATGACGTCGTGCTGTTCGTTCAGCTGTTCGATCTTCAGCTGGGCAGCGACGTATTCCAGAGCCTCGGCGCTTTGGTTGCCTGCGCCGAACACGTTCAGCGGCACGCAGTTCTTAACGACGTCCGAGTTGGCGTTCAGCGTGCCCGGAACGTTCGGGTTACGGCTGGTCACCGTGCCACCGTTTGCGGTCAGAGCCTGCACGCGGCAGACGATCTGGCCTGCATCGTTACGAACAGCGTCCATCGCATAGGCGAAGTGTTCGATGTTCAGGCCACGCTCGACGTTCGAGTTGTCGACGCGACCGTAGGTATAGCCCAGATCCCAGTCGATGTTCTTGACGAAGCCGATGTCGCCGGCGTTGCCGTTCAGGCCGATGACATAGCGTTGCATTTGCTTGTCATTGGTTTGCGAACGGTCCAGCAGCCATGCGCTGTAACGTGCGAACGGTGCAGCCACGGTGGCGGTCGGTTGACCCGGCTGGTCCTGCGTAGCCGGACCGTAGATCACCATCGTGTTGTTGCGGATCGCTTCAGCCAGGTTGGTCGGCATGAAGGCGTTGTCGGTACGGGTGGTGTAGGCCGACGTGCCGAGGATCTGCAGCGAGTTGGTCGGGCTCAGCGTGTCGGTGATGTAGATATCGCCGAACGAGTTGCCGGTGGCCAGGTGAGTGCGTTCCTGCACATACTTGGCTTCTGCATACAGGTTGATGCGCGGGGTGATCTGGAAGTTCGCGCCGACTTGGAAGCGGGCGTTTTCCGATTGCGGCAGGGTCGAGTCGACGTTGAAGGTGGTGTTCGGGTTTTCGCCGTCACCGCCGATGCTGATGGCCTTGTTGGTGCCGGTCTTGCTGATGATGGTGCCGAAATCAGCCAGACGTGCAACCGGACCGTCGAACACATAGGTCTTGCCCGGCAGAACGCCGAAGCATGCCGAAGACGTGACCGAGGTGCTGGTGCAGTTTGCGGTCGGGATGGTCAGCGGGTTGTTCAGGGCGCTCGGCTGGTATGCGTTGGCCAGGGTGACCTGACCCCACTTGCGCATTTGCATCGAGCGACGGTCACGGAACAGTTCCGAGTCGATCACGCCGTCGTACGGGGCGTTTGCCGGATCGGCGTCCTGACCCACCATGCCCCAGCCGTCTTGCAGCCAGTCGATGTCAGCAGCCAGAACTTCGTCCAGACGCTCGTATTCGGCAAAGCCGTAAACGTTCAGACGGCCATCCAGAAGGTTCTTGCCGGCCAGAACCGAAAAGCGCTCGGAATCCTGACCACCATCGTTGAGCTGGGCCCAACGGGTGTCGATTTCCAGACCTTCGAAGTCCTTACGCAGCTTGAAGTTCAGAACGCCCGAAACGGCGTCTGCACCGTAAACCGACGAAGCACCGCCGGTGACGATCTCGACGCTTTCGATCAGCAGACGCGGAATGGTGTCAACGTCAACAGCGGTGCCGCCTTGCGGCGAAGCCACGTGACGACGACCGTCAACCAGGGTCAGGGTACGACCCGAACCCAGCGAGCGCAGGTTCGGCAGCGACAGACCGCCCGAGTTCAGCGAGCCGGTGGTGTCCGACGGAACTTGCGAGTTCATCAGGGCAGGAATGGTCGCCAGTTGGTCAATGACCGTGTTCTGACCCGAGGTCAGCAGGGTTTCACGGTTAACCTGGATCAGCGGGGTCGGAGCCGTAACCGGATCGCGACGGATACGCGAACCCGTAACGACGATTTCGCTGACTTCGGTGACTTCGGCATTTGCCGAGCCGTTGGCTTCCTGAGCCACGGCAGCGGTCGAAACCGCCAGAACGCTTGCCAGCACCGAGGTGCCCAGCAGGTAAGTACGCTTGGAACGCATAACTTAGTACCACACAAAAAAACGAACAGGTGACGGGCCAGATACGCAGTCCGTCATACAGGGGGGCCTGCCTGTCACGCTTCAAATTGCAGGGCAACTCACCCGCCCCATTTGCGCCCTAAAACTGCTTGATTGCGCACTCCAGCGTAACATTAACGACACATAACACAGCGACGCGTCAATTTTAGAAAACCGTCATTTTCATCAATATCGTTCTAAAAGAAAATGTTGTTATTAAATTAAAATCCGTTTTGTCCGCTATATGTGAATTTTAGTTCTAAATTAGCGTATTGATATATCGATGTATTGCGATAACAATGATTGATATAATAATAGTGGCCTTATTTCATCCATGAATCAGGCAGGAAGAATGAACACAAGTTTGCCTCATTCTGAAATTGAACTGACTATGGATGGATATTGTTTGTATTCACAGAATGCCGTTTGATTTGTGCGTAATAATTGAGAAAACAGATTGCATCGGTCGCTCAAATTCACTCCAATATTATTGGATCATAAATAACGCTGAAATTTCTACTGGTTCATTTCTGTAGACACGTCGACGGCTACGGTCCGCATCCGGCCGTAACGTAGGGGGACAGACCGGGTTTGCCACAGGAAGACCCGACCGAAACACCCCAACTGCCCACCCCTTGGAGATCAGGAAGCCAGCATCAAAATGGGCGCTCCGATATACAAAGCGCCCTGTCATATGAGTTTGACGGAAATCTAGAAGTTCTCGCGGAGCCAGGTTGCGGCGCGGCTGAAGGGGCCACCGTTGTGGATACGGGGCGCATCCGCAGCGGTAATGTGCCGGGTCATCAGCTTGTGAACCGAAACGGCCTCACGCGGGCCATAGGCGGCGCGCAGCAGAACGCCCGCGGCAGAGCAAAACGCCGGGCCCGCCGCAGCTTCGGCCAGGTGAGGAGCCCGTTGCGGACGCCCCAAACGCACCGATGGATGATCGAACACACGCTCGGCCAGCTCGCGCACACCGTTCAGCTGACTGGCACCACCGGTCAGGACAATGCCCATACCCGGATCGATGCGCATACCCGCAGCGCGCAGGCGGTCACGCATCAGCTCCAGTGTCTCTTCAACACGTGGGGCGATGATGGTTTTCAGCATGGCACGGGGCCACACCACCGGACCGGCGGATGAATCCTCGCCACGCGGCGGGGCCTCGACCATTTCGCGGTCCTCGTTATTGCTGGCCATAGCCGAGCCGTGCAGCGTCTTGAGGCGCTCCGCACCGGCGCGTGATGTGGTCATGCCGCGGGCGATATCGGCGGTAACGTGATCGCCGCCCACGCTCAGGCTTTCGATATGCAGAAGCGAGCGACCGCCCCAGACAGCGGCAGAGGTTGTACCTGCGCCCATGTCGATACACAGGGCCCCCAACTCCATCTCGTCCTCTTCCAGCGCAGCCAGGGAGGTTACTAGCGGCGCTGCGGCCACACCCTGCAGATCAAGGTGCGCCCGTTCCAGACAGTTACTGAGCGCACCGAACGCGCCCTCGGCCATAGAGATCACCAGCAGGTCCAGCCCAAGGGTGCGCCCCTGGAGGTGGCGCGGGTCATGCACGCCACGCGCGCCATCCACCGACCATGCCACCGGCAGGACGTGGATCGGGCGACGGTTCGGCAGGCTGATCTTGGACAGGGCCGCACTGATGGCGCGGGCCAGATCGGGATCGGAGATCGGCTGACCGCCCAGCGAGACGCTGGCCGACACGCGATGGCTGGCCATCTGGCCGATAGAGGTGGTGACAACCACACCCGAAACCGTAGCCCCGGCGTGCCGTTCCGCGCGCTCGACAGCGCGGGCGATGGCATCGGCGGCGTCTTCCATATTGACGATCACGCCACCGCGCACACCGCGCGACTGGACGTGACCGGCACCGGCCACACGAATGGTGCTGTCGGCACGGCGAACGCCCTCGGGCTTCATGATGAAGCAGGCCACCTTGGACTGGCCCAGATCAAGCGCAGCCACAGCCGGTGCACGTGGAGAGCTGCCTACCTGATCGACTTTCCGGTCGCGGAGAAGACCAATCATCTTGTTCAACGTCCCATCGTCAGAGTTCAGGCGTCACCTTCGGAAGGGCGGATAGCCACCTCCTCGGGGGTGCGAAGGTCGACCCGGGCAAAACCCAGATCCAAAAGGCGTTCGCGCTGGTCCAGCGCATCAAGGCGGATCAGGGCCGAGTCCTGATCGACAGCCGGAAGCTGTATCAGCGCACCATCTTTCAGGCGCAGGTCCCAGCGGCGCTCGTCCACACGGACCAGAGCGTCCACGCGGCTCATCAAACGCGGGCGCTGGCGCAGCAGCGGGACAATATCCGAAGCGGCCTGATCGGCCCCCTTGCCCACCACCAGAGGCAGGTCGGGATAGCGACCGGCATCGGCACCGGGGATCACCACGCCGTCTGCATCGATGACATAGGCCTTGCCCTGCATCTGCCAGACGGCCAGACGATTGTGCTCCTTCACGTCCACGATGATGGTGTCCGGCAGCAACCGCACGACGCGCGCTTCCTTGACCCAGCCCACCTGTTCCACCCGCTCGCGTACGGCATTCAGGTCCAGACTGACGATCGGCTGGTCCTGATACAGGTCGACAGCCCGCTGGATCGGGCCGACCGCCTCGGGCGATGCCCCCGAAACGTGAACCTGATTGATCTTCAGACCCATGCCGACAGTGACGGCATTGAACTTTTCAGTCGCAGAAGCGGTGATGCGCTCGGCACGGGCCCCGGTCGCCAGCACAGCGCCCAGAATGACCACACCGCCGACCAGACAGGCAGCGACCACACGCGGCGACATATCCATGTGCCCGATATCGGCCACACGTCCCTTGGGCGCGCCACGCGGGGGCTGCCCCTTACCTGATTGTCGGCGTCCGCCGCGAACTACCGCCGGCATGAGGCGTCCTCCACCAACCAACGTACCAGACTGCGATAATCCATACCGGCATAGGCAGCCTGCTCGGGTGCGAGCGAGGTCGGGGTCATGCCGGGCTGGGTGTTGACCTCCAGCAAGACAAGAACATCGTTAACGTCGTCATAACGGAAATCGGAACGCGAGACGCCACGGCAGCCCATTGCCGTGTGGGCCAGCTCCGCCTGACGTAAAGCCTTGTCAAATACGTGCACAGGCAGCTCTGCTGGCAGGACGTGGCGCGATCCGCCGGGCGCATATTTGGCTTCATAGTCATAGAAGCCCTTGGTCGGGGTGATGTCGGTGATGGTCAGGGCGCGTGGGCCATCCTTTTCGCCGATGACGGCGACGGCCAGTTCCTTGCCCGCCACGAACGGCTCGACCATGACCAGATCGCCGTAGGTCCAGCTGTCCTCGCCGACCTCTACCACCGGACGGTTGGCCCCTTCGTAGACCACGAACACGCCGACGGAAGACCCCTCGGCATTGGGCTTCACCACATAGGGCGGCTCGATGACGTGACGGCTGGCGACCTCGTGGCGGTCGTAAAGACCGCCGCCCGGCACGGTCACGCCCGCCGCGCGCAGGACGGCCTTGGACTTGTCCTTGTCCATTGCCAGCGCCGAGGCCAGCACGCCCGAGTGGGTATAGGGAATATTCAGAGTCTCGAGGATGCCCTGGACACAGCCGTCCTCGCCCCACGCGCCATGCAGGGCATTGAAAACGACATCAGGTTTCAGTTCGGTCAGGACCTGCGCCAGATCGCGGCCCGCGTCCACGCGGCTGACCTTGGCCACCTGCCCTTCCAGGGCGTCGGCACATCGCGCGCCGGATTCCAGCGAAACTTCGCGTTCCGAGGACAGACCGCCCATCAGGACGGCAACGTGGAGGGTGTTGAGAGGCGCGAGCATGAGACAATCCGAAGACTAGCCTCCCCCTATCGCCTCAATAGGGTTAACCGGTTGGAAACGATAGGCCCCGTTCGCTCCGGCCACGCTTAAAAAAGTGCACGAAACGGGGGATGTTTTTTCATCCCCCGCGTGTATGGCCCCATTGCGGCCAGCGCTCAGCCCGGACGGCCGATACGCTTGATTTCCCAGCTCAGCTGGATGCCGGTCTTGGAGAAGACGTCCTGACGGACGATCTCGCCCAGACCTTCGAGGTCGGCGGCGGTCGCCTCGCCCGGATTGATCATGAAGTTGGAGTGCAGCTCGCTGAACTTGGCACCGCCGCCGGTCATCTTGAACAGCTTGCCGCGCCAGCCCGCCTCATCGACCAGCTTCCACGAGGAATGGCCCTCGGGGTTTTTGAAGGTCGAGCCGCCGGTCTTTTCGCGGATCGGCTGGGTCTTTTCGCGGCGCTCGGTGATTTCGGCGATGCGGGCGGCGACCGCCTCGGGATCATCCGCCGTGCCGCGATAGGTGGCTTCGGTCCAGATGATGTCCGCCGGAGCATTCGAGTGGCGGTAGGTGTAGCCGAACTCCTCGACCGTCATCTCCACCTTCTCGCCCTTGCGGTTCACGCCGCGGGCAGAGACGAGGATGTCCTTGGTCTCTGAGCCATAGCAGCCCGCATTCATCGTCAGCGCGCCACCGATGGAGCCCGGAATACCGGCATAGAATTCCATGCCCGCGATACCGGCCTTGGCCGAGGCGCGCGCCACCATGGAATCCAGAGCGCCCGCGCCAGCGGTGATGGTCAGGCCCTCAGCCACGACCTGTCCCCACGCACGGCCCGCCAGACGGATCACCACGCCCTTCATGCCGCCATCGCGCACGATCAGGTTCGAGCCCACGCCGAACGGATAGACAGGAACCTCTTCCGGAAGGGCCTTGAGGAAGTCGATCAGATCGTCCTCGTCCGCCGGAATGAACAGGGCATCGGCCGGACCACCGACGCGGAACCAGGTGTAAGGCGCCAGTTGCTCGTTCAGCAGCAGTTTGCCGCGCACGGTCGGCAGGGTGTCAGTCCAGGACATGGCTGTCTTTCTTAACCGATAGCTTCCAGTTGGGCAGGCAGGGCATAGGCCCACGAGGTGATGTCGCCCGCGCCGAGACAGACGACCAGATCGCCCGGCTTGGCTTCCTCACGGATCACCTTGGGCAGAGCGTCGGCGCTTTCCAGCGCCGAAGCATGGCGGTGGCCGAACTGTTTGATGCCGCTGACCAGAGCGTGCTTGTCCACGCCCTCGATCGGCTGTTCACCCGCCGGATAGACGTCAGCGACGATCACGCTGTCCGCATCCATGAAGCAGGTCGAGAAGTCGGCCATCAGGTCGCGCAGGCGGGTATAGCGGTGCGGCTGGACCACGGCGATGACGCGGCCCGGCTGTTCGGCGTTCTGGACCACCTGACGGGCGGCCTTCAGCACGGCGGCGATTTCGACGGGGTGGTGGCCATAGTCGTCGATGATACGGACGCCGTGGGCAAAGCCCGTGGTGGTGAAGCGGCGCTTCACACCGCCAAAGCTGGCCAGACCGGCACGGATGCCGTCATCGTCAACGCCGACTTCGCGGGCGACGGAAATGGCGGCCAGAGCGTTCGACACATTGTGCCAGCCCGCCATCGGCAGACGCAGGCCATTGATGCGGACATCCTCGTCGCTGGCGTGCGAGGCGCGGATGACGACGTCAAAGGTCGAGCCGTCGGGGTCCATCTGCACATTCTCGGCGCGGACCATGGCCTGCGGGTTGAGGCCATAGGTGATCAGGCGGCGGTTGACGATCTGGGCCGCCAGCTTCTGCACCTCGGGGTGGTCAAGGCAGACGACACCGAAACCATAGAAGGGCGTGTCTTCGATGAAGTCGCGGAACGCCTTCTTCACGGCATCAAAATCGCCGTAGTGGTCGAGGTGTTCGGGGTCGATGTTGGTGATCATCGCCACGGTACATTTCAGTCGCAGGAACGAGCCGTCGGACTCGTCGGCCTCGACAACGATCCAGTCGCCGTCACCCACCTTGGCGTTGGTGCCATAGGCATTAATGATGCCGCCGTTGACGACGGTCGGATCGAAATTGCCGGCATCCAGCAGGGCCGCGACCATAGAGGTCGTCGTCGTCTTGCCGTGGGTACCACCGACACCGATCGAGAACTGCAGACGCATCAGCTCGGCCAGCATTTCTGCACGGCGCACCACCGGAATGCGGCGCTCGCGCGCTTCGACCATCTCGGGGTTATCGGCCTTCACAGCGGTCGAATAGACAACAGCCGACACGCCCTCGGTGATGTGGGCGGCGTCGTGGCCGATGTAAATGCGGGCGCCCAGCTTTTCGAGGCGCTCGGTATTGGCGCTGGCCTTGGCGTCGGAGCCCTGCACCTGATAGCCGATTTTCAGCATGATTTCGGCGATGCCGCTCATGCCAATGCCGCCGATACCGACGAAGTGGACGGGACCAAGGGCGAACGGGACGGGACGAAGACGACGGATCATGACGGCCTCATAAACCCGTCTTAACGGGTTGCGAAGGGCCAGATCGGTCTCCGGCCCAGAAAGATGACATAGCAGCGATCAGGCGGTCGCGTTCGCCCGCCCCACCGGGTCGTGTCCAGGGCTTTGTTAACAACCCGCCGGTCCACGAATGCCCAAGAGGGCTTTCAAGCTTCACCGAACATAAAAATTTTCGCAGACTCTGAATCCGCCAAAACCCTTATCCACCGGACTCTTGAGAGTCATGGAGATCGGCGTTTGACTCTTTGGAGAATCGTCAAAAGCGATTTGATTACCAACCGTTAACCACGATGACTCACCATGCGCCCTCAACACCACAGGGGCCGCGTATTCATGTCCGACATTCAAACCGACGTCATCCTCAGAGGCGACTGCATCGAGCGTTTGAAAGGCCTGCCGGACAAGTCGGTGGACATGGTTTTCGCCGATCCGCCCTATAATCTCCAGCTGGGTGGCGACCTGCTGCGTCCGGACAACTCCAAGGTCGACGCCGTCGACGACGACTGGGACAAGTTCGACAGCTTCGCCGCCTATGACGCCTTCACCCGTGCGTGGCTGAGCGAATGCCAGCGCGTCCTGAAAGACGACGGCACCCTTTGGGTCATCGGCAGCTATCACAACATCTTCCGTCTGGGCGCGGCGATGCAGGACCTCGGTTTCTGGGTCCTGAACGACATCATCTGGCGCAAGTCGAACCCGATGCCGAACTTCAAGGGCACGCGCTTCACCAATGCCCACGAGACCCTGATCTGGGCCGCCAAGTCGCGTGACCAGAAGCGTTACACCTTCAACTACGACGCCCTGAAGGTCTTCAACGAAGACACCCAGATGCGTTCGGACTGGACGCTGGCACTTTGCACCGGCTCGGAACGCCTGAAGGACGCCGAGGGCAACAAGGCCCACCCGACCCAGAAGCCGGAAGCCCTGCTTCACCGCGTCATTCTGTCGGCCACCCGTCAGGGCGATGTCATTCTCGACCCGTTCTTTGGCACCGGCACCACGGGTGCGGCGGCCAAGCGTCTGGGCCGTCACTTCATCGGTATCGAACGCGACGAGACCTATGCCGATCTGGCCCAGGCCCGCATCGATGCCGTGATCCCCGCTGCGCCGGAAGACCTCGTGGTCACCGGCTCCAAAAAGGCCGAGCCCAAGGTGCCGTTCGGTGCCCTGGTCGAAGCCGGACTGCTGGCTCCGGGTGACAAGCTGTATTGCCCCAAGGGCGAGCGCGAGGCCCGCGTTCGCGCCGACGGCTCCCTGGTGTCGGGAACCCTGTCAGGCTCGATCCACAAACTGGGTGCCCTGCTGGAGAATGCTCCGGCGTGCAATGGCTGGACCTACTGGCGCTTCAAGACCGATCAGGGCCTGCGCCCGATCGATGCCCTGCGCGCCGAAATCCGCGCAGGCATGCAGTAAGACTTCACGGGCGGCGCATCGCCCGAAACTTCAAGGGCCGCATCAAAGGTGCGGCCCTTTCTTTATGCGGCCAGCGCCCGCTCCAGCGCCTTCCTGAAAACGGTCGGCAGGGATTTGAGGGCCTCGGCTTCCTCCATCCAGATGAGTGAGGGATCATCCGAAGTCCCCGTCGCCACATGGGCCGTAAGGTCCAGCGAGAAGTGGGTGAAGACGTGGTTGATCGTACCCGCCTCGGTCCAGTCGGCTTTGAACGGCGGGGCGTAGGCGGGGGCCGCGCTCCATTCCGATCCGGCCAGCCCCAACATCCCGCCCAGCAGACCCTTTTCGGGACGGCGGACCAGCCCCACCCTGCCCTTGCCGTCGCGCAGCACAAAGACATGGCCCAGGCGGTGCGGACGTTCAGCCTTCTTGGCCTTGCGGGGATAGGATTGCGGATCGCCTTCCCTATAGGCCGCGCATCCGAACGACAGCGGGCATTGCTCGCAAAGGGGCGATTTGGGACGGCACACGCGCGCGCCCAAGTCCATCAGCGCCTGCGGCCAGTCGGATGGGCGATGGTCGCTGACGAACAGAGCCGCTAGACGTTTCAGTTC
This sequence comes from Brevundimonas sp. UBA5866, assembly GCF_002432125.1. Classification (GTDB taxonomy): domain Bacteria; phylum Pseudomonadota; class Alphaproteobacteria; order Caulobacterales; family Caulobacteraceae; genus Brevundimonas. The sequence continues at coordinate 18,384 of NZ_DJFS01000025.1, forward strand.
GGGCCGTGCGGCGGGGACTTCTTCCTTCACCGCGAACAGGCGGCTCATGACCCGCTCGACATTGCCGTCCACGACATTGGCCGGACGGCCGAAGGCGATCGCCGCCACCGCCGCCGCCGTATAGGCCCCCACGCCTTTCAGCTTCAGCAGGGCCTCTTCGGTATCGGGAAAGACGCCGCCGTGTTCACCGGCCACCATCCGCGCACAGGCCAGAAGGTTACGGGCGCGGGCGTAGTATCCCAGCCCTGCCCACGCCGCCATCACATCGGCATCGTCCGCCGCCGCCAGATCGCTGACCGTCGGCCAGCGCGTCGTGAAGGCGTGGAAATAGGGGGCGGCATGAACGGTCGTCGTCTGTTGCAGCATCACTTCGGACAGCCATACCCGATAGGGATCGGTGCGCGTCGCCTCGCCCGGCGCAGCGCGCCACGGCAGGTCGCGGGCATTGGCGTCGTACCAGTCCAGCAGGGCTTCGCGCAGTCGGGCGGTATCAGTGTCCGTCATGAACCGTCCTTAGCCGCTTTATTCGCGCCTAACAGCCCATCTTCGCATCGGCAAAGGCACAAGTTTCGCCTATAAGGATGCCATGTCGCGCAGACCCCTGCCCTCCGAAGAAGAAGCCCGCCGGATTCTGGCCCAGCGCCGGACCAAACCGCCGCTGCGTCCGCCGCCACGGGCCGCGCACAAGCTGCAGAAATTCATCAAGGAGCTGGACCAGAAATTCGGTCGCAGCGCCAACAGCCTCGAAGCCCGCTGGGCCGAGATCGTGGGCGAACGCATGGCCCGCGTCTCGCGTCCGCAGAAGATCATCAAGGGCAAGGGCAATGCCGGTGGCGTGCTTGAGCTGCGCGTCGTCGGCCCCGCCGCCCTACTGGTCCAGCACCAGCAGCAGGAAATCATCGAACAGGTGAACCTGTATCTGGGGGCCAATGCCGTTGAAAAAATTCGTATCCAGCAAGGTCCGGTAAAACCGCTGGTGGCGGCTCCGTCCGCGCCTAAGTCGCGCAAGCTGAAGCCGCTGCCGCCCATTTCGCCCGCCGCAGAGGCCGAACTGGAAGAGTCCGTGGCCCACCTTCCCGAACACCTGCGCAAGGCTTTGACCAAGCTGGGTAAGGCTGCGATTGTCCGCACTCAGGAAGAGCAGGACGATCCGTACCGTTGACAAAACAACGGTGCTCTGTTTGCCGTAATCCTGGTGAAGGATGGCAGGGATTTTTTCGTCCCTATTCTTAAACAACTTACGCTTTCGAGGTTCGACCTATGGCTCCTAAATACAAGTTTGCGGCTATGAGCCGCCGCGCCGCCATCACTGCCGCCGCACTGATGGCCACTGCCGCCGTCGCCGGTTGCTCGCAAAAGGCTGGCGGTGCCGCAGAGGGCGATATGGCTCTGGGTGCCGCCGAAGGTGCCAAGGTCACCGTCGTTGAATACGCCTCGGTCACCTGCGGTCACTGCGCCGTCTGGAATCAGGAAGTCTGGCCGGAGTTCAAGGCCAAATACGTGGACACCAACAAGGTGCGCTTCATCTTCCGCGAATTCCCGACCCCGCCGCAGGACATCGCCGCCGCTGGCTTCATGCTGGCCCGCTGTGCTGGCGACGACAAATATTTCGACGTCGTCCACGCCATCATGGCCTCGCAACAGGAATGGGCTGCGGGCGTACCGCCGCGTCAGAGCCTGAACCGCATCGCCCAGGGTGCCGGTCTGTCGGCAACCCAGATCGAGACCTGCCTTAACGACAAGGAAGGCCTGGCCGCCCTTGAAAAGCGTATCCGCGTCGGTCTCGATGCAGGCGTAACCGGCACCCCGGCCTTCTACGTCAACGATCAAAAGGTCATCGACTCGTCGCTCAGCGGCCTGTCGGCAGCGGTTGACGCCGCTCTGGCCAACTAAGGAACAGCAGATATGAGTGGGCGTACCACCACCTTCATCGCCGCTTTTGCATTGGCTTCGTCCATCGCGGGGGCTGGCATGGCCCTGGATAACGGCTCGCCCACTCTTTCTGCCACACCGGCACGTCAGGCCCCCTCGTCCACGGTTCCGGCCCATATGCCGAGCGACCGCGTACTGGGCCGCGCCGATGCGCCGGTCACCATCATCGAATACGCCAGCTTCACCTGCTCGCACTGCGCGAACTTCTCGTCGCAGGTGCTGCCGGAACTGAAGAAACGATACATCGATACGGGCAAGGCCAAGCTGATCTTCCGCGATCTGCCGACACCGCCTGTTCAGGTGTCCAATGTGGCAGCCGCCATCGGTCGCTGTGCAGCACCGGGCAAATTCTTCGATGTCGCCGACCATTTCATGGGTCAGCAGTCCGAATCCTTTGCCAGCGGCAAGGTTCAGGAATGGATTCTGGAGGGCGTGAACGCCACGGGCCGCTCGCGTGAACAGATCGAAGAATGCGTTCGCCTGCCTGCGACTGCCGAAGGCATCACGCGCGACACCGAATCTGCCATTCAGTCGGGTGTAAACTCGACACCCGCGCTGTTTGTGAACGGACGCCGCCTGCAAGAGCATACGCTCGATGCAATGGTTGCTGCCATCGAGCCTCTGGTGCGCTAAAACCCCAAGCTATGCATTTCCAGCGCCTTCGACTTTCGGGCTTCAAGTCCTTTGTCGATCCCGCCGAGGTTCAGATCGAGCCCGGACTGACCGGGATCGTCGGACCGAACGGCTGCGGCAAGTCGAACGTGCTGGAGAGCCTGCGCTGGGTCATGGGGGCCAACTCGGCCAAGGCCATGCGCGGTCAGGGCATGGAGGACGTGATCTTTGCCGGTGCCGCCGGCCGTCCGCCGCGCAACCATGCCGAAGTCACCCTGACCATCGACAACGCCCTGCGCCGCGCGCCCCAGCCCTTCACCGACGAAGCCGTGCTGGAAGTCTCGCGCAAGATCGAGCGCGGGCGCGGCTCGACCTACCGCATCAACGGCAAGGAAGTGCGGGCGCGTGACGTCCAGCTTCTGTTCGCCGATGCCTCTACGGGGGCTAACTCCCCCGCCCTTGTCCGTCAGGGGCAGATTTCCGAACTGATCGCGGCCAAGCCCCAGAACCGCCGCCGCATCCTTGAGGAAGCGGGCGGCGTGTCGGGTCTGCACACCCGCCGCCACGAGGCCGAACTGCGCCTAAAGGCCGCCGAGGCCAACCTCGACCGCCTAGACGACATCGGCAAGGAGCTGGAATCCACGCTCAACCGCCTGAAGCGCGAAGCCCGTCAGGCGGAAAAGTACAAGAAGATCAGCGCCGAAATCCGCGCCCTGCAAGCCGCCCTGCTCTATGTGCGCTGGTCCGACGCTAAGGAAGCCGCCGCCAACGCCAAGGCCGAGCTCCGTGCCGCCGAACAGGCCGTGGCCGAAGCCACCACGGCCTCTGCCGCCGCCCAGACCGCAGCGCTTCAGGCGCAGGAAGCCATGAAGCCCGCGCGCGAGGAGGAC
>NZ_DJFS01000061.1 GCF_002432125.1 Brevundimonas sp. UBA5866
CTGGTCAATCCGGTGTTCGGCTTCATGGCCCGTAACGGTGGCCGCGAAGTGATGACAGCGGCGGCGCTTCTGGTCGTGGCGGGTACGGCGTGGCTGCTGGATTCCGTGGGCCTGTCTATGGCGATGGGGGCCTTTCTGGCCGGTGTGCTGCTGTCGGACTCGACGTTCCGGCATCAGCTCGAGGCGGATGTAGAGCCGTTCCGGGCCATTCTGCTGGGGCTGTTCTTCCTGTCGGTCGGCATGGCGCTTGATCTGTCGGTGGTGGTCAACCAGTGGCAAATGGTTCTGGCAGGACTGGCCGCCTTCATGATTGCCAAGGCCACCGTCATCTATGCGGTCGGCCGTTTGCTGAAGGCGTCCCACAGCGAGGCGATGGAGCGCGCGACCCTGTTCGCGCAGGGCGGCGAGTTCGCCTTTGTCCTCTACAGTGCGGCAGTGACCGCCGGCGTTATCGACGGACAGGCCAGCGCGACCCTGACGGCCATCGTCATTCTGTCGATGGCGCTGACGCCGCTGACGACCCTGTTGATCAGCCGCCTGTCCAAGCCGGACAGCGGCCTGACCCCCGAAGATGCCACAGACGTGGACGCCGCCAAGGATCTGGTCGGGCGGGTACTGGTTATCGGCTTTGGTCGTTTTGCCCAGGTGGCGTCACAACCCCTGCTGGCGCAGGGCGTCGAGGTGTCCATCATCGAAAAAGACATCGAGATGATCCAGGCCGCCGCCAATTTCGGCTTCAAAGTCTATTATGGCGACGGCACCCGACTGGATACGCTCAGGGCCTCGGGTCTTGAGAAGGCCGAGGCGGTGCTGGTGTGCGTCGACAATCAGGAAGCGACGGACCGTATTGTCGAACTGGTCGTGCATGAGTTTCCGGGCACGAAAATCTTTGCCCGTGCCTATGACCGTGGCGCGACCCTGCGATTGCTCAAGGCCGGTGTGGACTATCAGATCCGCGAGACTTTCGAATCCGCCCTTGTGTTTGGCGGCGAGGTGCTGCGCAATCTGGGCATGGCAGATGTCGAGGTCGAAGAGGCGCTTGAGGATGTCCGCGCCCGCGATGCCCAGCGGGTCGATCTGGAAATGGCGGGCGGACTGGAGGCCGGTCGCTCGCTGATCCGCGGCAACATGAAAACGCCGCAGCCCTCACCCTATATCAAGCCCCAGAAGGAAGGGCAGGTGATCGCCGTCGATCCCGCGCCCTCGGACGTGTCGGAGAAGTAACTCGCTTATGGCCAATGTCGATCTCGCCAAACGCGCCTATGATCATAGCTGGAGGCTTGATCCTATTGTCCGCAGCCTGCTGGACACGGACTTCTACAAGCTGCTGATGCTTCAGTTGATCTGGCGTCGGTTCCGTGATGTGCCGGTGACCTTTACCGTCATCAACCGCACCAAGACCGTGCGTCTGGTGGACGAGATCGACGAGGCGGAACTTCGCGCCCATCTGGATCACGCCCGCACCCTGCGGTTCACCAACAAGGAATTGATCTGGCTGGGCGGCAACACCTTCTACGGGGTGAAGCAGATTTTCACGCCGGACTTTCTGGCGTGGCTGGCGACCTATCAGCTGCCGGAATACGATCTGCAAAAGGGTGAGGATGGCCAATACCTGCTGACCTTCAGCGGAACGTGGGCCGATGTGACGCTTTGGGAAATCCCGGCCCTGTCGATCATAAACGAACTGCGCGCCCGCAAGGCGCTGGGCCGTATGGGCCGGTTCGAGCTGGATATCCTCTATTCCCGCGCCAAGACCCGGCTGTGGGAAAAGATCGAGCGCCTGCGCAAGCTGGATGGTCTGGTCATCTCGGATTTCGGCACCCGCCGCCGCCACGGCTTCCTGTGGCAGGACTGGTGCGTGGCCGCGATGAAGGCGGGACTGGGCAAGTCTTTTATCGGCACCTCCAACGTCCTTCTGGCCATGAACAACGACATGGAGGCCATCGGCACTAATGGCCATGAGTTGCCGATGGTGGTGGCCGCAATGGCAGGCGCGGACGACAAGGCCTTGCGCGATGCGCCCTATCGGGTGCTGGAGGAATGGCGTCAGACCTATCACGGCAACCTGCTGATCGTTCTGCCCGATGCCTTTGGCACCAAGGCGTTTCTGGACGATGCGCCCGACTGGCTGGCTGACTGGAAGGGGTTCCGTCCCGACAGCGCACCGCCCATCGAAGGCGGCGAGATCATCATGGACTGGTGGAAGTCCAAGGGTGTCGATCCCAGGGATCGCCTGCTGGTGCTGGCCGACGGGCTGGATGTCGACACCATCGAACAGGCACACGCCCACTTCAAAGGCCGTGTCCGCACCAGCTTTGGCTGGGGCACCAATCTGACCAATGATTTCCGCGACTGCTCACCGATCGAGGCCCCCGAACTGATGCCGATGTCGCTGGTGTGCAAGGTGACCGAAGCTGCCGGGCGTCCAGCGGTCAAACTGTCCGACAACCGCGCCAAGGCCACGGGCGATGCCGATGAGGTCGCGCGCTATCAACGGGTGTTCGGCGAAGTCGGTCGGGACCAGCGCGAGGTGCGCGTTTAAACCGTCTGAAGGAACGGCGGGCAGCTGGCAGGCATTGATGGAGGTGACTTTCACCGCGAACGGAGCCTCCATCCTATGTCCGCACTCAAGATTGGCGTCATCGTCGGCAGCCTGGCCAAGGCGTCCATCAACCGCAAGCTGGCTGAAGCTCTGAAGGGGCTGGCCCCCGATGGCATCGAGTTCTTCGACATCAGCATCGACCTGCCGCTGTATTCCCACGACTACGACGCCGACTATCCCAAAGCGGGCAAGGACCTGAAGGCGGCCATCGAAGGCGCGGACGGCATTGTGATCGTGACGCCCGAGTATAATCGCTCCATTCCGGGCGGGCTCAAGAACGCCATTGATTGGGCCAGCCGCCCCTGGGGCACGAACAGCTTTGACGGCAAGCCGGTGGCCGTGATCGGCACATCACCCGGCGCGATCGGCACGGCGGTGGCGCAGGCTGCGCTGCGTCCGGTCCTGGGTTTCCTCAACGTCGCCCAGATGCACCAGCCCGAAGCCTATATCCAGTTCAAGCCGGACCTGCTGGACGAACAGGGCAAGATCGCCAATGCCGACACAGAAAAATTCCTGCGCGGCTGGGTCGAAAGCTTTGTAGAGTTTACTTCCCGACACAAACGCTGAGGCGGCAGCCACAGCGGCGGACAAAAAAGGGCGCGGTCATAACGCCCGCGCCCTTTCTGTTTACGGCGATGGATGCCGCGACTCAGTCGCGGGCGATACCCATGCTTCGGTTCAGCCACAGCGCCAGCAGGGTGATGATCGCACCCGACAGCAGGTACAGACCACCCGCTGCGGCACCGAACTGCGACGACAGCCACAGGGCGGCCAACGGTGCGAAACCTGCGCCGAACAGCCATGCCAGATCCGACGTCAGAGCCGAGGCGGTATAGCGGTTGCGCGGGGTATAGGCCGCAGCGATGACGCCCGATGCCTGACCGAAGGCCAGACCCAGCAGGATGAAGCCGATGATCATATAGGCCAGTTCGCCCGGCAGACCGCCGTCCAGCAGTTGCGGAGCAAAGCCCGAAAAGACAGCGATGGCCGCGGCCGTCACGCCCAGCAGTTTGCGGCGGCCGAACTTGTCGGCCAGCCAGCCCGAGTAGGCGATGGCCACGGCACCGAAGCAGGCCCCGATGATCTCGACCACCAGGAAGCGGGTCGGAGTCTCGTCAGTGAACAGATAGACCCACGACAGCGGATAGACCGTTACCATGTGGAACATGGCAAAGGCTGCCAGCGGCGCGAAGGTACCGATCAGGATACGGGTGCCTTCCTCGCGCAGGGTCATCGGCACCGAGGTCGGCTTCAGCTCGTTGGAGTGGAAGGCCGACTGGAAGGTCGGGGTCACGACGATACGCAGACGGGCGAACAGGGCCACCACGTTGATGGCGAAGGCCACGAAGAACGGATAGCGCCAGCCCCAGGCGAAGAAGTCCGCCGGGGTCAGTTTGGCCGTGAAATAGGCGAACAGGGCGCTGGCCACGATCAGGCCGAACGGTGCGCCCAGCTGGGGCACCATAGCGTACCAGCCCTTTTTGTTCGCCGGCGCCGACACGGCCAGCAGCGAGGCCAGGCCATCCCATGTACCGCCCAGGGCCACGCCCTGACCCAGTCGCAGAACGATCAGCATCACAGCGGCCCAGTGGCCGGCCGTCTCATAGCTGGGCAGGAAGCCCAGGCAGACGGTCGAAATGCCCAGCAGGAACAGGGCGATGGTCAGTTTGGTGCCGCGACCGAACTTGCGGTCCACAGCAATAAACAGCGAGGAGCCGATCGGGCGGGCGAGGAAAGCCAGCGCGAAAACGGCAAACGAAAGAAGAGTTCCGCCCAGCGGACCCGCGTACGGGAAGATCAACTGCGGGAAGACAACGACCGAGGCGATGGCATAGACGAAGAAGTCGAAAAACTCCGACGTACGGCCAATAATTACGCCAACAGCAATTTCACCCGCGTCGATTTTGCCATGTCGCGCGTTGATCTGGCTGGCGTCCCGTTCAAGGGACTCGGAAGAAGGCGCGCCTGAAGCGTTCATGACAGATGCCGTTCTCTGCGACCGGGCGTCAATGCGCCCATATTGATAGAATGAATGAGCCGCTCCTTTGCTCCGCGCAGCCTGCGCGCGGGATAGGACGGATTGTCCAATGTCCGATGTTTGTCCTTGGGTCTACGGGGCCGTGGCAATGACCGAAACCTTGCCCGCAACCCCCGCCAATCCGGTCCGCCGCGCGCTGAGATCGCGTCTGCTGCGGCCGCTCGCCCTTGCGCCATTAATGGCCGCCCTGTCGGGCTGCGAGGCGATCGTCCTGGCTCCGGCCGG
>NZ_DJFS01000062.1 GCF_002432125.1 Brevundimonas sp. UBA5866
AGCACCACGCGCTCATAGTCCAGACCCGACATCAGGACCCCCACGCCGCCGTTCAGCGGCCCCATGACGTTCTCTTCCGGCACGAAGCAGTCCTCGAACACCAGCTCAGCGGTCGGCGAGCCGCGCATGCCCATCTTGTCGATCTTCTGGCCGATGCTGAACCCGGCGAAGTCCTTCTCGATCAGGAAGGCGGTGATGCCGCGGCTGCCCGCCTCCATGTCGGTCTTGGCATAGACCACCAGGGTGTCGGCATAGGCGGAGTTGGTGATCCAGAATTTCGTGCCGTTCAGGCGATAGCCACCCTCCACCTTGTCGGCGCGCAGCTTCATGCTGACGACGTCGGAACCCGCGTTCACTTCCGACATGGCCAGAGAGCCGACGTGCTCGCCCGACACCAGCTTGGGCAGGTATTTGTCTTTCTGCTCCTGCGTGCCCCAACGGCGGATCTGGTTCACGCACAGGTTGGAGTGGGCCCCATAGGAAAGACCGATGGAGGCCGAGGCACGGCTGACTTCCTCGACCGCGATCACATGGTCCAGATAGCCAAGGCCAAGACCGCCCCATTCTTCCTCGACCGTGATGCCGTGCAGGCCCAGCTCACCCATCGGCTGCCACAGCTCACGCGGGAACCAGTCCTCGGCGTCGACCTTGGCGGCCAGCGGGGCAATCTGCTCGTCCGCAAAGCGCGAGGCGCTGTCGCGGATCATCTGGGCGGATTCAGTCAGGCCGAAATCGAAATCGGGTGTCGCGCGCATGGGACTTTGTCCTTGTTCTGGGATGCGTTTCCTCGTTGGGGAAAAGGTACTGCGCGGTTCACCTTTCGATAAATGGAAAGTTCGTGAAGTTTCAGATAGGTTTTTTCTATGTTGAAACGCTCTCACGTTCGCCAATTCCTCGCTGTCGTCGACAGCGGCAGTTTCACCGCCGCCGCCGCCCGCGTCCGCATCACCCAGCCGACCCTGTCGGTCGGCATCGCCGAAATGGAAAAGACGGTCGGGGCCAAGCTGTTCATCCGCGACCGCAAACACGTGCGCCTGACCGAGGCGGGCGCGCGCCTGCTGCCCATCGCCCGCCAGCTGGAACAGGGTTTTCGCACCGCAGAAAGCCTGAATGCCCCGGCACGCGATAGCTGGCCGCACATCCGCCTCGGTGTGCTGCGCACCCTCGCGCCCCGTCTTGTGCGGCGCGCTGTATCGGCCCTGAAACCGGATATGGAACCTGAACTAGTCGAAGGCTCGGCCCATGAGTTGCGCAATGCGATGGCCGCAGGGCGTATCGATGCGGCGCTAACGCTGCTGAGGGCCGACGACCCGCAGGAACTGGCCCTTTTCACAGAGCCCTATGTGATGCTGGCCCCGCGCTATCACCGCCTGGCGGGTCAACGCGATGTCCCGCCTGAAGAACTGGCCAGCGAGATCATGATCGCCCGTCGCGCCTGCGAACGGCTGCAGGACACCAGCCGTTTCTTCACCCACAGTGGGGTGCGCCCCCGCTTTGCCCTGCGTTCGGACAATGACGCCCTGTGTCTGTCGATGGTCGAGAGCGGGCTGGGCATCACCACCGCCCCTCTGTCGCTCCAGAGCGATGACATGAGCCAGATCGGAATCAGGGGCTATAATTTCGAGCGGACCATCGGCATCGCCGTCTCACCCGCCCTTACCGATCCACGGGCCATGTGGAATCGTCTGCGATCGGTCGTCTCGACCGCACCGGACGCATAACGTCATTATCAAGGCGGGAACCTATTTAAACTTGGCCGTTATCATTAAAACCGGCCCCTCAAGGTTCCCAAAACACCAAATATTACAGCGCCGTAATGATCCAATTATGGCTTGGCCGTTACAGCGATTTCACTTTTACTAGTTCCATTTGCAACTAGGATGTAACCACGGTCGCCGAGGAAGTTCGTAGCCCTCCCGTACATATCGATCTGGTGTCTTTCGTCCCTCCACGGTTCTGCCGCTGGATGGCCGCAGGACGGGTATGCTTTCAACGCGACAGAGGAAACGCAGCACTGCCCAGACTGAACGGAGAAAGCCGTGAGAAGCCCCGTCCTAGCCTTTCAACCCGCAGCGACCCTGTCGATGGGTCAACTGACGTTGCTGTGGCGCGAGGTCTACTCCAACTATCCCGTCCCGTTGCCCTTCACCGAGGATGAACTGGATCGGTTCATCCGGATGTCCGGCATGTGTCTTGAACTGTCCCAGATCGCCCTGTCGGACAACCAGCCTGTGGGTCTGTCCTTTGCAGGCCGCGACGGTGACACGGCATGGATCGGCGGCTTCGGGGTCGTATCGTCCCATCGGCGCTGTGGTATCGGCCTGGCCCTGATGCGCTCGCAGACGCGCGAAATGGATCAGCAGGGCATCCGTACCAGCCGTCTGGAGGTCATCAACACCAACCGTGCGCGTCGCCTGTACGCCAATGCCGGATATGTGGACCGCCGCCGCCTGTGCAGCTTCAACAGCCCGGCCGTCGGCAGTGCCGCCGATCCGCTGGTCCCGCTTAGCATCGAAGAGTTGCCGTCCCTGCACAACCGCCTGCACGTCGGCGTCAGCGCCGCCCCGTGGCAACGCGAACTGCCCGGCGTGATGCGTGCTGTCGAGCGTGATCAGTTGACCATCCTTGGCTGGCGCGGGCCGAACGGCATTGCCGCCTATGCGGTCGAACAGAACCGTGCCGGCCTGACCCATCTGGTGGATGCCGTCGCGGAATGCCCGTCGTCCGCCGAGGGGCTTGTGTCCTCCCTCGCCGCCCGCAGCCGTGGCCGCCGCATCAGCCTGTCGGACGAACCGTCCAACTCGCCCATCGCCAAGGCATTCAAGCGTTTCGGAGCCAGCCCCCGCATCCTGCGTATGGAGATGGTTCGCACGGCCTCACAGGCCTCCAGCCTGTCTGCGCCCACCTATGGCCGCACCTATGCCGCAGCCTGATGGTCTGAACCGCCGCGCACTGATCGGATGGGGCGCGGCGACAGTCGCCGCCCTGCCCGTTTGCGCGATGGCTGCGGCCGACACACCGCAGGCCACGTTCGACGCCTATCGCGACCTGATCAACCGACATGATTTCGACCTGCTGGAAGAGCGGGTCATGTCGGATCATCCGGTCTTTGTGTTTGCGAACAAGCGTCATGACGGGCTGGACGCAACGCGTGCCGCCTTCATGCACACCTGGTCGATCCTGCCTGACGAAATCTATTCGATGAACGACGAGAAGTGGCTGTTCGTCGCTCAGGATCACGCCGCCTGTACATTCACCTATGCCTATCGCGGCACGATGGCGGATGGCCGTGCCCTTTCGGGGGGCGGTCAGGGTCTCAACATCTTCACCCTAACCCCGAAAGGCTGGCGGCTGTCGTTCGAGCAACTGACACCCGACACCTGATTTCAGGGCCGGAGCACTCCAATGACTTCAGCTTCGCTGGCCGTGGCCGCCATCATGTTTGGCCATACCTCTGTGGGGGTGGATATGGAGGCATTGAATGCCGCCGTCGCCGACCTCGACCACCCGTCGGTGATCTACATCATGGGGGGCTGCGTTCCCGAAGGCATCGCCCTGACAGTGGCCGGGCAGGGTCAGTCTGGACAGGTGCACGACCTGACAGAACGCAGCCCCGTGCGGACCGCCAGCAATACCAAGACCTTTACGGCCGCCACGATACTGCGCCTGTGGGAACAGGGCCGTCTGGATCTGGATGCGCCGATTGCCGATCTGGCCTCCGCCAGCCTCATGGCCCCGCTGGAAACCGTTGGCTATGACACGCGCGCCATCACCGTCCGTCACCTGCTGAACCATACCTCCGGCCTTTATGACCATGCGTCGGACCTACGCTACCAGCAGATGTGGCTGGACCGTCCCGACCATCACTGGACCCGGCAGGAACAGGTGGAACTGTCGGCGTCGTTCAGCGGGCCCCTGCATGCGCCGGGCACACGGTTCGTCTATGCCGATACGGGCTATGTGATCCTTGGCGACATCATCGAACAGGTCACGGGCCAGCCCCTTCACGAAGCCGTGCGCGAACAACTGCGCTTTGACGACTTCGGCCTTGCCGACACATGGTGGGAGGTCGCGGAAATGCCGCCCGCCGATGCCCTGCCCAAGGCGCGCCAAACGTGGAAAGGGATGGACATCGACCGCCTGCATGGCTCGATCGATGTTTACGGGGGCGGCGGCCTGATCATGTCCGCACGCGATCTGGCCGTGTTCTTCGCTGCCCTGTTCGAGGATCAGGTGTTCGAACATCCGCGTACCCTGTCAGAAATGACCCGCGCCCTGTCGCACGAAGGTGGGCAGCTTTACCGCCTCGGCCTGATGGCCACATCACAGGACGAGCCTGACTGGCGCAACAAAGGGTTCTGGCACTCGGGCTTCTGGGGCACGGTAACTTATTACATCCCCGCCAAGCGGATCGCCGTCAGCGGCATAACCCGTGATCAGGCCGGCTTTGCCGCCATGAATGCCGCGGCCAAAAAAGTGATCGAGGCCCTGCCCTGCCGCTGGTCCTTGAGCGGCGACTGAGGTCGGGCATATTGAAAAAACAAGGGGCAGGTCCGCTGGACCTGCCCCTTTTGAGTTACTCGGGGATGGATCTAGAAGGTCCAGCGGACGCTGACCGAGCCGGTGTGGACGTCGGCCTTGTCGCCGAGTTGTCCGTCATATCCGGCCTGGAACGACACCCCGTCACGTGTAACGACACGCGCCTCCAGACCCAGCTTCCATGCGCTGCGGTCCAGTGGCGTGGTGATCATCGCAGGGTCGGACGAAGTTGACGCCCCGATCATCTGCACAGGCAGTGCGATGCCGTCTTCCGAACGATGCACACGGCCTGCCGTCAGGGCAAAGTCGGCCTTCACGTTCTCTGTGGCCCTGAAGGTCCAACCCGTCGTGACTTTCGTCTCTACCGAGGCGATCCATTGGGTGTCCCCAAGGACGCGGGCCCCCATGCCGCCCCAGCCGCTTTCCTCGAAATCACCGTTGCGAAGCGCCGTGGCCAGCACATTCACCGCCGGACGCAGGAAGAAGGCCCCTGCACGAACGGTGTGACCCAGTTCGCCGCCCACCTGCATATAACCGTTTTCGCCGGTCGATCTGCCGGTCATGGCATCGAACACATAGCCGTAACGCTGGCTCTCCAGCCATTGCCAACCGGCGCTGGCTGTCAGGGACAGGTCGGTGCCTTCCGCCCACTCACGCTTGAGACCCACGCCAACGTCAAAACCGTCGCCCTGGGTATTCATGCGACCGCCGTCCACGGTCTGGCGGGCCAGACTGTTGTATCCGGCAGAGGCGGCCAGCGTCCACTCCGCGTCCAGGCGCCGCTCGATCCCGAAGCGGGCATTGTAGATGCGGCTGGTCGTGCCCCAGTACTGTCCCGTTTCCTCCTGATCGAAGGCCGTGGTCGAGCCCACACCCCAGACGCAACGTTCAAGCGCCGTATCGCGGCCCAGGCCGCAACCGAACATCCTGTCGGCAAACCGCGTGGCGCCAAGGTATTGGGTCTGTAGCGCGGCCACATGGCCTTCGGGGTTCAGGTCGTGGAAAATGGCGTTGTAGAGGTCTTCCTGACCCGCAACCATATTGCCCAGCGCCGACATCAGACGGCCGATACCAGATGCACCGCCCTCCTGAAGGGCCGAGTCCAGATGGCCGCCCAGTCGCTGCTCGTTCGGGCGCATGAAACCGAGGCCAAAGTGGCTGTCGAGTTCCAGATGCACCCCTGCATTGTCACCGACCAGTCTGAAGTCCAGTGCCAGCGTGCCCGCAGGATCGGCAGCGGTGACAATGCCTTCGCCACCGGTCGCAAACAGGGTCACCCGGTCGACATTCTCGAGCCAAAGCAGGTTGATCGACAGTTGGCCGCCAACGATGGCATCACCCGAGACATTGACCCGGTCCGAAGCGTACGGGCCAAAGGCCACGTCAAATACGCTGCGTCCCGTATCGGTCTGGACAAAGTGACCGTCCAGATCGACCTCGGTGATGACGCGGGCACCGTAATAGACATTTTCTGCCGCTGCAGCGATGCGGTCGAGATTGTCGTAGACCTCGCCATTGGCCAGATCGATCGACCACGCCGGAGCTTCCAGTCCCACACGGAACAGGCCCGCATTGGTAAAGGTCGCTTCGCCACCGGCAACAGCCTGCGCCGAGGCCGAAACCCTTTGCGGGACCAGCGATGCGGAACGGGCACCGATCTGGGTGTCACGCAGAAGAATGCGGTCGAACGCCAGGAAGCTTGCATCCTGACTGTTCATGAAGCGGTTGTCGCCGCCCCCCAGTTCGACATTGCCTGCCACAAAGCCGTTGTTGACCACACGGTCGTCGCCCGACGTCGCACGGATCGCCAGACCCGAAACCGCCGACAGGCTGTTTCGGATGGTGACCAGATTATCGGCACCACCCATCAGGCTGACACCCACACCCGTACCCGAGCCGCCACGGACAGCGTCGGTCAGGTCCAGATTGATTTGGCCCGCACCGTCACGACCCTGGCTCTGTGCGAACACAGCCGTGCTGTTGGTGCCTGTCGCATAGACGATGCCGTTGAAGGTCAGGTCGATGTCGCCGCCCGCGCCGCGACCGCCGGCAGCACCCATATGGGCACCGTCAACCCAGCCGCCGCCGCCGCCCAGAGACTGGGCGATCAGGCCATAGGTATCGTCACCGGCCACAACCGTGTGCCCGTTCTGGGTGAAGGCGATCGCGCCGCCATTACCCGTATTGTCCGACGACAGGTTCACCCGGGTGTCTGCGCCGGTGCCGAATACGGCACCGCCACCACCGCCGATGGATTGCAGAATGACACCGTGCGCCATCCGACCCGCCGTATAGACAGGCCCCGAGTGCAGCAGATCGATATCGCCCGCATCGCCGGACACGCCGCCCCGACCGCCCAGAGTGACAGTGGTCTGGTCCGCGCCATTGGCCCGCACCTCACCGCCACCCGCGCCGATGCTTTGCATCAGCAGGCCGACCGCACCGGCTCCTGTTGTCTGGCTGCCGCCATCATAGGTCGCGTCGATTGCATTGCCATTCGCACCCGAGCCGCCATTGGCCCCGAGCGTCAGGTTCAGACCTTCATTGGCCACGCCCAGATTGACGATGGCGGAACCGCCGCCGCCGCCGATCGACTGGAGCACGGAGCCAAAGCTCTTGGTGCCCACAGTGGTCACGGCACCGCTGGTCCTGCGGATGATCTTGCCTGCGGACTCGCCCGTCGTATTGGCTGCGCCAAGGCCGATCGAAACCGTGTCCATCGTCGCATCATGTTCGGTGGTGATGTTGAATACGCCACGACCGCCGCCGCCACCGATGGCCTGCGCCAGCACACCTGTTGAAAGGTCGCCGAAGCTGGTCAGATGGCCGGTGTGGATACTGGAAATGTCCGCCGCCACATTATCGGTGCCATTCATGCCACCGAGAACAACCTCGAACGCCATAGCCTTGGCCCCCATCTCGGCATGGAAATCTGCAAGATCGACATTCATGATGGTGGTGCCGCCACCGCCTGCCAGCGATTGGGTCGCATCGACAATGGCGTGGTCACCCGCCGTCTGGAAGGTGCCGGTGGAGTTCACCGTCACCTTGGAGGCGTTCATGCCGGTGGCGCCGATGGCCCCCACACGGAAACCGATCAGCGGGTCTTCACGCGGCGTCAGGCCGACCTTGCCGACATAGGGAATACCCGGCAGGCCAACGATCCCCGCCAGATCCATCACCAGCGAGCCACCGCCGCCGTTGATGCTCTCGGCCTTGATCGCCACGGCACCGTCGCCCAGCACGGTGATGTCGCCGCTATGCTCGACCTTGACCTCGCCGCCCTTGCCGCCCGAGCCGCCGCCCAGATTGCCAAGACCAAAGGCGATCGCATTCGACAGCACGGTCGAGACGCCACCAGAGGCGCTGAGGCCGCCGATGCCGAAGCCGACATTGGCATTGCCGCCACCGCCTCCGATCGACTGGGCGACGATACCGTGGGCGTTCCTGCCCGTGGTCAGGATGGTGCCGCTGTTGCTGACCTGCACCAGGCCTCCGCCGCCGCCGTCACCGCCAAAGCCGCCGATGCTGGCCATAGGCGATTGCAGTGGGTTTTCGGTCAGGTTCAGATCGGGATTGACGATGGCATTCACGGTCACGGCCATGCCGCCATTGCCGCCACCGCCGCCGATGGACTGGGCCAGGATGCCATAGGCGTCATCGCCCTTGGTGTAGATGACGCCCTCGTTGACGACATCCACCTGGCCACCCTTGTTGCCGTCGCCGCCCTGACCGCCCAGAGAGAAGCCCAGCACGGTGCTGTAGCGCGATGTGGCACCGCCCTGGATATTGATGACGGAGGAGCCGCGACCACCACCGCCGCCGATGGACTGGGCCAGAATGCCATAGGCCTGCTTGCCCTCGGTCATGATCAGGCCGCTGAGTTCGTCGGCAGGATCGGCGGGCTTGTTGCGGACGATCACCGAGCCGCCCGTACCGCCGTCACCGCCCGATCCACCGATATTGGTCACCAGACGGTGGGCGTCCTTTTCAGGGGCCGCGATGGCCGTCAGCGAGAAGACAAGACCGCCCTCACCGCCGCCGCCGCCGATGCTGTTGGCGCTGATACCCGCGGCGAAATCGCCCTTGGTATAGATCAGGCCGGTGTTGGTCACATCGACCAGATCACCCCGACCGCCCTCGCCGCCGAAGCCGCCGACGTTCAGCTCGATGGCATTGCTGTCGGCAGAGCCCTGAATGCTCGCCGCCACCGCCGAGCCGCCGATGCCGCCGCCGCCGCCGATGGACTGCGCGCGGATACCATAGGCGGACTGGCCGGATGTCAGGATACGTCCGGTGTTCTCGACGAACACCCGACCGCCAATGGCCCCTTCACCGCCCTTGCCGCCGAACGACAGGGTCATGGTGTTCTGGGTGTCGCCCTTCGATCCGCTGATCTGGAAGCCGATGGTGCGGGTCGAACCGCCCAGGCCGCCGCCACCGCCGATGGCCTGTGCCAGAATGCCGTCAGAGCTGTGTCCGGTTGTCTCGATCAGGCCCTTGTTGGTGATGAAGACGTCACCGGACTCAGCGCCCTCGCCGC
>NZ_DJFS01000102.1 GCF_002432125.1 Brevundimonas sp. UBA5866
CGTGATGGCCGCCCGGCGGTGCTCGCCCATGCGGCGGTGCTGATGGACGACTGGCGCGAACCGATGGCCGACATCGTCAACCGCTTCTATCACGCCTGCGCCAGCGACCTGCGCTGCGCGGCCGACAGTCATCTGGCGCTCGGTGAGCGACTGCCAGGCGCCTGGAGCGAAGCCGAGTCGCTGTCCGACCGCTATCAACGTGTGCTGGCCTGGCAAGGCCTGGAACTCGGCGCCCGCCCCTTGCCCTGCCCGGCCACAGGCACGGTCGCCGGTCCACCCTCCCCCGTGCTTTGAAAAACACCACGGCCACCAACCGGTCCGGCCATGCATCGGAGGAAAACCCCATGAGCTATTCCACCCCCGACCCGCCCGGCCAGCGCGGGTATCCAACACTTCGCCCTGCCCAGTCCAGGCGAAGCGGTGACCGTCTTCCGAGGAGCCTCACCCAGCAGGGCACAACGGCCCCAACACTGGCAACCAGAGCGCAATGAAGCCGGCCAGAAGTTATAGAAGTTTGAATAACGATTTCGAAAAGCCGTGATAGGTGCATGTTGTTTCGCGCCATTACGGGGGCTCATACCGGAATCGACTTAATAACAAAAGAAATGCCAGAAGAGCTTTATCCGTAAATGCTCGTTGTACCCCACGCACGCCTGAAACCCTAAACAAGGAAATAATAAAAATGAAATTAAAACAGTCAAACCTAAGGGTTCACCTGATGATGGCCGCCTCGCTTTTTGCGATCACGCCGCTGCATGCATCAGACAGAATCATCACAGACAAGGAATTGTCCGATGAATCAAACACTGCTGACTGGCTGGCTTACGGGCGCACACACTCCGAACAACGGTTCAGCCCGCTCAAGGACATCAACGTAGATAATGTCAGCCAACTCAAACCTGAATGGTATTCGCCGCTACCTGACCGCTCAGATATGGTCGGAACGCCCTTGGTGGTCGATGGCGTCATGTACTATGTGGGCGAAATGAACAGAACACGTGCGTTCGATGCCCGCACGGGAAAGAAGCTTTGGGAATACGATCCGCAAGTTTCCAAAGAGATCCTCGACAACAATATGAAGAAGGTCTTCTGGAAGCATAACCGGGGACTTTCAACCTACGGCGACAAGTTGTTCATTGCCACCTGGGACGGCCGCCTGATTGCAATCAACCGAAAGGACGGCAAGGAAGTCTGGCAGACCCGTACATTCGATCACGACCAGCCGTTGAATATCACCGGCCATCCCAAGGCCTTCGACGGCAAGGTATTCGTCGGCAATGGCGGCACCGAACTTGGTCCGATGCGTGGGTATGTAACTGCCTACGATGCCGAAACCGGCAAACAGGTCTGGCGTTTCTATATCGTTCCCGGCAATCCTGCCGATGGATTCGAGGATGCCGCTCAGGAGATGGCGGCCAAGACCTGGAGTGGCCGCTGGTGGGAGAACGGCGGCGGCGGTAATGCCTGGCACGGCTGGACGTACGACGCCAAGTACAACCAGCTCATCTTTGGTACAGGTAACGGCGGCCCCTGGAACATCAAGGTGCGTAGCCCGGAGGGTGGCGACAACCTGTTCCTGTGTTCTGTCGTGGCGGTCGATGCGGATACGGGCGAATACAAGTGGCATGTCCAGACTGCCCCGGGTGACACCTGGGACTACAACTCGAACATGGACATCGTGCTGGCCGATCTGAAAATAGACGGCAAGGATGTTGACGCCGTATTGCACGCCCCCAAAAACGGCTTCTTCTATACGATCGACCGTTCGAACGGCAAGGTACTGTCCGCGGAGAAATTCGCCGATGCCAACTGGTCAACCAGGTACAACCTGAAAGAGCAGCGCCATATCGTTGCCGACGACGCCAGGTATCCCGACGGCGAGAAGAATATCTACCCATCGGCATTCGGTGCGCACTCATGGCACGCGATGTCCTATAACCCCGAGCTGAATCTTGCCTTTATCCCTACCAACCATCTAGGCAACACCTTCAAGGACGACGGTAAAAATACGAAGCCTGGCCATAAGATGGCGAGCCACAAACTCTACCTGGGGCTGACCGGTTGGGAATTGACCAAGGACCCGCACGAGTCACGGGGCTCGTTGCAGGCCTGGGACCCGGTCAAGAACAAGCGCGTGTGGCAGGTAAACCAGAAGAGTCCTTGGGGCGGCGGTACCTTGACCACGGCCGGCAACCTGGTTTTCCAGGGCGAGCCCGATGGCCTGTTCAAGGCTTATGACGCACGCACCGGTGAAGAACTCTGGTCCTATGACGTCGGCCTCGGTATCTCCGCGCCACCGATCACTTACAAGCTGGATGGCAAGCAGATGGTGTCCCTGCTGGTGGGCCCTGGTGGTGCATTGGCCTCCAACTTCGGCGGCTCAGGCGAACTGGGTTTTGAAAGCCATGGCTGGAAATATGGTGCGCATGAGCGCCGCATCATGACCTTCTCGCTTGACGGAAAAGCGGTCGTTCCAGAACAGCCGGCGCCGCAACTCGCCAAACCCATCATCGATGAGAAGTTTGAAGTCGATGCCGAAAAGGCCGAGACGGGCGCGGGTGTCTATGCGGAAAACCTCTGCGTTGGGTGCCACGGCGCCGGGGCTGTTGCGGGCATGAAGGCACCCGATCTGCGGGAGTCGCCGATCTTGCTCACAGGCAGCGAAAAAGCGTTTGAGAGCGTGGTGCGCGGTGGAGCATTGCTCGTCAATGGCATGCCCAAGTTCCCGGATCTGACCGATGCAGAGCTGGAAAGCATTCGCCATTTCGTGCGCAGGCAAGCACACGACGGGGTGAAGTCTGGCGGCGGCCATTAGGCCGGCGACCTTTGATCGCCAACCAGACAGTTGAACCGGTAACGCCTGAATAGCCAGGCGTTACCACTGAGCAGAAACGCACGCGAATACCGTGAACGCCCACTCCCATGGCGGCTAACGGTATTCGCGGCACCCGCACCGTTACATCCCAAAGGATCAGAACAATGACAACAAGCCTGCGCTGCGGCAGCGGCCTTCTCGTCGCCTGCCTGCTCACTTCTGCCCAAGCGGCCGAATATTCACCGGACCAGTTTCTCTTCGGCGACTGGAACGGCGCCCGCACCCGTCTGCACGAGGCCGGGGTCGACCTGCAAATCACCTACGTCAACGAACTGGCCCGCAACACCCAGGGCGGCGGCGACCATACCAGCACTTACGCCGACCAGCTGATGTTCGATGCAGCGCTGGACCTGGACAAATTGCTCGGCTGGTCCGGCGCTGGCCTGCACTTCACGCTGACCAACCGCAACGGCGAGAACCTCAACGCCGAAGCGGACCTCGGCGTGCTCCTGCAACCGCAGGAAATCTACGGCTACGGCAGCGCGACCCGGCTGGTGCAGCTCTACTACCAGCAGGCGCTGCTGGACGACCGCCTGCTGGTCAAGCTCGGCCGCCTGCCCATGAGCGGGGACATCTACCCCTTCGCCTGCCCGTTCCAGAACCTCGGTTTCTGCGGCACGGTGCCCGGCTACATCACATCGAACTGGTATACCTGGCCGATCAGCCAGTGGGGCGCCACCGCGCGTTACCAGCTGGACGCAGAGTGGTCGCTGCAGACCGCGCTTTATCAGGTCAATCCGCGTTTCACCGAGCGCGAGCAGGGGCTGAATTTCGGCAGCCCGTCGGGCACTACCGGCTACCACGCCGTTGCCGAACTGGGCTGGACGCCGACCTTCGCCGGTCAACCCGGCGCCTATCGCCTGGGCCTCTGGCGCAATACCGGCGACTTCGAGGACATCTACCGTGACGCTGCCGGCCGGCCGATGGCGCTTTCCGGGGCGCCAGCCGCCGAACACGACAAGGCCACCGGCGGCTATCTGATGGCCGAACAACAGATCTGGCAGAGCAGCGCGGTGGCCGAGCGACGCTTGAAACTGTTTGCCAACTTCATCCAGTCCGACCCGGACGTGACCTATATCGAGCGCATCTGGCAGGTAGGCGGCATCCTCTCCGCGCCATTCGCCTCGCGCCCGAACGACGAGCTTGGCCTGGGCCTCGGGCGCCTGGAAATCAACGACGATGCCCGCCGTCGCCTGCGCGAACAGGGCGACCCGGTGCCCGACGTGGAATACCCGGCCGAGCTGTATTACCGCGTGGCGCTGACACCCGCCCTCTCGCTGACGCCGAACATCCAGTACTTCCACCGACCAGGCGGCTTCGACGAAGACAAGGACGTGGTGGTCGTCGGACTGAAGACGGTGGTCAGCTTCTGACCGGCGCATGAAGCGCGGCGACCGCGCACAAAGCCGGTCGCCGCTTCGGTAGAAGCAGCGGATACCGTGGTTGGGACTTCAGCCTCAGCGCAGGCTCACCAAGCTGTGACTCTTGGCGAACCAAAGCGCCGCACTGCAAGGCTGACACCAGCCAAACCTCGAACCCGCCACCGCTAGCGTTCCGCTCAGGCTCCCCCCTCACCCGCCACAGCTGTGCCCACCCGCACCTCCGTTCGCCTGTCCGCCTGCTTGCCGAGCTGCCAGCCGAGATAGCCCCAGAGCAGTGCGCAGAGTGCGCCGGCCACGGCGACCAGACCGGCGCCCTGCCCGAACATGTCCAGCGCCGTCTTCCCCCAACCGCTGACGGCATCGCCGGCGCGGTAGACGACGGTGTCGATGACGTTCTTCGCCTTGTACTTACTCTCCGCATCCAGCGGCGCGAAGAGCATTTCGCGGCCGGGCCGGACGAACGCGTACTCGCCGATGCGGCGCACGATCATCAACGTCGCGAGCACGGCGAAGCTGGGCATCAGCGCGAGGCCGACAAAGCCGACGCAGACCAGCAGCGGCACGATGGCCAGCAGCACGCGCACGCCGAGTTTCTGCGCCAGGCGGCCGGTGATGAAGAGTTGCGACAGCAGCGCGCCCGCCTGGACGACCACGTCGATGATGCCGAACACGCGAACCTGGGCAGCACGGTCAGGGAACAGCTCGGCCACCAGGCGTGCCTGCTCGAAGTAGAGAAAGGTGGTCACGGTAGCCAGCAGCACCACGAAACCGGCGATGCCGAGCAGATAGGGCGACTGCATCACCCGAGTCAGGCCGCTGAAGGGGTTGCCGGGCACCGGCCGACGCGTACTCTCCGCCGGAGCCGCGCCGGGGCGCCCTGCTCCGCCGATTTCGCGCCAGCGCATCAGCG
>NZ_DJFS01000024.1 GCF_002432125.1 Brevundimonas sp. UBA5866
TTCAATGGGTCCTGAGCCTAGCGGCATAGGACCGAGGCCATGCAGATCTTACTTGGATCAGCGTAAATGTTCAGTAATTTCGAAAAAATGTCGGACCACTAACAGGTACTCAAGCTCTGGCTTGTAGCAGTGGGACTACAAATTCAGAATGGGAAAAAGATCGGTATCGCGACCATGGCTGTAGCCCAGGTAATGAGGTTCAGAGGCACGCCGACGCGAACGAAATCCATGTAGGAATAGTTGGCCATGTTAAAGACCAGCACATTGGTCTGATAGCCAAACGGCGTGGCAAAGGCGGCAGAGGCAGCCATCATGACGGCGACTAGGAATGGTCTGGGATCCACGCCCAAGCTGTTGGCGACGGCCACGGCAATTGGTGTGACCAGAACGGCGACCGTGGCATTCGACAGCAGTTCGGTGGCGATCAGGGTGACACCGTAAAACACGATAAGTGCTCCTAGCGGCCCAAGTGGACGGATGATGTCGATGAGGTATCCGGCACCTTGTTGAGCAAGGCCGGTCACTTCAATGGCTGTGCCCACAACCACCATGCCTGCGATCAGAAGCAGGATTTCGGGCCGTAGACCTGCATAGGCCTCTTCGGGTGTGATCACGCGCAGAAGGATCAACACCACCGCACCCGCAAAGGCCGCTGCCGCGATAGGTACCCAGCCCACAGCTGCCGCTACAATAACGGCAATAAAGACGCCCATGGAAATAAGGGCAGGGCGCAGACGGAAGGGCCGGTCTCCGGCTCCAAACAGTTCCAGATCCCCGAGACTGCCATCGCCCGATCCGTCGGTCTGGTTGCGGCTCTCTCCAAGACGGGGCAGGCGGAAGCCCATAAACCGAAACTCGCGGCGCGCCTGCTGTTTCAATCGCAGAGCTTCTTCTTCCTCCAGGCGCGCAGCTTCGGCTTCTTCTTTTTCACCCGAGCGGTGCAGTTGGCGTCCGCTGATGAAATACATCCACAGACCGCCGGTCAAAGCGATGCACAGGCCGACAGGCGTGATCTCGAACAGGGAGAATACAGGCTGTCCTGCATTTCGGGCCATGTCGTTGACTAACAAATTGGTAGACGTTCCGATCAGAGTCAGCAGCCCGCCCATCACCGTGACGTGGCTGAGTGGCATCAAAAAGCGCTTGGGCGACATCTTCAGCGACTTGGCCACGTCGCGTATAACGGGCGCAGCCAAGACAACGACCGGCGTATTATTCAAAAATCCGCCCACCGAGCCGCAAAGCCCGATGACAATCCAGATGCCCGCAGCCCCGATGCGTTTGGATAGATCGCTGGCTTTGCGGATCAGCATCCCTAGAAAGCCGGATAACTCGATCGCATAGGCAATCACAAACAGACCCGCCAAGGTGATAACGGCGGGGCTGGCGAAGGCGCTTTGTACCTCTACGGGGCGTACGACCCCCAGCAGCAGCAAGACGGCCGCGCCGGCAAGCGCGACAACGTCCGCGCGTAACTTGCCATGGATAAGCACGCCAACCACACCGACAAGCACCGCGAGCGCAATAATCTGGTCTACGGTCATACCTATGGCAGACCCTGCCATGCCCGTCTCGTCAACCTCAATTCGCTGCACTTCGGTATCTTTGTGTTAGGTTGGGTCCATGCGCCAGCCCAATGCCTCGAAACCGTCAATGACCGATGTGTCCGCCGCACATCGCACCTCACGCCGCGCGAGAGGTTTCAGTCTCAGGCCGTCGCCACTGGTGTGTCTGGCCGCGGGCGCTTTGGTCCTGTCCGGTTGTGATAGGGCTGCGCCAGAGCCGCCAGCCACCCCCGAGGCAGTAACCCCTACGATTATTGTGACCACCCCCTTGCTGGACCGCGCCGCGCTACTGGTTGAAATCGATCAGGCCGCTTCGAACTTTGCATCGGGGACAGGGCAGGCGAACACCTCCTTGGCTGGCCGCCGATTTAAGGTGCGTCAACCGATGGGCTGCGGTGAGCCGATCGCGCAAGGAACGGCCGTGCCCCCCAGCGTTGCGTCGCTGACGACTATTGATAGGTCTGGCGACCTTCGTCTCTCGCTCGGAGCCGTGGATTGGACGGACGATATGATCGGCGGTTCTGCCTCGGGAAGCTGGGAAGCCGCTGAAGGCTTTTGGCTTGCCTGGCCGTGGATGCGTGGCGAAACTTGTCCACGACACCCGATAATGCCGACAAAACAGGAGGTGTCAGTCGACGTCACCGGCAGCACCAACACCGATCCTGAACGTCCCATGGTGGAGTCGGTCCCGGTTGTTACGCTGTCACCACAAACTGCAGCGCTGATGTCGGTCTTCGAAGAAGGCAGCTCGCGTCTGAGCCGCCGTATGGGACGCGCTTATGAATTTGTCCTGAGAGGCCAAAGCGGGGCACCGGCAGTGGCGGACCCCGATGGCTATCGCGTCGTGTTCGAGGGGCGGATGGCAGCCTTCGACGACGGGCAGTCGATCCGCTGCCAGGCTGCTGACATTGATCAAAGACCGATATGCGCCGCGGCGGTCCACCTTGAGCGTGTCGCATTCGAAACGTCCAAGGGACAGCTGTTGGCCGAATGGAGATAGCGGCCTAGTGGACCTACACAGTCCGTGAATAGTCTCTATGTGCTGTCAGTGTAACGCTAAAGGTGCTCGACATATCAGGATGCAAGCCTTGGGTGGAGAAGGCGATTTTGTTAAGCCGGTATGGTTTAAGCGACTTTGACAACGACCTTTGCGAAATAGCTCTGCTGCACCGCCATGTCCGCTGAGTGTCCTAAGTCTTTGTCAATTAATTTTCTTGAGCGGACGAATAATCAGGGATGAGGCTGATGGGTAAAGCCCTTGGGTGCTGTTAGTCTAACGCTAAAGGTGACGTGACCCCCGTTTCTCATCCAGCCATAACGAGAGTCCGAGGTTGATTTGAGTAGAGATTGGTTGGGTTGGCAATAGGGCGGCCTGCGCAGCCCTCAACTAGCGCAGCAGGCCGCCCGGCGTTTCCAGTAAGGGCTTGTGCGTAGGCCTGCGGCGTCAGCCAGCCGAGCTTTGAGTGCGGTCGCCGTTCGTTGTAGTCATGCCGCCAGGCCTCCAGCACCTCGCGGGCATGCGGCAGGGAGCGGAACAACGTCTCGTTCAGCAGCTCGTCACGCAGGCGACCATTGAAGCTCTCATTGAAGCCGTTCTGCTGGGGCTTGCCTGGTGCGATGTAGTGCCAACCGACGCCAGTGTCGTCGGCCCAAGCTAGGACCGCATTCGAGGTGTATTCCGTGCCGTTGTCGCTGACGATGGTATCGGGTCGGCCCCGCTGCCGGATGAGGGCGTCCAACTCTCGCACCACACGCGCACCCGACAGCGAGGTGTCGGCCACCAACGCCAGGCATTCGCGGGTGCAGTTGTCGATCACCGTCAGGATGCGGAAGCGCCGCCCGTCCGTCATCTGGTCAGAGACGACCCGGAGGGCGGCGCGTAGCAGCCAAGTCCAGCGACCAGCGCTGGTTGGCCACCAGCGGCAGGCCCAGCGGTTGCCGCGTGGGGGCTGACAGTCTAACGCTAAAAAGTCTCCACTTGGTTTGAAGGGTGGGGGTTTTCAT
>NZ_DJFS01000022.1 GCF_002432125.1 Brevundimonas sp. UBA5866
CCGTCCACAGATGACAGCACCGGTGGGCCAGTTCTTAATCGATCTTACCAAGATACCGGGCGCTGTTTAAGATGGCTTGGCTACGGTTAGGCGTGCCCAGCTTCTTTAGAATGGCTGAAACATGCTGTTTGACGGTCCCCTCAGTCAGACCTAATTCCCCGGCGATTTGCTTGTTTAACTTACCCTCGGCCATCGCTTTCAATACGCGCATCTGGGCTTTGGAAAGCGTTAGCAAACGTTTGTGGTAATCCTCTGTATGGTCTTGCGAAGTGATACCGATTGGGAAAATCTTATCCCCTCGCATCACGCCGCCTATAGCATTGACTAATGTTTCTACGGGTTCAGCCTTGCTCAAATAGGCGTCCACATCAAACGACCGCGCCATGGAAACCATGTGTGGATCTACGCGCGCGGAAATGATCGCGAATTGGGATTTGGGCAAAATCTGCTGCAGCTGGATCAGCGCGCTGAACCCCTCAGCGTCTGGCAGCATAAGATCCAACATAACCATGCGCACGCGCTGGGAATGCCGACGGGCAAAGCTTTCCGCTTCAGCAGCGCTGGAAACCCGGCCAACCTCGAACTGCGGATAGGCTTTCGCCACTGCCGCTTCCAGAGCCTCGGCCACGAGCGGGTGATCATCAACAATAAGAACTATCCAACGCATTATACCAACGCTTCCTCTTCATATTGGGAAGCTGAACGCGGGCATTGAAGTTCCCGCGCTCGTCAGAAATGTAAGGCAAACCTATAACTTTGGTTCGAAAAACCCGTTTTTGCGGGTCCGGTTGATGGACCCGTGCTGAAATGAGGAAGATTTGGGTCCCAACGCAGTTTTCAACCGTTGGAGTTCTCATGAACCGCTTCGCTCTCGTTTCCGCCCTCGCCGTTGCCGCTCTGGGCTTTGCTGGTACCGCCTCGGCCCAATCGACCTCTTCGGCCTCGGGCCAAGGTTCGATCACCGTCATCCGTCCGCTGACCGTCACCAAGAGCGCGGACATGAAGTTCGGCACCGTTGTACGTCCATCGACCGGTTCCGGTTCTGTCGTCGTCAGCAATGCTGGTGCTCGCACCGTTTCGGGCGGCGTTGTTGCCCTGAACTCGGGTGACACCCCGCAGGCAGCCCAGTTCAACATCGACGGCGAAGGCGGCCAATCCGTCTCGGTCACCGTCCCGGCTACCTTCACCATGGCCAACGGTTCGGAAAGCCTGACCGTCACCACCAGCAACAATCTGGGCGCCAATGCATCGGCCCAAACCCTCAGCAACGCATTGGGTTCGGCAGGTTCGCTGAACGTACGTGTCGGTGGTTCGGTCGCTCTGCCTTCGACCGCAGGGACCGGCGTTTACACGGGAACCTTCACCGTGTCGGCGGCCTATAACTAAGGAATGATGGCCGCTGCGCCTATCCGCAGCGGCCTCCCGGTGGGTGAGATTTGGTATGAGACAGGGCTGGCCTCAATATGTTGCAAACACCGTGGCTGCTGCGGCTCTGGCCCTCTCCGCCAGCGTCCTGCCCACGAATGCCCAAGTCGGTGCCGATCTGAACATCTCGCCCAAGCGTGTGGTGTTCGCCCCCGGCGAGCGCAGCGCGATCGTCTATGTTTTCAACCAGGGCGACCAACCAGCGACATATACGGTCGACCTGGTCGACCGCATTATGCTGCCCGATGGCCAGATCATCGCCGCCTCAGAACGTCCTGAACTGGACATTTCGTCGGCTGCAGATTTGGTCGAACACACCCCCCGTCGGGTAACCCTCCAGCCACGCGAAAGCCAGGCCATCCGTTTGCGTGCCCGCCCCGCTGGGGATGGCTCGGCCGAGCACCGCTCACATCTGACCATCACCGCTCTTCCCCCTGAGGACAGCGGTTTTACTGCAGCGCAGGCGGCTGCTGGCAATGAGGACGATCTCGCCCTTCAGGTCATTGCCCTGTTCAGCGTCAGCATCCCTGTCATCGTACGCGACAACGCTGCCGATGCCCGCGCCGGCATCAGCAACGCCCGTCTGGAGCAGGGAGCATCAGGCACTGAATTGGTCTTCGACATCGACCGTCTTGGCGCGAACTCCGTTTACGGCGATCTTGAAGTCCGTCTCGGCACCGCAGACGACGCGCCCCTGATGACGCTGGTGCGCGGCGTGGCTGTCTATCCGGAAATCAACAAACGCACTGTCCGCCTAGCCCTGCCACAAGCGGTACCCGCCGGTCAGGCTTTGACGCTTGTCTATCGGGACGATGATGCGCGTCCGGGCGAGGTGCTGGCAGTCACGCGGATTTCAGCCCCGTGAAAGCCCTTGGCTTTGCCAGCGCTATCGCGCTGAGTTGGAGCCTAGCCGTCACCGTAGCCCACGCGCAGGATGGCGCGACGGCTGCGGCGCTGGTTGATGCCGCCTCGCCCCAACCCTTTAGCAGCGATGACCTTTTGTGGCTCGAGGTGCGCTCGGGCCCTGTCCTTCTGGCCGAATCCGTCAACGTGTACGCATCGCGGACGGGCGTGTTTGTGCCCATTGGCGAACTGTCGCGGGTACTGGATCTCGCTGTCGGCGTCTTTCCAACCCAACGCCGGGCCGAAGGCTGGATATTGTCGCCGGACCGCAAGCTGACGGTCGATCTGTCCAACGGCAAGGCCCTACTGGCAGGTCGCGAGGTCGCCATATCCGCCGACCAAGCCGCCATCTATGCCGATGACCTCTACCTTCGAATTGACGTGATTGAGCAGTTGCTCCCTGTGCGCCTGAAGCCTGATACCAGCGCTCAAGTCCTAGAGCTTACGCCGCTCGAGCCTCTGCCGTTTCAGCAACGCCTCGAACGCGACCAGCGTCGTGGCCGTCTGGGCCTGGGTGCCAGTGGCGATCAGCGTGTCGAGATCGCCACCCCTTATCAGGCCTTCACCGCCCCCGCCTTTGATATCAATATCGGCGGCCAAACGGGCCGCGACGGACGCGATCAGACCAGTCGTTATGACGTACGGGTTGCAGGCGACCTGCTATGGGCAGGCCTCGAGGCATGGATCGGGTCAGATGATGACGCAAACCTAAGCGACAGCCGCATCAGTCTTTCGCGCCGCGATAGCAAAGGCCATGCGCTGGGCGTTCTAGGCGGGACCCATGCGGGTATCGGCGATGTTTACACGCCATCGCTCGCGCTTGGGGCTGCCAGCATCAGCGGTCGCGGCCTGTTCTATACCTCGGCTCCGCGCGACAGTCTGGATATCGGCACGCCGCTGGATTTGCGCGGCGAGTTGGCCGTTGGCGAAGAAGTCGAACTGTATGTGAACGAGATCCTTTATGGATCGCAGTCCACGCCGGTGCAGGGCCAGTACGAATTTCTGGACGTGCCGCTAGCCTATGGCCTGAACACGCTTCGTCTTGTTTTCTACGGACCGCACGGTGAAACACGCGAGGCTGTACGCCGCATCAATTTCGGTGCCGGTCAGGTCGAGGCAGGCCGCGTCATCGTGCGTCTCGGTGCTGTAGATCAGGGCCGGACCCTGTTGGACCTGAATGATGATCCCGTCCGCCAGCCAAGTGTTGTTCCGCATGGCATGCGTTTGGTCGCCGGTGTGGATTACGGGCTTTCGTCAGCAATAACCCTTTCGGGCGGTGTTGCCCGTTTTCGGCCTGTCGCGGACGAAGAGTCGCGTTCAATGGTCACGTTCGGCCTGCGGACGTCTTTAGGTCCCTTTGCGACGCAGATCGACGCCGGTTGGGATGATCAGGATGGCCAGGCACTATCCGGCGGCTTTGCCGGAAGGGTATCGGGCATTTCCCTCGTCGGCAGGCATGCGGAGTACCGCAACGGCTTTATCGACGAGACAAGGCAGTTGGGTCTGGGTAATGCCTCCCCATTACGACGGGCCAGCGATTTACGCGCCGACGGCCAGCTGAAAGGCCCGCATTCCCAAACCATTCCCTGGTCACTCAATCTCAGGCGTCTCGAGCGCCGCGACAACAGCGCCCAGACGAATGCCGAACTGCGCGCCTCGACCCCAATCGGGCGTTTCTATGCGTCTAGCAGCATTGTCTGGGAAGAAGACAAGCGCGCCGATGAATCCCGTATCCAACGCTGGGCCGGAGCGAGCGACGTGGCCACATTGGTCGCGCGCCGCCTTCAACTGCGCGCCGGCCTGACCTACGGCCTTTCGCCCGACCTCAAGCTGGAGACGGGCTATCTGACCGCAGATTGGCAATTGCGCGACAACCAGGCCCTGCGCTTTGGAGTAGTCCGCTCGCTGGGTTCAGAAACACGTACTACGGTTCAGGCCTCGCACATCTGGCGTGCCCGTCGCTTCGATCTTGCCGTGAACAGCGCCGTCGAGACTGAAACAGGTGAATGGCGTGTCGGCCTACAACTCGGTTTTGGTTTTGGGTATGACCCCGTTAGTCGGGGCTATCGACTGGTTCGCAGCGGCGGTGCATCAGGCGGAGCAGCGGCCATCAATGCCTGGATAGATGCCAATGGTGACGGTATCCGCCAGTTCGACGAAGAGGGCGTTGCTGGCATCATAGCCGATGTTCCAACCGACACGCTCACCACGGATACCGCCGGCACAGCCTATGCGCCCGGCTTGGGCGACCCCGGCACTGCGGTCATTCGCCTCAACACCGAAGCGGTGGAGGACCCCTATCTCGTCGGCGGGCCTACCCTGCTTGCTGTCGAGCCCCGGCCGGGACGCACGGTTATCGTCAACTATCCGATGCAGCGATCCTCAGAAGTCGAACTCCGCGTCGTACTGGAACGCGTGGCAGGCGATAACCGTGCCTTGTCCGCCGTCAATATCGAATTGGTCGACAAGGATGGAAAGGTCATCAGCACCCGAAGCGACCACGCCGGTATCGCCTTCATCGAAGGCGTGCCTCCGGGCGAATACCGCGTCCGACTGAATGCGGAACAAGCGTCCACGCTGGGGCTTACAATGGACGATGAAGTACAGGTTCTTATCCCGCCTACGGGCGGTTTCGTCCGGGCCGGCACAATCATGGTCAGCCTGAAAGGAGCCAACTCATGACCCGATGGATTGTGGGCCTCATAGCGCTGTCTACGGTCTTTATGGCCATGCCCGCAGCGGCCCAGTTGTCAGTATCCCGTTCTCCAGCCGAAGCTCCAACGCTTGGCCGCACCATCCGCGGCCAGTCGACAACCATCTTTAGCGTCAGCACCAGCGGCGTGGTCACTCGCGTTTCAGGCGATTCAATCCGCTTGAGCACATCCTCCGTACGTACACCGACTATCACGGTATCCTGCGGATTTAACTCGCTGTCTTCGTTGTGCGCGTTGCGGCCGATCCGGGTGACCATCACGCCCGCCGGTGGACAGGGACCGGCAACCATTACGCGGCTCAGAGTCGCCAACCTGCGCGGGGCCACCTACCGCAGCGGATCTCCGGCCGAAGGGGCAACTGTCAGCTTCGATCTGGACCCTTTGGGCCTGTTCCGCGATGCAACCTTTGACTTGGGCATGGATGTCCGGCTGAATGGGGCCGCTCCCGGGGGCGAACACCCGTTCGATTATCTGGTGACGGTGCAACTGCTATGATCGCGATACTGCTAGCCTCGGCCATTGTACAGGCCAGCACGGGCGCACCGGATGCTACGGCAGCCATTACGGTGCACTCGGCCCTGAAAGTCTCCTCGGTGACCCCGATCCAACTTCGCACCAGCGCATTGAACAATCCGGCGATCATTGACGTGAGTGCCGATCCGAACCGCGCCTACCGTCTGCAGGTCCAGACCTATTTGCTTCAAGCCGATGGAGAGACGTCGCCCACCAGCGCAGCGTGGGCCGACGCCAGCCCGACGCCTTTGCCCCACGTCGACGCCAATGGCAATGCCCGGATCAAGCTACCCGACATCGACGGATTCCTGCGCCATACCGCGACGGGAGTACCTATGCTTCCTGTGCGCGTCGTCTACGAATAGAGGTCGCTTTCGGCGCGGATGATCTCGACCAACCGGTTCAGGGCTTCGTCCGACGGCCTGTTTCCAGCCCCAAACACCGCGTCGATCGCCAGCGCATATTCGGACAAGGCCGGATAACCGAACATGCCCGCTGCGCCTGCCAAACTATGCACGACTTGCTCCAGCACCTCGTAGTCACCGTCATAGATAGCACGCGATATCTTGTCGGCATCGGCGCGGGCCCGCTCTCTGAAGCGCGCTCGCAAAGCCTCCAGAGCGTCATTCATGCGCCCGCCCCCGCCAACAGGTCGCGCACCTCTTGCGCCAGCCCCATGGGGTCAAAGGGTTTGGTAATGACGCCTATGGCCCCCAAGGCCTTGTAATCCGCCACTTCGGACCCTTGCGCCCGTGCCGTCATGAATACGACCGGCGTATGCTCCAGCGCAGGCCGCTGGCGCAGGTGTTGAAGGACCATAGGTCCATCCATCCCCGGCATCATGACATCCAACAGGATCACGTCAGGCCGCAACCCTCCATCAAGGATGGAAAGGGCTTCAGGACCGGACGATGCACTGATCGAGGTTGTCATGGGGTCCAGATCAAACGACAACGCCGCCACTTCGCGGATATCCGCTTCGTCATCGACGTGTAGCAGGGTCAGTTGTTCCTTCATGTCATATCCTTTCGCGTCAGACGCCGTACCGTCCGAGCCAGCGACGAGACAGGCGTGCGCGACTTCACCAGAACGGCTTCGATACCCGCACCCAGTTCAAGATCGGCATCGCTGGCTGAATAAATGATAGCCGGTATCGGCGGCTGGTCCCCGCTCTCGAGATTGCCCAGCAATTCCAGACCGGAGCCGTCCGGCAGGCCGATATCCAGAATGACCAGATCGGGATGACGACTTTCCAGATAACGTCTCGCCTCGGCCAGTGATCCTGCCGCTTCTATAGTCGCCACTCCCGAAAGGGCGGATGCCGTGAGGCTGCGCACGTCCTCTTCATCCTCTACATGAAGGATCAAAGGTTGCGCCTTGCTCCCGGCAGTCGCCGCCTGAACCGCCTGCAGCAGGCGATCCACTTCCAGCGGCTTTTCCATCCAGTCCAAGACCTGAAGCGATGCCGCCTTTGCCATGCCTTGCGAAATATCGGCGGACACAACCAGAATGGGCAGATCCCGCGTCAGGGCGGATTTGCGCAACGCGCGGATCAGGCTCACCCCATTCGCATCGGGCAGTTGTAAGTCGATCAGCGCAGCGGCGAATTTCGTCTGACCGACCAGCGCCAACGCCTCACGTGCGGTCGAGGCAACCTGTGCCTGATATCCGTCCTCTTGCAGAATACTGCGCAACACCTCGGCGGCATCGGGATCATCCTCGACCACCAACAACTGCGGTCCATCCACCCGGTTCTGGATAGGCCCCGCAGCGACACGCGGTAGTTGCAGATGGAAGACGGCCCCATGGCCCGGATCAGGATCAAGCCACAGCCGCCCACCATGCCGCTCTGCAATCTCGCGAGAAATGGCTAGCCCCAGACCCGTTCCCCCGCGCTGGCGCGTATCGGATGAGTCCGCTTGCGCGAACTTCTCGAATATTCTCGACCTGAACGCCTCGGGCACGCCGGGCCCACGGTCCAGCACCGTAAGCCTGACCATCGGGCCATCATCCGCCGTAAGCCGGACTGTGACTGTCTCTTCGGCAGGCGAAAATTTGAGGGCATTGGACAACAGGTTCACGGCCACCTGTATCAGGCGATCCATATCCCCCATGACCGTAGCCGTTCCACGGTCGTCTAGCTCGACCCGCACTTTGTGATCATCTGCCATTCCGCTGACCGCATCAATCGAGCGGGTTGCCACCTCGCGCAGGTCAATCGGTTCGAGGTGCAGTGCCATCTTGCCGGATTCCAGTTTCTCGATGTCGAGAATGTCGTTGATCAACCGGACCAATCTCTGGCTGTTTGACTGGGCGATGCCGATCAGACGGCTGGCCTTTTCGGGCAATGCGCCGGCAGCCCCCCCTGCCAGAAGGCCCAATGACCCGGCGATTGAGGTCAATGGCGTACGCAGTTCATGACTAACGGTAGAAACGAACTGGGACTTCATCTCGTCCATGCGCCGACGCTCTGACACGTCTTTAACCGCAACGACTATATTCGAGCTCTCATTAACCTTGACAGGACTGATCGACACCTCTGCGGTGAAGACGGTACCATCTTTGCGACGCACACAAATTTCACCTTCAAGCGCTTCGGACAAAGGTTCCGTGCGATTGCGAAGCTGATCAAGAATACGCTGATCGCCCGAACTTTCGATATCGACCAGAATCCTGACATTCTTGCCAATCACTTCGGTTCGCGTCCATTGCAGCGCCTTCTCCGCAGCTCTGTTAACTCGCTCGATAGCGCCTTCGTCCGTCAAGACAAGCAGTGGAAGAGAGCTGCCTTGGAACAGAGCCTGTTGCTGCTGGTCTGAAGCGGCAACAGCGTTTAACAAAGCCTCTTGACGGCGCATATAGCGCCAAATGGTCAGGGCTGCGGCCAACATAAGTAAGACAAAGAGGCCCGAAAGCACCATGACGGCCCGACGGGTATTGATGGCTTGTCGCTGGTGGTTGGACCGCAACTGCTCCAACCGGAGAATTTCTTGCCGATTGAGGACAGCCATTTCTTCACGGATAGCGTCCATGGCCAACTTGCCAGATAAGGCGCGCGTGTGCCGCTGGGCGTTCGTAGTGGGTAACGTCCCTTCGATGCCCGCATGCAGCAAATCGCGCTTGGCCTTTACAAGGGTCTCTAGCCGCTGGAGGCGCATGGGTTCCTGAGCAAATAGCCGCTCTAATTCGGCCCATTCGGCGTCCATCCTGGCTTCGGCATTTTGGTAGGGTGCAAGAAACACCTCGTCTCTGGTTAGCAAGAACCCGCGGAGCCCAGTTTCACCGTCCTGAAGCAAGGAGAACACATCCTGCAACTGCTCCCGGCGATCATGTGCACCATTAAGCACGGATTCCAACTGCTGCCCGCTGCTCAACTCCCGTAGGGTCTGCGTCGCCAATATGATGATGGCCGCTAGCGCCAATGCACCAAAAATCAGGAATACCGCATAGGCCCGTTTGGCTCGCCTTCCAATTGAACCGGTTGCCAATCATTCCTCCTCGTACAGTCAGGTTAGGAGAATGCGCAGAGAGTGCGCCGGTTCAGGGCTCTGGGGCGATCTGTTGGACGTGAGGAGCCCATATTCCCATCAGCCTCAGCCCATGCAGGGGATAGGTGTAAGCCGTCATGACACGCAGGCTTTCCAGAACGGCCTGTAGACCGGCCAGTGCAGCGATCGCTGCGA
The DNA here is from genome assembly GCF_002432125.1 of Brevundimonas sp. UBA5866. Classification (GTDB taxonomy): domain Bacteria; phylum Pseudomonadota; class Alphaproteobacteria; order Caulobacterales; family Caulobacteraceae; genus Brevundimonas. The sequence continues at coordinate 9,239 of NZ_DJFS01000022.1, forward strand.
GTGCAAGGCTTGAAGTTGATCGACGAAGGTTATGGATGACACCAAAGCCAAAAGCCCCAGCAAACAGACGGTGCTGTCAGGGTAACTGAG
>NZ_DJFS01000094.1 GCF_002432125.1 Brevundimonas sp. UBA5866
CGGCCCAGGCTCCCGCCCAGGCACCGGCCACCGCACCGGCTGGCGCTCCGGCTTCGGCCCCCGATATCGCCCGCGCCGAAGAGGCCCTGCGTGACGTCATCTCGGCCCTGCGTACGGGACAGATCGACTACATCATGTTCAGCGACGATCTGGCCGAAAAAATCCGCCCGCAGGCCAGCCAGATCGGCAGCCTGCTGAGCCAGTTCGGTAATCTCAAGTCAATCACCCACAAGGCGCAACCGGACGGCGTAGACCTGTTCCGCGTCGAGTTTGCCAATCAGGCGACCGAATGGGTCATCGGCTTCGACAACGAAGACCAGATCGCGGCCCTGCTGTTCCGTCCGGCGCAGGACTGATCCTCAGTCGAGACTGACCTTGCCCCGCCCGCTCTTGATCACAGAGCGGGTGGACTTGGCCTTGAGGCGGCGTTCCTTGGAACTGCGGGTCGGCTTGGTCGGCACGCGATAGGCCTGCCGCNNTCGGCCACCATCTGCTCCAGCCGTTCGATGGCATCCTCGCGGTTGCGTTCCTGCGTGCGGAAACGGGTGGCGGTGATCACGATCACCCCCTCCAGCGTCAGGCGGCTGCCCGCCTTCTTCATCAGCCGCTCGCGCGTGTAGTCATTCAGGCTGGGCGAGTTCTTGGCATCGAACCGCATCTGCACGGCGGTCGAGACCTTGTTGACGTTCTGCCCGCCCGGACCTCCAGCGCGGTAGAAGCGGAACTCCAGCTCTTCATCAGGGATGCGGCGTTTGATCTCGGCCATCACGCCTTCCTTGCCGCACGGGCCGATGCCGCATCCAGCGCCTGAAGAAAGCGCGAACGGTCGGCGTTGGAAAAGGGCGGCGGACCGGATGTCTCGACTCCCATCGAGCGCAGGTGCTCGCCCACCATCCGACCGGCCAACGCCGAGCCGATGGTGTTCTCGCCCAGAACCGTGCCGTTCGGACGGATACATTCGGCGCCCGACTTCAGGCAGCGCTCGGCCAGCGGAAAGTCATTGGTGATGACCACATCCCCCTTGCCTGCTCGCTCGGCGATCCAGTCATCGGCCACATCGGGTCCCGCATCGACCACCACCTGTTGGATCAGGCTTTCCTGGGGCGTGCGGATCCAGCTGTTCGACACCACCCACACCGGCCAGTTCAGGCGGCGCGCCACGCGGTACACCTCTTCCTTCACGGGGCAGGCGTCGGCATCGATGTAGAAGGTCTTGGACATAGCCCCTTCTAGCGCAGCGCCAGACAAACAAAAGGGCATCCGGCCATAGACCGGATGCCCCCAAGCTGAACCTATCGGGTTCTCAGTAGCTATAGCCGTGCGGACGGTCACCCGCCGCATTCGGCAGATAGCGGTCACGCAGCATCAGGTTCCGGGCCTGGAGCGGCTGCTCCACACCATCGATGATGACGGCCTGCGGTTGGCTGAGCGGCTCCAGCGGGTCGCCGGACCACACCACCACATCGCCCGCCGCGCCCGACTTCAACTCGCCGAACTGGCCGTCGAAGCCGAAGATTTTCGCCGGGTTGACGGTGATGGCCGCAATGGCGGCATCGAACGGCAGACCGTGCGAGACGGCATTGCCGGCGTTGTAGCGGATATCGCGGGCGCGGTGGGTCGAACCCTCGTTACCCTTGAGCGCGATGGTCACACCCGCGGCATGCAGGGCGGCGGCGTTCTGCATGCGCGCGGCGCGCATCTCGAAATTGCCCGGCAGATTTGTGGTGGGATGGACCAGCACCGGCACATTGGCGGCAGCGATCTCGTTGGCCACCAGCCAGCCTTCGGCGGCACCGTCGATTATGATCTTCAGACCTTCCTCGCGGGCCAGACGCAGCACCTGCTGGATGTCGGACGCACGGTTGGCCGTGACGATCAGCGGCATACGGCCCTCGACCACCGGGATCAGCGCCTCCAGATCGGCCCGCGACAGCGACAGGTCACGCAGGGAGGAGCGCTCGTAGGCGGTCTTGTTACGGGCATACAGTCGCACCTCGTTCAGGGTTTCCTTGAACAGGACGAACTGCGCGCCGCGCGCGCCACCGGCGATGCGGGCACCGGCCTCGCCGAACGGGGCGGTCATGGCGACCTTGGACTTCACCAGTATGCTGGAGCCGTCCTTGAGGCTGATGACAGCAGCCTGACCTGCGAACAAGCCCGGCGACTGATAGCCGCCGTGACCGGCACCGGCGAACATGTCGTCGAAACCGGAATCGTCATGGCTGTGGCCGCCGCCTGAACCGCCGTGCTGGGGCGTGACAACCGCACGGGTCACACCGCCCAGACGGGCCGTCGGAATGGTGAAGGACCACGGATCGATGCCGTAAGAGACATCGAACGCCGCCGTCAGGGTGTTGGCATTGTTGGACAGGTCGTTCGAGCCGGAGACCGAGCCGACCTCGCTGGCCCCGATACCGGAATCCACGGCGACGATGCCCGGCGTCACGACCTTGCCGGACGCGTCGATGGTACGCATACCGGCCGGGGCCGCACCGCGACCGACCGACACCACACGACCGTTACGGATAACGACCGTGCCGTTCTCGATGACCGAGCTACCGGTCAGAACCTTGCCGCCGGTGATGGCGATGTCCTGAGCCAGAGCCGGAGTGGCCGAGAGCAGAGCCGCCGCTGCGGCGGCGATAAGAGTGGTCATACGCATGATCAGCGGGCTCCCTGCACAACGCCAGCAGCGGGGCGATTAAAGCCCGGTTGGCCCAGTTCGAAGTCGGACACCGGCTGATAGGCCGGATTGTTACGGTCAAAGGCCAGACCACCGTCGATAAAGACCTGATCGGCGCGGGCATAGACCGACAGCGGATTGGCGCTCCAGATCACCACATCGGCACGTTTGCCGACTTCCAGCGAACCGGTCTGGTCATCGATGCCGATGGCCTTGGCGGCGTTCAGCGTGATCCAGCTGATGGCGCGTTCCTCGGAGATATCCAGACCGGCACGGCGGCCCGCCGACAGCGAGGCGGCGGCTTCCTGATTGAGGCGCTGGATCAGTTCGGCATCGTCGGAGTGGATGACCGCGCACGAGTTCGGGGCCGCATCGACGATGGCGGCATTCTCCTCGATGCCGTCCAGGGCTTCCATCTTGAAGCCCCACCAGCCCGTCCACATGGCCGCGCAGATACCGGCCTCGGCCAGTTGCGGCGCGACCTTGTAAGCTTCGATGGCGTGGTGGAAGACCTGGATCTTGAAGCCGAACTCCTTGGCCAGATCCATCATCAGCGCCATCTCGTCGGCGCGGTAGCAGTGGTTCTGCACGAGGATGGAGCCATCCAGCACACCGGCAATGGTTTCCAGTTGCAGGTTGCGGGTCGGGGGCGTGCCCTGTCCGGTCTCGCGGTATTTGTTCCACTTGTCGCGGTAATCCTGCGCGGCGATGAAGGCCGCGCGGTATCCCGCCATATTGCCCATGCCGGTGGCCGGGGTCTGGTTGCGGCTGCCGTAGACGCGCGACGGGTTTTCGCCGCAGGCCATCTTGAGGCCGTAAGGCGCATCCGGAAGCTTCATGGCCTGCATGGTGGTGGCCGGCACATTGCGCAGGGTCACGCCGCGACCGCCGAACAGGTTGGCCGAGCCGGGCAGGATCTGCACCGTGGTCACACCACCGGCTCGGGCGGTGTTGAAACCCGGGTCCTGCGGCCAGACCGAGTGTTCGGACCAGACGTTGGCCGTGTTCGGACCGGTCATCTCGTTGCCGTCGGACATGCCCGTGACACCGGGGGACGGATAGACGCCGAGGTGGGAGTGGATATCGATAATGCCCGGCGATACGAAGCGGCCACGGGCGTCAACCACCTGATGGCCCTGCGGAACGGGAGTATTGGCCCCACCGACCGCCGCGATCCGGCCATCGGTCACAACGACCACGCCGTTCTCGATCTTGCGTCCAGCGCCGTCGAATACAGTCGCCCCGACAATCGCCATGTTCTGGCGGGGCAGCGGGCGATAGGTCGAAGGATAGGGATTGAGGTCCGAGGCACTGTTCAGGCCCGGCAACATGGCCTTGGCCTCAGCACGGGCAGGTGGCGTGTCAACGGAGGACGAGGACGATGCCGCCGTGCCCGTCGTCGAACATGCCGTCAGGATTAGCGCGCCCACGGCGCAAGACAGGATCGCGAGGCTAGGACCTCGCAAGCGATTTACAAACATGGGCGAACCCCCCTCGCGCCCGCAGCCTGCGGGCAGACAACGGGGTGCATTGAAGGAGTGACGCGGCGCGACTGTAAAGGCCGAAATCAGCGTTAGGGCAATCTTTCGCGTACTTCCGCGTCGTTAAGGCCGGTAACCTCAACCATCTTTAATCTGGACTGGCTCCCGCGCGAGAGATTCACGTGACGGCGCGGCACGCCGAGCACCTTGGCCAGCAGGGCAATCAAGGCTGCATTGGCCTCGCCCTCAACCGGCTGGGCCCTCACCCGCACCTTCAGAACCGGTCGCCCTTCGGGATCGACATCCCACCCCTCGACCTTGTCGACATTGGCACGAGGGGTCAGTTTAATAGCGAGGCGGGAAGTCATCGATGTGTCTAAAGCTTAGGCTGGCGCATGTGGACGCTGGCGAGCGCAATAGAGCAAGGTGATGGCAATCCCTATAGCCACCGCCCCGCAGCCAAGCCAGATCGCAATATCCATAGGCGCAAAGGCAAAGGCCGATGCATAGATCAGGCCGCTGATGACCATAGACCAACCCGCTACGCGCTTGGCTTTTCTGGCTCCCTCGGAAGAGGCAAAGGTCTTGGGGATACGGTTACCAAAGGCCACAACCATCAGGCCCGTTGCCCCCAGCACGATGCGCATGGTCATTTCCTGATCGATCAGGCCGCGGGATCGGGCAGAACTGGCGACAAGGGCTAGAACCAGTATGCCGATGCCCCAGCACAGGCTGTTCAATGTTTCTTGTTTCATCACCTTAGTCTCCTGTTTTGGGTGGCTCTGCATCGAGGCCAAAGGAATGGACGAAACCCAGCAGGGCATCCTCCAGGACAGAGAGCTTCAGGTGATAGACGACCGACTTCCCGACCTTTTCCGCGTGCACCAGATCGGCTTCACGCAGAACATTGAAATGGGCCGACATGGTCGGTTTCGAAACCTCAAAACGGTCGCTTAACTCGCCTGCGCTCATCGGCCCCTGTCTAAGGAGTTGAAGAACCCGGCGGCGGGTTGGATCGGAAAGGGCTTTAAATACCTGGCTCACGATGAGACGTTTAGCTAATTATCGAATTGAGTCAATCGAATTTATAACGACGATTTTTAACATGAAAAAGGGCGCAGACCTTAGCGGTACTGCGCCCTCAATCATTTAGCGGCCAAATGGCCTGAACCGCAGGATCAGCCCAGAGCGGCCATCAGTTCCGGAACGACCGTCTTGTAGTCGCCCACGATGCCGAAGTCGGCGACCTGGAAGATCGGGGCGTCCGGATCCTTGTTGATGGCAACAATGATCTTGGAGTCCTTCATACCGGCCAGGTGCTGGATGGCACCCGAGATACCGATACCGATGTAGACCTGCGGAGCGACGACCTTGCCGGTCTGACCGACCTGATAGTCGTTCGGGGCATAGCCAGCGTCCACAGCAGCGCGCGAGGCACCGACGGCGGCACCCAGCTTGTCGGCCAGCGGCTCGATGACAGCCTTGAACTCTTCGGCCGAACCCAGGGCGCGACCGCCCGAGACGACGATCTTGGCAGCGCCCAGTTCCGGACGGTCCGACTTGACCATTTCTTCCGAGACGAAAGCGATCTTGGCACCTTCGGCAGCGGCGATGGTCTCGACCGAGGCCGAGCCACCTTCACCGGCCGCGGCGAATGCGGTCGGACGCACGGTGATGACCTTCTTGGCGTCCGAGGTCTGGATCGTCTCCAGAGCGTTGCCGGCGTAGATCGGGCGGACGAAGGTGTCAGCCGAGACGACTTCCACGATGTCCGAGATCGGGGCCACATCCAGCTTGGCGGCGATACGCGGGGCGTAGTTCTTGCCGTCGGTGTTGGCCGGAACCAGCACGGCGTCGTAGTCGGCGGCCAGCGGCACAACGGTGGCAGTCACAGCTTCGGCCAGGCCGTGCGAGACGCCTTCACCTTCGGCCAGCAGGACCTTGCGCACGCCGTCGATCTTGGCGGCGGCGTCGGCAACGGCCTGTGCGCCCTTGCCCAGGACCAGAACGTCCACGTCGCCCGAGATGGCCTTGGCGGCGGTCACGGTCTTGTGGGTGGTGTCGCGGACGGCCGAGCCGTCGTGGTCAGCAATAACGAGAACAGCCATTACAGAGCACCTGCGTCTTTGAGCTTAGCAACCAGTTCAGCGGCGTCGGCCACCTTGATACCCGCCGAACGCTTCGGCGGCTCGGTAACCTTGAGGACCTTCAGACGGTCGGCCACGTCGACACCGTAGTCGGCGACCGACTTGGTGACGATTTCCTTCTTCTTCGCCTTCATGATGTTCGGCAGCGAAGCGTAGCGCGGGGTGTTCAGGCGCAGGTCAACGGTGACCACGGCCGGAAGCTCGGCAGCAACGGTCTGCAGACCGCCATCGACTTCGCGGGTCACGGTGGCCTTTTGGCCTTCGATCACCAGCTTGCCGGCGAAGGTGGCCTGCGGCCAGTCCAGCAGGGCGGCTAGCATCTGGCCGACAGCGTTGTTGTCGCCGTCGATCGACTGCTTGCCCATCAGGATCAGGTCCGGCTTTTCCTCGTCGACGACAGCCTTGAGCAGCTTGGCAACGGCCAGCGGCTCCAGGTCGGCGTCCGACTGGACCAGAATGCCGCGGTCGGCACCCATGGCCAGAGCCGTACGGATGGTTTCCTGGGCCTGGGTCACGCCGATGGAGACGACAACGATCTCGCTGGCGGTGCCGGCAGCGTGGTGTTCCTTGCCTTCTTTCAGGCGCACGGCCTCTTCGACGGCGATTTCGTCGAAGGGGTTCATGCTCATCTTAACGTTGGCCAGATCAACGCCGGTCTGGTCCGCCTTGACGCGAGCCTTCACGTTGGAGTCGATCACCCGTTTCACCGGGACAAGTATCTTCATGAGACTATCCGCTTGATCGTCGAAAGTTTGGGGGAGGGATTGGACGGTAAGTCCGCGCCTGTCAACGTAACCTAAGGTGAAGTTCAGGCATTCCAATAGGTCATTTTTGATCTATACCGGCCTTATGAAGCGCTTTTTGACCTTTCGCCGGTTGTCGATCATTTTTGCAGGGCTGTTTGCTCTGGGCCTGATTGGCGTCTTTGTGCTGCAACGTTTCTGGGTCGATCCCGAGATCGCCTGCAGTAAAAAAGGCCATTGGTACGATATGGAAACCCGTATCTGCGCACAGCCCATCTATATTCCCGACATTACCGGACGCCCCGAAGGCGTGACCCGCGCCGAGGCCTCTGCCCAGATGAACAAGGATCTGGTGGATAAGGAAGCCCAGCTGGCGGCCTATAACCGCGCACGGCGCGATGCCACCGAAGCCGAACGGGCACGTGTCGAGGCGCTAACGAAAAACTGATCGGCCATGATCAAAAAAGGGCTGCGGTGATGCGTCACCGCAGCCCTTTTCTTATGGTCAGCCATCCAGGCGATCAGCGCGTCGCGCCCGGAACCCATTTGATGTCGTCGGCACCGTTCGCATTGGCGCGGCGCGCCGCCACGAACAGGTGGTCCGAAAGACGGTTCAGATATTTCAGCGCCTCGGTATTAATCTTTTCACCCGCTTCGATCATGGCGACGGTATCGCGTTCCGCCCGACGGCAAAGGGTTCGCGCCACGTGCAGATAGGTCGAGAGCGGAGAACCACCCGGCAGGATGAAGCTGTCGAGCGGTTTGAGGCTCTCGTTCATCCAGTCGATTTCCTGCTCCAGCCGCTCGACCTGCGAGGCGACAATGCGCAGGGCCTCCCATTTGGGCGCAGGCTCAAGCGGGGTGGCCAGATCGGCCCCCAGATCGAACAACTCGTTCTGGATACGGCCCAGCATCGCATCGATACGGTCGTTCTGGGCACTGTGCAGGCGGGCCACGCCGATGGCCGAGTTCAACTCGTCCACCGTGCCATAGGCCGAAACGCGGCTACCGTTTTTGGAGACTTCCTCGCCGGTCGCCAGTCGGGTCGTGCCCTTGTCGCCGGTGCGGGTGTAAATCTTGTTGAGCGTAACCATCGCGCCCTCCCTTTACTGGTTATGCGGGCCTCAGCCCGAGTGGGCCGTCTTGATGGCCATTCCGATGACCAGCAGCACAATGGCTACGGCCTGTAGCAGGACGCGCAGACGCATCAGCTTGTTGGAGCGGCTGCGGGACTCGTCGGTGTTGCGATAAAGGCCGAAAATGCCCAGCGCCAGGGTGACGGTCACGCCGCCGATAGCCAGGAGGATCAGGATATCGATCAGGGTCATGCCTCCTTCTATGGCTTTGCGGTCAGCGGCGCCAGTAGGGCGACCTCAATCAGCGTGAACCGCAAAGGTGCGGCAGGTTGTCGCAATCAAAAGACTCGCCATTGAAAATCGTTTGCAAAAAGAGTTGAGAAGCATTCTCAAATCAGTAAGGGGCAAACATGCGTTTCCTGAAGACCTCCCGTCGTACCCGCCTGCTCGCTGCCACCACCCTGTCTGTGGGTACATTGGCCGCCAGCCCAGCAGCCTACGCCGGTACGTCCGTGGAAACGCCCCTCGATGAACCAGTGCGTGTGTCCGACATCGTCGTGACCGCAGCGGGCTATGAACAGAAGATCGTCGATGCCCCGGCCAGCATCAGCGTCATCTCGGCAGAAGACCTTAGCCAGCGCCCCTACATCACACTGCTGGATGCCGTGCGCGACCTCGAAGGCGTGGATATCGGCGAGACGCGCGACAAGACGGGCCAGGGCACCATCTCAATGCGGGGCATGGGCTCGGACTACACCCTGATCCTGATCAACGGCCGTCGCCAGAACAACCACGGCGACATCTACCCGAACAATTTCGGTGGCAACCAGTTCAACCACATTCCGCCGCTGGACTCGGTCGAGCGCGTCGAGGTGATCCGAGGTCCGGCCTCCACCCTTTACGGTGCCGACGCAATGGGCGGTGTGATCAACATCATCACCAAACGTTCGCTCGATCGCTGGTCGGGGTCGATGACCGCAGGCCGTACCTTCCAGATGGAGGATGAGTACGGTGACGACACGACCTACGACCTGTACGCCAACGGTCCGCTCATCAAAGGCCTGCTGAACCTCAGCGTGCGCGCCAGCTACTATCAGCGCGACGCCTCCAATCCCGTATACGACACCATCAAGGACCCGAACGGCGAGCCGGTGGATCGCGCCCTCGGTTTCGGCGGCGGCGGCAAGACTGTCGATAACGAGAACATCTCGGGCGGTCTGACCCTGACCTATACCCCGACCGCCAACCAGACGGTTACCTTCGACTACGACACGTCCAAACAGAAGTATGACAATGCCATCCGCGTGAATGACCAGGGCATCGAGGAATACCCGGTCGGGACGGTCGACAACTATGGCGCAGCCCTGCGCATCGGTAACAACGGCCGCGTCGAGCCCCGCGCCGGTTATGCCCCGTCGCAGGAGTTCACCCGGGATTCCCTGGCCCTGACCCATGAAGGCCAGTGGTCGTTCGGCAATACCCGTTTGTCGCTGTCGCACGTCTCGACAAGCAACGAGGGCCGCACCCTGCCCTTCTCGGTGGCCGAGCGCCAGTCGCTGCAGGGCCTGTGGAATGCGGCGTGCGTCAATCTCGGGGGAACGGTTGCCGGTAACGGCTTCTGCGCGCCTTCCGCTGCGATGGGCTATCGCAACGCCAATGCTTGGAACAATCTGTCGGAAGCCCAGAAGCTGGCCGTGATGCGTGCCAATCTGTCGCCGCAGCAGATGGCGCAGCTCCAGGCCTTCCTGCCGCGTCCGAAACGCACGCTGGAGAGCGAGCAACTGACGCTGGACGCCCAGTTGAACATGGTCCGCAACTGGTACGGCGAGCACCGCATCGTGCTGGGCGGTCAGGTCATCCGCGGCGAACTGAGCGACGGCGTATTCGGTCTGGAAGCGGGCAATGCCGGCAAGACCCAGGACCACAACATGTACTCGCTTTTTGCCGAGGACACCTGGCAGGCGACCGACGCCTTCGCCCTGACCGGCGGCATCCGCTTCGACGACCACGAAGTTTTCGGCAACCAGTTCAGCCCGCGTCTTTACGGCGTCTATACGCTGAGCGAGGCCTGGACCATCAAGGGTGGCGTCTCGACCGGCTACAAGACCCCCAAGACCACCGACCTATACGATGGCATCGTCGGCTTTGGTGGTCAGGGCACCACGCCCCAGTTCGGCAACCCCGACCTGAAGCCGGAGACGAGCGTCAGCACCGAACTGGCGGTCTATTGGCAGCATCCCGAGGGTCACAACTTCAATGTGACCGTCTTCAACAACGCCTTTGACGACAAGATCGCCACCCAGCCATGCGGTCCGACCCTGCAACTGCAATGCGCCCCCACCGGCGAGTATGCCGAGATCGGCTATGCGCCCACCGCAACCCGCAAGACCAATATCGACGAAGTGGTCATTCGCGGTGCGGAGGTGGCCGGTCGCTGGCAGATCACGGACGCCATCAGCCTGCGCGCCAACTACACCTATACGGACAGCGAGCAGAAGAGCGGCGATAACAAGGGCAAGCCTCTGGGCGATACCGCCAAGCACATGTTGAATGCATCTGCCAACTGGCGCCCGACCGATCGTCTCAGCTTCATGCTGTCCAGCGAAACACGCGCCGACCGCTATGCCTCGACCTATTCGACGGCAGCCCAGGACGTTTACTACAAAGACTATACCGTCCTGAACCTGTCCGGCTCATACGAGGTCAACGACTGGCTGACCCTCAACGCGCGCGTCAACAATCTGCTGGACCGCGATTTCACCTCGTACTCGGCCATCTTCAACGACCTCAACAACGACGGCCAGTACGGTTCCGACGAAGTGTCCTTTATCGACGATTACAACAACAAGGATAAGCGCCGCAGCCTGTGGGTCAGCCTGAACGCGCGCTTCTAGGCCCCGCATCCAGCACTTGCGAAAGGCCACCGGAAACGGTGGCCTTTTTGCTGAGCCAAGCTAAGCCGTTGGTCATAAATCACCGTCATAAGAAGGGGCATGTCCGACCGCGCCATACGAAACCTCGAACATCTTCGTCGCTCAGCATCCACTGCCCGCGTACTGAATCTACTCAAGGTCGCAGATGATCACGGCCACACTGATGAGTGGTCCGAGCGTCCCATGTTCCAGACGCCCTCGCTCAACACTTCGCTGATCATCAAACACCGCCTGCGCCGCAACGAGACGGATTCATTTCCCGGCCGGCGTCAGGTGGCGACCAAATTGGTGCTGCCGATCGATACGACCGACCTGAAGACCGGAGGCCGGTTTGTATTCGTGAACCAGATCGGGTTCGAGCGCGTCATGCTCGAGGCGTTTGGCCTGCCTGCGGAGCATCCGGACATCCGCACGCTGCGCCTGATGGACCAGCTGCCTTCGCTGGACCCCTTCCTGCTGCGCGAACAGCTGCGGCGGGGCGGTGTGGATGCGGCCCCCTGTTACTTTGCCATTTCCGAAGCCGATCTGGCCAAGATGTCGGCCTTTGTCGAGCGCGAGATCGAGCCGCTGGTGTCACTCAGCATCGGGGCCAATGTGGATGCCACCCATTCATCGGCAAGGATGGCCAGCAAGATCCTGTCAAACACACCGGGCGACCGTCTGGAAGCCCTGCGCATGACACTGCGGCTGGAACCGGAACAGTACCAGGAAGGCGTCTTCTGCTGGAAAGGCTTCCTCTATTACAAATGGTGCCTCAACAGCCTGATGCAGGACATCGTCAAGGTTGCCGACGAGGTGGCCACCGTTACCCCGTGGGGGCCGGTCGATCCCTCGGCCCGCGAGTATATCAAACGCGGTCGCGGCGTTCTGCGCAGCAACATCATGCAGACCTGCGACAAGGTCAGCCAGACCCTGAAATACTATGACCACGCCTATGCGGGCCTGACCCAGCGGGGCGATCCGCTGGCCTTCCGCGACTTCCTTCTGGAAGCGCCCAGCCTGTTCAGCCGGCTGGGCGACCAGCTGGGGGCCATCCAGCATATCGTCAGCTTCTGGCGCTTCCGCTTCAAGGCGGGCAGCCCGCCCGTTCAGGTCGACGAGTTGATCGACATCTTCATGGATTTCGAAACAGGGCTCATGGGTCGCAACTTCGACGATCTGGCTGCCGAGTTTCAGGTTTGAGCCACAAAAAAGGGTCGGTGTTTCCACCGACCCTTCTTCGTTTTCCGATAACCGGAACCGCGTCTTAGTAGCGGTAGTGTTCCGGCTTGAACGGGCCTTCGACCGGCACGTTGATGTATTTGGCCTGCTCTTCGTTGAGGACGGTCAGCTTGGCACCCAGCTTGGCCAGGTGCAGGAAGGCGACCTTCTCGTCGAGGTGCTTGGGCAGGGTGTAGACCTTGTTCTCGTACTTCGAGGCGTTGGTCCACAGTTCGATCTGGGCCAGCGTCTGGTTGGTGAACGAGGCCGACATCACGAACGACGGGTGACCGGTGGCGTTACCCAGGTTCACCAGACGGCCTTCCGACAGCAGGATGATCTTCTTGCCGTCCGGGAACTCGATGTGGTGCACCTGCGGCTTGATCTCGTCCCACTTCAGGTTCTTCAGGCCAGCGACCTGAATTTCCGAGTCGAAGTGACCGATGTTGCAGACGATGGCGTTGTTGCGCATGGCGCGCATGTGCTCGACGCGGATGACGTCCTTGTTGCCGGTGGTGGTGACGAAGATGTCGGCCTTGTCGGCGACGTCTTCCAGCGTCTGGACCTCGTAACCTTCCATCGCGGCCTGCAGGGCGCAGATCGGGTCGATTTCGGTGACGATCACGCGGGCGCCGCCGTTGCGCAGCGAAGCGGCCGAGCCCTTGCCCACGTCGCCGTAGCCGCAAACGACTGCGACCTTGCCCGACAGCATGACGTCGGTGCCGCGGCGGATGGCGTCAACCAGCGATTCACGGCAGCCGTACAGGTTGTCGAACTTCGACTTGGTGACGCTGTCGTTAACGTTGATGGCCGGGAACGGCAGTTCGCCGCGCTCTGCCATCTGGTACAGGCGGTGCACGCCGGTGGTGGTTTCTTCCGACACGCCGCCGATGGCGTCGCGGATGGCCGAATAGAAGCCCGGCTTCTCGGCCAGATAGCGCTTCATGACCTTGTAGAGGGCTTCTTCTTCCTCATTGGTCGGGTTGTCGAGGACCGACGGGTCCTTCTCGGCCTTCGGGCCAAGCACGCACAGCAGGGTGGCGTCGCCGCCGTCGTCGAGGATCAGGTTCGGATAGCCGCCGTCAGCCCATTCGAAGATCTTGTGGGCATAGTCCCAGTATTCTTCGAGGGTTTCACCCTTGAGGGCGAAGACCGGCGTGCCGTTGGCGGCGATAGCGGCAGCGGCGTGATCCTGCGTCGAGAAGATGTTGCACGAGGCCCAGCGCACTTCGGCACCCAGCGCTTCCAGCGTCTGGATCAGCACGGCGGTCTGGATGGTCATGTGCAGCGAACCGGCGATACGCGCGCCCTTCAGCGGCTGCGAGGAACCGTATTCCGCACGCAGCGCCATCAGGCCCGGCATTTCGGTTTCGGCGATGGCGATTTCCTTGTTGCCGAAATCGGCCAGGGAGATGTCGCGTACGATATAATCGGTCATGCGGAGGGGTCTCTTATGTCATGCGCCCGCAGGCGAATTGGCATGGAACGGCAGTTTGCTCTGCCTGCCTATACCGCGCCTGCCCGCTCAGGGCAATGATCATATAAAGAAGTCCTTATATGATTGAGCGCGACAATCCCTAAATCTTTGATCCAGATTAAGGTTCCGTTGGGGAACGGCCCTTATGGACAAGCTTGGCCTTGAGAAAACAGTGCTGTCGGTGCGGGGCCAGCACCGCTGTAGGGGTAGTTGCGTATGTCGATTCAAGCGCTTGACCATCGCATCCAGTTCATGGGCATGGGTGCTCCCAGCCCAGCCTATATGGCTGTGGGGCCGGTAATTGCAGAAGCCCTGCCCAAGGCTCTGGACCTGTTCTATGACCGCGTGCGCCAGGAGCCCGAAACCGCCCGCTTCTTCAAGGACGAGGCACATATTTCGGCGGCCCACGCTGCACAGCGGGTGCACTGGAAGGCGATCATTGAAGGTCGCGCCGATGCCGAATACGCCGAGTCAGTGCGCTCAATCGGTCGGGTTCACGCCCGTATCGGTCTGGAGCCGCGCTGGTACATCGGTGGCTACAGCGTCATCCTCGCCCATCTGACACGCGCCATTTCCGAGCGCCCGCGCAAGCTGTTTGCCAATCGCAAGGCGCATGACCGAAATACCGCAGACGCCATTGCCGAACTGACCCAGCGCGTTCTTCTGGATATGGACATGGCCATCAGCGTCTATCTGGAGACGCTGGCCGAGTCCCGTAACCGCGCCGAACGCGCACAGGCCGAGGCCGAGGCTCGCCAGACGCAGGTGGTGAAGGCTTTGGGCCGCGCCCTGCACGATCTGGCGGAGAACGACCTGTCCACGACCATCACCGACAGTTTCCCGCCAGAGTACCGCTCGCTGCAACACGACTTCCACGCGGCGACCCGGGCCTTGCGCACAGCGGTGCGTGCTGTGGCCGACAGCGTCGAGAGCCTGAGCGCCGGCTCCAGCCAACTGGCCGTCGCCTCCGAAGATCTGGCGACCCGCACCGAACGTCAGGCCGCCAATCTGGAACGCACCGTCCATGAGGCCGATGCCATCGCCCAACAGGTCGCGACCTCTGCCGACGGTGCCCGCCAGACCGCGCAGGCCGTCGCCGAAGCCCGACTGGATGTGCAGGAAACCACCACCATCGTTGCGGATGCCGTCAAGGCCATCCACGCCATCGCCGACTCCTCGGCCGAGATCGCTCGCTTCACCAGCCTGATCGACGAGATCGCCTTCCAGACCAACCTGCTGGCCCTGAACGCCAGCGTCGAGGCTGCCCGTGCGGGCGATGCCGGTCGCGGCTTCTCGGTCGTGGCACAGGAAGTGCGGGCCCTCGCCCAGCGTTCCGCAGCGGCTTCTGGCGAAATCCGCGGCCTGATTTCGACGTCTTCGGCCCATGTTTCGCGTGGCGTCGATCTGGTCGAAAAGACGGGGGATGCACTGGAGCGTATCGGTGCCAAGGTCGTAGCCGTAGACGGTTTGGCCGGCAGCATCGCCCATTCCGCACAGGAACAGGCCGAGGCACTGGACCGTGTCCGTAGGGCGATGGGCGAAATGGACGACATCACCCAGCAGAATGCCGCCATGACCGAAGAAGCGACCGCTGCGGCCCGACAGCTGGCCAATGAGGCCCACATCCTCAATCAACAGGTGAGCCGCTTCAATCTGGGTCAAAACGAAGCCTCCATCCGGCTTGCGGTCAGCAACACCGAAGCCGCCTGAATCAGAAACAACTACCGTTCCTTGAACGGGGGGTTGGGTTTCTTCTCCAAGGCGAGTACCAACCTCCCCTTCTACCGGAGGAGAGTGATTTGGCCGACGACCGCTTTGAACCCGCTGTTGTGACCCGCGAGCTGTCCCAACCGCGTCATAACTGGACGCTGGAAGAGGTCGAAGCCCTCTTTGCCCTGCCCTTCATGGAGCTGGTCTATCGGGCGGCTACGGTCCATCGCCAAAGCTTCGACCCCAGCGAAGTCCAGAAAAGCCAACTGCTTTCAGTGAAAACGGGCGGCTGTGCCGAAAACTGCGGCTACTGCTCCCAGTCCGCCAGTTTCAAAACCGGCCTAAAGGCCGAAAAGCTGATGGAGCCGGCCACAGTCATCGCCGAGGCGATGGCCGCCAAGGCCGGTGGAGCCAGCCGCTTCTGCATGGGCGCGGCTTGGCGCGAACTCAAAGACCGCGATACGCCCAAACTGGCCGCCATGATTTCCGGGGTGAAGGCTCTGGGGTTGGAAACCTGCGCCACGCTGGGAATGCTGAGCGCCGATCAAGCCCGCCAGCTCAAGGAAGCGGGTCTGGACTACTACAACCACAACCTCGACACCGGCCCCGACTATTACGATCAGGTCGTCACCACACGCACCTATGACGACCGACTGAAGACGCTGGAATACGTACGCGATGCAGGTATGCGCACCTGTTGCGGCGGCATTGTCGGCATGGGCGAAAGCCGCCGTGACCGCGCAGGCCTGCTGCATGCCTTGGCGACCCTGCCCGTGCATCCCGACAGTCTGCCGGTCAACGCATTGGTGCCCGTCGGCGGCACGCCCCTGGGCGAGCGCGTGCTGAAAGAAGGCGAAATCCACCCTGTCGAGTTCGTTCGCACTGTCGCCGTGGCACGTCTGGTCTGCCCGAAATCAATGGTGCGACTGTCCGCCGGACGTGAGGGTATGAGCGAGGAAATGCAGGCCCTGTGCTTCCTGGCCGGTGCCAACTCCATCTTTGTGGGCGGCAAACTACTGACCACCCCCAACCCCGAGGAAGATCAGGACGACGCCCTGTTCCGCATGCTGGACCTCAGGCCCATGCCTCAGGCGGCAGAACGCTAGGGGATCAGGACGAGCGTCCGCGTCGGGTCATGGCCGATGCGGGCGCCAGTTGGATACCGCGCTGCTCCAGACCGGCGACCCAGCGGGCCGCCGTCTCGACCGTCACAGGATAGCTGAAGCCGCTGCCGAAGGCGCTGCCATCGGTCTTGGCCTGGACCTCAAGGGCGTGGAGCTGACGCAGGATGGAGGCTGGTGACTGGTCCTCGTCAATGATCCGGTCAGCCGTCGCGCGGGCGAATGCCCCCGGACGGCCCGACAGAGTCCCATCATCAAGGAACGCCAGACCGCGCTGGCGCAGTTGCGACATCATCGCGCCGGTCGGGCCTTCCGCACCGGCGAAACGATCCCCCAGATAGTTGGTCACGCCATAGTAGCCAACGGCCCGCGACAGCAGCCAGTCCAGCTTGACGGACACATCATCCGCCGAACTGTTGGCCAGCAGGGTGTAGGGACCGGGGTCATTGTTGGGATAGCCGGTCGGCTCCATCGGCAGTTCCAGCAGAACCTCGTGGCCATAGGAGCGGGCCATGTCGATCCAGCGCTGCAGGCCATCGGCATAGGGCACAAAGCTGAGGGTCACCTCGGCGGGCAGGCGTTCGATCGCGGCGCGGGTGGTCACTGCGTTCAGGCCCAGACCGCCCACGACCAAGGCGACGGTCGGCTTACCGTTCGGACGGAACGGGCGGGCATAGGCCTGCGCCGGAACACGGCCATCGGCGGCGATACGCGGCAGCGGACCTTCCGGGCCCGGTTGATGCAATCCGGCAATGGGGGCTGCGGGCAACGGGTCCGGCTGACGCACGGGGGCCGAGAACGTGCCGCTCGAAGATACACTGGCTCCATCCGGCAGGGTGATGATGGCTTCGTCCGAACCCGCCATCCCCTCACCCTCGAGACCTTCAATGGCGGCGTCCTGATACAGGTCCATGCCCGAGAAGCCGAAGACGTCCTGACCGCTGGCCACCTCGATCGGGGATTTCTCGGCCGTCAGCCGCACGCGGGCCGAGGGCATGCCGGCCCGCTCGTCTCCGACCAGGGCGATGACGAGTGCCACAGCACCGACCACGCACAAGCCTGCCGCCCCGACAATTACTTGCGGGCGAGCCAAGAGGGCTTGGCTGATACGTTCCATACGCGACTGCGTCGGTGTTCCCGCCGCAGCGGCAAGCGCAGATTGTCGCTTAGCGAACATGGTCACAGCAATGCTCGATCAGTCATGGGGGGAGCTGCCGCACGGACGGCAACCTTCACCCATGATCAAGCCACGTCGGGGTTAAGAAAGCCTAACGTTTATTCACCACGTTGGACAAAAGCCGGAACAGCGCTCGATTAGTCCTGATCCGGCTTGATTTCCGGCTCGACGGTCACGGCGGGCTCTTCACCCGTGTGCACGATAATGCCCTGCGGCGGAGGCGGCAGTTTGGACAGATCGCCGCCAACCTTCAGCACATCCATTGCGCGCTGCAGCTGATAGTCGGCATCCTTGTCATAGTCGGCACCCGGCGCTTCATTGGGTGTATGCGGACCACGACGCTCGGCACCGATGGAAGAATCCAGCGCCGTCGCATAGGCCGCTTCCGAATAGATGAAGCTGGAACGGGCAATAACCTTGGCTTCGCTCTCGCTGCGGGCGACTTCCAGATCAGGCTCGATACCGATCTTCTGGATTGAGCGGCCCGAAGGGGTGAAATAACGGGCCGTCGTAATGGACACGGCACCGTCCTGACCGCCACGCAGGGGAATAACGGTCTGTACCGAACCCTTGCCGAAAGAGGTCAGGCCCACGACCGTCGCGCGTTCATGATCCTTCAGGGCACCGGCGACGATCTCCGAAGCCGAGGCCGAGCCATAGTTGATCAGAACAACCAGCGGCAGACCGCCCGTCAGATCGCCGGGCTTGGCCCACCAACGCTCGATGTTCTCGGGCTTGCGACCACGCTGGCTGACGATCTCGCCGCGCTCGAGGAAGGCATCCGAGACGGCCACGGCCGCCGTCAGAAGACCGCCACCATTGTTGCGCAGATCAAGGATGAAGCCCTTCAGGGCTGGCTTCTCGGCCTTCAGCTTGTTGATGTTCTCGATCAGCTCGCGTTCGGTATTCTCGTTGAACAGCGAGATACGCAGATAGCCATAATCGCCTTCAATACGGCCCGAGACCGAGTTTACCTTGATGACTTCACGGGTCAGTTCGACCTCGCGGGCATCCTCGCCATCGCGCAGGAAGGTGACCTTGATCGACGTACCGGCAGCGCCGCGCAGTTTGTCGGACACATCGCTGACGGTCATGCCGGCCGTGGACTGGCCGTTGATGGCGCTGATGACGTCGCCTGCCTGCACGCCAGCACGGGCCGCAGGGCTTTCGTCCATCGGCGAGACGACCTTGATCAGCGGACCGTCAGCGGAAATCGTCAGGCCGACACCCGAATACTGGCCTTCGGTGCGTTCACGCAGATCGCCATAGGCCTTGGGAGCCAGATAGTTGGAGTGCGGATCCAGGGCCGTCATCATGCCCGACAGCGCCGCTTCGATCAGCTTCTTGTTATCGACAGGAACGACATAGACCTGCTCGACGATGCCCAGAACATCGCCGAACAATTCCAGCATGCGGAATGTCTCGTTGCGTGGGGTCTGGCTGGCCACAGCCGCCGCGGAACCACCCAGGACCAGGGCCGCGCAGCCCACGAGAAGCAATTTACGCATTCGTCTTCTTTCCTGCGGCCACCGGGGGCGACCGAAAACCATTCGATGTGATCCTGACGCGCAACCGGCCAGCTTACAATCGGTAGACACCGGATTTTTTGCAGGTTTCGCGTGTTGTGCGAACAAAATCCTGCGGGATCAGTCCATCCAGGGCGCAGGGTCGATCGGGCGCTCGCCACGCCTCAGCTCGAAATAGGCCTCACCATCATCGCCCGTACGGCCAAGCACCTGCCCTTCGGCCACGCGCTGTCCGACTTCGACATCGACATTGTCCATCCCCGCCAGCACCGCACGCCAGCCCGGCCCGAGGTCCAGAATGACGATCTCGCCCCATTCACGCATCTGCCCCGCAAACAAGACACGGCCCGGAGCCGGAGCCGAGACTGTGGAGTTCGCCGCCTGCCAGCGCCAGCCCACAGAGCCCTGGCCGTATTTTTGGGCCGGCACCGCCTGAAGCGGACGCACCAGACGCTCGCGCCCTGCCGGATGACGGGACACGGTTTCGGCAGGACGGTCATCGACCGACGGCACGGCACCGCCCACCTCGCGGATGCGCGCCTCCAGCGCTGCGGTGGCGCGTTCGGCCCGTGATGCCTCGGCCCGCAGGACAGCCCGCAGCGCCGTCTTTCGCGCGGTCAGGTTTTCGATCTCCGCGCGTCTCTGGTTCTGGGCACTTTCAACCGTAAAGAGCTTCTCGCTGGACAGGGCCGCAAGGCGACGGATGCGGTTGATCTCTTCCTGACGCTCCACCAGCACGCTGGTGCGTTTCTGGATTTCAGGCGTCATGGCACGGATCATGATATTGGCGCGCACCGTATCGCGCGCCCGCTCGGCCGGAACCAGCAGCGGCGGTGGCGGCTTGCGCGACATCATCTGCAGGGCCGACAGGAGACGCCCCTGCGCCGCGCCTTCACGTGACATCTGCGCCAGCAGATGCGCCTCGCGTTCTCCCAGCTCTTTCAGACGGGCGCGTTGGGCTTCCATCTGCAGGTCATCGGCAGCCTCCTCGCCACGCAAGGCCACCAACTGCGCATCCAGCGACACCAGATCTTCGGCGGCCTGCGCTGCCTCGGCGCGAAGGCGACGGGCGCGGGCCAACTCATCACGGTATTCCGCATTCAGCCGCGCCAGCTCTTCGCTCTGTGGCGCGCGCGCACTGTAGACCACGCCTGCCGTTGCCAGCACCAGTGCACCTGTCGCCACAATGAGGAGAGCGGATCGGGTCATCAGTCCCGATGATAAGGTGATCCGGACAGGATCGTCACGGCCCTATAGACCTGTTCCGCCAACATGGCGCGGGCCAAGGCATGCGGCCATGTCTGGGGACCGAACGCCAAAGTCGAGCGGGCCACCTCGCGCACGCGCGGGTCCAGCCCGTCCGCGCCGCCGATCACAAACACCAGCCTGCGCTCGCCCTGGTCGCGAAGATTGCCGATGTGTTCGGCAAAGGCACGGCTGGAATAGGCCTTGCCGCGTTCATCACAGGCGATCAGATGCGCGCCCTCGGCGGCGGCCAGCAAAAGCTCGGCTTCCGGTCCCTTGCCCGCCTTGCGCGGCTCAAGATCAATCAGTTCGAGGGGGCCTAGCCCCAGCGGCCGACCCGCAAGGGTCGCCCGCCGGGCATAGTCGTCTGCCAGAGTGGCTTCGGGCCCGCGGCCCGGCTTGCCGATGGCGGCAATCGCCAGCTTCATGGCCTAACGTCCGTCTGGGTCAGTTACGGCCAGCGCCACGGTGTGCGCTGTCGACGGCCCAGATCTTTTCGATGTTGTAGAAGGTGCGGACTTCCGGACGGAACAGGTGAACGATCACGTCACCGGCATCCAGCAGCACCCAGTCGCAGTGCGGCAGGCCCTCGACCTTCACCTTGCCGAGGCCCTGTTCCTTGAACAGGCGCAGCAGGTGGTCGGCCAGAGCACCGACGTGACGGTGCGAGCGGCCCGAAGCCACGATCATGGCGTCGGACATCGGGCTCTTGCCGCGCAGGTCGATCAGGACGATGTCCTGTGCCTTGTCGAAATCAAGTTTGGCCAGAATGGCGTTTTCCAACTCGGTCGCGCCGGTCGGCAGAGGCTGGCGGTCACCAGCGTCATCCTCGTTGGACTCGTCGTCAAACTCGCCCGCGTCCGAATGGAGGGGATCGAGGGCGTCCGTATCACGCTCTGCCGTCTGGGCAGTGACGTCGTGCGCATCGTGCGCGGATTGGGGGCTCAGCGGAGGGCTCCAATAGGGTTTACCAAAGCCCTACTATAGCACGGCCTGCGGATAACGTCACCCGTCCTGCGCGGTTCGCTTGCGGGCCGCGCGGATCGCGGTGGAGGATCGCGGGTTCAACGGCGCGACCAGATAGGTCCAGGCAGGGGCTTCGAGACTGGGTAGAAGCCCCGCCTCGTGTGACGGTATGCGGAACCGTCCAAACCGTACCGCCGCGGGCGCAGAACGGCTGTCCAGCAGGCTTCCGGGGCGGGCGATGACCGCCATCGGCATCAACCGCATGATGTCGGTCCAGCCCCGCCAGCGATGGAAGCCGGCAAGGTTGTCCGACCCCATCAGCCAGACAAAGTTCACGCCCGGATGACGCGCGACCAAAGTTCTAAGCGTATCGATGGTCCATTGGGTGCCGATACGGGTCTCGACATCCGAAACAATCATGTTCGGACCGACCGTCTGGGCGACCTCGCGCGCGGACTGCATACGCTCTTCCAGCGGTGCCATCTCATGCGTGGATTTCAGCGGATTCTGCGGAGAGACCAGCCAGACCACACGATCCAGACCGAGGCGGCGCATGGCCGTTTCGGCGACATGGGCATGACCGTCGTGGGCAGGATTGAACGACCCACCGAACAGGCCGACCTTCATCCCCGGCGTCAGATACAGTCCATCACGCAGGGCCCCGGAGCGGGGGCCACTGCCTTTGGGGGCGGGACCGGCATGGAAAAACGACAAGGGCAGCTCTGCGGCTAGGAGATCTACAGCGGCTTATGCTCAACCGTGCCCTAACATGAGCCATTGCCCCTGTCGCGGCCTAAAAGCAGATAAGCTTACCTGACGGAAATCAGAATTCGCGCCAGCTGGAACCCGGATCACGCTCGCCCGGCTGGGCCAGCTGCTGGCCCCAGGTGATCATCATCAGGGCCTTGTGGCTGCGGATCTTGTACTGGCCGATCATCGGGGTCACTGCCCCCAGCGGCAGACCTGTACGGGTGTCATAGATAAAGCCCGAAAACTCGGCCACGCCCATCCGGTCGCGGTTCGAATAGATCGACACCTCCGGGATGGAGACGACGTTCAGCGCCTCGTTGATCGGCACGCGCATGTCAGGAATGCCGAAGACGCGACGCATCTGCTCCAGCGACAGGGCCGTAGCGCGGACCTCGAATACCGCGTCGGATTCGCCGCGCTCGCGCACGATCGCATAGCCCGCCTCGGACAGGGCGGCCCGTATGGCACTGATCGCGTATTTGGCGTTCTCGGCGACGAAATAGGTTTCGTCGACATAGACCCGCGCCCCTTGCGGGATCGGCAGGGTCAAGCCTTCGACGGCGCGTTCCGCAGCACGGTTGACGAGCAACATGTCCGTCGCCGTCCGTGCGGGATTGGTCTCGGTGACCGAGGCGCATGCAGTCAGAGCGGCCATTGCGGTGGCGATTGCCGCTACCGTCAGGCCCTTGCGGATAACTCCATGCGCCATCGCCATTACCAGACGCCCGTATTGGGCATGGACGCCCACGGCTCCGCCGGAGCCAGTCGTTCGCCCTTTTGCAACAGCTCGATCGAGATGTTGTCCGGCGACCGGATGAAGGCCATCCAGCCGTCACGCGGCGGGCGGTTGATGGTTACGCCACCCGCAGCCAGCTTTTCGCAGGCCGCATAGATGTCATCGACCTCGAAGGCGAGGTGGCCGAAGTTGCGGCCGCCGTCATAGTCTTCGGTGTCCCAGTTATAGGTCAGCTCGACTTCAGGCTGCTTTTCGGCGCGGGCGCGGCCTTCATCTTCCGGCGCGGCCAGATAGACGAGGGTAAAGCGACCCGCTTCATTTTCGATACGGCGTGTTTCGACCAGTCCGAGCAGATCACGGTAGAAATGCATGGAGGCGTCGAGGTCCTTAACGCGGACCATAGTGTGTAGGTAACGCATGAACTGCCTAACGCTTGTAAACCGGAAAAGTGGCGAAAGGGCTCAGTGCGCTTCCGGCGGACGTGCCGCAGGATCGAGGTATTCGATCTCGTCGTGGTGGTTTGCCGACAGAACGAAACGGCGGTCGCAATAGGTGCATTCCACCGAGGTGTCCTCACCCATTTCCAGATAAACCAGAGGGTGCCCCAGAGCACCGCCGCCGCCATCGCAGGCAACGCGTTTCTGCGTGACCAGAATTTCTTCAGCTTGAGGGATAAGGGCGTCAGAGTGGCGCGGCGGCATGGCTAAATCCTCGGGAAGGCGTTTGCGCCTTCCTAGGCTTACAGTGCGGCGAGGTCAAACCGCCAGCGCGCCCCTGTCGTCAGCTGGACCGGGCAAGATTGCCCTTCACGCGACCGAACCAACGCGCCAGCTTCTCGCGGCGGCGGGCATAGAAGCTCAGACCCAGGCAGGCCGCACCGATCCACAGGCCGGCTTCACCCACCACACCGAAAACACCCGCCATCGTCAGGCCGACAGCCATCGAGACATAGGAAGCCTTGATCGCAAAGAACGAGGCCACGAAACCGGCATAACCCAAGGCACAGAACCCTAGAGCGATGAAGCCGAAGGTGCGCAGTCTGGGCGAGCGCTTGGCGGAAACATTGTTCGATACAGGAGCAGAAAGGGTCATTGGTTTTGTCCAGAGTACTTGTCTATGTGTCAATCAACCTTTACACACCCAACTCGCACTATGTCAAGCACACTTGTCAGACCTTTTTCTGATTTGACGGCTTTGCTATGCGGCCTTTCGTCCCTACCTATCGGGACGATCCGTCACACACCCTGATGTAAAGTCCGCTGCATGACCGCTGCCAACGCCCTGCCCGAAAACGCCATCGAAGTCCGTGGCCTGAAAAAGACCTACAAGGGCAATGGCAAGGCACCGGCCAAGGTTGCCCTGCGTGGCGTGGACCTGACGGTCAAACGCGGCTCGATGTTCGGCCTGCTGGGGCCCAACGGTGCGGGCAAATCGACGCTGATCAACATCATCGCCGGCGTGGTCAACAAGTCCGAGGGCTCGGTCAAAATCTGGGACCGCGACATCGATACCCATTCACGCGATGTCCGCTCGGCCCTGGGCGTGGTGCCGCAGGAAATCGTCGCCGACGTCTTCTTCACCCCGCGCGAAAGCCTTGAGGTGCAGGCGGGCTTCTATGGCGTGCCCGCGAACGAGCGCCGCTCGGACGAACTGCTGGCCGCTCTTGGCCTGTCGGACAAGGCCAATGCCTATGTGCGCCAGCTTTCGGGGGGCATGAAGCGCCGCCTGATGGTGGCCAAGGCGCTGGTCCACAATCCGCCCGTGCTGATCCTCGATGAGCCGACAGCGGGCGTTGACGTCGAACTGCGTCGCCAACTTTGGGACTATGTCCGCAAGATCAACGAGGAAGGCGTCACGGTCATCCTGACGACCCACTACCTCGAAGAAGCTCAGGAGCTGTGCGACACCATCGCCATCGTCAATCGCGGCGAGGTGGTCACCTGCGAACCGACCCAGCAACTGCTGCGCCGCCTGGACACACGCAATGTGGTGGTGGTGCCGGAAGACCCGATTTCCACCCTGCCCGATCTGGATGGTTTCACCGTCTCCGCCCGCTCGAACGGGGCTTTTGCCGTGACCTACCGCACGGGTGAATCGAGCGTAGAGGCGGTGCTGTCCGCCGTACGCGGCGCGGGCATCTCCATCCGCGACATCACGACCGAAGATCCGGATCTTGAAGACGTGTTCCTGGCCCTCACCTATGGCGACAGCAGCCGCCCTGATCCGACCAAGGACTGACCGCGCCTTAAATCACCATCACTGTGCCAAGCAGCACACGGGCACCCTGACGACCCAGTACCCGATCCGTCGCCCGTTGCAGGGCGCGGGTCAGGGCTTCCAGATCAGGTACCGTATCAGGCAGCATACGGTTGGCTTCTACGCGCACGGCCTCGTTGAAAGCCGCATTCAGCCGCGGGCGCGACAGGCGGGCTCTTTCCATCAGCGCGCCGTCAGCGATGACCAGCGTGCTTTCAACAGACATGATCGCGCGCCCGCCACGGCTTCGGATAACCGTTGCGGTCGCCAGCGCCATAGGCAACTCGCCG
The DNA here is from genome assembly GCF_002432125.1 of Brevundimonas sp. UBA5866. Lineage (GTDB taxonomy): Bacteria > Pseudomonadota > Alphaproteobacteria > Caulobacterales > Caulobacteraceae > Brevundimonas. The sequence continues at coordinate 25,518 of NZ_DJFS01000094.1, forward strand.
CCCTCGGGCGCCTTTTCGGCCTTCGGTCCGGCATGGGCGGTCGAGCCTAGAGGCGGCAGGAGAAGCCCGGCAATGATGAAGGCACGTCTATGCATGCAAACAAGCTGAACCATTCGCTTTAAGGTCCGGTTACGACTGGTCGGGAAACCCGCAGCACGTTAGCCTGCCTGTATGACGCGTGATCCAAATGTTTACCGCCCCAACGTTGGGGTGGTCCTGTTCAATACCGAGGGTAAGGTCTGGCTTGGTCGCCGAGCCAATACTCCCGGCCCCTACAACTGGCAGTTCCCCCAAGGCGGAGTCGATGACGGCGAGGATCTGGAAGCCGCTGCGCGCCGCGAATTGAAAGAAGAGACGGGCGTCACCAGTGCCGAACTGCTGGGCCGTACGGACAGCTGGGTCTTTTATGATTTTCCCGATCACTTGCAGGGCCCCAAGGCCTGGCGCGGCTTCAAGGGCCAGCGCCAGATGTGGTTCGCCTTCCGCATGACCGGACCGGACAGCGAGATCGACCTGTTCGCCGACGATGAGGTCGAGTTCGAGGAATGGCGCTGGGCGGACCTGCACGAAGCGCTGGACCTGATCGTGCCGTTCAAGCGCGAGGCCTATGAGGGCGTGGTCGCGGCCTTCCGGCACCTCGCCCGCTGATCCGTGCATGGTTCAAAGAAAAAGGCCCCCGTCAGCGATGACGGGGGCCTTTTCTATTTCAGTCCGGATCGTGCCTTAGGCGACAATTTCCGAAGCCTCTTCGGCGAGGATCGTCAGACCCTCGGCGTTGACGTCGGCGAAACCGCCTTTGACGTCGAAGCGACGGCGGGCGTTGCCTTCGTAGATCGTGATCACGCCTTCGCGCAGCGTGGTCATGAACGGGGCGTGGCCCGGCAGGACGCCGAAGTCGCCTTCGACACCCGGTGCATCGACCTGATCGACTTGGCCCGCGAAGATTTCGCGTTCCGGGGCGACGAGGGAGAAGTTCAGCTTTCCGGCCATATCAGGCTTCCATAGTGGGGTTCACAGCCGCGTCAAACATGTTCGTTGCGGCCTCGAACTTATCGCGGCAACCCGGATTACAAAATCCGACGACCTTGCCGCGATACAGGGTCAGAGAGTCAGCAGAGACAGGCTTTCCGGACCAAGGGCAGATGTCGTTGACACAATCCTCGATCCGCAAAGCCCGCTCCAGCATCGCTATTAGGCCTCGGCAGCCATCTTCTCGGCCTTGGCGACCACTTCCTCGATCGGGCCGACCATGTAGAAGGCGGCTTCCGGCAGGTGGTCGTATTCGCCGTCGCAGATAGCCTTGAACGAACGGATGGTGTCCTTCAGCTCGACGAAGGCACCCGGGGTGTTCGTGAACTGCTCGGCCACGTGGAACGGCTGCGACAGGAAGCGCTGGATCTTACGGGCGCGAGCCACGACCAGCTTGTCGTCTTCCGACAGTTCGTCCATGCCCAGGATGGCGATGATGTCCTTCAGCGCCTTGTACTGTTGCAGGATTTCCTGAACGCGACGGGCGACGGTGTAGTGTTCTTCACCGATGACCAGCGGGTCCATGATACGCGAGGTCGAGTCCAGCGGGTCCACGGCCGGGAAGATAGCCTGAGCCGCGATGTCGCGGTTCAGAACGGTCGTGGCGTCCAAGTGGGCGAAGGTACCGGCCGGAGCCGGGTCGGTCAGGTCGTCGGCCGGCACGTAGATGGCCTGAACCGAGGTGATCGAGCCCTTCTTGGTCGAGGTGATGCGCTCTTGCAGGTTACCCATTTCGGTCGCCAGCGTCGGCTGATAGCCCACGGCCGACGGGATACGGCCCAGCAGAGCCGACACTTCCGAACCGGCTTGGGTGAAGCGGTAGATGTTGTCGACGAACAGCAGCACGTCCTTGCCTTCTTCGTCGCGGAAGTATTCCGCGATCGACAGGCCGGTCAGAGCCACGCGAGCACGGGCGCCCGGCGGTTCGTTCATTTGGCCGTACACGAGGGCGCACTTGGAGCCGACGGTCGAACCGTTGTTTTCCTTCGGGTCGACGTTCACGTTCGACTCGATCATTTCGTGGTACAGGTCGTTACCTTCGCGGGTACGTTCACCCACACCGGCCAGAACCGAATAACCGCCGTAAGCCTTGGCGATGTTGTTGATCAGTTCCTGCATGGTCACGGTCTTGCCCACGCCAGCGCCGCCGAACAGGCCGATCTTACCACCCTTGGTGTACGGGCAGATCAGGTCGATGACCTTGATGCCGGTGACCAGGATTTCAGCCGAGGTCGACTGTTGGTCGAAGGTCGGAGCGTCCTTGTGGATCGGACGGTATTCGGTGGTCTGAATCGGGCCAGCTTCGTCGATCGGCTGACCGACGACGTTCATGATGCGGCCGAGGGTGCCAGGACCGACCGGAGCCATGATCGACTTGCCGGTGTCCACGACGGCTTGACCACGGGTCAGGCCTTCGGTGGTGTCCATGGCGATGGCGCGGACCATGTTCTCGCCGAGGTGCTGGGCAACCTCGAGAACCAGGGTGAACGGCTCGCCGGTCTTCTGGTCGATGTTCTGGGTTTCCAGAGCGTTCAGGATGGCCGGAAGCTGGCCTTCGAACTCGACGTCGACAACGGCGCCGATGACCTGGGCGATCTTGCCCTGGCCAGCAACGGCGGTGGCGGCGGCAGCGGTCTTCTTGGCAGCCGGCTTCTTGGCGGCGGGTTTCTTCGGAGCGGTGGCGTCGGTCATGGGTGTGTCCGGTTCGGAATGGTGTCGTTCGGGATCAGATGGCTTCGGCGCCAGCGATGATCTCGATCAGCTCGGTGGTGATCTGGGCCTGACGTTTACGGTTGTACTGCAGGGTCAGGGCATTGATGAGGTCGCCCGCGTTACGCGTAGCGTTATCCATCGCAGCCATCTGCGAGCCAAAGAAGCCCGCTTGGTTTTCCAGCAGCGCCGCCAGGATCTGGGTCGTCAGGTTACGCGGCAGCAGGGTCTCGAGGATTTCCTCTTCCGACGGCTCGTACTCGTACAGAGCCGTGGCGGCGTCGGCCGCCGGAGCCTGCTCGATCTCGGCCGGGACCAGCTGGGCGCCGGTCGGGACCTGCGAGATCACCGACTTGAACTGGCTGTAGAACAGCTGGACCACATCGGCCTCGCCGTTCTCGAACATTTCGGCGATCAGTTCGGCAATCGGCTGGGCCGAGTGCAGACCGACGGTCTTGTGTTCCGACAGTTCGAAGGTGCGAACCAGCTTCTCGCCGTACAGGCGGGCCAGTTGGTCGCGGGACTTGCGGCCCACGGCGATGATCTTAACGTCTTTGCCTTGTGCGATCAGGCTGTTGATGCGCTCGCGCGCGGCCTTGATCACGTTCGAGGAGAAGCCGCCGGCCAGACCCTTGTCCGCCGTGGCCACCACGATCAGGTAGCGTTGATCCTCGCCGGTTCCGGCGAGAAGGCGCGGAGCATCCGCACCTTGCACGCCGGCGGCCAGGTTAGCGATCACCGAAGCCATACGCTGGGCGTAGGGGCGGGCGTTTTCAGCCTGCTCCTGTGCACGCTTCAGCTTGGCCGCGGCGACCATGTTCAGGGCTTTCGTGATCTTCTGCGTCGACTTAACGCTTCCGATCCGATCGCGCATTTCCTTGAGGCTGGCCATCCGGCGTTACTCTCGCTTCGGTTGGGGCTCGGGTTAGGCGAAGGTCTTGACGAAGGCTTCCAGCACGCCCTTCAGCTCGGCTTCGAGCTCGGCGGTCAGGTCCTTCTTGGTGCGGATGCCTTCCAGCAGCGACGCGTTGTTGGCGTGCACGCGGGCCAGCAGTTCCTTTTCGAAACGGCCAACGTCACCAACAGCGATGCCGTCCAGGTAGCCACGGGTACCGGCGTAAACCGACACAACCTGCTCTTCCATGGTCAGCGGAGCGTACTGCGGCTGCTTCAGCAGCTCGGTCAGGCGAGCGCCGCGGGCCAGCAGCTTCTGGGTCGAGACGTCGAGGTCCGAACCGAACTTCGCGAAGGCGGCCATTTCACGATACTGGGCCAGCTCGCCCTTAATCGGGCCAGCGACCTTCTTCATGGCCTTGGTTTGAGCCGACGAGCCCACGCGCGACACCGAGATACCGACGTTCACAGCCGGACGGATGCCTTGGTAGAACAGGTCCGATTCCAGGAAGATCTGGCCGTCGGTGATCGAGATCACGTTGGTCGGGATGTAGGCCGACACGTCGTTAGCCTGGGTTTCGATGATCGGCAGGGCGGTCAGCGAGCCCGAGCCGTAGTCGCCGTTCAGCTTGGCCGAACGCTCCAGCAGACGCGAGTGCAGGTAGAAGACGTCGCCCGGGTAGGCTTCACGGCCCGGCGGACGACGCAGCAGCAGCGACATCTGACGGTAGGCCACAGCTTGCTTGGACAGGTCGTCATAGACGATCAGGCCGTGCATGCCGTTGTCGCGGAAGAACTCGCCCATGGCGGTACCGGCGAACGGAGCCAGGAACTGCAGCGGAGCCGGTTCCGAAGCGGTAGCGGCCACAACGATGGTGTATTCCAGAGCGCCCGACTCTTCGAGGGTCTTCACGATCTGGGCGACGGTCGAACGCTTTTGGCCGACGGCGACGTAGATGCAGTACAGCTTCTGCGACTCGTCGTCCGACTTGTTCAGCGGCTTCTGGTTCAGGATGGTGTCGACGGCGACGGCGGTCTTGCCGACCTGACGGTCACCGATGATCAGCTCNNCAGCTCACGCTGGCCACGGCCGATCGGGATCAGGGTGTCGATCGACTTCAGGCCGGTCTGCATCGGCTCGTGAACCGACTTACGGGGGATGATGCCCGGAGCCTTCACGTCAACGCGGCGGCGCTCGGTGAACTCGATCGGGCCCTTGCCGTCGATCGGCTCGCCCAGCGGGTTCACGACGCGACCCAGCAGGCCCTTGCCGACCGGCACGTCCACGATTTCGCCCAGACGGCGAACGTCGTCGCCTTCCGAGATCTCGGCGTCGGTGCCGAAGATCACGACGCCGACGTTGTCGCGTTCCAGGTTCAGGGCCATGCCCTTCACGCCAGCCTTGGTGAATTCCACCATTTCACCGGCTTGGACATTGTCCAGGCCGTGAACGCGGGCAATGCCGTCGCCAACCGACAGCACCTGACCGACGTCAGAAACGTCGGCTTCCACGCCGAAATTGGCGATCTGCGACTTAAGAATGGCCGAGATTTCGGCGGCGCGGATATCCATGTTGAGCTCTCTGGCTTTCGTCTTCGGTGCGGACCTTGCGGCCCGACTGATCTCTGTAAGTTCGTGCGGGCGTTAGGCGCGCTTCAGCGCATAGGTCATTTGGTCAAGCTTGATCTTCAGCGAAGCATCGAACAGCTTCGATCCGACCTTAACCTTCAGACCACCCAGGATCGACGGGTCGACGCGGGTGGTCAGCTCGGGGTCACGGCCGAGGGCGGCGCGCAGCTCCGATTGAATCTTTTTAAATTGGGCAGCGGTCAGTTCCACCGCCGAGATGACCTCGGCAGCAACAACGCCAGTCTTCTTGGCATACAGAGCCTCGAAACCAGCGATAATGCCCGGCAGATCAACTGCGCGACCGTTTTTCGCCACCAGACCCAACAGGTTGCGGGTCACAGCGTTGAATTTGGCCTTGTCGGCGATGGCCGCCAGACCTTTGGCCTGATCGTCAGCGCTGATGACCGGCGAAGTTGCCAGACGGCGCAGGTCGGCGCTTTCCAGCCAGGCGGCCTTCAGCGACGCCAAATCAGCGCGCACGGCGTCCAGCACGCCCTTATCTTCTGCGAGGTCGAACAGTGCCTGAGCATACCGTCCGCCGACTTCCGTCGTCCTGAAATCGTCCGCCACTTATGTTTGGTCCGCATATTGAGCGTTGCATCAAAACCGGCCGCAGTTTCCCACGCCGATCAAGGGCTTGATATGCTTGTAGAAAGCACGTCGAGGACGCATCTTTCGATACGCCCTTCGTCAAAGCCGCGCGGCCAATACCATGCAAGGCCGCAACTCGCAACCAATGTAGACGGAACGATAACGCCGCACCCGCGCTCTTTACGCGCAGTCATGGCCCGACCTTGGTCGATGAACGGGGCCGAATGCCATGTACCGCAGGTGCGACGACAAGACATAGGTCACCCCACTTGATGAGTCCTCACGGTCCCGTTACCGAACGTGCCTCACCCAACCTCAGGAATTTCGATGCTCGATAGCATAACCCCCTTGTTGACAGATCCGGCCGCTTGGGCGGCCCTTATGACCCTTGTGGTCATGGAGGTCGTGCTCGGTATCGATAACCTGATCTTTATCTCGATCCTGTCGAACAAACTCCCGCCCGAACACCGCCAGCGCACCCGCCGTATCGGTATCGGCCTCGCCCTAATCATGCGTCTGGGCCTGCTGGCCGCCATCGGCTGGATTCTGGGCCTGACACAGCCGGTCTTCGATCTGGGCTGGGTCGGTGCAGGATTTGAAACCGAATTCACCTGGAAGGACCTCATCCTCATCGCGGGCGGTCTGTTCCTGATCTGGAAGGCGACGAAGGAAATCCACCATGCCGTGGACACCCGCCCCAGCGACGACCTGCTTGAAAAGAACAAGAAGGAAATCGTTATCAGCAACGTGGGCACCGCCATTTTCCAGATCATCCTTCTGGACATGGTGTTCTCGGTTGACTCGATCCTGACGGCTGTAGGCATGACCGAACACGTGCCGATCATGATGGTCGCCGTCATCATCGCCGTTATGACCATGCTGCTGGCCGCTGACCCGCTGGCCAACTTCATCGACAAGAACCCGACCGTGGTCATGCTGGCCCTGGGCTTCCTGCTGATGATCGGTGTGGTGCTGATCGCTGACGGCTTCGGCGCCCACGTGCCCAAGGGCTACATCTACACGGCGATGGCCTTCTCGGCCCTGATCGAGGGCCTGAACATGTGGAAGCGGAACGCCAGCGTGAAAAAGGAGGCCGCCGAGGCAGCCCTGATCGCGCAACAGCAAAAAGAAGAAGCCAAGGGCTAAGCCCTTTCCTTCCCTGAAATGACGAAGGGCTCCGCCGTAAGGTGGAGCCCTTTTTCTATGGCCCTAGAGGAAGCTGTAAGGGTCCACATCAACCGTCAAACGTACCGAGGCCGGAACCTTCACGCGTGACAGCCAGGCGCGCAGAAAGGCCTGGACATTCACGTCGCGGTCGGCCCGCACCAGCATGCGCTTGCGGCGACGCCCGCGTACGAGGGCCAGCGGCGCATCGGCCGGACCATAGACCTCCAACCGTTCGGCATTGGGGATGGCGGCAGCCAGTTCACGCGCGGTTTTTTCCAGCGCGTGGGCGTTCTCGCTCGAAAGGATCAACGCCGTCAGTCGGCCATAGGGCGGCATGGAGCCCAGTTCGCGCTCGCCCATCTCGGCTTCGACAAAGGCATCGCGGTCATTAGCCGCCAGCGCCTCCAGCACCGGATGCTCGGGCGTCCATGTCTGGAGAAGCGCACGGCCCGGCTTGTCGGCCCGCCCTGCCCGCCCCGTGGCCTGAGCCAGAAGCTGATAGGTGCGCTCGGCAGCCCGCAGGTCACCGCCGCGCAGGCCAAGGTCCGCATCCACCACCCCGACCAGCGTCAGACGCGGGAAGTTGTGACCTTTAGCCGCTGCCTGGGTCGCGACAAGGATGTCGATCTCGCCATCGGCCATCGACTGGATCAGGGCGCGAGCCGCCTCGCCGTCCGGCACGGTGTCGGACGAAAAGACCGCCGTGCGGGCCTCGGGGAAAAGCTGGCGCACCTCTTCCTCGACCCGTTCCACACCCGGCCCGACGGAGACGAGGGAATCCTCGGTCCCGCAGGACGGACAGGCCTTGGGCTTGGGCATGGAAAAGCCGGTCAGGTGACAGACCAGCCGCCCCGTATAGCGGTGCTCCACCAGCCAGCTGTCGGTATCGGGGGCCGTCAGACGATGCCCGCAGGCGCGGCACAGCACCACGGGCGCATAGCCACGGCGGTTGAGGAACAGCAGCGACTGTTCCCCCTTCTGCAGATTGGCCCCGATCTCCTCGCGCAGTGTGTGCGAAAGCCATGTCTGCGGATCGGGCGGATTTTGCCGCAGATCGACCAGCGAAATATCCGGCAGCACCGCGACCCCGTGACGGGTTTTGAGCTGTAGCCAGCGATAGCGGCCCTGACGCGCATTCCACAGCGTCTCCAGAGATGGCGTGGCCGAGGCCAGAACCACCGTCGCGCCTTCGATGCGCGCCCGCGCGACGGCCAGATCACGCCCGTGATAGACCAGCCCTTCTTCCTGTTTGTAGGAACCGTCGTGCTCTTCATCGACGATAATCAGGGACAGGTTGGTATAGGGCAGGAACAGCGCCGAACGCGCCCCGACCACGATATTGCATCGTCCGGCCCGCACGGCCTCCCACACCTGGCGGCGGCGCGGCGGCGTGACGCCCGAGTGCCATTCCGCCGGCGCGACACCGAATCGGCGGGTGATTCGCTCGATCAGGGCCTGCGTCAGCGCGATTTCCGGCAACAGGATAAGGATTTGCGCATCCGGCTTGGCCGCCAGCAGTTCGGCCGCCGCCTCCAGATAGGTCTCTGTCTTGCCCGAACCGGTGATGCCGTCGAGCAGGAACGGCGAAAATCCACCGCCGACAGCGGCGCCCGCCATCGCCTTTGCCGAGGCTGACTGATCCGGATTGAGGGTTGCGGGGGCGTGATCGGGGCGCGGCGGATCGAAGGCGGCGATAGCCTCCACCTCGAAGGCCTCCAGCACGCCCTCGTCCACCAGACCTTTGACGACACCCGTCGATACACCCGCCGCGCGGGCCAGATCAGGACCGGTCATGGCGCGATCGCCCAACGCTTCCAGAACCGCAGTGCGCGCGGCTGTGGAGCGCTGCGGCTGTCGCATGCCGACGCGGCGCACACGCTTTTCAGGGCGCGGACGCGGCGCTCTCAGCCCCCTCAGTGCCCGCGAGGCCATTTCACCCGGCGGGTTCAGCGTCCAGCGTGCAGCCCATTCCACAAAGGCCAGTGTCTTTTCCGGCAGGGCCGGATCGGCGGCGACCCGTTCAATGCTTTTCAACTTGCGGTTCGATCCGGTCGTCTCGAACACATCGGAGACGATGCCGCGCAAAAATCGCGGCCCCAGCGGCACATCCACCTGATCACCGCGCGCGACCTGCATGCCCTCGGGCACGGCGTAATCGAATGCCTCCTGCACGGGCAGGGGCACAAGGACGGACGCCACTTTCACGCGAACACCGCCCGCGCTACCTTGGTCGCCATGAAAATCTTTCTCGATACCGCCGACGTCTCCGTCATCAAGGATCTGCTGCCTACGGGCATGATCGATGGCGTCACCACCAATCCTTCTTTGATCGCTAAGTCAGGTCGGAACATTGCTGAGGTCATTGCCGAGATTTGCGCATCCGTCGAGGGGCCGATTTCGGCAGAAGCCGTCGCCACCGATTATGACACCATGGTCAAGGAAGGCGAGAAGCTGGCGTCGATCCACAAGAATGTGGTCGTGAAACTGCCGCTGACGTGGGATGGCCTGCGCGCCACCCGCACCTTCACCGAGCGCGGCATCAAGACCAATGTGACCCTGTGCTTCTCGGCGGCGCAGGCCATGCTGGCCGCCAAGGCCGGTGCCACCTTCATCTCCCCGTTTGTCGGGCGTCTGGACGACCACGGTGCCGACGGCGGCCTGCTGATCGAAGAGATCCGCGCCCTGTACGACATCCAGGGTTTCGAGACCGAAATCCTTGCCGCTTCCTTGCGTAACACCGCCCATGTCGAGGCCGCGGCCATCGCCGGTGCGGACGCCGCCACCCTGCCCCCTGCGGTTTTAAAGGACTTGGTAAAGCACCCATTAACCGAAAAGGGGCTTGATGCCTTCCTTGCGGACTGGGGCAAGACCGGCCAGTCCATCCTGTAACGCTCGACCCATGACGGAGGGGTCCTTCAAATGTCTCAAACTCTGGACACGGCAACAGACCTCTCCGACATGACCGACCCTCTTCACTGGCCCGACGTCCGCACATGGCTTGAGACGAACGGCCAGCACCTGCTCGAAGACCGCGAACTTCTGGAGCAGCTGGGCCTGAAGGCCGAAGGCCGCAATGTTGTGGACTTCGGCCGTGCCGCCCTGTCGAAGATGGAGGCCGCCGCCCAGCGCGAGGCCGGTGCCCGCCGTCTCATCGAAGAAATCTCGCGTACCAATTTCGCCGCCCAGACCCAGACCCATGTCGCCGCACTCGATTTGATGGAGGCCACGGGCCATATCGAACTGGCCCGCCAGTTGGACATGACCACCCAGGCCCGTTTCGGTCTGGCCGGTGCTGCGGTCGCCATTGAAAAGCCCGGCACGGTGCCCTTTGGCTGGAAGTCGCTGGAAACGGGCCGGGTCGATGCCCTTCTGGGCGAGGATGGCCGTAACTGGCTTGGTCCGAACTTTACAGGACTTGATCTGTTCGGTCCTGCCGACGGCGATGTGCGTTCGGTCGCTCTGGTGCGCATGAACATCCGCTTCCCCGACCAGGAAGAGTCCCGTCCGGCCCTTTGCGCCTTTGGCTCCGTAGAGGACGAGGGCTTCACACCGGCAATGGGCTGCGAGCTGATCGCCTTTGTCGCCCGCGTTTTCGAGCGAATGGCCCAGCGATGGCCGCTTCAGGACGTTTGAGCGCCGACGAGGCGCTGAGAGAATGGCTGGACCATCTGGCCCATGAACGCCGCCTGTCGCCGCGCACCCTGGAGGCCTATGGCCATATCGGCCGTCTCTATGTCGGCTTTCTGCAGAACCATCGCGGAGAGGGCTTGACGCTGCACGATCTCGGCACCGTCACGGCTGCCGAAATCCGTGCCCATCTAGCCGAACGACGCAGTGGCGATCATCCCCTGAACGCCCGCTCGCTCAGCCAGACGCTGGCGGCCATCCGCGGTTTTCACCGCTATCTCGACCGCCGTCATGGCGTAGACGCGCCGCAGCTGGCCCTCGTACGGGGACCGCGCGTAAAGCCGTCCTTGCCGCGTCCGGTGACCGAAGATCAGGCCATAGGCCTGCTTCAGGAACCCGACGCCGATCCAGACATGGAACCGTGGGAGGCTGCGCGCGACCGCGCCGTTCTGACCCTGCTGTACGGATGTGGCTTGCGTATATCCGAAGGCCTTTCCCTGCGCGTCAGGGATACACCTTTGGGCGACACTCTGCGCATCGTCGGCAAGGGATCCAAAACGCGCATAGTACCGGTACTGCCGCAGGTGCGCGATGCGGTGGATGACTATGTCCGGCTCTGCCCCTGGCCTCTGGAAGGTGAACAGGCCCTGTTTCGCGCCCGACGCGGGGGCCCCCTGTCCGCACGTCAGGTCCAAGCCACCGTGCAAAGACTTCGCGGGCGGCTGGGCCTGCCCGCAAGCGCCACACCCCACGCCCTGAGACACAGTTTCGCAACCCATCTGCTGGGTGCCGGTGCCGACCTGAGATCCATTCAGGAGCTATTGGGTCACGCCAGCCTGTCCACGACCCAGAAATACACCCAGGTCGATGCTGCGGCCCTGTTGAACGCCTATCAGGCCGCGCATCCGCGCCGCTAGATCGACAGGTCCCAAAGAAGGGCTAGAATGGCCTCGGTAACGACCTGGGGCTTTTCCTGCTGGATCCAGTGCCCCGCACCCGGAACCACCGTGGCCGAACGCAGATCCGTTAGCCACTCGGCCATCTCCGCCTCGTGATGTCCGGCATAGTTCCGCACGGGATCGCGATCTCCGACCATGAAAACCGATGGCACCGTGATCTTGCGGCCCTGCAGCCACCGCGTACGTGCCCAGTTGGCGTCTATCTTGCGATACCAGTGCAGGGGCCGCTCGAAGCCGCCGTTGCGGAACGCCTCCACATAGCGGTCAAACTCTTCAGCCTGCATCCACGGGGGCAATGTGGCCTCGTCGGAAATCAGGTCCGACATCGTCTTGCCCGCAGGTATCCGCCCCGTCGCGCGCTGTCCTTCAGGGGTCGAGCCGTCAAAAGCCCAGAACATCTTTCTCAATGCCGTTTCGGGGTCGGCATCCAGCGGCAGGTGGGAATCCGGTGCGGCGAAAGCCGTCAGATACAGCGGGTCCTCACCATGCTTTTCAGCCAGATAGTTCATGACTGCCGTGGGCGGTCCCTGCCGTCGACGCGGCTGGAAGGGCACCGATAGACCCATTACGGCATGGAACATGTCGGGCCTCAGCAGGGCCGCCTGCCAGGCCACAGCGGCACCCCAGTCATGGCCGACAACGACCGCTTGGCGGTATCCCAGCACTTCGACCAGAGCGACCAGATCGCCGACCAGCGAAAATATGGAGTAATCACCCATACTTGCCGGGCCACCGGTCGCGCCATATCCGCGCATATCCGGGGCCACGACACGATAGCCGGCAGCCGCCACGTCTCTTATCTGATGGTGCCATCCGATTGCGAGATCGGGGAAGCCATGCACCAGCAGGACCAGCGGTCCTTCGCCAGCTTCCAGTATATGGATGTCCAACTCATCAGTGTGGACAAGTCCTGACTTCATATCGCATGGCCTCTCACGTCGGCAAACATCGTTGTCTGACAATAAATACCGGCGGCCCGCAACGACGAAAAAACAGGCTTATCCGAATTTGATGCGCGGCTTTTGTGTTGTTGCCTTTTTGTTTTCGGTCCGGGTTGATTATGTTGGTGCGGTGACTGTCGAGACCCAGCCCCTTTCCACAACGCCTGCACTGGCCATCGGCCTGCCTCCCGCCCTGGCGACCCCGCCGGGTGCCGGTGCCGTGTGCGACGACGAGGGCGCGCGAAAGATCGGTC
>NZ_DJFS01000100.1 GCF_002432125.1 Brevundimonas sp. UBA5866
CCTGAACGCGGGCCCGCGCCGGACCATGCGCCTCAGCGACCAGCACGGCCGCGACTATCCGGTTGAACTGGCGGGCCTTTCCAACACCGCGCCCCAGCGTCAGGCCGTCCTGAACGAAGGCGGCGAGCGTTTCGTTCTGCGCCCGTGGCGGGCCGTGGGTGGTGCTGACGGCGGTGTCGGTTCCGGCTCCATCCTCGCCCCCATGCCGGGCAAGGTGATCGCGGTCGAAGTGGTCGCAGGCGACACTGTCACCAAGGGCCAGAAGCTGCTGACACTGGAAGCCATGAAGATGGAACACACCCTGACCGCGCCCTTCGACGGTGTGGTCGAAGAGGTGAACTGCACCGCCGGCGACCAGGTTCAGGTCGAGGCTCTATTGGTCAAAATCGACACCGAGTAGCACTCGATAAACTGACGATTTAAGGGCCCTGCGAATGCGGGGCCCTTTTTCGTGCTCATAAGCAGTTGCAATCTACAGTTGTTGACATTGTTGAAAGCTGTGACAGCCTCATTGTGCAGCCTTAGGTTGATAAATTTGAGCAAGGAGGCTGAGTATGAGAGGGCATTTTAAAGCTGGGGCTGCGGCCCTTGTACTGATGTCGGCACAAAGCGCGACCGCTGGGCCAGAGTATTATCTTCCCGCCGGTACATATACTTCGCTAACCGGAACTTTCATCATTCAGGAACTGATCACGCTGAACTGCAGCGTAAACATAACGATCTATACCGAGGTCGATGGCTCGGCGGCTTGGGTGACTAGTATCGCGCTGTCAGGCGGATATCTCGGGCTGTGCGCGATCTATACGTTCGAAGACATCCCCTATCCTCTATACGTTTCTTCGCCTGGTCCAGGAGGCACAGGTCCCGCAAATACGGTGTTTATGCTGGCCACTAAGCTTAAGGGGCTTGGCTATTGCGGTGGCGATATTCCGTGGTCATGGAGCACGACGTACGCCACGGCCAACAACGTTATTTTACCGGGTCTAGGAACCCCGCCAGCAGACTGCACCGTGTCTGCGCATATTGCTTCGGGTAAGGCTTTAACGTTCGGTCGATATTGATCAAGGCGTTGGTTTGCCGGTTCTCTCCTCAAAAGAAGTCGGGTGTGGACCGGTAAGCGCCGCTTCAAGTTTAGCGCCGAAACATCGGCACCAATGTTTTTCAAGATTACAACCATAGATAGTTTAAGGCTTTTCCACGAATTTCAAAATTTGGTGATTTTTAAAGCTAAGGTTGCATGTTGACTCTCGTGTAGGTTGTGGGAATGCTCCACCTCGACCTCAATCTGAGGTTGCAATTGGGAGGAAACATTCCATGAAACGCATCATCGCTTCGTTCGCAGCTGTTGCTGCCATCGCCGTTGGCGCTCCGGCATTCGCTGGTGACCAAAACTTCCAGCCGCATGGCACCTATCAGAACCTGGGCACCACCTCGGCGCTCGGTACTCTGGCCGTCGAACAGACCGTTGCACTGAACTGTAATGCAGCGTTCACGATCTACTTCGAAAGCGACGGCAAGATTGCCTGGCTGACCTCGGCTTCGCTGAGCGGCGGCACTCTGGGCCTTTGCGGTCTGGTGAGCTTCCCGGCGCTGGCCCATGAAGTCCAAATCGAAAACCCGGGTCCGTCGGGCAGCGGCGTTGCCACCAAACTGCGCATCCGCAACCTCACGGTCGGTACCCTGACCAGCTCGTGCCAAGGCGACGTTATCGCCGATTGGGACAACGCAAACGGTATCCTGACCTTCAACAACGTGACCATTCCGGGCGTTGGCGGTGCCAAGGACTGCAAGATCAATGGCAAGCTGAAGGCTGCCAGCTCGCTCGTCGATATCGAGCGTAACTAAGTGAGTAAGGCCGGACGGCTGCCACTGTCCGGCCGGTCCTCCATGTTGCGATTAACCGATATCACGCATGGCTATGGCCCGGCCCGGTCCAGAACGATGGTTCTGGACCGGGTGAGCCTGTCCATGCCGTCTGGACGGATGTGGGCGCTTACCGGATCGTCAGGATCGGGGAAGAGCACATTGCTGAACCTGATCGGTTTGCTGGATCGCCCGCAGCAGGGACAGATCGAGATCGCGGGCCAGTGCGTATCGGGGCTGGATGCCCATGAAGCGGCCAAGGTCCGCAACCGCCTGATCGGCTTTGTGTTTCAGTCCTTCCATCTGCTGCCACGTCTGACCGCGTGGGAAAATGTGGCGCTGCCGCTGGTGCACCGTGCTGTGGGACGAAAGGCGCGCCGTGACGCTGCCATCGCCCAGCTGGAGCGGGTGGGCCTAGGTGACCGCATACACCACAGGCCCGAAGAGTTGTCGGGCGGACAGCGTCAGCGCGTGGCGATCGCGCGCGCGCTTGTCACCCGTCCGCGCCTGCTGCTGGCCGATGAGCCGACCGGAAATCTGGACAGCGAGAGCGGGGCGATGGTGATGTCGTTGCTACGCGACATCAACCTGAACGATCAGGTGTCCATCCTGATGGTCACCCACGACGACCGACTGGCAGCCAGTTGTGACCACCGGATCGTCATGCGTGATGGCCGTATTCTTCCGCCGGTAAGGGGCTAGGAAGAATGGGGTTTTCCGCGGGGGGCGTCTGGACAGAGCTGGCACGCGAGGCTGTGGCCAGTCTTCGCTCGCAGGGCCGCCGTTCCCTGCTGGCCCTGCTGGGCGTGATGATCGGCTCGGCGTCTATCGTGGCTTTGATGAGTTTTGCCCACATCGCCCGTACAGAGGTGATGTCCCGCTTCAAGGCCGTGGGCGTGGATACGGTGCAGATCAGCCCCGATACGGGGGGCGAGAACTGGCTGGAGCCGGCCTTGATCCATGCTGTGATGGCATCCGACCCGCGCGTGGCAGTCACAGCGCCCCTGGCGGTCAGCCGCGCGACGGTGCGCATCGGTGATGCGGCGACATCGGCATCGGTTGCGGCCATATCACCCGAAGCCTTGGACATGTTGAAACTGGGCGTATCGCAAGGGCGTGACCTGACACAGATAGACGGCTGTAACGGGGCTGCCGTCATAGGGGCGCGAACCGCGCGCGAGACGCGTGCCCGTCCTGGCGATCAGGCTTTTATCGGCGGCTACGGCTATCAGGTTGTCGGTATTCTGCCGGTTGTCGCCCCGCAGGCCCTCAATCCGGTTTCGCCCGACGAGACGGTTTTCATCGGTCTTGGCTGCGCACGCAGGGTGATGACCCGCGAAGGGTTCAGCCATGCTCTGGTGCGCGTCCAGCCGGATATCGACCCGTCCGAATGGGGGGCGGCCCTCCAGAAGCAGATGCAGTCGCGGGGTCAGCCCGTAAAGACCGTCACCCCGCGCGAAATGATCGAGGCGATGAAAAGCCAGATGAATCTGATGTCGGCCATTCTGATCGCCATCGGGTCTGTGTCCCTGTTGGTCGGCGGCGTGGGCGTGATGAACGTCATGCTGATGTCCGTGATGGAGCGCCGACGTGAAATCGGTCTGAGGGCGGCCATCGGCGCGACCCCTTCAGAGATCGTTTTCATCTTTATCGTCGAGGCCGTGGCCCTGTCTCTGGGTGGTGGATTCCTGGGGGCGCTGGCCGGTGTGGGCATGACGACACTGGGGTGTCTGGTCCTGCCGATCAGCTTCGCATTCGATCCCTCGGTCATGCTTTGGGGCACCGGAATCGCGGGCGCGGTCGGGCTGGTTTTCGGTATCCATCCGGCGGTTTCGGCCGCGCGGATTTTGCCAGTGGAGGCGCTTCGTGCGGACTAGTGTTGTGGCGTGGTTATGCGCGGTCGCGGCGCTGCTGGTGGTGACCGAACCCGTGCCCGCTTTCGCCAGGAGCGGACAGGTGGCGGGTGCCGTGCTGGATCTCACCCTGGAAGAAGCGGTGGCGCTGGGCCTGCGTGACAACCGCGACCTGCGATCCTTGCGCATGGCGCGGGCAATCGACCGTTTCGATCTGTTTCTGGCGCACCGTGCCTATTGGCCCAGTGCAGGCGTTTCGGTGTCGGCGATCCGCCGCAAGTCGGACGGACTGCCCGCGACCGAAGACCTGACTGTATCGCCCAGTATCCGGTGGACCAGTCCGGTCGGTACATCTGTGTCTGCCGGCTGGTCGCGTTATGAGCCGCTTGATGGCCGCGGCGGAGCCAGCACAGGCTTTTCCATGACCCTGAGCCAGCCTTTGCTGAGAGGGGCCGGTTGGGATGTGAACATGGCGCCGCTGCGTCAGGCGCGTATCGGGGCCGAGATTTCACGTCTTCAGGAAGAACAGGCAGTTGCCAGTCTGGTTGACCAGATCACCTATGCCTATCGCAACCTGATCCAGACACAGGAGCGGTTGGAACTGGCACGAATGGGGCTGGAGCGCAGCCGCCAGCTGTTGGAAACCAACCAATTGCTGATCGAGGCCGGACGTATGGCGGCGGCCGATATCGTCCAGACCCAATCCGATGTCGCCAATCAGGAAGTGGCACTGTTGGAAACTGAGCGGGCTCTGACGGCATCGCAGGCCCAGTTGCTGACCCTTCTGGCGCTGGAACCGAACACACCGATACGGGCGGTCGATGCGGTGGATGTGCAGCCGGTCGAGATCGACGAGGACGCCGCCGTCGCCTTTGCCTTGGCAAACCGCACGGACATCCGGGTCCAGAAGCTGGGTCTGGAACAGGTCGAAATGACCGAGAAGCTGGCGCGGAACAACCGGCTTTGGGATGTGTCGCTGAGCGCAGGCTTTGACCGGTACAGTGACGGCACCGGCGGGCGCGAAGTCGGTTCCCACTCCGTAGGGCTTCAGCTCAACATCCCGCTGGGCGATTTCACGGGCAGGCGCAATGTGATGGCCGCCAAGGCATCGGTGCACTCCGCCCACCTTCGCTATGAAGGAAATCTGGAGCGTGTGGAGCGCCAGATACGCGATGCCGTGGCCGAGGTGGCATCTCGCTGGAGACAGCTGGAGGCGGCACTGCGGGCCAAGGATCTGGCCGCGCGCAGCCTCGAACTCCACAACGAGCGTTTGCAGGCGGGAAGGGCCAGCAATTTCGAGGTGCTTTCCCTGCAATCCACATTGCGCGCCGCCGATGCGCAGGCGCTTTCGGCGCGCATTGCCTATGCCAATGCGCTCACCGCACTGGACCAACAGTTGGGGAGGACGCTGGAGACATGGCAAATTTCCTTGGAAGATTGAAACGGCGTCCGCGCCTGGTGTTGGCGGTGACGGGGGCGCTCGGCCTGGGGGCCATGCTGCTGGCGTTCTCGCGATCGGATGAGCCACAGGCCGATACGCCTATGGCTAGCTATGTGGTCGCCGAAGAACCGTTTGTGATCCGCCAGTCGTTTTCGGGCCGCATCGCGCCGGGTGAACAGGTCGAGGTGCTGTCGCCCGGTGATGCCAGTGTGCTGGAAATCGGTTTCCGCTTTGGCGAGAGGGTCGAGGCCGGGCAGGTGCTTTTCCGGCTGAACCCCGACGATGTGTGGCGCAACCAGGCCGAGGCCCGCATCGCCTATATGACAGCCGAAGAAGCCGCCCGGAAAATGCAAGTCTGGGCGACGGGGCCGGAGATGCGACGTGCAGAGCGTGCATTGGAAAACGCCCGCTATCAGTTGTCGGATAACGAGCGCCGCCACGACGAGGCCAGACGCCTGTATGATCGCGGGCTGATTGCCCGATCCGAAATGGAAAGCCAGCAGAACAGTCTGCGTCAGGCCCGCGAAGCCGTGGTGGCGGCGCAGGAAGACCTGCAGACAACCCGCTCACGCGGCTCGGGGGTCGAGCGTGACGTGAGCTTGATCCAGCATGGGCTGGCCGCCACACGCCTCAAGGAAGCGACGGCGGGCGCAAGTTCGGTCATCACTGCGCCCAGGGCCGGTATCATGGTCCGTCCCCAATCCAGCAATCCAGGGCAGGACAATGGCCCCAAGGTCGGCGGCAAGGTCTCGACGGGGCAGAGCCTGGGCGTGATCGCGGCGATGGATGGTCTGGATGTGGCGTTCCGCGTGGACGAGGCCGATCTGGCGCTGCTGGAGGTGGGCACGTCTGCCGATGTGACAGGACCGGGCTTTAACGGGCGGACGCTGAGCGGACGGCTGATCAGCGTGGCGGGTGAGGCCGAGGCTTCATCTACCTCTGACAAGACCCAGTTTGCGGCGCGTGTACGGTTGGATCCGCTGTCGCCAGAGGATGCATCCACCTTGCGCATCGGCATGACCGGCAGTGTCAGCCTGACGCTCTACAAGGCTGAAAAGGCCATATCCGTGCCGGTTGCGGCCCTGATCAATGGCGGGCCCCAGCTTCGCTTGAGAAAGGCGGACGGTCGCATCGAAACGCGCTCGATCCAACTGGGCCGCGTCGGGCCGGACAGGGCGGAAGTGCTGTCCGGGCTGAAGGTCGGAGAGACGGTGGTCTGGCCGATCGGCGGCGACTTCAACCCATAGGGTTCAGTCGGTCGATTTCCATGTGCCCGCGGTGGTGCCGTCATAGGCGGTGGCCTCGAACACGCCGCGGGCGATGGCGCGGGCGAGGGTGTCGGCGGCGATGTTGCCGAGGCGGCTGACGGCGATGTTGCGCTGGGCCGGATCGTCGATTTTGATCTTGCCCGTGGACAGGACGAACACCGTATCCCCGTCGAACGGGGCGTGGGCCGGACGGATCGCGCGTGACAGGCCGTCCTGCGCCATGATGGCGAGCCGCTGGCATTCAACGCGGCTGAGCGCGACATCGGTGGCGACGACGGCGAGGGTCGTGTTCTCGCGCGGGCGCGGATTGAATTTGGCGCTGCCCCAGTCCTCATGGGCGGCGGACAGGTCGGCGGAGCCGAGGCCGCCGAACTCGTTACCGATCTCGAAGGGGGCGGCCCAGAACTGGCGGCTGTCGGGTGCGATGACCGAGCCGACGCTGTTGACGGCGGCGATGGCCCCGACGGTCCAGCCGTCACTCGTGACGGAAGAAGCCGAACCAATGCCGCCCTTCAGACCACCCGCCTGTGCGCCATAGCCTGCGCCTGCGGTGCCGAGGGCGAAGGTATCGCCCGCGCCTTCCAGAGCCTCTACTGCCAAGCGGCGATAGGGCGGGTCCATGCCCCACTGTTTGTCGCCGCCATTGGCGAGATCATAGAGGCAGGCCGCGGGCACGATGGGCGAGGGCGGAACGCCTGCGCCGCCGCCCATGCCATAGCCGCGCCCGCGCATCCCCATCCATGCGGCGATGCCGTCGGCGGCGGCGAGGCCATAGACCGACCCGCCCGACAGGACGATGGCGTCCACCTCCTGCACCAGATTTTCAGCCTTCAGCACATCGGTTTCGCGGCCTGCGGGACCACCGCCGCGCACATCGACGGCGGCGACGGCGGGCGTTTCGGCAAGGATGACGGTCACCCCCGTGCGGGCCTTGGCGTCGTGCGCCTGACCGATCTTGAGGCCCGCCACATCGGTGATCAGGTTGCGCGGTCCGGTCTGTCCCTTGGGCTTGGTCACGCGGGTCTCCTGTGCGGCGGCACCTGTGGCAGCGGCAGCGGCACCGATGATGGCTCCGCTGAGAACGGTTCGACGGTTCATGATGCAGGCTCCGCTGGCGGCTTCAGTTGCGGCGTGGCCGTGACCAGCCTTTGTGTCGCCGGATGGGTGGGGTTCGCAAGCACTGTTTGGGTCGCGCCTTCCTCGACGATACGGCCTGCCTCCATCACCAGCAGGCGGTCGGTCAGGCGGCGCACGACTTCCAAATCATGGCTGACGAACAGCAAGGCGATGCCGTGTTCGTGCGTCAGGTTGGACAACAGGTCGAGGATGCGCGCCCGCACCGTCACATCCAGAGCCGAGACGGCTTCGTCCAGAACGATCAGATCCGGCTTGGTCATCAGGGCGCGGGCGAGCGCCACCCGTTGTCGTTGGCCGCCCGACATCTGGTGCGGCAGACGGTTGAGGAAGCTGGCGTCGAGGCCGACCTGTTCCAAGGTTTGGGCGGCGAGGCGCTCAGGATTTTCCGGCGGAGTGTCGAGCAGATGCAGGGGTTCGCACAGCGAGCGGTAAACGCTCCAGCGTGGATCAAGGCTGGCCCCCGGATCCTGAAAAACGGGCTGGATGCGTTGGCGCATCTGGCGTTGGCGGGTTTTGTCGGTCCAGTCGTGGCCGTTGATAAGGACGCGCCCGCCCTGAACCGCCTCCAACCCCGCCAAGGCCCGTAACAGGGTGGACTTGCCACAGCCGCTTTCGCCGATCAGGCCGACGCTCTCACCGCGTTTGATCGACAGGCTGACGCCCTCTACGGCGCGGATTTGCGGCCCCTTGCCGAACAGTTTGCGCGAACCGGCATAGGTGCGGACCACATCCACAGCTTGCGCCACCACCGGCGCGTCGGGTGCGGGCAGGCGAGGCGGCGGCGTGTGCAGGGCATCGCGCAGCAGGGCTTGGCCATAGTCGCTGGTCAGACCCTCGCGGCCCAAGGCTTCGGCAGGGGCGGTCTCGACGATGCGGCCTTGGCGGATGACGACCGCACGGTCAGCTCGTTCGCGAGCCACGGCCAGATCGTGCAGGATCAGCAGGAGGCCCGAACCGCCTTCCTTGGCCCGCGCACAGAGCAGGTCCAGCACCCGCGCCTGATTGACGGGATCAAGGGCGCTAGTGGCCTCGTCGGCGATCAACAGGCGCGGTTGCAGGGCGGTGGCCATGGCGATGGCCACGCGCTGGCGCTGGCCACCGGAAAGCTGGTGCGGATAGAGGTCGAGAGTAAAGCGCGGTGCCGCCAACCCTGCATCATCCAGTGCCTTGCGGGCGGCAGCGCGGCCCTCGCTGCGGGAACAGCGGGTGTGCAGGCGCACCACCTCGCCTACCTGATCGCCGATGGGCATGACAGGGTTCAGTGCCGTCAGCGGTTCCTGAAACACCATGCCGATGTTGCGGCCGCGGATGGCCTGTAGCGCACGGTCATCCAGTTCGGTCAGGGACTGGCCTTCGAGCACGATATCGCCGGTGATCTGCGCCTGATCGGGGGCGAGGCCCAGCACCGACAGGGCGGTCAGCGACTTGCCCGACCCGCTTTCACCGACAAGGGCGACGATCTCTCCCGCGGCGACGGACAGACTGATGTCCGAAAGAAGAGCGCGCCCATCGAGCGTCAGCGACAGGTTGTGGATGTCCAGAAGGCTCATGCTCAAACCTCCCGACGCAGGCGCGGGTCGAGGCGGTCGCGCAGGCCATCGCCCAGCAGGCTGAGCGCCAGCACGGTGACGAAGATAGCAAGGCCGGGGAAGATGGCCAGCCACGGGGCCGTGCCGATCAGGGTCTGGCTCTCGGCCAGCATCCTGCCCCAGCTGGGCGCGGGCGGCTGTGCGCCAAGGCCGAGATAGGACAGGCCCGCTTCGGCGGCCACGCCCACGGCGAACTGCACCGCGGCCTGAACGCTGAGCAGGCCCAGAACATGGGGCAGGATGTGTTGAACCGAGACGGACAGGTTGGATCGACCCGCCGCGCGGGCGGCGGTGACATAGTCCCTCTGCCACAGGCCGCGTCCGGCCCCGCGCACCATGCGCAGAAAGACGGGGATGTTGAACACACCCAGCGCAATGGCGGCGTTGAGGGCGCTCGGCCCCGTCGCGGCGGCCAGCATGACGGCGGTCAACAGCGACGGGAAGGCAAACACAAGGTCGCTACCGCGCATGATGATGTCATCGGCAAAACCCTTGCGCGAGGCGGCCCAAAGGCCCATCGGCACACCGAACAACAGGCCGATGATTACGCCTGCGCCCGCAACGCCCAGACTGTTGGCGGCCCCCGCCAT
Organism: Brevundimonas sp. UBA5866; assembly: GCF_002432125.1. GTDB lineage: Bacteria > Pseudomonadota > Alphaproteobacteria > Caulobacterales > Caulobacteraceae > Brevundimonas. The sequence continues at coordinate 9,742 of NZ_DJFS01000100.1, forward strand.
TACCTGTGACAGCACATCGCGGCCTAGTGCGTCGGTACCGAACAGGTGGCCTGCCGACGGGGCCATCAGGCGGGCGGTAGTGTCCTGCGCCAGCGGGTCTTGCGGCGTCCAGATCATGGCCAGCACGGTGGTTGCCACCACGGCAACAGCCAGCGCCAGCCCGATCTTGAGCGATAGCGGACGGATGGCGCGAATACGGTCGAAAGCAGCGAAGATCATCGGCCGCTCCTGTCGCTGTCACGCTGGCGAGGGTCGGCCACGGCATAGGCGATGTCCACCAACAGGCTGACGATCACCACCACGGCGACCAGCACCATAACCACGCCCTGCACCACGATCAGGTCGCGCTGGCTGACGGCCTGGAAGGCCAGACGGCCAAGGCCGGGCAGGGAAAAGACGTTCTCGATCACTACGCCACCCGCCAGTAGGAAGGGCGCTTGCAGCCCCAGCACCGTCAGCACCGGAATCCACGCATTGGGCAGGGCGTGACGGATCAGGGCCGCATGGCGCGAAAGGCCCTTGGCGCGGGCGGTGCGGACGTAATCCTCGTTCAGGGTGTCCAGCAGGGCGGTTCTCAGCACACGGGCCAGAATGGCCGCTTGCGGCGCGGCAAGGGCGATGGCGGGCAGGACGAGCGAGGTCCAGCCGCTGTACCCGCCCGCCGGAAGCCAGCCGAGCGTGACGGAAAACAGCAGGATCAACAGCAGACCCAGCCAGAAGTTCGGAATGGCTATGCCCGCCTGCATCAGGGCGATCAGGCCGCCGTCCGCCGCCTTGCCGTGGTTGCGGGCGGCCAGCACACCGACGGGCAGGGCGACCAGCACCGACAGCACCAGCGCAGACAGGGCCAGCGGCAGGGAGACGGCCAGCCTCTCTCCGATGAGGGCCGTGACGGGCGTCTGATAGGTATAGCTGATGCCGAAATCACCGCGCAGCAGCCCGCCTGTCCACACCAGATACCGCTCGATCAGACCGCCGTTCAGCCCCATCTGTTCGCGTAAGGTGGCGATGGCCTCGGGGCTGGCGTTCAGGCCCATCATATAGGCGGCGGGATCACCCGGCAGCACCTGCAAGAGGCCAAAGATCACCACCGATGCCGCGAGTAAGGTCAGGCCGTGGCCGACCAACCGCTTGGCTGTCCACGCCGGGCCCAGTTTCCACACGCTGAAGGCGAGGGCGGCGATCAGGCCAATGGCGATGATCCAGCCCCATGAGAGGTTTGAGGCCGTGAGGGATGCCGCAGTCGTGCCCGCGCCTTCGCTGTGGACACCTGTCATGTCATTGGCGGCGATGGGGGCATTTATCCACAGGCCGTCTATGCCTTGGCGCGACACGCCAATGCGCGAGGACTGGAACAGGAAAACATTGACCGCATCGTCAGCGATCAGGCGCTGAAGGTCGCCCAGCAGCTTGAGCCGCGTGGCCTCGTCCGGCGCGGTGTTCACCTGCGCCAACAGGGCGTCAAACGCCGGGCTGTCATAGCCGAAATAGTAGTCCTTGCGGCCATAAATGTCATAATCCATCGGCTCGACATGCTCGACGATGGTCAGGTCGAACTGCTTGCGGCCAAACACCTGATCGAGCCATTGCGCCCATTCCAGCGTCTCGACCTTCACCCGAACACCGGCTTCGGCCAGTTGCGACACCAGTACCTCGGAACTGCGGCGGGCATAGGGGCGCGGCGGGATGCGCAGCGTCACGTCCAGCCCGTTCGGATAGCCTGCCTCGGCCAGCAGTTGGCGGGCCTTTTCCACATCGTGTGGATACCGGCCCGTCAGATCGACATAGCCGGACGCCTGACGCGAATAATGGCTGCCGATCGGCTGGCCGAACCCGAACATGGCCCCGTCGATGATGGCCTTGCGGTCGATGGCATAGGACAGGGCGCGGCGCACGCGGACGTCGTTGAACGGTGCGCGGGCGTTGTTCATCGCCATGATGACCTTGCCCTCGGACAGGCCTTGGGTCACCCGCAGGGCGGGATTGCGACGCAGCTCGCCCACCGTCTCCGGTGCCGGATAGTTGGGGAAGGCGTCCACATCGCCCGCGCGAACGGCGGCGAAGGCGGCGGCGGGGTCACCGATAAAGCGGAACACTACGCGGTCGGTCTGCGGGGCGCGGCCCCAATAATCCTCGCGGCGAACCAATTCCAGCTCGCCCCCGCGCTGCCAGCGGGCGAGGCGATAGGGGCCGGTGCCGACGGGCTGGGTCGCATTGGTCGCGGCGCTGGCGGGCGACACCATGGCCGCATCGCCCCACGCCAACAGATAGGGCAGGTTGGCCACGGGCCGCGACAGGCGGATGGTGACGGTGTGGGCGTCGATCACATCCACCGCACGGATGGGCGTGAACAGGGCCTTCTGCGCATTGGTCGAGCCCTCGGCTACGATACGCATCAGGGCATAGCGGACGGTGTTGCCATCAAAGGCCGAGCCGTCGCTGAAGGTCACGCCGCGCTTGAGGTGGAAGGTCCACGACAGGCCGTCCGGAGACGCGCTCCAGCTCTCGGCCAGTTGCGGCGCGACCGTGCCATTGGGTGTCAGCCGCGTCAGACCTTCAAATATGTTGGCATAGGTGATCTCGTCCACCGCCGCCGCCGCGCCCGTCGTGGGGTCCAGATGTGGCGGCTCCAGTGGTACGCCGATGACGATCCGGCTTTGCGGCGCGTCGGCTGAGGCCACAGGCGCGACCATCAAGGCCAGCCCCGTCGCCAACACCTTGACCACGCGCAATACGCCAGATTTTGCCTTGAAAAATGCCAAGTGGACCTTACCGGACTGATTAGTCGTGTAAATTTGGGAAGTGTAAGCCCTATTTAGCGCGTGTAGGATACCCTTCTCTGCATCGATTGAAAGAATGTTAATGGAAATATAATCTTGATTGTTTAGGGTAAATTATAAATGCTCAAAGGGGAGATTGTGCATTGTTTAGAAAATTTATTGGAATATACTTAGGTATTATTATTATTGCGCTGTCATATGCGTATGCAGGAATTCATTATTTGATTTATGATATAGTAGACGGTTTAGGATCTATTATATTTGGCATTATATTTTTTATCGGTGCTGCCATTTTTGCTGTGAGTACTATATATATTGTTTTTAAGTATATTCAAAATGTTGGAGCCAAGGCTTCAACTGCAGTTAAAGTGTTCGGAGAGCGTAAGCATGCAACGCGTCCGACGTTTGCCGTACAAGCAGGCGTATCAACTGCTGATGAGTTACAAAAATGGGCCGTTCTTTTGGAGAAGGGACTTATCAGTACCCAAGAGTACGAAAATGCTAGAAAAGAGCTTTTGCGTCCTACTGCGATAGATGCAGGTGTGCAAAAGTAAAAAAGGCGGCCCGCCAAGGCCGCCCTTTCCATTTAAAACTCCATGCTCAGCCTCACGCCCACGGTGCGGCCCTGACGGGGGCTGGTGGTGGGGCGCGACGAGGAGTTGAAGCCGTTGCGGGTCTCTTCGTAATAGGTGTCGAACAGGTTGCGCGACCACAGCGAGACGCGCCAGTTGGCGTCTGACGGACCAGCGGTCAGGCTGGCGTTGAACAGCCAGTAGGCGTCGATGATCGAGGATGCGGTGACGGAATATAGCTCGTCGCGGTAGTTGTAGTTGGTCTCGGCGCGCAGGTCCCAGCCCCTGAACATCCAGTCATAGGCGACCTGACCGCCATAGTTCAGCTTGGGGAAGCCGAGGCGTTCGCCCGAGCGGTCGTTGGTGATGATGGTGTCCCACGGGCCGTCGACGGGGTTGGCGGCGTCGGTCGCCGCGCCGTCGATTGCGAAATACTCATCGTATTTGCCGGACTTGTAGCCGAGGTTCTGGCTGATGGTCAGGCCGTCCAGCGGCACCCACGTCAGCTCGATCTCGCCGCCATAGATGCTGGATTCCGGCACATTGGTGATCTTGCCGAGACGGCCACGCTCGCGGTCGTATTCCAGACCTTGGACCTGCTGGTCCTGATAGTCGTAATAGAAGACCGCACCGTTAAGGCGCAGGCGGTTGCCGAACAGGTCCGACTTGATGCCCGCCTCATAGGCGATGACGGTTTCGGGCCTGAACGGCGTCGCGGAGGTGGCGTTATAGGTGGTGAATCCGCCCGACTTCACGCCGCGCGAGATGCTGGCGTACAGCATGGCGGTGTCGGTCAGATCGTATTCCAGACCCAGACGGCCCGAGAACTCCGACATGTCGGTTTCATAGCGTGTCGGCGCGGGCGGGATAGCGGGAGCCGTCACGGTGCCGGCGCTCAACAGGGTGCGCTCTTCGCTTTCCCAGCGCAGGCCCGCGATCAGGTTCAGGCGGTCCGTCACCTGCCAGCTGTTGTGGGTGAACAGGCCGAACGCTTCGACGTCCTGCGCATAGGCGGTGTTGATTAGGCCGCTGATGCCACGGAAGCGGGTGTAGAAACCGCCATCGTTGCTTTCGTTGGCATAGTGGCCGCCGACCATCCATTGCACCGGACCGCCGCTGTTGGAGGCCAGACGCACCTCCTGCGCGAACACCTCGATCTCGTTGTAGAAGTAGGTGTCGCTTTCGGCGAAGCGGGTGCCGTCCCAGTCGTTGTATTCGTTGCGCTTGAAGGTCTGCCAGGCGCTGATCGAGGTCAGGTCGGCAAAGCCGAGGTCGGACTTGATGCGCAGCGACAGGTCGAACCCTTCGTTGTCGCGTTGGGGTTTGGCATTCAGCGGCAGGCCCGCCACGGCCGCCATATCCGGCGCGATCTGCCACCCTGTAATGCGCCATGCCGTATCCGCCGGATAGGTGATCGAGCCATCGGCCACGCGGTACGGACCCAGCAGGCGGAAGCCGAGGCCGTCGGACTGGTCCTGCTGCCAGGTGGCGGACAGATCGACGGTGGTGCTGTCGCTGGCATCCCACGTCAGGCGACCACGGATGGCGGTCTTGTCGGCATCGCCGAGGGCTTCGCCCGTGTCGCGGTGGTATTGCCACGCGCTGCCCTGTTCGGTGGTGGCAGCAAGGCGGCCCGACAGGGTGTCGGTTATCGGGCCGGAAACGTAGCCTTCGACCTTGTATCGGTCATAGCTGCCATATTCGGCGTTGAAGCCGCCGCTCAGATAATCGGTCGGGGTATTGGTGATGATGTTGACCGCGCCGCCGGTGGTGTTTCGGCCATAGAGGGTGCCCTGCGGGCCGCGCAGAACCTCCATGCGGGCGATGTCGAACAGGGCCCCTTGGGTCGTCACCGTATAGGGATGGGCGACCTCGTCCACATAGACGCCGACGGTGGAGGCATTGTTTGACGAGTATTCGCGCGCGCCGATGCCGCGGATGCGGAACTGGGGCTGGCCGCTGCCGTACTGGCTGTCGACCTCCATGTTGGGCACGGCATTCTCGAGGTCGTTGACGACACTGATGGCGCGCTCGTCCAGCGTCTGGCCGCCGATGATGCTGAGCGAGACGCCCACGTCCTGACTGGCCTGTTCGCGGCGCTGGGCGGTGACGACGATGTCGCCGACGCGGGCGACCTGCGGGTCTTCGGTCACGACCTCTTCGGCATGGGCGATGCCGCCGATGGCGAGAGCCAGAAAGCTGGCGGTCGAGGCAAGAAGGGCCTTGGTCATGGACGTCTCGAAGGGCAGTTGACGGACAGGGCGAAGGCATGCGTTCCGCCGTTCAAGCGTACGGGCACAGCCATCATGGGCGAATGTTCGATGGGGGGCGGGTGTCTGGACGGACGGATGGGCCGCGCTCGGACCATCGATGACAACAGCGTCAATATTCGCAATGCACAACTGCACATTGCAGTGCAAAAACATCGCCCGTCAACGTCGTACTTTTATAGCAAGACTGACCTAGGGTCAGGCTCGGTTTATCCCAGTGCGTAGGGGATGACGCCGCGCTCGTTAGGAGTGACGTGCAGGGTCCGGTCGATCGGCGGAAAAGCCCGCTGTTGGCAGTCCGTCCGTTCGCAGATGCGGCACGACACCCCCATGCGTATCGGCGGGCCGTTCAGGTCCAGCCCCGCCGCATAGACCAGTTGGTCCGCATGCTCGATCTCGCAGCCGAGGCCCAAGGCATAGCGACGGTCCGGCTCCAGATACGATCCGCCCGGTTTGGACACGCTCTTGGCGATGCAGATGTAGCGGCTGCCGTCGGGCATTTCCGACAGGTTCACAAGAATCCGGTCGGGCGAGCTGAAGGCTTCGTGCACGTTCCACAGCGGACAGGCCCCGCCGAAACGGGCGAACTGGAAGCGGGTGGCACTGTGGCGTTTGGTGATGTTTCCCGCCATGTCCACGCGGGCGAAGTAGAACGGCACGCCGCGCCAGCCGGGGCGCTGTAAGGTGGACAGGCGCTGGCACACCTGTTCGAAACTGGTGTGGAAGCGCTGGCGCATCAGATCGACGTCATGGCGCAGGTCGCGGGCGCTGTCGAGGAAGCGGCGATAGGGCATCAGGATCGCCCCTGCCGCATAGTTGGCCAGCCCCACGCGGCACACATCGGTGGCGGCCTGGGTGTCGAAATTGGCGCGGACCAGCTCGTCCTCGATTGCGTCGGCAAAGACCAGCAGACCCAGTTGGTGCGCCATCTGGAAGCTGCGGGTCGCGGCGGGCAGGGCAGGGTCGATATAGAGGATGCGCGCCTGCGGGTCATAGCGCCGCATCAACCCCTCGCCATAGGCCACCCGCACACCGCATAGGTCGCCAAGCGCCTGTTCCAACAGTCGTTCGGGGTGGTTGGCGGCCCCGATGGACAGGCGCTCGGCCAGCTGTTCGGCGGCCTGGTCCAGCACGTCGATATAGTTGTCGCGATAGTGGAAGAAGTCGCGCACGGCCTCATAGGGCAGGACGGGGGCGGACACCTGTTTCTCGTCGCGGCCCAGCGTCTCGTTCAGGGTCTTTAGGCGGTCATCCAGACGGCGATAGTTCTGGTGCAGGGTCAGGAACTGCCTCGCCAGACGCGGCGCATTGGTGACGGCGTGCTTCAGTTCGGCGGGCGAGGGGATTTCGCCCGATCCCGCCACGTCGGTGACCGCTTCGCGCAGGTCCGCGATCAGGCGGGCGTCACCCTCCAGGTCAAAAATGCTGGCGTCCACGTCAAAGGCGCGGGTGAGCGAGATCAGCACCCGCGCGGTGGCCGGTCGCTGGTTGGTTTCGATCTGCGAAAGATAGGATGGCGACAGCGCCAGACGGCTCGCGCACTGGTCCAGGGTCCAGCCTTTGGCCTCACGCAGTTTGCGAACCTTGTTTCCCAGAAATAGCTTTTCGCCCATTTTGCAACTTTGCAAACGCTCCCAAAATCCTTGGCAAAGTCACACAGTTCCGCACGATTTGCAAAGTTGCGATTGCCTTTTTGCAAGGACCGCTGTTCTTTTCAGAAACATTTCGTGAGGGAGTCGGATTTCCATGACACAGGCCATCCTCGAGGAACTCGAGCGCCGTCGCGCCGCGGCCCGTCTGGGCGGGGGCGAAAAGCGCATCGCGGCCCAGCATGCCAAGGGCAAGCTGACCGCGCGCGAGCGCATCGACGTGCTGCTTGACGAGGGCAGCTTCGAAGAGACGGACATGTTCGTGGAGCACCGCAGCCACGACTTCGGCATGGACAAGCAGCGCATTCCGGGTGACGGCGTTGTCACCGGTCGCGGCACCATCAATGGCCGTCTGGTCTTTGTCTTCTCCAAGGACTTCACCGTTTTTGGCGGCTCTTTGTCGGGCGCGCATGCGGCCAAGATCGTCAAGCTGCAGAAGATGGCCCTGACGGCGGGTGCGCCGATCATCGGCCTGTTCGATGCGGGCGGTGCGCGTATTCAGGAAGGCGTCGAAAGCCTAGCCGGTTACGCCGACATTTTCCTGCAGAACACGCTGGCTTCGGGCGTTATCCCGCAGATCTCGGTCATCATGGGCCCGTGCGCGGGTGGCGATGTTTACTCGCCCGCCATCACCGACTTTATCTTCATGGTGAAGGACACGTCCTATATGTACGTGACCGGCCCCGACGTGGTGAAGACCGTCACCAACGAGGTGGTCAGCCACGAGGACCTCGGCGGCGCGCGCGTCCATGCGGGCAAGTCGGGCGTGGCCGATGGCGCGTTCGAGAACGACCTTGAGGCTCTGGCCGAGGTTCGCCGCCTGATCGGCTTCCTGCCGCTGTCGAACCGCGAAAAGCCGCCGGTGCGCGAAACCTATGACGAGGCCGACCGCGAGGAATCCTCGCTGGACACCCTTGTTCCCGCCAACCCGAACCAGCCCTATGACATGAAGGAACTGATCCTGAAGGTCGTCGACGAGGCGGACTTCTTCGAGATCGGTGCCGACTTCGCCAAGAACATTATCTGCGGCTTTGGCCGCCTGGATGGCCAGACTGTCGGCATCGTCGGCAACCAACCGCAGACGCTGGCGGGCGTTCTGGATATCGACAGCAGCCGCAAGGCCTCGCGCTTCGTGCGTTTCTGCGACGCCTTCAACATCCCGCTGGTGACCTTTGTGGACGTTCCGGGCTTCATGCCTGGCACCAAGCAGGAATACGGTGCGCTGATTAAACACGGCGCCAAGCTGCTGTTCGCCTATGCCGAGGCGACGGTGCCCAAGCTGACCGTCATCACCCGCAAGGCCTATGGCGGTGCATACGATGTGATGTCGTCCAAGCACCTGCGCGGCGACGTCAACTATGCATGGCCGACCGCAGAAATCGCCGTCATGGGGGCCAAGGGCGCCGTGGAAATCATCTTCCGCAAGGAAGCGGGCGATCCCGAAGCTCTGGCTGCGCGTGAAGCCGAATACAAGGAACGCTTCGCCAACCCCTTCGTGGCGGCAGGTCTCGGCTATATCGACGACGTCATCATGCCGCACGGCACGCGACGCCGCCTGATCAAGGCCCTCGGCACTCTGAAGAACAAGGTCCAGGAAAACCCCTGGAAGAAGCACGACAACATCCCGCTGTAGGAGGAAATATTGTCATCTGTGCGAATTCCTAAACGGGAACCAGAAGTCGTAAAGGCTGAGGCAGATCGCTTCCATTCTGGGGATGACGAAAAAGTGCCGACCACTACGGTCGGTGATGTTTCGGTCGATGGCGTCAGCATAAGCAGCAGGTACGACAAAGCTCATGAGCTAAAGATTATGGTTTCTGTCGTTGAAGCGCTTCCACTAAAATATCGAACACTGATCAATTCCGTATTTTGCGATAGCAAGGCTCAGGCTTGTTATTCGGTAGAGCTGAATCCTTGCTCTCGCGTTCAAGCAGAAAAACTAGCAGCAAAATTTGAAGAGCTGATCATGTCTCACTCTTCTGGACACAACGGTGTTTACTTCAACGGTGCGGCCGGAACGTCTCTGGTTCTCGACCCAAACTGGCCCTTTGAGGAGGGTCTAGATGACGAAGCTGAGTGAAACAAATGTTCGATAAAATTCTGATCGCCAACCGCGGCGAGATTGCTGTTCGCATCATCAAGACCTGCCGCAAGATGGGCATCAAGACGGTGGTGGTTTATTCCGACGCCGATGCCGGATCGCTGGCGGTCGAGATGGCGGATGAGGCGGTGCATATCGGCCCGTCGCCTGCGGCCCAGTCCTATCTGATCCAAGACAAGATCGTGGATGCGGTGAAGCAGACGGGCGCACAGGCTGTGCACCCGGGCTTTGGCTTCCTGTCGGAAAACGCCAGCTTTGCGCGTCGTCTGAAGGAAGAGGGCATCGCCTTCATCGGTCCGAACCCAGAGGCGATTGACGCCATGGGCGACAAGATCACCTCCAAGAAGTTCGCCGCAGAGGCGGGCGTATCCACCGTTCCGGGTCACATGGGCCTGATCGAGACGACCGAAGAGGCCGTGAAGATCGCCCGCGAGATCGGCTATCCGGTCATGATCAAGGCCTCGGCTGGTGGTGGCGGCAAGGGTATCCGCGTCGCCCATTCCGACGAGGACATGGCTGAGGGCTTTGCCGCCGTTAAGGCCGAGGCGATCAACGCCTTTGGTGACGACCGCGTCTTCCTTGAGAAGTTCATCGTCGATCCGCGCCACATCGAGATTCAGGTGCTGGGCGACAAGCACGGCAACGTCATTCACCTGTTCGAGCGCGAATGCTCGATCCAGCGCCGCAATCAAAAGGTCATCGAAGAGGCCCCGTCGCCGCTGCTGGATGAAGCCACCCGTGCCGCTATGGGCGCACAGGCCGTAGCACTGGCCAAGGCCGTGAACTATGACAGCGCCGGCACCGTCGAGTTCGTCGCAGGGCAAGACAAGTCGTTCTACTTCCTCGAAATGAACACCCGTCTTCAGGTCGAACACCCTGTGACCGAACTGATCACCGGCGTCGATCTGGTGGAACAGATGATCCGCTCGGCTTGGGGCGAGCATCTGAACCTCAAGCAGGAAGATCTGAAGATCAAAGGCTGGGCCATCGAGAGCCGCATCTATGCCGAGGACCCCTATCGCGGCTTCCTGCCGTCGATTGGCCGTCTGGTGCGCTATGAGCAGCCTACCGAGGGCGAGCAGGACGGCTATGTCGTGCGTAACGATAGCGGCGTCCGCGAGGGCGACGAGATCAGCATGTTCTACGACCCGATGATCGCCAAGCTGTGCGCATGGGGCGAGACCCGCGATGCGGCCATCAAGGGCATGGCCCGCGCTCTGGAAGACACCCACCTTGCGGGCCTAGGCCACAACGTGCCCTTCCTCGCGGCGGTGATGGATCAGGAACGCTTCCAGTCGGGCAAGCTGACCACCAACTATATCAAGGACGAGTTCCCCGAAGGCTTCAACGGCGTTGCGCCGACCGCCCTTCAGGTGAAGCAGATGATCGCCTCTGCCGTCGCCATGAACGAAGTCATCGCCGAGCAGGATGGTGACCCGTCCGAGCGTTCGGAATGGACGGTTCTGGTCGGCAAGGACGCATACGAAGTCGAAGTCGGTTACGACGAGGCCGAAGACCTGAACGTCATTATCAATGACGAGGTGGTGGTGCTGTCGGAAATCGACTGGCGTCCGGGCCTGTCCCTGTTCCGCGCTGTGTTGGACGACGAAGCGTTTACGCTGGAAGTGAAGCGCGCCGCCGATGGCTTTGATATCCGCTCGCGTGCCGCAAAGGCCCGCGTACGTATCGTGCGCCCCGAAGTGGCCGAGCTTTATGCCCTGCTGCCCGAGAAACAGGCCGCCGACACATCCAAGCTGACGCTGTCGCCGATGCCGGGCCTTGTTGTCGACATCCCCGTCGTCGAAGGTCAGGAAGTGAAGTCGGGCGAAACCGTCGCCATCATCGAAGCCATGAAGATGCAGAACATCCTCAAGGCCGAGCGTGACGGCAAGGTGAAGTCCGTGAAGGCCAAGGCCGGCGACCCTGTCGCCGCCGACGACGTTCTGGTGGAGTTCGAGTAAGATCCATGAGCCAATTCCCCGTCCCCTCGCCACTGGAATGGCGCGACGCCGCCATCAAGGCGCTGAAGGAGCGCCCGCTGGAAAGCCTCGTCCATTTGGATGCGGACCAGCTGGCGACCCGCCCGCTGTATGGCACGGCCAACGCTTCGGGATCGGTGTTCGCGCCGCGCCCCAGCGACAGCGAAGGCCGCGCGTGGGACCTGCGCACCATCAACGAGGGCGGGGATGCCGCTGCCATGAACAAGGCGGTGCTGACCGATCTGGAAAACGGGGCCGCGTCGGTCCTGTTGTCGGGTCCGGTGGTGAAGGATGCCGCCGCACTGGCCACCGCGCTGGAAGGCGTGGCGCTGGAGCTGGCTCCGGTTGCGCTGGATGCCGGTTTTGACGGAGTGAAGGCGGGCGATGCGGTGGACGCCGTGGCCAAGGCTTCGCCGCGCGCCAAGCTGTCGTTCCACCTCGACCCGATCTCGGCCTATGCCCGCTCGGGCGGTGCGCCGGAGGACTTTGCCAAGATCGTCAGCGAAGCGGCGCAAAAGGCTGCCGTCTGGTCGAACACCTATCCCGAGGCGCGTCTGTTCCTCGCATCGGGGCAGGTCGCCCATGAGGCAGGGGCTTCGATCGGTCAGGAACTGGCCTTTGCCCTGTCGTCGGCGGTGCTTTACGTCAAAACGCTGGTGACGGCGGGTGTGCCGGTTGAAAAGGCGCTGGCCTCGGTGACGCTGGGCGTCGCGGTGGACCAGCAGTATTTCGACAGCCTTTCCAAGATCCGCGCCCTGCGTATCCTGTGGTCGAACGTGTCCAAGGCTTTCGGCCATGAGGTTCAGGCCCAGATCGAGGCCCGTTCGTCGCGCCGTATGCTGGCCTCGCGCGATCCGTGGCCGAACATGCTGCGCCTGACCGCCGCCGGATTTGCGGGCAGTGTCGGCGGGGCCGATATCGTGGTGCTGGATGGCTTTACCCGCGCCGCCGGTCTGCCGGATGATTTTGCCCGCCGTCAGGCCCGCAATACCCAGCTGATCCTGATGGAAGAGAGCAATCTGGGCCGCGTCGATGATCCGGCCTCGGGTAGCTGGTATCTGGATGCCCGCACCCGCGAACTGGCCGAGGCCGCATGGACCGAGTTTCAGGCCTATGAGGCCGAGGGTGGCATCGTCGCCTTCCTTGAGGGCGGTCTGGTGCAACAGCGCGTCGCCCGCGCCCGCGAGTTTGCCGAAAAAGCCTATCAGAACGGCGCGGCGCATATCGTCGGTGTCACCAAATTCGTGGACCCCGATGTGCGCGGCGTGGTCGTCAGCCAGGCCGATGACGAAGTGCCGACCTATGGCGCGTTCGAGCCGCTGAAACCCGTCCGTATTGCCGCCGCGTTCGAGGAGGCAGGCCAATGAGCTTCCCTGATTTCTCCAAGCTGACACTGGAACTGGGCACCACGGGCCAAGGCCCCGCCCGCGAGGCATGGACCACGCCCGAGGGCATCACCGTCCAGCCGTCCTATGACGCCTCGGCCATCGAGGGCCTCGACTTCCTCGAGGGTCTGCCCGGTTTTGCGCCCTTCGTGCGCGGCCCGTATCCGACCATGTATGCCGGTGCGCCGTGGACGATCCGCCAGTATGCGGGCTTCTCTACGGCCGAAGAGTCCAACGCCTTCTACCGCCGCAACCTCGCGGCGGGCCAAAAGGGTCTGTCGGTCGCCTTCGACCTTGCCACCCACCGCGGCTATGACAGCGACCACCCGCGCGTGAAGGGCGACGTCGGCATGGCTGGCGTGGCCATCGACAGCATCCTCGACATGCGGACCCTGTTCGACGGCATCCCGCTCGACAAGATGTCGGTGTCGATGACCATGAACGGCGCGGTTCTGCCGATCCTCGCCCTCTATGTCGTGGCGGGCGAAGAGCAGGGCGTCGAGCACGCCCAACTGACCGGAACCATTCAGAACGACATTCTGAAGGAGTTCATGGTCCGCAACACCTACATCTATCCGCCGTCGCCCTCGATGCGGATCATTTCGGACATCTTCGAGTGGACCTCGAAGGAAACCCCGAAGTTCAACTCGATCTCCATTTCCGGCTACCACATGCAGGAAGCGGGGGCGTCTGCGGATATCGAGCTGGCCTATACGCTTTCGGACGGCATCGAGTACCTGCGCGCGGGCAAGGCTGCGGGCATGGCGGTCGATACCTTCGCGCCGCGCCTCAGCTTCTTCTGGGCCATCGGCATGAACTACTTCATGGAAGTGGCCAAGATGCGCGCCGGTCGCCTTCTGTGGGCCGAGGCCGTGAAGAAGGAAGGCGGCGTCAATCCGAAGTCGCTGTCGCTTCGTACCCACTGCCAGACCTCCGGCTGGTCGCTGGCCGCGCAGGACGTGTTCAACAACGTGCCGCGCACCATGATCGAGTGTATGGCCGCCGCCGGTGGCCAGACCCAGTCCCTGCACACCAATGCTCTGGACGAGGCACTGGCCCTGCCGACCGACTTCTCGGCCCGCATCGCCCGCAACACCCAGATTTTGGCTCAGCAGGAAACCGGCCTGACGCGCGTGATCGACCCTTGGGGCGGCTCGCACTATGTCGAGCGCCTGACCCACGAGATCGCCACCAAGGCCCGCGCCCTGATGGCCGAGGTCGAGGAATACGGCGGGATGGCCAAGGCCATCGAAGCCGGTATTCCAAAGCTGCGGATCGAAGAGTCTGCTGCCCGCACTCAGGCCCGTATCGACACGGGCCAGCAGACTGTGGTCGGCGTGAACAAATATCTGAACCCTGTCGTTGACGACATTCCGATGCTGAAGGTCGACAATGCCGAGGTTCGCGCGCGCCAGATCGAGAAGCTGCAACGTCTGCGTGCCGAGCGTGACGAGGCGGCCGTGCAAGCGGCTTTGACCGAGCTGACCAATGGTGCACGCGGCAATGCCAACCTGATGGAACTGTCGGTGCGTGCCGCCCGTGCCAAGGCCACCGTGGGTGAAATCTCCGACGCGCTGGAGGCCGCCTTCGGTCGCCATGTCGCCGAGGTGAAGACCGTCTCGGGCGTCTATGCCAAGGAAGCGGGTAACGATCCGAAGGTCGCCCGCGCTCGCGACATGGTCGCCACCTTTGTCGAGAATGATGGCGGTCCGCCGCGCATCCTGATCGCCAAGCTGGGCCAGGACGGTCACGACCGTGGTCAAAAGGTTGTGGCGACCGGCTATGGCGACCTCGGCTTTGACGTGACGGCGGGCGCTCTGTTCCAGACGCCTGCCGAAGCGGCCAAGGATGCCGTCGAGAAGAACGTCCACGCGGTCGGCGCCTCGTCGCTGGCGGCGGGTCACCTGACGCTGGTGCCGGAGTTGAAGGCCGAGCTGGCCAAGCTGGGCCGCGAGGACATCATGATCGTGGTCGGCGGCGTGATCCCGCCGTCGGATGTGCAGCCTCTGCTGGATATGGGCGCAGCCGCCGTCTATCCGCCCGGTTCGGTGATCGCCGACACGGCAGCGGACCTGATCGAAAAACTGAACGAGCGTCTGGGCTATGCCCAACCCAAAGCGGACAAGAAGTGATGATCGGTAATCTGAACCACGTTGGCGTCGCCACGCCGTCAATCGAGGAGTCGATCAAACTTTATCGCGACATCCTCGGCGCGACCAAGATCGGCGAGCCGTTCGATCTTCCGGCGCAGGGTGTGAAGGTCTGCTTCGTCGATACCCCGACCGCCCAGATCGAACTGATCGAGCCGTTTGACGAGAACAGCCCGATTGTCGGCTTTCTCGCCAAGAACCCCAAGGGCGGTCAGCATCACGTCTGTTTCGAGGTTGAGGACATCCACGCCGCCGTGGCCGAGATGCGCGCCAAGGGCGTGACCATCCTCGGCACCGGCGAGCCGCGCATCGGCGCCCACGGCACGCCTGTCGTCTTCCTTCACCCGAAGGAGATGGGCGGCGTCCTGATCGAATTGATGGAAAGCCCCAAGGGCGACCACCACTAAGACAAAGAGAGGCCCGCAGGTGACTGCGGGCCTTTTTCGTTTCGCGCATACAAAAAGGCCCGCTCGGTTTCGGGCGGGCCTTTCGTTTTAGAAGATGATCTTGCGGAAGTTGATCCGGAAGGTACGGCCCATCGGGTCCAGATAGTCAGGCTGATAGGACAGGGGGGTATTTCCCTGTGCGTCCGTCACCTTGATCTTCTCGTCGAAGATGTTCTCGATGCCGATCGAAACGCGCGAGCCAGCCAGCCACGGGAATTTCTCGACCCATTTGGTGCGCTGGCCCAGATCCGCGAACATGTTCAGGTTCACGGTCGCCAGGTCCGAGAAATTCAGGTCGCCCGAGTTACCGCCCGAGATACGCGTGCCCTCGGCCCAGTTGGCGTTCATGAAGGCGCCCATGCCGTTCTTGAATACACCGGCCTGAAGCTGGATCTCGTTGCGGGATTGTCCACCGCGCGTGCCGGTCGCGCCGNNGCCGCCGTCCAGCAGGTCGATGACCGGCAGACCGTCACGGATCGTCAGCTCATCGGTCATGCGGTAGGTGTGATAAAGGCTGACGTTGAAGCGGCCCTGGCCCGGCAGCATCTGGCCACCGCGTCCACCGCGACCGCCGCCGCCCA
>NZ_DJFS01000065.1 GCF_002432125.1 Brevundimonas sp. UBA5866
GAGGGCGTCGTCGCCGAGATCGAGGCCCTCGGCGGGCAGGCTGTCGCCGCCCCGCTGGCCGTCGAAGCGGCGGATTCAGGCGAACGTTTGCTGCAGGCGGCGCTGGACGCCTTTGGCCGCGTGGATGGTCTGCTGAACAATGCGGGTGCGCCCGAGGCCAAGACCCTGCACAAACAGACCACCGAGGCCTTTCGCGAGGTGTTCGAGGTCAACTTCTTCGGCAGCCTGACCCCGACCCTGCCCATCTATCGTCACATGCGCGAGCAGGGCTATGGCCGCATCGTCATGTCCACCTCGGCGGCGGGGCTACATGGGGTTCACGGTATGGCCAGCTATTCGGCGTCCAAGGCGGCGCTGATCGGCCTGATGCGGACCATTGCTCTGGAGGGCGGGCCGCGCGGCGTTCACTGCAATGCACTGGCCCCCTATGCCGCGACAGGGATGACGGCAGAATATCTTGAGGATGCACGCGCCAAGCTGATGGCCCCCGAACGTGTCGCCCCTGTGGCCAGCTGGCTGATGTCGGCGGACTGTTCCCTCAACGGGGAGTCCATTGTGACCGGATGCGGCACGGTGCGCCGCGCCGCGCGCATCGAAGGGCCCGGCATCCACTATCCCGGTGACTTCTCGCCCGAACAACTGAACCACGATCTGGATCGGTTGATGGATATCACAACATGGAAGACGTTTTCGGACGGTCAGGTGGCGTTCGAGGACCTGATGGCCGATCTGCCCACGCCATCGTGACTTGCACTAACAGACCAAAAAGCACATAGTCGCGTTATAAAAGTTATGGACGCCCGCAAAGGGTGCCTGCACAGGGAAGGAAGTCGTCATGGCCGATGATGCCCGGCGTATCGAGACAGGCCCGCTCAGCCCGCTGAACCAGCTCAACCCCTATCTTCAGGGGGCCTATGAGCCGGTGGCGAAAGAGACGACCGCGCTTGAACTGGACGTCATCGGCGAGATTCCGCGCGATCTTTACGGCTGTTTCTATCGCAACGGCCCCAACCCCGCGCAGGCCCCCGAGGGGCTGCACCACTGGTTCGATGGCGACGGCATGCTGCACGCCATCTATTTCGAGAATGGCAAGGCGGAGTACCGCAACCGCTTCATCCGCAGCCCCGACAATGTCGCCGACCTGAACGGCGGCTGTGGCGCGGGCGGGGTCATGTATCCGTCCACACGGGCCGATCCCCACTCGACGCGCGGTGACAGGGTCTACAAGGACACCGCCAACACCGATGTGGTCGTCCACAACGGCTCGCTGATGGCCCTGTGGTACATCTCGGGCCAGCCGGTGCGGGTAAATGCCCGCACGCTTGAAACCATCGGCATCGAGAACTTTGGCGGCAAGTTGCCCCGCCATGTCTCTGCCCACTCCAAGGTCGATCCCAGGACCGGCGAGTTCGTCTTTTTCGACTATTCCCTCTACGAGCCGTGGATGACCTTCGGCACGGTCAGCGCCCGGAACGAGCTGACCCATTTCGAGCGTGTCGAACTTCCCGGACCGCGCCTGCCGCACGACATGGGTCTGACCGAGAACTACGTCATCCTTCATGACCTGCCCGTCGTCTTTACCGACAGCGGACTGCGCAACAGCCAGTGGAACATCCACTTTGCCGACCAGCCCGCCCGTTTCGGCGTCGTCCCGCGCAGAGGCAGGGGCGACCAGATCCGCTGGTTCGAAACCGACAGCTGCTACATCTACCATGTCGTCAACAGCTGGGAGGACGGCGAAGAGGTGGTGATGACCGCCTGTATGATGGTGCCCAACGGTTATCCGCTGAACCCCGACTACGGCCCCTATGCCGCTATGGTGAATGTGCTGGCGCTGAACGCCGTGCCGGTCGAGTGGCGGATGAACATGCGCACCGGAGAAATAAGAAAGCGCCAGCTGGATGACCGCATCGGCGAGTTCCCCGTCGTCAATCTGGACTATGCCAGCCGCCCGACGAAATGGTCCTACCACGTCGCCATGTCCAATACGGAGCTTCAGCGGTTCAAGGGTCTGATCAAGTATGACCTGACCACCGGCGCGGCCAAAACCTATGACTATGAGCCGCAGATGTTCGGCTCCGAGCCCGCCTTTGCCCCGCGCATCGACGCCAGGGACGAGGACGACGGCTATGTCATCGCCTTTGCCACCGATGAAAATACCGGTCGTTCCGAAGTCCAGATCATCGATGCGAAGAACTTCGAGGACGGGGCGGTCGCCCGCGTCCTCCTGCCTGCACGCGTCCCTGCCGGTTTCCACGGCACATGGGCACGCGGCGACCAAATTGCCCGGAGCTGAGCCGCAAGTATGACCGCCTATATCGTTGATGCTGTCCGTACGCCGCGCGGCAAGGCCCGCCCCGAAGGCGCTCTGGCAGCGCTGAAGCCGCAACAGTTGGTGACCGCCCTGATCGATGCGATGGAGGACCGTGGCCATACCCCGCGCGAGGCCGAGGGCCTCTTGCTGGGCAGCGTGGGTCAGGTGGGCGCACAGGGCGGCCATATCGCTCTGGTGGCCAAACTTCATGCAAAGCTGGACGACACCGCCTTTGCCATCAGCCTGAACAACTATTGCGTCTCGGGACTGACCGCCATCGCCCAGGCCGGACAGATGGTATCGTCCGGTAGTGCCAGATCGGTCCTCGCCGGCGGGGTCGAGATGATGTCGCGTGTGCCCTTCATGGCCGACAAGGCCGACTATTACCGCGACAATGAACTGGAGCCGCGCGCCCGCTTCATTCCGGTGGCGGTGGCCGCCGACCGTCTGGCCGAGGACACCGGCATCAGTCGTGGGGAATTGGATGCTGTGGCCCTGACCTCGCAACAGCGCACCGCCGCCGCCGAGGGTACGCCGCTGGTGGCGTCGCGCATTGCCGTAAATGGACTAACCAAGGAAGAACCCGCCCGCCCCCGGACCAATGCCGACTTCCTCGCCAGCCTTCCGCCCGCTTTCGAGCCTTTGGCCGAGCCCTATGCCGAGGCGCTGGAAGGCCGCAAAATCGACTTTCGACACACCATCGCCCATGCTCCGCCCATGACGGACGGTGCCGCACTGGCACTGGTGTCGGCATCGCCCGAGGGGGCGCGCGCCCGCATCGTCGCCTCGGTCGAGGTGGGGGGCGATCCGGCGGCCTCGCTGACCGCAGGGTTCGATGCGATGGACAGGGTGCTGGCCAAGGCCGGACTGACACTGGCCGACATGGACCGGATCGAGTTCATGGAAGCCTTTGCCGTCGTCATCGCCAAATTCCTGCGCGACTATGAAGTCGATGCGGACAAGGTGAATGTGGGTGGCGGCCATCTGGCCAAGGGCCACCCGATGGGGGCCACGGGGGCCATACTTCTGTCCTCGCTGCTGGATGCGCTGGATGAATCCGGCGGGCGCTATGGTCTGGTGGTGGCTGCGGGCGCTCAGGGCGTGGGCGCAGCCATGATCGTCGAGCGTCTGGAGCGCTGAGATGGACCGTGACGCTCTGGTCGCCCGTCATGCCGATCTGATCGAAAAAGCCATCGCGGCGGTCGAGACACGCATCGCTTGGTCGCCCTTCAAGGACTCGCCCTCGACCAAGATCCACGGACCGGACAAGCCGGTGGCGGGCAAGGCGGCGTTCGAGAACCAGCTGGGCAAGCCCTTCGATCTGGACCAGCCCGGCGTGGTGGACCGTGTCGGGGCCGAGGTGTCGCCCTATACGCAAAAGCCGCTGGGCATCACCTATCCGCGCTGTTCGCCCGACGCCCTGATCGCGGCGGCAGAGGACGCGTGGCCCGCGTGGCGCGAGGCCGATCCCGAACTGCGCCTTGCCCTGTGTGTCGAGATGGCCGAGCGCCTGTACGACGCCAATTTCGAAATGGCGCAGGCCGTCATGCATGTGGCGGGGCAGAGCTATACCCAGTCCTTCAGCGGGTCCGGTCCCAATGCGCTGGATCGGGGGATCGAGGCGCTGGCCTACGCCGCCAAGGCTCTGCGCGACGTGGCCCGCACCGGACGGTACGAGCGTTTGTTCGGGGCCGAACGCGTGGCGTTGGACAAGACCTATAGCTTGGTGCCGCGTGGTATCGGTCTGGTTATCTGTTGCGCCAGTTTCCCGACGTGGAACGCCTATCCCGCCATGTTCGCCTCTTTGGCGACGGGCAATCCGGTCATCGTCAAACCCCACCCCATAGCCATCCTGCCGATGGCCATTGTGGTACGCGAATGCCGCAAGGTTCTGATGGATTACGGGTTTGATCCCAACCTGATCACCCTTGCCGCCGATACGCTGGATGAGCCCGTCGCGCAGGTGCTGGTGGACCATCCGGCCATCCAGATCATCGACTTTACGGGCAGCCCCCGTTACGGCGGCCATCTGGAACGCACGGTGACGGGCAAGCTGCTGTTCACCGAGACAGCGGGCGTGAACACCGTAGTGGTCCATTCGGTCGCCGATCTGGAGGACACCGCCCGCGCCATCGCCCGCGCCTCGTCGCTGTTCTCGGCCCAGATGTGCACCAGTCCGCAGGTCATCTATGTGGACCCTGCCCTTGCCGAGGTGTTCGGACAGGCACTGGTCCGCCAGATCGATGCCATCGCCGATGATCCCGCACAGGCCGCCGGCATCATGGGGGCCATTCAGGGCGAGGTCAGCCTGAAGGCTGTGGCCGATGTGCGCCGCGCCATCGAGGGCCGCGACGGCGTGCAGGTGCTGCGCGAGGCCGCGCCCTATGACCATCCCCAGTTTCCGGATGCACGCACCCTGACGCCGCTGGTCATCGCCAGCGAGGGCTCGGCAGCCGATCTCTATGCCGAGGAGCATTTCGGGCCTGTGCTGTTTGTCGTGTCGATGGACGGCGATGAGGCCGTGAAAGAGGCCACGACACTGGCCAAGACCCGTGGTTCCATCTCGTCCTACATGTATTCGACGGACGAGGATTTCATCGCCCGCTCGGCCCCGCTTTACGAAATGGCGGGGGCCAATCTGACGATCAATCTGACGGGGGCGATGTGGATCAACTTTGCCGCCGCCTATAGCGACTATCACGTCACGGGACTGAACCCCGCAGGCAATGCCTGTCTGGCCGATCTGGCCTTTGTCGCCTCGCGCTTCCGCATCGTCCAGCGCAGACGGCCCGCTGCATGAGCACCGGGTTCTTCATCGCCGGAGCGTCAATGACGGCACTGGGCAAGCGGTTGGGCGACAGCGTGAAGTCACTGACCGCCGAAGCCGTGCGTGACGCCCTGGCCGATGCGGGCGCGGAGATTTCGCACATCGAGGCGGCGTGGTTTTCCAACACCCGCCAGCCCATGCTGGAAGGCCAGAACACCGTGCGCGGCCAGATCGCCCTGCGTCCCCTGGGTCTGACGGGCATTCCGGTGACCAATGTCGAGAACGCCTGTGCGTCCGGCTCGACCGCCCTGTGGCAGGCGATGAACTGGCTGAAGGCGGGCGCGGGCGATATCGCCCTGGTGGTCGGTGCGGAGAAGATGGTCTTTCCCGACCGTCCCGAGCGTGTCGCCGCGGCCTTTGCGGGCGGTACCGATATCCATGACCGTCAATCGGTGCTGGACTATATCGCCACAATGGGAGGCGAAGCCCCCGGTGACGGACGCAGCCTGTTCATGGACCTCTATGCCGCGCAGGCCCGTGCCCATGCCGAAAGATATGGCTCGACGCAGGAAGACCTCGCCCGCATCGCCGCCAAGAACCACACGGCGGGGCGCCTGAACCCCAAGTCCCAGTACCGCACCCCGATGAGCGTGGAGCAGGTACTGGCCGACAAACCCATCGTGCATCCCTTTACCCGCGCCATGTGCGCGCCCGTCAGCGACGGGGCGGCGGCCATCATCGTCTGCACCGCCAAGGGGCTGGCGAAACTTGGGTCGGCTTCACGGGCCGTGCGGGTCCGTGGCTGCGCCCTTGTCAGCGCCAGCCAGCGTGCGCCGGAAGATTTCGAAAACCACATCGGCCGCCTTGCCGCGCTCAAGGCCTATGAACAGGCTTCGCTCGATCCTGCCGATATCGACCTGGCCGAGGTGCATGACGCGACCAGCTATGCCGAACTCCAGCAGATAGAAAACCTTGGCCTTTCGGTGGCAGGCACGGTCGGCGGGCGACTGAAACGGGGCGACTTTGCCCTTGGCGGGCGCACGCCGGTCAATCCTTCCGGCGGGCTGGTGGCCAAGGGCCACCCCGTCGGTGCCACCGGATTGGCCCAGCTCTATGAACTCATCCAGCACCTGCGCGGCGAGGCTGGCGAGCGACAGGTCGAAAACGCCCGCATCGGCGTGGCGGAAAACGGCGGCGGCTTCCTCGGCGTCGAAGAAGCCGCCACGGTCGTGACGGTACTGGAGCGCGCGACATGATCCGCCATCCGATCCGCGCCCTTTACGACAACCTGCCACAAAAGGCCGCGCGGCCCGCTGTCACGGACGGCGAACGCAGGCTGAGCCACGCTGAACTGGTCGCCGCTGTAGAGCGGCGTGCCGCCGACCTCATGGCGCGGGGGATCAAGGCGGGGGACCGCATCGGCCTGTGTGCCCATAACAGCATCGACCATGTCTGCGCCTATCTGGCGATACTGCGGGCCGGAGCGGTGTGGGTTCCGCTCAATCCGCGCAACGGACTGTCGTTGAACCAGCAGTTTCAGGCACGGGCGAAACTGGTGCTGACGCTCCATGACCGCTCATCGACCCAACAGGTGGACCTCTCCGGCCCGTCCCTCGGTCTGGACGACTGGCAGGCGACAGGTGCTGCGGCCCTGCCGGACATAGAGGATGATCCCGACGCCGTTTTCGCCATCAAATTCACCGGCGGATCGACCGGTATTCCCAAGGGGGTGGTGCAGAGCGTTCGTAGCGGTGCGGCGGCGCTGGCCTCCTTGCGGGCCTTCTATCGTTTCGGCGCAGACGACCTCAATCTGGCGGTCGCGCCGCTGACGCATGGCGCGTCGCACTATATCCTGCCGGTACTGGCGGCGGGGGGCTGTCACCACCTGCTGTCCAAGCCGGATCGGGCGGACATTCTGCAGGCGCTGAAAGCGGGTGTGACCTGTGCCTTCATGCCACCGACGCTGATCTATCTGCTGATGGAAGAGGCGGCGTTTAAGCCATCGGACCTTCCCGGCCTTCGGCATCTGACCTATTCCGCCGCCCCCATGCCGCCCCCGCGTATCGCACAGGCCATCACGCGTTTCGGCCCTGTGCTGTCGACCCTCTACGGCCAGACCGAAGCGCCGATGGCCATTGCCGGACTGTCGCCCGCCGACATGCAGGACGAAGCCCTTCGGGCCAGTGTGGGCAAGGTATTTTCCGGCATCGACATCGCCTTCCTTGGCGACGACGGCGTGATCCAAAGCCAAACCGGTCAAGGCGAGATTCTGGTGCGCGGCGATCTGTGCGCCACTGTCTATCTGGATGATCCCGAACAGACCGCGGCCGCACGCATCGACGGCTGGCTGCGCACAGGCGATGTGGGACGGCGCGGTGCCGACGGGCATCTGTATCTACTGGGCCGCGCCAAGGAGATGATCATCTCGGGCGGCTACAACATCTATCCCGCAGAGGTGGAAGCGGCCCTGTGCGCCCATCCCGCCGTCAAGGAAGCCTGTGCATTCGGACTGGAAGACGGGTTGTGGGGCGAGCGGCTGGAGGCCGTGGTTGCGCTCAGGAAAGAGGCCGATACGGCCACGCTCTGCGACTTTGTGCGACATCGCCTGGGCGCGGTGCGTACACCGAAAGTCATCCATATCGTTCCCGCCCTGCCCCGCAACCCTGTCGGCAAGGTGGTGCGGGGCGAGGTGCTCACAATGATCCAGACGGCGATCCAATGACCGCTGGGCAAAAAATCGAACCAGGGAGAAGGCGGCGATGATTATAGTGCCGGAAGAGCGGATCAACGCATTCAAGGCCAAGGGATGGTGGGGCGACACCACGCTGGATGATCTGTTCCGCAAACATGTGGCGGCCAAACCCGAAGAGACCGCCGTGGTCGATCCCGTCAATCGTGAAGCGATCATAGGCGGTTCCCCTGCCCGTCTGACATGGGCCCAGGCCGACAGCCGGGTCGACCGCTATGTCGCCGCCCTGACGGCTCTGGATCTGGGCAAGGACGATATCGTGGCCTTACAGTTGCCCAATGTGGTCGAGCAGTGCCTGCTTTATGCCGCCTGTATCCGGCTGGGCATCGTCATCACGCCCGCGCCCGTCCAGTATCGCGAGCATGAGCTGACCTCGATCATCAACCGCACAGATGCCAAGGCGATCATCACCGCCGCCCGCATCGGCAAGCACGAGCATGCGGCCATGATGATGGGCGTAAAGGCGGCGGCACCGACCCTTGAGCATGTGCTCGTCGTGGGCGGCAATGCGCCCGACGGCACGCTCGATCTTGACCGGCTGGCCGATGATCAGGACAGCGAGGCTCTGGCCGCCGGGCAGCAGGCCGCCATCGCCGCCGACATCTGTGCCGACGATGTGGTGACCATCTGCTGGACCTCCGGCACCGAGGCCCAGCCCAAGGGCGTACCGCGCAGCCACAATGAATGGATCATCATGGGTCTTGGCGTCAGCGACGCCGCTGATCTGCAGGACGGGGCCGTTCTGCTGAACCCGTTCCCGATGGTGAACATGGCGGGCATTTCAACCAGCTATGTCTCGTGGCTGATCCTCGGCGGTCGCCTGATCCAGCACCAGCCGTTCGACCTGCCGGTCTTCCTGCAGCAGATCCGCGAGGAGAAGATCGACTACACCGTCGCCCCGCCCGCCGTGCTCAACCTTCTGCTTCAGAACGAGCAACTGTTGGCGGGCATCGATTTCCAGCGTCTGCGCTCGATCGGTTCCGGCTCGGCCCCGCTGTCGGAATGGATGGTGCGAACCTTCTTCGAGAAATACGGCGTCCAGATCGTCAACTATTTCGGCTCCAACGAAGGTGCCTCCTTCCCCAGCGCCCAGAAGGATGTGCCGGACGCCGCCGAACGCGCTGCCCTGTTCCCGCGTCTGGGGCCGGGCTTCAAATGGAAGGCCATCCTGCATGACCGCATCCAGACTCGGCTTGTCGATCCCGATACGGAAGAAGAGATCACCGAAGCCGGTATAACCGGCGAGCTGAGGGTTAAGGGCGCGACCGTCTTTTCAGGCTATTGGCGTGCGCCCGATATCAACGCCCGCGCCTTTGACGCCGACGGCTGGTTCAAGACCGGCGACCTGTTCGAAATCGCGGGTGACCGCAAGCAGTTCT
Organism: Brevundimonas sp. UBA5866; assembly: GCF_002432125.1. Taxonomy (GTDB): domain Bacteria; phylum Pseudomonadota; class Alphaproteobacteria; order Caulobacterales; family Caulobacteraceae; genus Brevundimonas. Next base: position 9,210 of record NZ_DJFS01000065.1, read on the forward strand.
ATCGCTTCGTCGGTCGCCTGAAAGACGTCATCATTCGCGGCGGCATGAACATCTCATCCGAAGAGATCGAGGGCCACCTTCAGGGCCACCCGGCTGTCGCCGATGTCGCCGTGGTGGGGGCACCGGATCAAAATCTGGGCGAGCGCCTGTGTGCCTTTGTGGTGTTCAAACCGGACCAAAGTGCCGACATGGCCGAGATCAACCGCTTCCTGACCCAGGAAAAACAGGTCGCCATCTACAAGCAGATCGAGCGTCTGGAGGTGGCCGAGGTTTTGCCGCGCAATCCCGTCGGCAAAATCCTTAAGCGCGACCTGAGGCAACAACTGTCCGAAGCGACGGGAGCCAACTGACCATGCCACCGTCCCTCCCCTTCAAAATGCGCCTTCCCGTCATTTCGGCCCCGATGTTTCTCGTGTCTGGCCCGGAACTTGTGATTGCCGCCTGTAAGGCCGGCATTGGCGGGGCCTTCCCTACCCCCAACTGCCGCACCCCAGCCGACCTCGACAGCTGGATGGGCCAAATCACCGACGCCCTTTCGCCCACTGACGGTCCGTGGGTCGCCAATCTGATCACCCACTCGACCAACAGCCGTCTGAAAGACGATCTGGCGCTGGTGGCGGAATACAAGCCGCCCATCGTCATCACGGCCCTGGGTTCCCCAAAGCCGGTGATGGAGACGGTCAAATCCTATGGCGGACTGGTCTTTGCCGACGTGGTGAACATGGCACTGGCCCGCAAGGCGGCCGATGCGGGCGTCGATGGCATGGCCTGTATCAGCGCCGGAGCGGGAGGACACACCGGCCACCTCAGCCCCTTTGCCTTCATCTCGGCCCTGCGTCAGTTCTTTGACGGCTATATCGCGGTCGGAGGCGGTATTGCCGACGGCACGGGCGTGGCCGGTGCTATCGCCGCCGGTGCCGATCTTGTCTACATGGGCACCCGGTTTCTGGCCGCCAGCGAAAGCCGCGCGCAGGATGCCTATAAGAACATGGTGGTCGATTGCGGTCCCGACGACCTTATCGTTTCCCCTGCGATTACCGGCACCAATGCCTCCTGGTTGATCCCCAGCCTGATCGCGGCAGGGCTCGATCCGAAGGCGCTGGATACGCCGGTCACGCGCGACTATTCCGGCGACGCCGCACACAAACGGTGGAAGGATATCTGGGCGGCGGGACAGGGCCTTCAAACCATCGATTCCGTCATGCCGACGCGCCAGATCGTGGACCGTCTCGAGGCAGAATACTGGACGGCCATCGACCGCTTTTCCGCACGCACCCGCAATATGGAGATGGCGTCTTGAGCGGTCATGTTGTTGCCCCGCCAGCCTTTGAACTGGATACCAGCCAAAGCGGTCTGGAACTGGCCCGCAAATGGATCGCAACCCGCACGCCCGGTGGCTTCGTCGACCGTATCGCCGCCCGGCCAATAGAAGTGGATCGCGGCTTCATGCGTATGGTCTGCGATATTGACGCCGGCCATTCCAACTTTGTCGGACTGGTTCATGGGGGACTGTCCAGCGCCCTCGTCGATCTGGTTTGCGGCGGGGCTGCTATGACCCTGCTTCAGCCCGGCCAGTTCCTACTCTCCACGGACCTGCACATGCGCTTTCTCAATGGCGCGCCGATAAGCTGCCAGCATCTCTATGCCGAGGGCCGCGCCAGCTTCAGCGATGACCGCAAGGTTGTCAGCGAGGCGCGGATTTCGCTGGAAGACAGAACCGTCGTGGCCTTGGGCACTGCGCTGATCGCGATCCGCAGTCGGGGC
>NZ_DJFS01000046.1 GCF_002432125.1 Brevundimonas sp. UBA5866
TCCGAGGGAAGGCGTTTCAGGGCCTTGTCGCGCAGTCGCTCGCCCGTAACGCCGCCCAGTGCGCATCCGGCCACGGCAACGGCGACCAGACGCTCGGCACGGCCACGCGCGTTGAAGGGCGGGCGCAACAGTTGCGCCGCCTGCCGCGCGAGACTGTCGGCCAGACGCTGGGTTTCGGCCTGATCGGCCGATTGGGTCAGGCGCTTGCCCGCGCAGGCCAGATTGAAGACGCGGCGCGCCAGAATGTCGGGCGACCACGAAAAGGGCGACCATTCGGCAAAGGTGTTCAGCCAGCCCAGCGTCATGGCCAGAGCGTCGCGTGTCCCGCGCTCGCCCTGCGCCATCATCAGGGGCAGCCAGTTGAAGCTGTGAAGCTCGACCGCAAACGCCCGCGTGGGCGTGGGGCGTTCCCACATCAATCTGGGGTCGTCGGTATCCAGGCTGAGGCCGACAAGCGTCAGCTTGCCCCCCAGCAATGGGCGAGGGGCTTCCTTGGGGACGGGGCGCAGGTCTTTGGGCGACAGGGCAAATCCCTGCCCCTTGGCGCGCCCCAGTGTCAGGCCGTAACCGGGCAGACCGTACAGCTCGATCCAGAGCTGGCGTGCGACCAGCGCCTTGGCGATGGCCCCCATCACAGCGGGGCTGGTGCGTTGGGTGTGCTGAGGCGGCAGGGGAGTGCGCACCGGCGAGCCCTTCAGGCCGGGGATGTGACCTTCGGACAGGGGTGTTTCGCTGTCACGCGGGGCGAAGGGGCCGATAGGCTTCATGCCGCTTTCAGTGCCTGGATGTTGGTGGCGTAGGCGTCGGGGCCACCCTTGAACACAAAGGAACCCGCGACAAGGGCATCGGCACCGGCAGCCACGCAGGCTCCGGCATTGGCCGCTACGACACCGCCGTCAACCTGCAGATGCGCATGAGAGCCCGCCGCGTCGAGGATGGCGCGCGCGCGCTCGATCTTGCGCAGCGAGCTGTCGATGAATTTCTGGCCGCCGAAGCCCGGATTGACCGACATGATCAGCACCAGATCGACCAGGTCAACGCACTCTTCCAGTACGCTCAGCGGCGTGGCGGGGTTGAAGACCAGACCGGACTTGGCTCCCAGCTGGCGGATCTGGCCCAGGGTGCGGTGCACGTGAGGGCCGCTCTCGGGGTGCACGCTCATGATATCCGCGCCCGCCGCGCGATAGGCTTCCAGCCAGTTATCGACCGGTGCCACCATCAGGTGCACGTCGAACGGCAGCGCGGTGTGCGGGCGCAGCGCCTTCACCACATCCGGACCGATGGTGATGTTCGGCACGAAATGGCCGTCCATGACATCGACGTGGATCCAGTCGGCCCCTGCGGCTTCCAGCGAGCGGATTTCCTCGCCCAGTTTGGAGAAGTCGCTGGCAAGGATCGACGGGCAGATCAGGGGGGCAGTGCGCTGGGTCATGAAAGCAGGACTTACGTCTCCAGCCCGTGATCGGCAAGGTTCTAAGGTTGCGACACGTTTTTACGCCTGTTCACTGGCGCTTCGTGGATGACATCGGGTGGTGGTTCACGAACGGGCCAAGGCCGCAGACGCAAGGGCTGTGGCGGCATGGAAATATCGACTGCACACAGGGGCATCACCGCACCGCGGCTCCAACTGACGAGGCCCCATTATGAAACGTTTCCTGACCATCCTGAGTGCGGGTGCCGCCCTTGTGATCGCGGTTCCCGCCCATGCCGCCGACGCGCGCTTGACCGTGAAAGTGGATGTCGCATCGCCAACGGGCACCGTCATGGTCGCGCTTTATGACAATGAAGCCGCCTTTGAGAACGGCAACCCGATGCGGGTGGCCCGTATCGACGTGGCGGGCGGTCAGTCACAGACCGTCTTTGAGGGGCTGGCTTCGGGGGACTATGGCATCAAGTCGTTCCATGATGTGAACGGAAATGGCCGGATGGATACCAATCCTTTTGGAGTGGCTGTCGAACCCTATGCATTCTCCAACAATGCGGTGGGCAATATGGGACCGGCCAAATGGGATCGCGCCCGTTTTGCCGTGGACGGTAACACCGACCACCAACTGGCCCTGCGCTGAGAAGGATCGGTGCGATGGATTTTTCGCGACGCTCATTCCTTGGCACATCGGCGGCGATGGCGGCGGCTTCGGTACTGACGCCGGACCGCAGCTTTGCGCGGGCGGCCCTGGATCAGGCCCATAACTGGGAGTTGGCCACGGCGGATGTGGCGGGCGATGTCTCGCCGCGCATGCTGGAGCTGGTGCATGGCCGCGTGCCTACCGGATTGAAGGGCACGCTTTACCGAAATGGTCCGGCACAGTTCCGCCGCCCCGGGGGTTCGGCCCGGCATTGGTTCGACGGTGATGGCATGGTCCGCCGCTGGCATATCGAGGACGGCCAGGTGCAACTGACGGCCCGTTTCGTCGACACGCGCAAGCGGCGTCAGGAAGAAGAGGTCGGGGCCATGCTGATGCCCGGCTTCGGTACCCTGCCCGACCCGCGCGCCCGCATCGGCTCTTCGGACGACGTCAATCCGGCCAACACCTCGGTGCACAAGGTCGGCGACAAGGTCTGGGCCTTGTGGGAAGCCGGTTCGCCGGTGGCGATGGACCCCGTTTCACTGGAAACCGAGGAATATGTGACCCTCAGGCCCGACCTGAAGGCCATGCCCTACCTCGCCCATCCGCGTGTCGAGCCTGACGGGACCATCTGGAACCTGGGACTGAGTGGCCGCAATGCCATTGTATGGCGTCTGTCGGCGGACGGGACGCTGCGTTCGGCCGAGGTCATAGAACTGCCGATGGCCAGCTATATCCATGATTTCTCGGCGACGGCGCGGCATCTGGTGATCCTGTTGCAGCCGTGGGTGCATACGCGCAACGCCATGCCCGTTTCGGCAGCCTATGAGTGGAAGCCGGAACTGGGCTCGAAGGTTCTGGTCATCGACAAGGATGATGTGGGCCAGCGCAGGATCTTCGATCTGCCGCCGATGGGCTTCTTCCATGTGGGCGATGCGTGGGAAGAGGCCGACGGTACCATCCGTTTCGATGTTGCGGACCATCCCGACATGGCGTTTGCCGCACGCGGAGCCAGCGATATTCTGAACGGCGTGCCGCTGGATCACCGGCCCGCCCATCTGGGTCTGGTGGTGCTGGGTCCGGACGGGCGCGGTCGGCTGGAAAGCACGGGTGTTATCGCGGAGTTTCCGCGCAGCGACCCGCGCCGTGCCGGACTGTCCCGCCGTTTCTGTATCCACACGACCGGCTCGCGCGAGGGTACGCCGCTGGCCTCGGCCATTGGCGTCACTGACTGGGTGTCAGGCCGGACACGGACCTTCGGTTTCGGTGCCGACCATATCATCGACGAGATGGTCTATGTGCCCAAGCCTGGCGCAACGGCGGAAGAGGACGCTTGGCTGATCGGCCCCAGCGTCAATCTTAAGGCCGGTGTCAGCGAGCTTCATGTGCTTGATCTGGCGCGGATCGAGGACGGTCCGGTCTGCACATGGCGGGCGGACGTGGCGCTGCCGGCGGCCTTCCACGGCAATTGGGTGTGATCACCACCACCCTGCTTCGCGCAGGATGCGGGCGTAGCGGCGGCTGACGGGGACGCGGGTGTCGTCCGGAAGGGTCAGTGTCGCGCGCCCGTCACCGCGCGC
>NZ_DJFS01000028.1 GCF_002432125.1 Brevundimonas sp. UBA5866
ACGCGGGCCGCAACCTGCCCGCCGAAAGCCTCGATACCGACGTGCGCGCCCGCTTCGATGCCCTGCGGGCCTGGCGCCGCGACCGCGCCAAGGAACAGGGCGTGCCGCCCTACGTCATCTTCCAGGACAAGACGCTGGTGGAGATCGCCATCCAGTGCCCGCGTGACGAACACGAACTGGGCCGCATCAACGGCGTTGGGGCCGGAAAGCTGGACCGCTATGGCAAGGCGGTGCTGGAGGCCCTGAACATTACATATTAGTGCGTTGCGGCCACGCCACGATAACGGCATTCTTTACCGGCACCGGAATATCAGGAGGGTGATCCTTTCCGGCGCGGGGGGATAACCGATGAAACGACTGGCTTTTGCCGCGGCCTTATGGGCCTGCGCGAGCAGCCCTACCTTGGCGCAGGACGTGGTAGACGAACCTGTGTTGCTGGACCCATCACGCGATTGGGCACAGACGCTGCGCGATGATGCACGCGCCATTCACGCGACACTTGTAGACAGCCATCCCGGCGTTCACGACACCCTTAACCCCGAGTTCCGGCCCCTGCTGGACCAAGGCCTCGCGCGCGCACTGGAACGTGCCGATACCACCCGCGATATCGGCGGTTGGTGGTGGGGTCTGCGCGAGTTTATTGCCACCTTCAACGACGGGCATGTCGGGATTTTCCTGAAGTCCGATTATGACTTCAGTCCTTCATGGCCGGGGTTTCTGACCCGTTTTACCGCAGAGGACCAGATCGTCGCGGCCCGCGATGGCACCGATGACGCACTGCCGCCCGTCGGGGCGAAGCTGCTGGACTGTGACGGCACAGATGCCGCCCGACTGGCACAGACCAATATCGCACCCTTCCGTGGACGCTGGTTCCTGAATGCCATGCGGGTGCGTGTTGGCGATGTTCTGTTCGTCGACAACCAGAACCCGTGGATCAAACGCCCCGAAGTCTGCCGCTTTGAAACCGGCGGCCAGGCCCGCACCTATAATCTGAGATGGCGCGAAGGCGGGACGGCCCTGAGAGCGGCACAGGACACACTGCGCCCGAAGCAAGACACCATCGGTGTCGAGGCTCTGGCCGATGGTGGTTTCTGGATTTCCACTCCGACCTTTGACGGCAATCCCGAAGGCCCGAAATATCCATTGCTGCGCGGCGTCATCGAGACGATGAACGCCCGCCAGTCGGATCTTCGCAATGCCCCGTACATAGTGTTCGACCTGCGCGGCAATACGGGCGGTTCGTCCAACTGGAGCCGCCAGATGGCACAGGCCCTTTGGGGCGACGAATGGATTTCGGTCCATAAGCCCAAGCCCTCCGAGGGCGTGGACTGGCGTGTATCCGAGGCCAACTACAATGCGATGGCCGAGTTCGGGGAACAGTTGCGCGCCACCGGCGCCAATCCCGAGGTCCTGCGCTACATCGACATCATGACCGCGGGCATGAAGAAGGCGATGGAGGCCAACCAGATATTCTGGCGAGAGGACCTGGGACAGACCGAAGCGCCCGAGGCTGCCGTTTCCGATCCAGAACTTGTGGTGAAGGCCAGGGTGTTCGCCCTCACGGATGCCCAGTGTGCCTCCGCCTGTCTGGACGCGCTTGATACATGGAAAGCAGCCGGTGCGATCCAGATCGGCCGCGAGACCTCTGCGGATACGGTCTATATGGACGTGCGCGTCGCCGAATTGCCGAGCGGCCTGGCGCAGATGGCCGTACCGATGAAGGTGTATCGCGGGCGCTCACGCGGTAACAACGAGCCACACATGCCCACACATGTGCTTCCTGTCGAAACCCTGTCCGAAAGCGATCTCCGAGCCGTTGTCGGACGTATGGCGACCCGTTAGCGCAGGAAGGCCCGCACCGCGCGTTCGAACGCACGGGGTTGATCGATCATCACCATATGCTCGGCCCCCTGGATGCGTTCGAACCGTGCAGGCTGCCGCAGGTTCATGAAGCTGTAGCGGAACAGGTCATCCACCACCGCACGCGGGCTGTTGGCATCCGAGCTCCAGCCATAGACCACAGTAACGGGGGCGGTGATCTCGGGCAGACGGTGACGCAGGTCCGTGGTCAGGACCTCGAACACGCCCTGGGCGAGAACGCGACGGTCGCCGCCCTGCCATCCCAGACCGTTGAAAACCCTGTCCGCGCCACCGCCCAAATCCACACCCAGATAGGCAGGCTGGCTGCGCAACATCTCGTCGCCCAGCATCAGGACACCCTGATAAGCCAGCCGCGCCAGAGGCTCGACATCAGCCCGGGTCGCGCCACGGTTGATCAACGCCGGGAAGAAGGGCGAGGAATCCACCAGCATCACCTTGCCGATCTCCTCACCACCGTCCGCCGCGATGCGAAGGGCCATTTGTCCGCCCATCGAATGGCCGATGACAGCAGGTCGCTTCAACCTGTTCTCGCGGATGTAGCGGCTGATCTCGCTGGATACGGCATTGCCGAGATGGCCCTCGGCATTGCCCTGTGCCGCATATTCTCCAAAGCCGCGCACATTCACCAGATGCAGCCGGTACTGCCCTTCCAGCGCGGGGACCAGTCGGCCCCAGACGGCAGATGTCGATGCAAGCCCCGGAATGAGAACAACATCGGGTCCATCAGCCCTGCCCTTTACCTCAACCTCGATACGGTCCGAGACAAACGCCGCTTCGGGCGCGGTCACAGCCGTCGGAAGTGCAGGACGCGGGGCCTGTGCATAGGCAGCAGATGCCAAAAGGCTGGCCCCCAGGAATATCGCTACGCTGAACTTGTTCCCAGTCATAGGCCTACCTTGTTCCGACATCTGGGCAAAAGCTCGACGGAGCGGTGCGGTTCCCCATTGCAAAACGTTAATCTTGCGAGAAAATGGGCCGGCATATGGGGAGGATATGATGATACTAGCTGTATCTGTTATGGCCTTATCGCTGGCGACAGCCGGTCAGGAAGGCCAGGTAGCCACCGAGACACTTACCCCTGCCGCGCCTGCTGCTGGCGCATCCGAATGGCATGTGGTTTCTCGCAGTGCCACCACGGCATACATGATCGACGTCAACGGCATCCGCCAACAGGGCGGGATCACGACGGCCCTTCTGGCCCGCGTGCCTACAACCGGCTCCGCGTCCGACCGTTCGCACTCGGTAACCCATATGAGCTTCCAATGCTCGGCCAAACAGTCGAAGTCCGGCGAGGAAATCTATTACGCTCCGGATGGCTCCGAGGAAGAGCGCATCTCGAACGACTATGACTTCGAGGCCATTCCCGCCAACAGCCTGGACGATCACGCCAAGGCTGTCGTCTGTGACGGCGAGCGCAGCAGCCGTTCCTATCCGACAATCGCCGACTTCATTTCGGCGGGTCGCCCCGCGCGGAACTGATCAAATCCGCACGGCCCAACAGGAAGGGTCGAACCGGCAGGGCGGCCTATAGGTCGCTCTGCCCGTTGAGTTGTGCCAGAGCCGGGGCGCAAAGACGTGCATCGCCCAGCGCCAGCACCCGGCCATCCTCGGCTGTCGGCATCTGTCCGTCCCAACCGGTGAACGAACCGCCGGCAGCCTTGACCAGCGGCATCAGCGCCGACCAGTCCCACACCTTCAGTTCGCTTTCGGCCACGACATCGATACGGCCTGCCGCCAACATGGCATAGGCATAGGCATCGCACCCATAACGGGCCAGCCGGACGCTGGATTTCAATCGCTCCCAGCCCTGACGGTCCGCTCCCTGGAAAATATCGGCATCGGTCGTGGCGGCTACGGCGTCCTCAAGCGTTGCGCACTGGCGGGTGGCGATGGGGGTTTGGGTGCCATCACGCATCAGCAGATAGGCCCCGCTGGGGCCGCCGATGAAGATCTCGCCGATATAGGGCTGCCCCACCACACCGATCGTCGGAACCCCGTTCTGGCGCAGCCCGATCAAGGTGGTCCAGAGCGGCAAGCCCGAGATGAAGGCGCGGGTGCCGTCGATAGGGTCCAGAATCCAGACATTATCGGCATCGGGCCGTTCTTCGCCGTACTCCTCGCCGATAATCCCGTGTTCGGGATAACGGGCCTTGATGGCTTGGCGCAAAGCGCGTTCGGCCGCACGATCGCCCTCTGTGACCGGATCGAATGAGCCGGGTCCAGCCTTGTTGATCTCTGCCAGATCGGTACGGAAAAACGGCAGGGAGGCGCGCGCTGCAACCCGGGCCAGCTCGCCGGCGAATGTTTCCAGTTCGGTCATGCCCCTGCCTTACACGCCGAAATCAAAATCGGCGACAAGAACAGCGTGTGACAGAAGCTTTTATCGGGCCTGTGCGTGTTCCGGATGGCTTGCGTTCAGCACAGGCGCGACCACTTCGATGTCTTCAAAGCCGTCATAGAAATAGGCCACATCGGTTTCCAGCGCGCGGGCCAGATACCACAGCCGTGCCGCCGAGATACGATTGGCCCCGCACTCGTATTTCTGCACCTGCTGGAAACGGATGTTCAGCCGCTCGCCCAGCTGTTGCTGGGTCAGGCCCAGCACGCGACGCCGACGGCGCAGCCTGCGGCCAATATGCAGATCGATCTCTTTAGCCACTGTACCCTCACCTGTCCCAAATCGACACCCGAAGCGACAAATCCCCCGCCTCCGGTGCGAAAACAGCAAGCTTGGTGCCGGAGTTTGCGGCATCCCGTTACCCACTACAGCGCAACCGACCCTTGCATTGAGCATTAGGCACTCAGGGCAGACGCCTGGAAACAGATAGGGAGACGCACTCATGAGTGGTTTTGGTTGGATCGCTTGGATCATCATCGGCATCATCGCGGGCTGGCTGGCCGAAAAGATCATGAAACGTGATCACGGTCTGCTGACCAATCTTGTCGTCGGTAGCCTGGGCGCGCTTATCGGTGGCTTCCTTGCCAACAACCTTCTGGGTTTCGATGCGGCAGGCAGCTGGATCGTAGGTATCATCGTGGCCACGATCGGCGCGGTCATCCTGCTGTTTATCCTTGGGCTGATCAAAAAGCGCGGCTGATAACCGCCTTGGTTAAAGCGCATAAAAAAGGGCGACCCGCCGGGTCGCCCTTTTCAATTCCGAGAGAGGCAGCCGCGTCTTAGACGCGCGGCTCTTCGGTCGGCTCGTCAACCTGCTCGTCAGCATCGGTCGATTGGTCAGCCGGGGTCGGTTCTGCCATCGGAGCCGGCTCAGCCGTCTCGATCGGGGTAGCCGACTGGAAGTCAGAGGCCGTGGCGTCAACAACGATATCGCTACCTTGTTGCTTGATGCCGGCCAACGAAACCGGACGTACCGAACCGTCAACACCGCGGACCGTCAGCTCTTGACCCGATGCGCCGTTTTGGACACCTACCAGTTTGCCGAGCTCAGTGCCGTCTGCGCTCTTGACGGTCGCACCCGGGGTGAGGGTCAGGCTTTGCGGTTGAGCGGATTCTTGAGCAGCCGGGGCTGCAGTGTCTTGAGGGGCTTCCTGAGCCAGCGCCGGAGCGGCGAACATCAGGGCACCAGCGATACCAGTGAGCATAGCGGTCTTGCGGATCATGTCGAACTCCTCGATTGGCGAGCTGAAGAGCGCTCGCAATAAGGTGAACACACCGTGTAAAGGTTTGTTGCAGGCGCCCAGAAATGACCTTTTAACTGCCACGCATCGGCAAAAAGCGCGGCAATGCCCAAAGCCTTCCTTCCGACTTCACGTATGACCCAACGACGCAGCCAAACATTGACCCGCATCCTGCGCAGACTAGGCGTTCTGGCCTTCGAGCTGACGCCGCAATTGTTTGCGATAGCCAGCTTCATGCTGGGCGGTATCATGCTGCTCTCTGCCGTTACGCCAGAGTTTCACGAACGATTGAACATCCTTGATCATTGGGCCGACCCCCTGTTGATCGACCTCAGTCACTTCGCCGCCAGCGTGACAGGCTTCCTGCTTCTGTTCGTCTCTGCGGGTCTGTGGCGGCGACGTCGCGGTGCCTATTACGCGGCCCTGCTGGGCCTGATCGGCGGCGCGCTTTTCTCGGTGCTCAAAGGCCTGAATTATATACAGGCCGTCGAGATGCTGTTGGCGGCCCTGTTGATGTGGCCATGCCGCGCGGCCTTCAACAGGCGCTCCCGTCTGGGGGAGCCGCTGCGTCCCGGCTGGCTGCTCATGCTGGCGGCATCGGTTCTGGCCATGATCTGGCTGGGCTTCTTTGCGTATCGCGAAGTGCCCTATCGCGACGATCTGTGGTGGACCTTCCTGACAGACAGTCAGGCCTCGGGCTTTTTGCGTGCGGCGGTCATTCTCTCGCTGCTGACACTGGTCGTCGCCTTCCGTTCCCTGCTGACCGCCCCCGGTGCGCGAAGCCACGGTCCGGCCTCGGCCCAGGATGTCGAGCGCGCCCGACAGGCGCTTGAGCAGGCAGAGGTTGCGACACCCGAGGCCAGACTGGCCCTGCTGGGTGACAAGGCCCTGCTGTTCTCACCCTCGGGCTATACGTTTCTGGCCTATCGCGTTCGCGGGCGGCGCTGGATCGCCATGAGCGAACCTGCCGGTCTGGTCTGCGAGCGTATGGAGCTGCTGTGGTCCTTCGCGGAGCTTGCGGATTCATATGGCGGTTCGCCTGTCTTCTATTCCGTCAGCGAAAGTCTGCTGGCCGAACTGGCGACGATGGGTCTGGCCGTGCGCAAGGTCGGCGAAGCGGCGGTCATTCCGACCCATAGCTTCTCAACCGAAGGCAAGGGCAAGCAGAACCTGCGCACCGCGGTGAACCGGGCTGAGCGGGCGGGCTCCCAGTTCTCGGTCCTGCTGCCCGGCGAGGCTGCAGCCGTTGCCGAAGAGCTGCGGGCCGTGTCCGACGCCTGGATCAGCAATACCGAAGGCTCCGAGAAGGAGTTTTCGCTGGGCCGTTTCGACATCGACTATCTGAACCAGTCGCCGATCGCTGTGGTCCGCGAGGATGGCCGCATGGTCGCCTTTGCCAACCTGCTGATGGGGGCGGGCAACAAGGAGGCGATGATCGACCTGATGCGCTATGTGCCCGATGGCCCGCATGGTGTGATGGACTATCTGTTCACCCGCACGGCCCAGTGGTGCCGCGAGACGGGGATCGACCATCTGGACCTCGGCATGGCCCCGCTGTCGGGTCTTGAGGACCGCAGGACCTCGCCCGTCTTCGCCCGCGTCGGCGCGCTGATCTTCGAAGAAGCCAATGCCATCTACGGCTTCCAGGGATTGCGGTCCTACAAGGCCAAGTTCGGCCCCAACTGGCGACCGAAATTCATCGCCGCGCCCACCACCACACCACTCCCCCTCGCCCTCCTCGACGTCGCCCTGCTGACCAGCAAGGGCTGGCGCGGCCTTCTGGGCCTGCGGAAGTAAGGACACCACCACCGACAAAGAAGGCCAGCGGCACCCCACCGCTGGCCTTTTTCAGGTGCCGAGTGCAGCCAGCGCCGCGACCGATTGGGAAAGCCCCCCTCAAGCAACGAGCCGCCGCGCGGCGAGTGTTAGGGGAAAAACCAGCCCCTCAAGCAGCGAGCCCCCGCGGGGCGAGCGATAGGGGCCAAACGTCCCTGGTAGCGAGCCGCAAAGCGGCACGCCTAAGGACAACTCAAAACCTGAGTAAGCTGACGCGCACGAAAAAGGGGCGGCTCGTCTGAGCCGCCCCTGACTTCGTAAGCTAAAGCTTACTCAGGCTTTTGACGCTTCTTGCGGAAGGACGGGTTCAGGATTTCCTTGCGAAGACGGATGTTCTTCGGGGTCACCTCGACCAGTTCGTCTTCTTCGATATAGGCGATGGCCTGTTCCAGCGACATCTTGCGCGGCGGGGTCAGGCGGACAGCTTCGTCCTTGCCCGAGGCGCGGACGTTGGTCAGCTGCTTGCCCTTGATCGGGTTGACGTCGAGGTCATCCCAACGCGAGTTCTCGCCGATGATCATGCCCTGATAGGTCTTTTCACCCGCGCCCACGAACATCACGCCGCGCTCTTCCAGGTTCCACAGGGCGTAGGCCGCCGTGTCACCGTCCGAGTTCGACACCAGCACGCCCTTCAGGCGGCCTTCGATGGCACCCTTGTGCGCTTCATAGTGCGAGAACACGCGGTTCAGCACGCCCGAGCCACGGGTGTCGGTCAGGAACTCGCCCTGATAGCCGATCAGCGAACGCGACGGGCATTTCAGCTGGATGCGGGTCTTGCCTGCACCCGACGGGCCCATGTCGGTCATTTCAGCCTTACGGGCCGACAGCTTTTCGATGACGATGCCCGAGAACTCTTCGTCGACGTCGATCATGACGTCTTCGATCGGCTCCATCAGCTGGCCGTTCTCGTCCTTCTGATAGACCACGCGCGGACGCGAGATCGACAGTTCGAAGCCTTCGCGGCGCATGTTCTCGATCAGAACGCCCAGCTGCAGTTCGCCGCGACCGGCGACTTCATAGGCGTCCGAGCCCTGGGTCTCGGTGATGCGGATGGCGACGTTGGCTTCGGCTTCCTTCAGCAGGCGGTCACGGATGACGCGCGACTGCACCTTGTCGCCTTCACGGCCGGCCAGCGGGCTGTCGTTCACGCCCACGGTCATCGAGATGGTCGGCGGGTCGATCGGCAGCGACGGCAGCGCCTCGGTCACTTCCAGAGCGCAGAGGGTGTCGGCCACGGTGGCCTTGGACATGCCGGCGATGGCGACGATATCGCCCGCTTCGGCTTCGTCCACCGGCTGGCGCTTCAGGCCGCGGAAAGCCAGAACCTTGGTGATACGGCCCTGTTCGATCTGCTTGCCGTCGCGGTCCAGAGCCTTGATGGCCATACCCGGAACAGCCTTACCCGAGTGGATGCGGCCCGTCAGGATGCGGCCCAGGAATGGATCGGACTCGATCAGAACGTTCAGGATCTGGAACGGCTCGTTGACGCGTTCCTGGGCAGCCGGTGCCGGAACGTGGTCGACGATCAGTTCGTACAGGTCGTGCAGGTTGTCGGTCGGCTTGTTCAGGTCCAGCGAGGCCCAGCCCGAACGGCCCGATGCGTAGATGACCGGGAAGTCCAGCTGTTCGTCGGTGGCACCCAGAGCGGCGAACAGATCGAAGGTTTCGTTCAGAACGCGGTCCGGATCGGCGTGTGCACGGTCAACCTTGTTGATGCACAGGATCGGACGCAGGCCCATGCGCAGGGCCTTGGTCAGAACGAATTTGGTCTGCGGCATCACGCCTTCTTCGGCGTCAACCAGCAGGACGCAGCCGTCCACCATGCCGAGGATACGCTCAACCTCGCCGCCGAAGTCGGCGTGACCCGGGGTGTCGATGATGTTGATGCGGGTTTCGCCCGACTTGCCGTTCCACAGAATGGAGGTGCACTTGGCGAGAATGGTGATGCCGCGCTCGCGCTCCTGGTCGTTGGAGTCCATGGCACGTTCCGTGGTCGCCTCATTGGCGCGGAAGATGCCCGACTGGGCCAGAAGGGCGTCAACCATGGTCGTTTTGCCGTGGTCAACGTGTGCGATAATAGCGACGTTACGAAGGTTCATTTCGGGCTCGGGCGGACTGTGTTCGGTCACGGGGGGCCCGCGCCGCTGCAAACTTAGCTGCAGATGTTGGGAAGGATTTCGGTGCGCCTCTTACAGTGCCACGCGACAAAAGGCTAGTCTGGGGGGCGAGCCGCGATCTGCAAACCTGCCTCGTGCGCCTATTAAGCCATACCCAGAATGGTGATGGCCACCACGGCCATGACGCCGATCATGAGGGCGGATAGCGCCGCTACGCTTGCCACGCGCACACCGGCTTTGGCCACGGCGGCGGGATCAACCATCAGCCCCAGTCCGGCCATTGCCATCAATGTCATCGCCGTGACCGCATGGTCCAGAGGGACCAGAACCGGCCCGGGGATCATCCCCAGCGAGCGCAGGCCCAGCAGTCCCAGAAAGACGATGATGAACCACGGCACCAACTGCCAGAAACCGGGACGGGTTCGGGTGTCGCCCTTCTCACGGTCGCGCTTGGCCTGCATCAGCCCCAGCACCAAGGTAACCGGGCCCAGCATCAATACGCGCACCAGCTTGACGACGGCCCCCGTCTGGATCGCAGCCGATCCTGCCGGTGCCGCGGCCGCCAGAACCTGGGGAACGGCATAGACGGTCATGCCTGCCAGGACGCCGATACCCGTCGCCTGATAGCCCAGCATTGCCCCGACCACCGGCACCAGCAGCACAACGGCAATGCCCAGCACGGCGGTAAAGCCGATTGCGGCGGCCACATCCTCACCCTCGGCCTTGATGACCGGCGCGACGGCCGCAATGGCCGAGTTCCCGCAGATGGCATTCCCGCAGGCCACCAGAAGGGCCATTGCGTGCGGCAAGCCGAAAGCTCTCCCGATCAGATAGCCGCCGACAATGGCCAGAGCGCCCACCGCCATAATTCCAAGAAGCAGCCAGGGGCCCAAAGCCATCACAGCCGCGCCCGATACCGTGGCCCCCAACAGGGCAATGGCGATTTCAAGCAGGGTTTTTGCGCTGAACCGGATACCTGCCATCCAATAGGGACCGGGCCTCCACAACAGACGGATGGCCGCGCCCGTCAGAATGGCCAGAACCAGCGCCTCTACCCAGGCAAAGCCCACCAGCGAAAGTTCAAGCCACTGCAGCCCCATCGCAGAAGCCGCCACCGCACCGCACAGAGCAACGCCCGGCAGAACGCGCACCCAGCCCAAAGGCAGGGAAAACCCCGTGACGGCAGGAGAGAGGGGAGGGGTGTGAGACATGTGGCCTTCTATGCCCGCGCTCAAGCCATCGATCTAACGAATAGTTTTTGACTTAATGATCTATCTAATCGATCAATGATCCATGACCTTGGAACAATTGCGCATATTCGTGGCCGTGGCAGAGCGCCTGCATATGACGCGGGCCGCCGAGCATCTGCACCTGACGCAATCGGCGGTCAGTGCCGCCATCTCGGCGCTGGAGAGCCGTTATGGTCAAAAACTGTTCGATCGCGTGGGGCGCGGACTGGATCTGAACAGCGCGGGTCAGGCCTTTTTACCCGAGGCACGTGCTGTACTGGCCCAAGCCGAAGCCGCCCGATCAATGCTTGATGATCTGGCCGGATTGAAGCGCGGCTCGGTGTCCATCTATGCCAGCCAGACAATCGGCGCCTATTGGCTGCCGCAGCGCATGGCCCGTTTCCATCGCGGCTATCCCGATGTCCAACTGCATCTTCATATCGGCAACACCCATCAGGTCATCGAGGCCGTCAGCGACGGTCGGGCCGAAATCGGCCTTGTCGAGGGCGAGGAAGAAGCCCCGCAACTTGAGCGCCAGGCCATTGGTGCCGACCGACTGATACTGGCCGCGTCGCCGCACCATCCCCTCACGGGCCACCCGACCGGACTGGATGCTAAGGAATTGGCCGGATTTGAATGGGCATTGCGCGAAATCGGGTCCGGTACCCGCAGTGCGTTCGAAGCCCACCTGCCAATGGGCATGAAGCCGTCGGACCTGAAGGTGGCCCTGACACTGCCGTCCAACGAAGCCCTGCTGACGGTGGTCGCACAAAGCCATTTCGTGACGGCGATCTCGGAACTGGCGGCCCGCCCGCTGATAGAGGCAGGCCGCCTTGTCCAACTGCCGCTGGATTTGCCCGAGCGGCCGTTTTACCGGCTACGCCACCGCGAGCGGGCAGCCAGCCGGGCAGCGCAGACCTTTGTCGCCGCCCTGATTGCCACGACCTAGACCTTGGCCGCGCGCTTCATCGTCCAGCGATACAGGACGAAGGTCAGCACAAAGAAGACCAGCAGACCCAGCCACATGGCCGGCCATGCGCCCTCTTCTATAATGGCGAACGGCGCGTCATTGGCCGTGCCGACGATGACAGCGGCCGTGAATACGCCAAACAGGCTCTCGCCGACGATCAGGCCCGAAGCCAGCAGAACCCCCATACGGCGGCCCACATCGGCAAAGCGGGTGGAGGCCAAAGCCTTGTCATACAGCCATCCGCACACGGCACCGATGACCAGCATGGTGGTGACATAGGCAGGCAGATAGACGCCGATACCCGCGGCCAGCGGCGGCAGCTTGATCTTGCCCGAGGTGGCCTTGCGCAGGATCATGTCCAGCACGATCACGCCCACACCGATGGCCGCACCGATACCGATCAGGTCCCAGCGCAGATCGCCGCTGATCACCCCGCGCGCCAGCGCCGAGATCAGGGTCGCCTGCGGGGCCGCCAGGGTTTGCGAGCCTTCGACAATGGCGGGCGGACCGCCTTCGAAACCGAACGCACGGTTCATCATGTCCAGCACGAACGGGATCACCAGCGCACCGGCACCCACACCGACGATAAGGGCCGTCTGCTGGCGCCACGGCGTCGCTTCGACCAGTTGACCCGTCTTGAGGTCCTGAAGGTTGTCATTGGCGATCACGGCAACGGCAAACACGACCGCTGTCACCACCAGCGCAAAGGCGATGACCGAAGGATCGGCGGCGACACCCGCGATCGACAGCACACCGAGCATCAGCAGGGAAGCGATCACAATGGCCAGAATGCCAACCCCGGACACCGGGCTGTTGGACGAGCCGATCAGACCGGCCATGTAACCGCAGATGGCCGCCACGGCGAAACCGATCACAATCACATAGAGCAGACCGCCCGCGACCAGCAGCGGCGTCTGCCCTGCCAGAACCGTGCCCTGAGCGAAGACGGCCAGCAGCACACCGATGCCGATCAGCGCCAGAACCGACAGAAGGCCGACGGTCTTGATCGGAATATCCTGCTCGGTCAGGTCCAGAGCCTCGCCGTGGGCGCGCTTGTCCTGTGCGGCAAAGGCCGAGGCCAGACCCGACACCAGCGGCCCGGCCAGCTTGGCCAGCGTCCAGATGGCGGCCACGCCGATGACCCCTGCACCGATGAAGCGGACTTCCTGCGACCACACGGCCATAGCCAGACCCTGCGCACCCGCATCGGCAGGAATACCCGCCGCCACGGAGGCGGCTCCGTTCGCGGTCGCCCAGTCAACATAGCCTTGCGACGTCAGGATCGGCACGAATATCAGCCAGGCCAGCGCCAGACCGAACAACTGGGTCAGACCCACAGCCAGGCCGATCAGATGCCCCGCGCCCAGAAGGGCGAACTGCATGGAAAAACCCACACCCGTCGCGCCGCCACCCAGCGCCGCCGGAAGTTTGAAGAAGGCCGATGTCTGTTCGGCCAGAACCTTGGCCGCCGCCAGCAAGCCGAAACCGGCAGAGGCGATAGCCCCGCCTATCACCACCCACAGACCCGACTTGTTCTCGCGTACCGCAGCCTCGCTCTGCCCCTCACCGGGAGAGCCGACCTTGAGCACTTCGGCTGCCGCCACACCCTCGGGATAGGGCAGATCCCCCTTGGTCACCAGTGTACGGCGCAGCGGGATAGAGAAGGTCACACCCAACAGACCGCCCAGCGCGCAGATGGCCACGCTTTCCCAGAAGGGGAAGTTCATCCACCAACCGATCATGACCATGCCGGGCAGTACGAAGATGATGGCGCTCATGGCACCACCCACGGACGCCACGGTCTGGACCGTCATATTCTCCCAGATGGTCGAACCCTTGAAGGCCCGCAGCAGGGCCATAGAAATCACCGCTGCCGGAATGGCAGAGGCGAAGGTCAGACCGACTTTCAGACCCAGATAGGTGTTGGCCGCTGTGAAGACCGCTGCCAGCACACAGCCCAGAACAAGGGCGCGTAAAGTCAGTTCGATCCGCTTGCCGACGGGGGGCCGAGCCCCCGCTACCGGTGCGTCACTCATGGTGATTGTCCCTCTCCCGTCGCGCTCGTTCATGCGGCGCGATCATAGATGTTTGCCTTTTCACGCTAACCGCGAATAGTCAGCAATGACAACGGTCGATCAAAGCACGGCTTCTTCTTTTGCACCCGACCCCCTAACTGTGTGGCATGCCCGAACTCCCCGAAGTTGAAACTGTCCGCCGCGGCCTGATGCCTGTTCTGGAAGGGGCAACCCTTTCACGCGTGAGCGTGCGCCGCCCCGATCTGCGCTTCCCCTTTCCCGAGCGGTTCACGGAGAGGCTGGAGGGGGCCACGGTGCTGCGCATAGACCGCCGCGCCAAATATCTGTTGCTGCGGCTGTCCACGGGCGAGACGTGGATCACCCATCTGGGCATGACGGGCCGCTTTACTCTGGATGGCGATCCGGCGGGTCTTTTCGAGGATGTGGTCCCCACCGGCGGCAAACACGAGCATTTCGTCGCCTGCGCCGATCTGGGGGGACAGCTGACCCGCCTTGGCTATGCCGATGCCCGGCGTTTTGGCTTTATGGGATTGATACCCACCGAAGCCGTCGATGATCATCCGTGGTTCCGCCAACTGGGACCAGAACCGCTGGGCAACGGCTTCTCCGGCAACCATCTGGCCGAGGCCTTTGCCAACCGCAAACAGAACATCAAGGTCAGTCTTCTGGACCAAAGCGTGGTCGCCGGTCTGGGCAATATCTATGTGTGCGAGGCCCTTTACCGCTCTGGCATCTCGCCGGAACTGGCCGCAGGCAAGGTGTCGGGATCACGGCTTGACCGTCTGGCCACCGAGGTCCGCCATGTGCTGGATGATGCCATCCGCGCCGGTGGCTCGACCCTCAAGGACTTTGCCAATGTCGAGGGCGGGCAGGGCTATTTCCAGCACAGCTTCGATGTGTACGGACGCGAGGGCGAACCGTGCCGCACGCCCGCCTGCAAGGGCACGATCCATCGTATCGTTCAGGGCGGCCGCTCCACCTTCTACTGTCCCGTTTGCCAGGCACGCTGAGCATTACAAACAGGTTTGCCCTCTGTGGCGGACGGTCTAAACCATCGCCCATACTCTTATGAACAAGGAGACCCCCGTGGCCGACACCTATTCCACCCTGCTGGTCGAACGTCATGCCGACGGCTATGCGGTCGTCACCCTGAACCGTCCCGAGGCGCTGAACGCGCTGAACTCGCAGCTGCTGGGCGAGCTGGGCGACTTCCTCGAGGCCGCCGCCACCGATGACGCCATCCGCGCCGTCGTCCTCACCGGCTCGGCCAAGGCCTTTGCCGCAGGGGCCGACATCAAGGAGATGTCGGACAAGTCGTACGCCCAGATGTATCTGGAAAACTTCTTCGCCCGCGCCCACGATCGCGTGGCAGCCTTCCGCAAGCCGATCATCGCGGCCGTATCGGGCTATGCGCTGGGCGGTGGCTGTGAACTGGCCATGCTGTGCGACTTCATCATCGCCTCCGACACCGCCAAATTCGGTCAGCCGGAAATCAACCTCGGCGTCGCGCCGGGCATTGGCGGCTCGCAGCGCCTGACCCGCGCCGTGGGCAAGGCCAAGGCGATGGACATGTGTCTGACCGCCCGCATGATCGACGCCGCCGAGGCCGAGCGTGCCGGTCTGGTGTCGCGCGTGGTATCGGCTGAGGAACTGCTGGACGAGGCCCGCAAGGCAGCCGCCAAGATCGCCTCGCAGTCGCCACTGGCCGTTATGGCCAACAAGGAACTGGTCAACGCCGCCTTCGAAACCACCCTCGCCCAGGGCCTGCAGTTCGAACGCCGCCTGTTCCACTCGCTGTTCGCGTTCGAGGACCAGAAGGAAGGCATGGCGGCCTTCATCGAGAAGCGTAAGCCGGCTTTCACCAGCCGCTAAAAGGCTCTACACCTGTCGGGGCGGCAGGGCTTGAATCCCCGTCCCGACTCAATTCCGGTGGCATTGCGTTGACCGATTACAGGGTTTCCGCTATAGCCGCCCGCTCTTGAGATTTCATCGCCGCGAGCCCTGTGAGCTTGTGGCGTCATCGTTCGAAGGTTTTTGAAATGGCTAACAACGCCGGCGCCCGCAAGGCGATCCGCAAGATCGAAGCGCGGACTGCAGTGAACAAAGCTCGCCGCACCCGCGTGCGCACCTACCTGCGCAAATTCCAGGAAGCCGTCACCGGCGGCGACGTGGAAGCTGCCAAGGCTGCTTTCATCACCGCTCAGTCGGAACTGATGCGCGCTGTGTCGAAGGGCGTGGTTCACAAGAACACCGGCTCGCGCAAGGTCAGCCGTCTGGCCGCCCAGCTGAAGAAGCTGTCGGCAGCCTAAAAATCTCGTCTCTGGTCAGAGCATCCCGCAAGCTATTGCTCTGACTAATTTTTTGAGACGAAATTAAAATACCCGCATTACGGGTGTTGCAAGAAAATCGAACGATTTCAAAGGCGAGGCACCATTTGGAGCCTCGCCTTCTTGCTGCGCGCTTATCCGCATCCCGAAAGATTTTACATACCGTCACAGCAAAAAAATGCCTTTTCTCTAGGCCTGACGGGACTTTGCGGGAGTCAACAAATTTAAGTGCAGAAATGAGTCGGAATCCACGTTGATTCCCGCGGCCCGCTGAGTAAGTTCAAGGGGTAACGCACTTCCATCCCCAAGGATGAAGACGAGGGAAATCAAAGGTTTCCCTCGGCGGAGATGTCTGTCTGTGAGAACGACCCCACGCGCCGAACCCTCGTTTGGCGTGACAGGAGAAGTCGTCCCTGATGTCAGCTCCTGAAGTCGCGCTGCAACGGTGAATGACAAACTAACTCTGGCGGGTGACTCTATAATGATCGGGGGCGTTGCAATGGGGCAGATGACCGATCCAGATCGTATCTGGAATGAGGCTGCAGACCGCTTGAAAGCGGAAATCGGTGATGGTCCCTATAGCTCCTATATCGCCCCTTCGGCGGTACGTGTGGATGCTCAGGGCAACCTGATCCTCGTAACTCCGACCGCCTATGCGCGGGACTGGGTTCGTCAAAATGCACTGCGTCGTATGAACGAGCTGTGGCTGGGCCTGGATGGCCTGTCGCGCCGTCTGGACGTCCGCTGCCGTGCCGAGGTGGGTTCCATCCTGCCGTCGGCCGCGCGCGAAGTCCCGCGCCTGAACTCCATCAGCACCGCCCCGGCCTCGGCTCCGGCTGCGCCGACCTTCGCCCCCTCGGTC
>NZ_DJFS01000091.1 GCF_002432125.1 Brevundimonas sp. UBA5866
CGTTGAGGGCGCAGGTGTCGGCATAGGCGCGGGCGGTCTCGGCCACGACCCTGACGCGCACCGTTTCCAGTGCGGCCTCGGCAGCACGGGCATCGGCGCGCGCGGCGCGGATCGAGGACTCTACGCGACCGAACAGATCGATCTCATAGGCCACGTCCAGACCCACATCATAGGTCTCGATTTCCGGCAGTTCGGCACCACCCGCCGCAGGGTTGGTGATGGTCGAGGACTGGCTGCGGTTGGCCGCACCCGTGACCGTCGTGGACGGCAGACGGTTGCTGCGGGCTTCCGAAAGTGAGGCGCGGACCGCACGCAGGTTGGCGGCGGCGGCCTCGAGGTCGTTGTTCTCGGCCAGAGCCTGCTGGATCAGGGCGTCCAGATTTGCGTCGTTGTAAAGACGCCACCAGTTGCCCTCGACCGGCGCGGTTGAGACCGCGCCAGTCTGGGAGCCGATGAAATCGCCTTGCGACGAGACCGGCGTCGTCGGGACGACCGGCTTGGGGCCAACGGCACAGGCGGCCAGCAATGCAGCCGAACCAGCCGCCGTCAGCAGGGTACGAAGTTTAGCAGACATCAAGCGTCTCCCTGACGCGGACCGGCGGGGAGCTGGTCTTCGTCTTTCCAGTCATACGGGTCGTGCGGCGTCGAACCGAAGGAGGTCGGCAGCTGACGCTCCTTGCTCGGGCCCTTCGGCAGCTTTCCGGCGATCCAGCGGCAGACCACATAGAAGACCGGCGTGAAGATCAGGCCGAAGAAGGTCACGCCGATCATGCCCGACACAACCGAGATGCCCAGCGATTGACGCATCTCGGCACCCGGACCCGTGGCCAGAGCCAGCGGCAGAACGCCGAAGATGAAGGCAAAGGACGTCATCAGGATCGGGCGCAGACGCTGGCGGGCGGCCTGCACGGCGGCGTCGAAGCGGTCGAGNNTTGGCGAACTCGACGATCAGGATGGCGTTCTTGGCCGCCAGACCTACGAGTACGACCAGACCGACCTGGACGAGGATGTTGTTGTCCAGCCCCATCAGGTTCACCCCGATCATGGCCGCAAGGATACACATCGGCACGATCAGGATGACGGCCAGCGGAAGCGTGAAGGCTTCATACTGGGCGGCCAGCACGAGGAAGACGAAGACCACGGCCAGAATGAAGATGATACCGGCCGAACCGCCCGACGCCTTCTCCTGATAGGCCAGCTCGGTCCACTCATAGCTGAAGCCGTCCGGCAGGGTTTTGCCGGCCAGACCTTCCATGAAGGCCAGCGCCTCGCCCGAGGATACGCCCGGAGCCGGCGAACCCAACAGTTCAGAAGCCGGGAACAGGTTGAAGCGGACAACGCGCGACGGGCCCGAGGACTCGTACAGGTTGGCCACGGCACCCACCGGCACCATCGCGCCCGAGTTGGAGCGGACCTTCAGGTTGGCGATGTCGGCGATGTCGTCGCGGTACATCGGTTCTGCCTGTGCCGTCACGCGGAAGGTGCGGCCCAGATAGTTGAAGTCGTTGACGTAGGCCGAGCCCAGATAGATGCCCAGCGTGCCGAACACCGACGAGGGCTGGACGCCCATCATCAGGGCCTTGTCACGATCGACATCGGCCTGGATGCGCGGCGAGCCGGTGTTGAACATCGAGAACACCTGCTGGACCTGGTCACCGTTCTGGGCGGCGGCACCCATCATGGCGAAGGTCGCGCCTTCGAGAGCCTTGTAACCGGCACCCGTGCGGTCCTGGATCATCATCTTGAAGCCGCCGTTACCCATGCCTTCAACGGCAGGCGGGGCCAGCATGAAGATCTGGGCGTCCTGGATCGAGAACGCCGCACCGGTCAGGGCACCGCCAAGGGCGGCAGCCGTCTGGTCCTTGTTGGGGCGTTCGTCCCAGTGCTTCAGCTTGATGAACATGGTCGCCGAGTTGGACGCCATCGAGAACGATGAGCCATCCAGACCGGCAAGGGCCGCAACCTCGTCCACATTCGGATTTTCATTGATGATGGCCAGCGCCTGGTTCAGCACCTGGGTGGTGCGTTCAAGCGAGGCACCCGAAGGCAGCTGTACGACGCCGATCAGCACGCCCTGGTCCTGATCGGGGATGAAGCCGGTCGGGGTGTCGGTCAGTCGCCAGCCGGTGACGGCCAGAAGACCGACATAGACGGCCAGAACAACAACCGCCATGCGGACCAGACGTGCGGTCAGATTGCCGAACTTTTCCGACAGCCAGTCAAAGCCAGTGTTGAACTTGTTGCCGAGCCAGCCGGCACCATAGGCGATGGTGCCCAGAACACCCTTCTTGCGGGTGGCGTGTTCGTCGTGCGCCTTGTGCGGCTTGAGCAGCAGGGCGGCCATTGCCGGAGACAGGGTCAGTGACAGCAGCAGCGAGATCAGGGTCGAGGACGCGATCGTCACGGCGAACTGGCGATAGAAGATACCCGGAATGCCCGGCACGAAGGCGGTCGGCACGAACACGGCGGTCAGCACCAGCGAGATGGCGACCAGAGCGCCCGATACCTCGGCCATCGAGCGGTAGGCGGCTTCTCGGGGTGTCAGACCCTCGCGTATGTATCGCTCGACGTTCTCGACCACGATGATGGCATCGTCCACAACGATACCCACGGCCAGAACCAGTGCGAACAGGGACAGCGAGTTGATCGAGTAACCGAGGCCCAGCAGAACCGCGAAGGTCCCCACCAGTGCCACGGGAATGGCGATCACCGGAATGATGGCCGCACGCCACGTCTGCAGGAAGACCAGAACGACGATGGCGACAAGGATGACCGCTTCGAAAACGGTTTTGATCACGGCCTCAACCGAGGCCTGAACGAACTCGGTCGGGTTGTAGGGGACGGTGTAGGAAACGCCGGCAGGGAATTCCTTGGCCAGAGCTTCCATCTCGTTTTTGACCAGTTCGGCCGATTTCAGCGAGTTGGCGCCCGGTTGCTGGATGATGCCCAGACCGACACCGGCCTTGCCGTCGAAGGTGGCGTTGACGCCATAGTCCTGCGGACCAAGCTCGATACGGGCAACATCCGACAGGCGCGTCACGCGGCCCTGGGCATCCGAACGGATGACAACCTGACCGAACTCTTCAGGCGTGTTCAGACGGCCCTGAACATCGATCGGGGTCTGGAACGCGGCAGCACTTTCGGGCGTCGGGGTTGCGCCAAGCGCACCACCTGCGGCCTGGATATTCTGGGCTTGAAGGGCACCGACGATGTCCTGGGCCGACAGATTGCGGGCAGCCGCCTTGGTCGGGTCGATCCAGATACGCATCGAGTAGTTGCCGCCGCCGAAGACCATGACCGAGCCCACGCCCTCGAGGCGCAGCAGGCGGTCACGCACCATCGAGTTGCCGAGATTGCCCAGATAGGTCCGGTCGATGCTCGGGTCGTCAGAGGTCAGGGCAACCAGCATCAGGAAACCGCTGGAGGCCTTGTTGACGCTGACGCCCGTGCGGCGGACCTCTTCGGGCAGGCGCATCTCGGCTAGCGAGACGCGATTCTGGACCAGAACCTGTGCGGTATCGAGGTCTGTGCCCGGCTCGAAGGTCACGGTCACGGATACAGCGCCGTCCGCCGTCGAGGACGACGACAGATAGAGCATGCCCTCGACGCCGTTCACCTCCTGCTCGATCGGCGCGGCGACCGTTTCGGCCAGCGTCTCGGCAGAAGCGCCCGGATAGGCGGTGTTGATGGTGATGGTCGGCGGCGCAATGTCGGGATACTGCGCCAGCGGAAGGTTCGGATAGGCGAACGCACCCACCAGTGTGATGAAGGTGGCGATAACGATCGCGAAGATCGGCCTATCGATAAAGAAGCGGGAGAAATTCATAACGGGTTTTCCGGCCTATGCCTCTTTCCTCAACCTGCGTTGACGAAGGTGGCGGAGGAGGCCGTCGACGCAGCTGTCGTCGGGGCCGGGTTGGCCGCAGCATCCGAAGGCTTGATCTCGCCGTTCTGGGCGGTGACCTTCTGGCCCGGACGGGCGCGTTGCTGGCCGTTGATGATGACGCGGTCGTCGGCCACGAGACCCGTGCGGATGACGCGAAGGCCGTTGACGACAGGTCCGGTCTGGACCGGCTTGGCACCGACCGTGCCGTCCTTGGCCACGACGAGGACCATGCGGCGCGGGCCGTCAGAGATGATCGCCGAATCCGGCACCAGCATGGCTTGATACTCGGCAGCACCGGCCAGTTGGGCGTGACCGAACATGCCCGGCTTCAGGAAGCCGTTGGCGTTCGGAATGATGGCGCGAAGACGGATGGTGCCCGAGGCCGGATCGATGGCGTTGTCGGTAAAGTCCAGCGTACCGGCGTGGGTGAACTCGGCCTCGTCCTGCAGGCGTACCTTGATCGGCACAGCGCCCTTGGCGGCTTCGCGCTGGTATCTCAGAGCCGTGGCTTCGGAGCCGTCGAACACGAAGTAGATCGGCGAGGACGAGACGATCGTCGTCAGGATGTCGCCCATCGAAGAGCCGCCTGCGATCAGGTTGCCCGGATCGACACGGCGGTCCGATATGTGGCCCGAGATCGGAGCGGTCACGCGCGTGAATTCCAGGTCCAGCGAGCGGGCGCGAATATTGGCATTGGCCGCTGCGACAGCGGCTTCGGCGGTCTGGACCGCGGCCTTCTTGGCGTCGAACTCGGCCTGGGATACCGCCTGCGAGGCCAGGAGGCCTTCGGCGCGGGCGAGGTCGGCACGGGCCAGACCCAGCTGGGCCTGCGCTTGGGATAGCTGGGCGCGGGCCGAGGCCAGAGCCGACTGTGCCGGTCGTTGGTCAAGGGTGAACAGCAGCTGGCCCTGACGGACGTAGTCGCCATCCTTGAAGTGGACCGACTGGATATAGCCGCCGACGCGGGCGCGGACGTCCACGCTGCGGGTGGCTTCGAAACGGCCGGTAAACTGATCCCAGTCCACCACAGCCTTCGACAGAGGAGTGGCAACCGTTACAGGCGGGGCACCTTGTTCGGGGGCTTGTTCGCCCTTCGAGCAGCCATAGAGGGCAGCCGCCATTAAGACGGACGCGGCCGCAATCTTCACCGTGCGCATAGGCGCATTCTCCTGGGATCTGAAAAAGTATCGAAGACTGTAACGCGCGAAAAAGGGGGAGGCGCCCAGTCAACCTGTGTGGACTTAAAGACCCAAGATAGGCTACTTGTCAACGGCTGTTGACATAGCCATACTCGCGGCAAGGTTTTTTGGAGAGTGATGTTCGTGTCAGTTCGCGAGAGCCATAGGCCGCGCAATGCGGTGGCGACGCGCCAAGCGATACTCGATGTCGCGAAGGAGCGTTTCATAGCGCACAGCTATGATGATGTAGGTATACGCGACATCGCCCGCGAGGTCGGTGTCGATGCCGCGCTGGTGTCGCGTTACTTCGGTTCCAAGGAAGACCTGTTCAACGAGGCTCTCGACAGCTGCAAAGGTGGCCCAGAGCTTTGGGAAGGCGACCGCAGCACCTTCGGACTGCGCATCGCGCGCGAAATCGTAAATGGCGAGTTCGACTGTCCGCGACACAGCACCTCGACCAACCGCCTCGCCGGATTGCTGATGCTGCTGCGATCCATCGGTTCGGCCAAAGCGATGGAAATGGTCCAGCGTAACAGCAATGAACGCTTTTTTGGCCCACTGACGGAATGGATCGGTGGATCGAACGCCCATATTCGCGCCCGTCTGGTGGCGGGGCTGATCATGGGCATGGCTGTCAGCCGTGAACTTGCCGACGGTTTCTCCAGCCTTGGCACCGAAGATCTTGAGGAACTGGCCCAGAGTATGGGCAAGACGCTTCAGTCTCTGGTCGACGGACATTAAAAAGGCGGGCTGTGCGGCCCGCCTTTTTCGTTGCCCATAGCGTCTTCTAAGCCCAGTGCATCGGCACGTGGCGGGCCGCCGCCCAGTGGATGGCGCGGATGGCATCGACCACGGCGCGCGTGGCGGCCTCGGTGCCCAGTTCGCCGCCCAGATCGCGGGTGACCTGATTGGACGCCTGAACGGCGGCCACGGCGGCCTCGATGGAGCAGGCTTCGTCTTCCAGCTTGAAGCTGTGGCGCAGCATCATGGCCGCCGACAGGATGGTGCCGATGGGGTTGGCCCTGTCTTGGCCTGCGATGTCCGGTGCAGAGCCGTGGATCGGCTCGAACAGGCCCGGACCCTCGGCTCCCTGCGATGCCGAAGGCAACAGGCCGATTGAACCGCCCAGCACCGAGATCTCGTCCGACAGGATGTCGCCGAACATGTTCTCGGTCAGGATGACGTCATAGTCGCGCGGGCGCTGGATCAGGTGCATGGCCATTGAATCGACAAGGGCGTGCTCCAGCGTGATGTCGGGGAATTCCTCGGCGTGGATGCGGGTGACGGTTTCGCGCCACAGACGCGAGGTTTCCATCACATTGGCCTTGTCGACCGAGGTGACCTTGCCACGGCGCTGTTCGGCGGCCTTGAAGGCGGCGCGGGTCACGCGCTCGATCTCGGCCACCGTATAGGTGCACAGGTCCGAGGCCGAGGTGTCGGTGCGGGTGCGCTCGCCGAAATAGACGCCGCCGGTCAGCTCGCGGAAGACCAGCAGATCGACGCCCTCGACGATCTCGCGTTTCAGCGGCGAACGGTGGGCCAGAGCGGGCGAGACCTGCAGCGGGCGCAGGTTGGCGAACAGGCCCATTTCTTTGCGTATGGTCAGCAGGCCCTGTTCGGGGCGCACCGGCTTGCCGTCATATTTGGGATCACCGACCGCGCCCAGCAGCACGGCATCGGCGGCCACACAGGCGTTGCGTGTGTCATCCGGCAGGGGCGAGCCCGTCGCATCGATGGCCGCGCCGCCGATCAGGTGCTCGGTGAAGTCAAAGCGGTGGCCATAGATGTCCCCGATGCAGGTCAGGACGCGCTGGGCGGCCTTGGTCACTTCGGGGCCGACGCCATCGCCCGGCAGGACGACGATGTTAAAGGTGCGTTTCTCGCTCATCGTGCGATCTCCGGTTGGGGGTCATTGCGGGTGGCCTCGAAGGCCGAAATGTTTTCATCGCGGGCCAGCAGCCAGCCGAGGGTGTCGACACCGTCGATCAGGCACTGGCGAGCGAAGGCATCGACCTTGAAGGCCACCGGCTCGGCATTGCCGCGCTGGATGCGGTTGTTTTCCAGATCGATGGTGACGGGCTGGTCCTGATGCTGGGCCAGATCGTCCCAGACTTGTTGGCTGACCACGATCGGCAGCAGACCGTTCTTCAGCGCGTTGGAGGTGAAGATGTCGGCGATCTCGGTCGAGATGACGACGCGGAAACCGTAATCCAGCAAGGCCCACGGCGCATGCTCGCGCGAGGAGCCGCAGGCGAAGTTCGGCCCGCCCAGCAGGATACGGTGCTCGGCGGGATCGATCCGGTTCAGGATGGCCTCGGGCTTGCGCGAGCCATCGGCTTCATAGCGCCAGTCGTAGAAGGCCTGATCGCCCAGACCATCGCGGGTCGTTGTGGTCAGGAAGCGGGCGGGAATGATCTGGTCGGTGTCGATATTGGCCTGCGACAGGACCACGACCTTGGAGGTCAGCGTCTTGAACGGTTCCATTATGCGGCCTCCTCGACCAGAACGGGATAGTCGCGCGGATCGGCCAGATGTCCGGCCACGGCGCTGGCGGCGGCGGTGGCGGGGCTGGCCAGAATAGTGCGGGCACCCTTGCCCTGACGGCCCTCGAAATTGCGGTTGGAGGTCGAGACGCACAGCTGGCCCTCGCACACCACATCGCCGTTCATGGCAATGCACATCGAACAGCCGGGGATGCGCCATTCGGCGCCGGCGGCGGTGATGATCTTGTGCAGGTCCTCGGCCTCGGCCTGTTGGCGCACGGCTTCCGAGCCGGGGACGACCAGCATGCGGACACCGTCGGCGACCTTGCGGCCTTTCAGTATGTCCGCCACCACGCGCATGTCGGGCAGGCGGCCATTGGTGCAGGAGCCGACGAAGACCACATCGACCTTTTCCTTGGTCGTCACCTCGCCAGCAGTGAAACCCATATAGGCCAGAGCCTTGGCATCGGATTCCGACTGCGGTTGCGGGGCGGGGGTGCCGATGGGGGCGGCGGCGTCGGGGGTGGTGCCCCACGTGGCCATCGGGCGGATGGCGGAACCGTCCAGACGCACTTCCTTGTCGAAGACCGCACCTTCGTCGGTGGCCAGCGACAGCCAGTCCTTGGCGGCGGCCTCATAGTCGGCGGGCACATATTTGCGGCCGCGCAGCCAGTCGATGGTTGTCTGGTCCGGCGCGATCATGCCCGCACGGGCACCGGCCTCGATCGACATGTTGCACAGGGTCATACGCCCTTCCATGTCCAGCGAGCGGATGGCCGAGCCAGCGTATTCGATGACATATCCGGTGCCGCCGCCAAAGCCGATCTCGGCGATGATGGCCAGAGCCACATCCTTGCCCGAGACGCCGGGTTGCAGTTCACCGTCCACGGTCACGCGCAGGGTCTTGGCGCGGCGTTGCAGCAGGCATTGGGTGGCCAGAACGTGCCCCACTTCCGAGGTGCCGATGCCAAAGGCCAGAGCGCCGAACGCGCCGTGGGTGGCGGTGTGGCTGTCGCCGCAGACGACCGTCATACCCGGCTGGGTCAGGCCCTGTTCCGGCCCCATGACGTGAACCACGCCGCGTTGGTCGCTGTCCCATCCGGCCAGTTCGATGCCGAAGCGCTTGGTGTTGGCTTCCAGCGTCTCGAC
The DNA here is from genome assembly GCF_002432125.1 of Brevundimonas sp. UBA5866. GTDB lineage: Bacteria > Pseudomonadota > Alphaproteobacteria > Caulobacterales > Caulobacteraceae > Brevundimonas. The sequence continues at coordinate 8,697 of NZ_DJFS01000091.1, forward strand.
CTGTTTCCTGGCCTGTTCGGTGACATAGGGGCGCTGGCCATCCGGTCCTGCTGGCAGGGTGGGGGTGGAGTGGTCCAGCGTCGCAAAGGTGCGGTCCGGACGGCGCACCTTAAGGCCGCGCGCGTCCAGTTCGGCAAAGGCCTGGGGAGAGGTGACCTCGTGGACCAGATGCAGGTCCACATACATCACGCCCGGTGTGGCGTCGGTCTCGGGGACGACGACGTGACGCTCCCACACCTTTTCATAGAGCGTCTTAGGCTGGCTCATGCTGGCGCTCCTTGGTGGTGGCGGTGGTGTGGATCGGCTCCAGCCAGCCGTAGCGGTCCGGCGTGGTGCCATCGAACAGGCCACGGAAGGCCTTGTTGACGGCCTTGGTCACCGGACCGGGACCTGCGGCACGGGTGGTGATGCCGTCAACCGAGCGGACGGGGGTGATCTCGGCGGCGGTGCCGGTCATGAAGACTTCGTCGGCGACGTACAGGCTCTCGCGGGTCATGGTCTGTTCGCGGGTCTCATAGCCCAGACCGCGGGCCAGCTTGATCACGCTGTCACGGGTGATGCCCTGCAGGATCGACGAGGACGACGGCGGGGTCATCAGCACACCGTCACGTACGACGAACAGGTTCTCGCCCGCGCCCTCGGACAACAGTCCGTCCGTACCCAGAGCGATACCCTCGCCATAGCCGCCCTGACGGGCTTCGCGGCCGATCAGATAGCCGGACAGATAGTTGCCACCGGCCTTGGCACCGGTCGGGATGGTATTCGGGGCCACACGGTTCCAGCTGGAGATGCAGGCATCGACGCCGCGTTCCAGTGCCTCTTCGCCCAGATAGGCCCCCCACGGGAAGGCGGCGATCATGACGTCGGTGGTGATGGCATCGGGCGACGGGGTCACGCCCATGCCGCAGCCGCCCAGGAACGCCAGCGGACGGATATAGGCCGACTTCAGACCTTCGGACGCGACGGTGTCACGGCAGGCCTGAACCAGTTCCTCGACCGAATAGGGCATGGGGAAGTGATAGATGCGGGCGCTGTCGTGCAGGCGGCGCACGTGGTCCGTCAGGCGGAAGCCGCAGGGGCCGTTCGGCGTGTCATAGACGCGGATGCCCTCGAACACCGAGGTGCCGTAGTGAAGCGCATGGCTCATCACGTGGACGGTACAGTTCTCCCACGCAGTCAGCTCTCCATTGAACCAGATCTTTTGGGCCAGCGGCTTCATTGTCTTGTCAGTCCAGTCTGCGGCCCCGGGCCGCGTGTTACGCAATAGGGAAGAAGGGATCAGGCGGCGTTGGCCGAGGCCGGAGCCTCGATGCGGCGCACGCCGAACAGGCGGTCGATCTGACGGCCCAGATTGTCGATGCAGCGGGTTCCGTCGCGGCTGGCCACGGTCAGGGCCAGGGTGCGCCAGTCACCCATGTCGGCCATGTTCATGCCGTGGATCTCGAAGCCGCGGCGCTCTACGAGGCCGATCAGACGCTGCAGCGAGCCGTCAGCGCGGTCGATCTGGATGTGGATCGTATTGCTCATCGTGAGCCCTCCATCATTTCAGCGTTGTTCTTGCCCGGCGGAACCAGCGGCCAGACGTTGTCTTCGGGATCGATGATGACGTGCATCAGGATCGGACCATCAGCAGCCAGCAGACGGTCGATGCCACCAGACACCTGATCCTTGGTTTCGACGCGGAAGGCGGGGATGCCAAAGGCCTCGGCCACCTTCACGAAGTCGGGGTTGTCGGACAGGTCGACCTCGGAGAAGTTCCGCTCGAAGAAGAACTCCTGCCACTGGCGCACCATGCCCAGACGCGAGTTGTCCAGCAGCACGATCTTCAGCGGGATCTTGAAGCGGTTGACGGTCGCCAGCTCCTGAATGTTCATCATTACGCCGCCGTCGCCGGTGATGGTGACGACGCAGGCGTCCGGATCGGCCAGCTTGGCACCGATACCGGCAGGCAGCCCAAAGCCCATGGCGCCCAGACCACCCGAGGTGATGTGGGCTTGCGGGCGCGAGAACGCGCAGTGCTGGGCGACCCACATCTGGTGCTGGCCGACGTCGCAGGCGGCGATGAAGGACGGACCGGCCTTCTTCGACAGTTCGTTCAGCAGGGCAGGGGCATAGATGCTGTCACCCGGCGCATTATAGTTGACGGCGCAGGCGGCCATTTCGCCACGGCATTTGTCGGCCCACTCACCGACCGAGATGGCAGCCCCTGATTGCAGCTCAAGGTTCAGGGCTTCCAGATTGGGGCGCAGATCGCCGACAACCGGAACGGCGACGGGGCGCAGTTTGCCGATCTCGGACGCATCGACGTCGAAATGGATGACGCCCGCATCGGGGGCGAACTCGGACAGCTTGCCGGTGGCGCGGTCGTCAAAGCGTGCGCCGACAACGATCAGCAGGTCGGATGCCTGAACGGCATCGTTGGCCGCGCGGGTGCCGTGCATGCCCAGCATGCCCAGATAGTTGTCCTGTCCGGTCGGGATGGTGCCCAGCGCGTTCAGGGTCGAGACCTGCGGAATGCTGGTCAGGCGGGCGAACTCGCGCACGGCCTCGACGGCACCGGAGATCTTCGCGCCGCCGCCTATATATATAATGGGGCGGGCCGCAGAACGGATGGCTTCGGCAGCGGCCCTGATCGCGGCGCTGTCAGCGATGCCATTGTCGTTCGGCAGACGGAAGGGGCGCACGTTCTCGGTCTGCTGGAACTGGATGTCCTTGGGCAGGTCGATCAGGACGGGGCCGGGGCGACCGGTGCGGGCGATATGGAAGGCTTCCTCGATGATGGCCGGCACGTCGGCGGCATCGCGGACCAGATAGGAGTGCTTCACCAAGGGCATGGTCACGCCCATGATGTCGACTTCCTGAAAGGCGTCGGTGCCCATGACAGCCTGCGGGACATTGCCCGTGATGCAGACCATGGGAACGGAATCCAGCATGGCATTGGCGATGCCGGTGACCAGATTGGTGGCACCGGGGCCCGACGTCGCCATACAGACGCCGACCTTGCCCGAGGCGCGGGCATAGGCATCGGCGGCAAAGGCTGCGCCCTGTTCATGGCGGCACAGATAGTGACGCACGCCGGAACCGGCGATGGCGTCATAGATCGGCATGATGGCCCCGCCCGGATAACCAAACACCACATCCACGCCCATCCGCTCCAGTGTGGAGACGACGAGGCTGGCACCGGTTTGAACGGTGGTCTCGTTGGCGGGCATTTGAATGGTGGCGACGGTCATCTGGGCGGGGTTCCGGGGGGAATACTTAGGCGGCTTGAGGTTTGGCGGCTTGCAACCAAGCCATGCGTTCACGCAGGCGCGTGCCGACTTCTTCGATCCGGGTGTCGCGATCGACCTGCATCAGGCGCTCGTATTCCGGCTTGCCTTGCTCGTTCTCTTCGATCCAGCGACGGGCGAACTCGCCGGTCTGGATGTCGGTCAGGACGTCCTTCATGCGGGCGGCGGTTTCGTCGTTGACGACGCGCGGACCCGATACCAGAGCGCCCCACTTGGCGGTTTCCGAGATGAAGTGGTGCATCTTGGAGATGCCGCCTTCGTAGAACAGGTCCACGATCAGCTTCAGCTCGTGCAGGCATTCGAAATAGGCGATCTCCGGCTGGTAACCGGCTTCGACCAGGGTGTTGAAGCCGCGGATGACCAGTTCCTTGGCACCGCCGCACAGGACGGCCTGTTCGCCGAACAGATCGGTTTCGGTCTCTTCGCGGAAGGTGGTTTCCAACAGGCCGCCGGTCGCACCGCCATTGCCCTTGGCATAGCCCATGGCGCGGTCGCGGGCCTTGCCGGTCACGTCCTTTTCAATGGCGAACAGCGACGGCACACCGCGGCCACGTTGGAACTCGCGGCGGACCAGATCGCCCGGACCCTTCGGTGCGACCAGGATCACGTCCATGTCCTCACGCGGGGTGATGCGGCCATAGATGATCGAGAAGCCGTGGGCGAACAGCAGGGCCGAGCCCTTTTTGGCGTTCGGCTCGATGACCTCTTTATAGACCTCGGCCTGAACCATGTCCGGCGTCAGGATGGCGATGATGTCGGCGTCCTTGACGGCTTCGGTCGGCTCGGCGGTCGGCAGGCCGTCTTCGGTGGCGTGCTTCCAGCCGGTGCCGCCGTGACGGACGCCGACGATGACGTCATGGCCGGAGTCCTTCAGGTTCTGGGCGTGGGCGCGGCCCTGCGAGCCATAGCCGATGATGGCAATCTTCTCGCCAGCGATGGCGCCCGGCTTGATGTCTTCGTTGGTGTAGATGGTGATAGCCATGATTCAGGCGTCCTCGGAAACGGTCTCGATATTGGCGATAGCTTGGTAGCGATCCGGCGTTTGGGCCGGAGGCGGGTTCGGGATGGTCACGGCACCCTGCGAAGCCGAAGCGACGCTGGCGCGGTATTTGGCAAAGACGCCGCGGGCCTCGCGTAGTTCACGCATGGTGAAGGCGGCGCGGCGGGCGGTCAGATCGGCATCGGTGTCGATGCGGCGGTTGGTAACGTCGATAGTGATGGTGTCGCCCCTCTCGATCAGGGCGATCGGGCCACCGACCGCCGCTTCCGGCGAGATGTGACCGGCGACGAAGCCATAGGAGGCACCGGAGAAGCGACCATCCGTCAGCAGGGCGACGTTCTCGACCTTGCGACCCTTCAGGGCCGCGGTGATTTGCAGCATCTCGCGCATGCCGGGGCCACCCTTGGGGCCTTCGTAGCGGATGATGATGACATCGCCTTCCCCCGCCTCGCCCGACTGGACGGCGGCGAACGCATCTTCTTCGCAGTCATAGACCTTGGCCGGACCGGTGAAGCGGTCGACCTTGTGGCCGGTCAGCTTGATGATCGCGCCTTCGGGGGCAACATCGCCATAGATGACGGCATAGGAGCCGCGCGCCATGACAGGGTTGTCGATGCTGGTGACAACCTGTTGGCCTGGAGCTTCTTCGGCCTTGGCCGCTTCGGCAAACAGGCTCTCGCCCGAGACGGTCGGGGTGTTGATGATCTTGCCCGCTTCGGCCAGACGCTTGGCGACCAGACGGGTGCCGCCTGCGACATACAGGTGCGAGGCCAGGAAGCGGCCGCCCGGTTTCAGGTCGCAGATGACCGGAGCCTCGATACAGGCCTGATGGCAGTCCTCGATGCCGAACTCGACACCGGCCTCGGCCGCGATGGCCGTCAGGTGCATGACCGCATTGGTTGAACCGCCCGAAGCCGAACAGGCGATGGCGGCATTCTTCAGGCTGGCGCGGGTGATGTATTTGCGGGCGTTGTCACCGGCAAAGACGCGCTCGACGGCCAGCTTGCCACAGCGATAGCCCTCGGCAGCCTTGTCCGGATCAACGGCTGGTACATCATTGGCACCCATCGGCGAGATGCCCATCATCGACAGGGCCATAGCCATGGTGTTGGCCGTGAACTGGCCACCGCAGGCACCGGCCCCCGGGCAGACGGCGCTTTCAACCTTCTTCAGGCCTTCGTCGTCCAGCTTGCCGGCACCGTGGGCACCGATGGCCTCGAAGACTTCCTGAACCGAGACTTCCTCGCCATTGATACGGCCCGGCATGATGGTGCCGCCGTAATAGACCAGACCCGGAATGTTCAGACGGGCCAGCGCCATGGCGGCAGCCGGAATGGTCTTGTCGCAACCGACGATGCAGACGACGCCGTCCAGCTGGTGCCCCTCAATGGCCAGCTCGATAGAGTCAGCCACGACCTCGCGGCTGATCAGCGAGGCCTTCATGCCGGGCGTGCCCATCGAAATGCCGTCGGTGACGACGATGGTGTTGAAGTCCACCGGCCAGCCGCCCGCATCGATGACGCCCTGACGGACATCTTTGGCCAGACGGTCCAGATGCATGTTGCAGGGGGTGACGGTCGACCAGGTGTTCACGATGCCGATCATCGGCTTCTTGAAGTCACCATCCTGCATGCCGGCTGCGCGCAGGTAGGAACGCGCGGCGGCACGGCTCGGGCCTAGCGTCACCGAGGCGCTGCGGGCGTTGGGAGAGGGCTTGGTCTGGTCGGTCATCTTGTGCGGACGCTATGGGGAGAGGAGCAGAAGGCCGGAAACGAGCATGAAAAACCCCGCTTCCAGTCGGAGAGCGGGGTGGTGCAGGGCTGACTTTCAGTTGTCTTGTCAGGTCACAGGCATCCACGCCGCTCGTCTGAGCGGGGTAATAAGTACCGATACGAGGACTACCGCGCGGGTCAGCGCGCCGCCGGCAACAGGGGCGGCGGTCTGGGTGACCTTTGCGATGTGTGCAGTGCTGTTCACGGCGACAACCTCGTTCAACTTGGGCGCTTTATGCCGAACGTCGTGCTGCATTGCAACCGACTTGATGGAGCGAAGTGCAAAAAAGCTCCTCGTTTGCGGTGTTTTTCGGTAAATATAGATGTAAGTTAGCGGCATTTGCGGCCCGGCATGAAAAATCTTACCTATCCATGCGTGGACATCGAGGTAAAATCTACCTTGGCTATTGAGGGGTTATCGTCTCGACGGGAGGAAATGAACGATGATCCTTCGGATTTTTCGTAGTTTTTTGAAAAATCAGTTGCTCCCGAAAGCGCTGCCGCCTATACAGCCGCCTCGCCCGACGGCGACCCGCTTTGAAGCGCAACGTCAGACGGCGGTCATCCTCCCAAATGCTTCTGTGTGTTTGGATTTTCTGGATTTCGACCTTTGGGTTTGGGTTTGG
>NZ_DJFS01000070.1 GCF_002432125.1 Brevundimonas sp. UBA5866
GGCGGCGGGCTTCCATTTCCTCGGCGGAAAGGCCACCGGCATTGGACTGGCCGCGCGGCGCGTTGCCGCGCGGTGCATTGCCGTCCTGACGCGGGCGAGCAACATCAAAGCCCTGAGGGCGCTGATGGCCGCCACCAGCGCCCGGGCGGCGCTTGGTTTCGACAACAACCGTCTTCGACCGGCCGTGGCTGAAGCTTTGCTTCACCGTACCGGTCGAGACCGAGCCTGCAGCCCGCGGCTTCAGAGTCAGCGGGGCGCGTGCGCCGCCTTGGGAAGGCGCATTGCCAGGGGTCTTGCCGTCGTTGGTTTTGTCGTTTTCGTCGCTCATCCGGTCGCTTTACTTGTGACGGAGAATTCCGCCTTCGTCTTTCATACCCATACACGAATGCGGCCCCGCCTCCTTAACCGGAGGCTGGTCCACACCCACCAAACCCGTCAGGGCTCTCCTTCGGAACCTTGGTCCCGAATATCCTCCGCGGCGTCGCCTGTGTCCAACCGGCGCCAATCCTGGGGATGGAGAAGCCTGAAACCCGCCAGTCGCTCGACCTCTTCGGTCCAGCGCGCAGCGCGCCCGCCTTTCAGCAGGACGGCGTGTATCGCATTTTCCAGCCCAAGGGCCAAACTCAATTCATCCGCACTGAACGCGCCGCATATTTTCGGCGCCGGAGACACATGTCTCGCTAGGGCTATCAGCTTATTGCGGCCATCTGGGGACCCGTCGGACGCTTCCAGCATCCATGCGGCCTTACCACTGCGGATCGCAGCAGCGGATTTTTCAAACCCAGAGATAAGTACGCCTTCGCGTCGGGCAAGGCCCAACTGGTCCAAACAACGCTTTACCAGCAGTTTTTCGACCATATCCGACAGATCGGCTGCCGGTTTCAGCGGGGCCTTGGCGGCCCGCGCGAACATATTCTTCTTTACTGCCGCATCGATGGAGGCGCGATCGGCCGCGACCCAAAGGCCGCGACCGGGCAGTTTGCGCGCCAAGTCGGGATAAACCGCGCTGTCCGGACCGGCAACGAAGCGGATCAGACGAGACTCATCGAGAACCTGGCGGGACACCAGATCCTGACGCTCTCTATCGATCAGCACCTCGGAAACAGTCATGAACAGCAGCGGTCCTCATCACGCGTCTTGGGGTTCGTCGGTGTCGCCTTGCGGCTCACCGGCTTCAACTTCGCCTTCGGCGAGGTCGTATTCACCGTCAAAGGCTTCTTCGCCTTCGATCTCTTCTTCGTATTCCGGCTCGACCTGCGGCAGTTCCGAAGCGTCGATCCAGCCAGCAGCCACACGGGCTTGCAGGATCAGCAGTTCGGCCGCTTCCTGCGACAGGTTGAAGCTTTCCAGAACACCGGCAACCTTCACACGCTCGCCGCCGCGGATTTCAACACCGCCACGGATTTCGTCGGTGGCCAGGTCAGCCAGGTCTTCCACGGTCTTCACGCCACCTTCGCCGAGGGCAACAGCCATCTGCGGGGTGATGCCCGGAACTTCCAGCACGCCGTCCTCGACACCCAGCGCCTTGCGCTTGTTGTCCAGTTCGGTGGCCTGACGCTCCAGATACTCGCGGGCGCGGGTTTGCAGCTCGTCGGCGGTTTCCTCGTCGAAGCCTTCGATCTCGGCCACTTCGTAAGCCTCGACATAGGCGAGGTCTTCCACGGTGGCGAAGCCTTCGGTCACCAGCAGCTGGGCGATGGTTTCATCGACGTCCAGAGCTTCCTGGAACAGGGCGGTGCGCTCAGCGAATTCCTTCTGGCGACGTTCGGAGTCCTGCGTCTCGGTGATGATGTCGATCTGCCAGCCGGTCAGTTGCGAGGCCAGACGCACGTTCTGGCCGCGACGGCCGATGGCCAGCGACAGTTGATCGTCCGGAACCACGACTTCAACGCGGTCGGCGTCTTCGTCCAGAACCACCTTGGACACTTCAGCCGGAGCCAGAGCGTTCACGATGAAGGTCGGCTCGTCATCAACCCACGGGATGATGTCGATCTTCTCGCCTTGCAGTTCGGCCACAACGGCCTGAACGCGCGAACCGCGCATACCCACGCAGGCACCGACCGGATCGATCGAGCTGTCGTTCGACAGCACGGCCATCTTGGCGCGCGAGCCAGCGTCGCGGGCGGCGGCGCGGATTTCGATCACGCCGTCATAGACTTCCGGCACTTCCTGCGAGAACAGCTTGGCCATGAAGCCCGGATGGGCACGCGACAGCATGACCTGAGGGCCCTTGGCCTCGGGACGGACGTCGTAGATGTAGGTGCGGATGCGGTCGCCGATGTTGAACACTTCACGCGGGATCGACTGGTCGCGGCGCATGATGCCTTCGCCACGGCCCAGATCCACGATGGTGTTGCCGTATTCGACGCGTTTGACCGTACCGTTGACGATCTCGCCGACGCGGTCCTTGAACTCTTCGTACTGGTTGGCGCGCTCGGCTTCGCGGACCTTGCCGGTCACGACCTGACGGGCCATCTGGGTCTGCACGCGGCCGAACTCGAACGGCGGCAGGTTTTCGATGTATTCCTTGCCGACAAAGGCTTCCGGATCGCGCTTGGAGGCGTCACGCAGACGCACCATGGCGCTGTCGTTGAACTCTTCCAGCTCGTCTTCCGGCTGCCAGTCGTCGGCCACAACCGTGGTGTGACGGGTCAGCGAAAGCTCACCGGTCTTGTGGTCGATCTTGGCGCGGATGTCGTGGTGCGCGCCATAGCGCGACTTGGCACCTTTCTGGATCGCTTCCTCGATCGCGTCGATCACGATCTCGCGGTCGATGTTCTTTTCACGCGCGACAGCGTCGGCGATCGAGAGCAGTTCCAGACGGTTTGCGGAAATTCCGGTCACGGCCATCAGGCTTCGTCCTTGGACAGGTCAGGGTTTTCGGTATCCGGCGCGCCTTCCGGCAGGCCGTCATCTTCGGGCTCGCCACGGGCGGCACGCAGGGATGCGCCACGCTTGAGCAGTTCGTCGGTCAGCACCAGCTTGGCATCGGCCAGCCAGGCGAACGGGATAAGGGCGGTGTCTTCCTCGCCGTCGAGGTCGATGGCGATGTCCTCGCCTTCGGTACCGGCCAGAATGCCTTTGAAGCGCTTGCGGCCTTCGACCATGCGGTCGGTTTCAAGGCGGGCCTCATAGCCTTCGAACAGGTCGAAGTCCGACAGACGGGTCAGCGGACGGTCGATACCCGGCGAGGACACTTCCAGCAGGTATTCGCCGGCAATCGGATCGGCGGCGTCAAAAACTTCGGAAACGGCACGCGACAGACGGGCGCATTCCTCGACCGAGATGTCGTGGTCCACCTTGCGTTCGGCCATGATCTGCAGACGACGACGCAGGGTGCCGCCCATCAGGCGCACGCGTACCACCGCCAGCCCCTGGCTGTCGGCGATAGGGTCGATCATCTCGAGAAGAGCACGGTCTTCTGCGGTTTTGGCCCGCACGCGGAACCTCCGGAAAAACAAAAGCGACGGACCGTCCGGACCGCCGCTGGAAACGACGTCGTTGGACGTCGGCCTAACGATGTGGAGGCTCATATAGGGCAAACAGGCCGTCTTGTCAGCCCTTAAACGCTTGCAGCCCTACCGAACCGCGTGTTTCAGAAACCGGATGAAGGATTTCGCGCCCCGTTTGATCGCCCTCGTCGCCTTCGCCATTCTCATGGCTCTCGGGGCCCAGATCGATGTGCCGATGCATCCGGTCCCGATGACCATGCAGTCGTTTGCCATCTTTCTGGCAGGACTGTGCCTGGGTCACAGAGACGGTTTTCTGGCCGTACTGGTCTATCTGGCAGCAGCAGCAGCGGGCCTGCCAGTTCTTGCCGAAGGGGCTTCGGGGCTGAAGCCGTTCACGGGAGCGACGGCGGGATACATCTACGCCTTCCCCGTCGCCGCCCTGCTGGCGGGGCTCTGGGTCCGCGCGGGGCAAAGCCGCCCCCGGATACTGCGCCCCTGGTGGATCATCGCCGCCCTGTTTGCCCTGCACCTTCTGCTGCTCGGCATGGGGACGGCCTGGCTGGCGACGCAAATCCCGCTTGCCGATGCCATCAGCGGCGGCTTCACCCCCTTCCTGATCGGGGCGGGCGTAAAATCGCTGCTTTGCTGGCTGGTCTGGGCGATCCAGCGCCGGTTCAGACGCGGCGGAACTGGATGAAGATCGGGTCGGTGTCGCCCAGCTTCTTTTCCTCGTAGCGGGTCACGAAGTGATCCGACGGCGGCACGAACCAGTCCTGCCCTTCCGTCTCGATACGCTCCAGCCCCTCGGTGCGCAGCAGGCGCTCCAGCGTCCATTCGGCATAGTCGAACCAGTCGGTGACGAAGCGCACCACGCCGCCCGGCTTCAACAGACGGGTGATTTCCTGGGCCGTCTCGTCCTGCAGGAAGCGGCGTTTGTTGTGGCGGGCCTTGTGCCACGGATCGGGGAACAGGATCATCACGCGATCCAGCGAGGCGTCCGGCAGGGCCGACATGACCGCGCGGGCATCATCGGCATGCAGGCGGACGTTCTTCAGATCGCCCTCCTCGACGTGACGCAGGGCCGAGGCCACGCCGTTCAGGAAGGGCTCGCAGCCGATCATCAGGGTGTCGGGGTTCTGCGCCGCCTGATGGGCCAGATGCTCGCCACCACCGAAACCGATTTCCAACCACGCACCTGTCGCTTCGGGCATCATGGCCTTGGGGTCGATCGGGCCCAGCTTGGGGTCCGGCACGGCGATCTGCGGCATCAGTGTGTCGAACAGCGCGGCCTGACGGTTCTTGATCGGGCGCGACTTGATGCGTCCGAACGAGCGCAGCGGACCGTTGGGCTTGGCCCAGTCGGGACGGTCGTTGGTGTTGTCGGGGGTGTCGGGCGTATCGGTCATGTGCGCGCCCCTAGCCGATTAAGCGCGCGCACGCAAAGTGTAGGAAGGCCTAAAGTCTCAGCTCCAGGGCCCGCGTGGACCATCCTGTGGTGTAGCGGGCACGCTGGTCTGCGAGGCGGAACGGGTCGGCGGCGCGCCGGTCCCGGCAAACCCCTGCGCAGTATTGCGCGGGGTACGGCCCATCTTCATCGCCAGTTCCATCAGGGCCCGCACACGGTTGTGGGTCGCCGGGTGGGTCGAGAACAGGTTGTCCGCGCCCTTCCCGTTCAACGGGTTGATGATGAACATATGGGCCGTGGCCGGATTGCGCTCGGCCTGCGGATTCATATTGCCGCGGGCATAGGCTTCGATTTTTTGCAGGGCGCTGGCCAGAGCATCGGGATCGTTGGCGATCTCGGCGCCAACGCGGTCGGCCTCGTATTCGCGTGACCGGCTGATGGCCATCTGAACCAGACCCGCCGCCATTGGTGCCAGCAGCATCAGGGCGATGGTGCCGATCATGCCGCCCGGACGGTCACGGTCATTGCCGCCAAAGAACATGGCGAAGTTGGCCAGCATCGAGATGGCACCGGCAATCGTTGCCGTGATCGTCATCGTCAGGGTGTCACGGTTTTTAACGTGGGCCAGTTCGTGGGCCATCACCCCACGGATTTCGGCGCGGGTCAGCATGTCGAGCAGGCCGGTGGTCGCAGCCACCGCCGCATTCTGGGGGTTGCGGCCCGTAGCAAAGGCGTTCGGCTGATTGTTCGGAATGATGGTGATCTTGGGCAGGGGCATGCCCGCATCCAGCGCCATCTGCTTGGTATCGGCCACATAGGCGCGCACCACGGCATTGGGATGGCTCTCGTCCACCACCTCGGCCTTGTACATCTTCAGGACGATCTTGTCGGCGTTCCAATAGGAGAACAGGTTCATCCCGATGGCTATCAACAGGGCGATGGCCATGCCTCCCTCGCGGCCGATCATGAAACCCACCCCCATGAAAAGGGCGGTCATCGCGGCCAGCAATGCGAAGGTCTTGAGATGATTCATTGGGCTTTAGTCGTCAAAGTGGGTGGCACAAGCGTCCTTATCCCCTATTTGATCATCTAACTCCCCGCTCTCAAGACGGTGCCCCTGTGACCGAACATCCCACCCCATCGTGCGGCTGCGCCTCGCACAACTGCGACACACACGCCGAAGCCGAAGCTCCCCGACCGGCCTTCAACGAGGATGTTCCGCATGCCACGCGCGAGCGTCCGCTGACCGAAGCTGCGCGCCGAGCCTTGCTGGAAGCGGCAGAGCGCCGTGCCGTGGACCTGTCGGCACAGCAAAATCCGACCGAAGTCGGTGGCCGCAAGGGGCCGGAACCGACCCGCTTTGGCGACTGGGAAAAGAAGGGCATCGCTATCGACTTCTGAAGATAGCGCGACGGACAGCGACCTTCCGCCGCAGGCAGGAAAAACAACGGCGGCCCGCATGGAGCCGCCGTTATGCGTTCAGCCTGTACAGACCCGCGCGATTTCGCGTGTAATGGCCCGGGCCGCCGCACGGGGGTCGCTCGCCGCCGTGATCGGACGGCCGATGACCAGATGTGTCGCGCCGCCCAGAAGAGCCGCTTCCGGACTGGCGATACGCATCTGATCGTTCAGGTCAGCCCCCAAGGGCCGTACACCGGGCGTAACAACCAGAAAATCATCCACGCCGCGAATGCGGGCGGCCTCGCGGGCAGCGGCAGCCTCGACCGGACTGGATACAACCCCGTGGATACCGGCATCCAATGCCTGCTGAACACGAAGCCCCACCAGTTGCTGGGCATTCAGTGTGTGGTCGTCGGCCTTGAGGTCTTCATCCGTCAGGCTGGTCAGCACCGTCACGCCAAGGATTTTCAGGTCTGAGCCGGCGGCCCCGCGGGCTGCCGCTGCCATCACCTGCGGACGGGCATGTACTGTCAGCAGATCGCAACCTGACTCCGCCAGAACCGCCGTGGCCTTTTCAACCGTCACGCCGATGTCATGGAGCTTCCAGTCGAGGAATATCTGCGCGCCCGAGGCCTTCAGCTCTCGCGCCAGCGCCATGCCATCAGAGGCAAACAGCTGCAGACCGATCTTGTAGAAGCCCACCGCATTACCGATGCGCTCGACCAGCGCCCGCGCCTCGTCGGCCGTCGGCACGTCCAGGGCGCAAATGACACGCGGGTCGAAAGGACGGTCGGCGAGGTCGTTATTGACGGCTTCTGACATTTTGGACCTCTGTGCGGGTTGCAGCCACAAGAATATACCCCGATAGGAGAACTATAGGGGCGCCAAGGGCGCATAGGCTGTTTTTGATGAGGCGAGGCGATGAACGCCAGCGAACTGGGTGTCAACCTCTTCGTGACGCTGTTTGCGTTGTTGGACCCGATCGGGAACCTGCCAATCTTTGCCGCCGCGACGGTTGGAGCCACCCTGCGCCAACGTGTTTCGGTGTCGTTCCTTATCTGTCTGTTCGCCGCAGCCTTTCTGGCCTTCTTCCTGTTTACGGGTCTGGGTCTGCTGCAATTCTTCGGAATCTCGCTGGCGGCATTCCGCATCGCGGGCGGTATTCTGTTGCTCTTCCTGGGTCTGGATATGGCCCGCGAAGACTTCCTCAAGATGTTCGCAGACACCGATATCACCCATGACAAGGCCGATGTACGCGGTTATGCCCGCCGCCGCTTCCAACGTCTGGTGGTGCCGTTCGCCATCCCGCTGATGATCGGCCCGGGTGCCATTTCGGCTGTCATCATCAATGCTGGCGAGGCCGCCAAACTGGGTGCCATCGGCATGACCTGGTCGATGGCGGCCATTGCTGCCGCAGCCTTTGTGTCTTTCATCTGCTTCTCGATGACCGGCTGGCTGAGCCGGATTCTGGGCGAAGTCGGCATGGCCATCATTGTGCGCGTGCTGGGCCTGATCCTGTGCGCGCTGGCGATCCAGTTCATCCTGATGGGTCTGGGCGAGGCCCTGCCCGGCATGATCAGCTCGGGCGTGACCACGCCCTATCCGTCGGGTCACTAGTTCACATGACAACGGCGGCTCCTGCGGGAGCCGCCGTTTTCAATTTCAGATCCGTTCAAGCGCCTTGGCGTGTTTGGCCGCTGTGTTCAGCCCCATCCGGTCCGGCATCAGCTTGCTGATCGTCGCCAACACCCGATAGCGCTTGCCCGGAATGATGCGCGGCCTGTCGGCTTCGACCGCGTCCCAGCCGTCCTGTGCCACGCGCTCGGCGCTCAGCCACATCCATTTCGGATAGGCCTTGGACACCTGATCGCGCGAACCGTTCACATCGTGGAACTCGGTATAGGTATAGCCGGGGCAGAGCGCGGTGACGTGCACACCCTTGCCGCGGTTTTCGATCCAGAGCCCTTGGGAGAAGCGGATCAGGAAACTCTTGATCGGGCCATACAGCGTGTCGCCGCCGGTGGCCTGAAGGAAACCCGCCATCGACGCCACATTCAGGATGCGGCCCCAGCCGCGTTCCTGCATGCCCGGCATCCATACGCGGGACAGTTCGACCGGTACGGTCAGCATCACACGCAACATGGCGGCCTGCGCCTCCGGCGGGGTTGTGACAAATCCCTTGGTGTTGCTGAAGCCCGCATTGTTGATCAGGCCATCCACCGTCAGCCCCTTTGCGGCGACGGCAGCGACCAGTTTCTGCGAGGCATCCGGTTCGGCAAGGTCCGCCGTGATGACATGGGCCTTGATACCGTGGGCCTCCTCGACCTCTGCCGCCAAGGCGCTCAGCGGGGCTTCGCGGCGGGCGATCAGTATCAGGTCATAGCCCTTGGCGGCACAGACCCGCGCCAGCGCCGCGCCAATCCCTGCCGATGCGCCTGTGATGGCAATCGTGCGTCGTGCCGTCATCCGTCCCTCTCCTAAGCGGATGCTATGTCAGTAATCTCAGGCCGCCTGCGGACAGGAGGCGTGCGGTGCAAACCCGCGCAGGCACTCCGGATCCTCGGCCAGAAGGTCCGCAATGGTGATCTTGGCCAGCGCCTCTGCAGCAGCAGTATCTGCGGCGGTCAGGGCCTTGGCCACCTGACGCGGTATGTGCTGGCCGATCGGACAGCCCTTGGCGCCTTCGGGGGTCGAGCCGAGATGGGCGCAACCGTTCACAGCCCGCAGAACCTCATCCAGATGGATCGTTTCGGGGCGACGCAGAAGCCATGAACCACCGCTGGCTCCCGGACGTGTTGCGATCAGGCCTGCCTTGGCCAGCAAGGCCGTGACGCGACGGATGACCACCGGATTGGTCGGCACGGATGCCGCCAGCACAGCGCTCGGCGCAGCATCCTTGGCCTCATACGCCCCCTTGTGGGCCAGATAGGCCAGGGCGTGGGCGGCGACCGGGAATTTTTGGCTGTCAGACATGATGCATAACTCTCCGGCTTATAAAGTAGGCTGTCGCAGGGGGTTTCACAAACCGATCTGCATCAGATTCTGTTTCTTTTTGCGAGTTCTGACCCTAAGCTCCTGCCTTTACAGCATATTTCCACGCGGCATCAGACAAAGGTTTAACCTGTGCCGCCATGAGTCTGGCGTGTTCGCTGGCGGCGGTTCCGTCGCGCACGCGGCCCGCTATTCCCTGACAGATGGCGGCCAGACGGAAGAGATTATAGCTCAATAGCCATTCGAGATTGCCCGGTGTGCCCCACCCCGTCGCCTTGCCATACCGGTCGGCCAGCGCCTCTATAGACGGAATGCCCAGACCTTCGATGTCGGCGCCGTTCAGACCGTTTCGAAGCTCCGCCGGAATGGCATAGGCGATCAGCAGATAGGAAAAGTCGGCCATCGGATCGCCCAGCGTCGATAGTTCCCAGTCCAGCACGGCCTGAACGCGGGGCTCGGTGGGATGCAGGATCATATTGTCCAGACGCCAGTCGCCATGAACAATGCGGCTCGGCCCCTCGGGCGGCAGGGTTGCGGGCAGGAACTCCATAAGCCTGTCCATCTCCGGTACGGCCACCGTCTCCGATGCGCGATACTGTTTGGACCAACGGGCCACCTGACGGGCGAAGTAGTTCCCCGGCTTTCCATAGTCACCCAGACCTATGACCTGCGGATCGAGGCGATGTAGCGCCGCGAGAGTATCCACTTGAACGAACCATATTTCGCGACGCTGTTCAGGTGTCAGTCCGGGCAGTTTCAGGTCCCAATAGATACGGCCCTCGACCTTTTCCATCACATAGAAGATCGAGCCGATGACGGTTTCGTCCTCGCACAGCCCATAGGGTCGCGCGACCGGAAACCCCTGCCGGTACAGGGCGCTGATCACGGCGAACTCGCGGTCCACGGCATGGGCGCTGGCCAACAGAGTGCCCGGCGGCTTGCGGCGCAGGACATATGAACGTGAAGGCGTGACCAGTTCATAGGTCGGGTTCGACTGCCCGCCCTTGAACTGCCTGACCTCGATCGGGCCAGCAAAACCTTCGACATTGGCGTTCAGCCATTCGAGCAAAGCCGCCTCGTCCAGCCGGTAGCGGGGATCAACCTCGCGCGTACCCGAAAAGGCTTTCTGAGCATCCAGGACTTCGGTCATACCGTCCCTCCCCTTCAATGGTCTTCAGTCTGCGTCAGAGGCCGCAACGATGGCCGCCTTGACCGCCCTGCGCCATCCCTTGATGAGTTTCAGGCGTTCGGACGCCTCCATCCCCGGCTTCCAGATGGCGGGGGCCGTTTGCGGCGGTGACCACAGCTCGGCCGTCAGGCCACAGCCGAAGGCCGCCAGCCGTGCCGCCCCCAGTGCCGTCATTTCCTGAAACGACGGACGCTCGACCTCGATGTCGCAGATGTCGGCGATGAACTGCATGACGAAGGCATTGGCCGTCACCCCGCCATCGACCTTGAGCCGCTTCATCGGCGGGGCACCGTCCTTTTGCAGTGCTTCGAGAAGGTCGTTGGTCTGGTAGGCAAGGCTCTCCAGAGCCGCCCGCACCAGATGGGCCGGACCGCTGTCACGGCTGAGACCGATGACAGTGCCGCGCGCATCCGGCTCCCACCACGGAGCGCCCAGACCTGTAAAGCCCGGCACCAGATAGACACCGCCATTGTCGTCAAGCGTCTGTGCCACCGCTTCGGATTGCCGCGAGTCCGAAATGGCCTTCATGCCGTCGCGCAGCCACTGCACCGCAGAGCCCGCCGAAAAGATCGAGCCTTCCAGCGCATAATGGACCGTGCCGTCCGCCGCCCAGCCCATTGTCCCCAACAGACGGGCTTCAGAGCGGACGATCTTCTGCCCTGTGTTAGCCACCAGAAACGCGCCTGTGCCATAGGTGATCTTGGCATCGCCCGCTTCCAGTGCCCCGTGGCCCACGAGGGCCGACTGCTGATCGCCCGCGACCCCGTGGATCGGCAGGGCACGCCCCAACAGTGAAGGCTCGCAATCACCGAAAGCGCTGTCGCTCGGTTTGATTTCAGGCAGGGCTTCGATCGGAACATTGAACAGGTCGCACAACGGCGGCGACCACTGCATCATCTCCAGCGCCATCAGATTGGTACGCGCCGCATTGGTCACATCGGTGACGTGCGACGCTCCATCCGTCAGCTTCCACATCAACCAGCTGTCGATGGTGCCCAGTTTGATCTCGCCCGCCCGTGCGCGTTCGCGACCGTCCTTGACCTGATCCAGCAGCCACGAGAATTTGGACGCCGAAAAATAGGGATCGAGGATCAGCCCTGTCTGCTCGCGCACCCTATCCTCGTGACCGGCCTCGACCAGTCGCTCCATCTCGGCGGCGGTACGGCGGTCCTGCCAGACGATAGCGCGGTGTAGAGGCTGGCCGGTTCGGGCGTCCCAGATGACGGAGGTTTCGCGCTGGTTGGTTATGCCGACGGCAGCGAAACGCTCGACGCTGCCGGACTTCTTGATCACCTCGCGGCAGGTTTGCAGCACCGCCCGCCAGATCTCTTCGGCGTCATGCTCGACCCAGCCTGAATGGGGGAAATGCTGGGCCAGTTCGATCTGGCTGACGGCCAGCACCGAGAACACGCCCTTGGGCGAAACCTCAAAGGCAATGGCACGGGTCGAGGTCGTGCCCTGATCGATCGACAGGACGAGATCATGTTTCATGAGGGTAACTATGCAGATGTCACAGTTACCCGTTAAGGAAAAACTATGCGCAGTCCTTCGTATTCCGGCGTGATCGACGCCGCCCGCCAGATCGCTCCCGCCGCCGTCCGCACCCCCGTTATCGAGCATCCTGCCCTGAATGACGCCGTGGGCGGACGGGTACTGATGAAGGCCGAGACATTCCAGGTCGCCGGTGCGTTCAAGTTTCGCGGGGCCTATAACCGCATCAGCCGTCTGAGCGAAGAAGAGCTTACACGCGGCGTGGTGGCTTTCTCGTCGGGCAATCACGCGCAGGGTGTGGCCGCCGCAGCCAAGATGGCGGGCACCCGATCCATCATCGTCATGCCGTCCGACAGCCCCAAGGTGAAGGTCGATGGCGTTCGCCACTTCAGCGGCGAGGTTCGCTTCTATGACCGCTGGACCGAGAGCCGCGAGGATATCGGGGCCGCCATCGCCAAGGAACGCGGCAGCATCCTCGTGCCGCCGTTTGACGACCCTTACATCATCGAGGGTCAGGGCACCTGCGCGCTGGAACTGCTCGACGATGCCGATGCCCCCATCGACCAGTTGCTGTGCGGGGCCTCGGGCGGGGGACTGCTGGCCGGTATCAATCTGGTCATGGCCGAACGCAGCCCCGGCACCGCCGTCCATGTCGTAGAGCCCGAAGATTTTGACGACACCCGCCGCTCGCTGGAAGCGGGCGAGCGCACCGCCCATCCGCAGGGCAAACCGTCCATCTGCGATGCGCTGATGGCCCCCATGCCGGGGGAGCTGACCTTCCCGATCAACCGCCGTCTGGCCGGGGCGCTTACCGTCTCGGATACCGAGGTGGCCGAGGCCATGCGTTTTGCCTTCCGCTGGCTGAAGCTTGTGATCGAACCGGGGGGAGCGGTTTCTCTGGCGGCGCTGCTTTCGGGACGGATCGACGCCGGCGACAGGACCACTGCCATCATCCTGTCCGGCGGCAATGTCGATCCTGATCAGTTCGGAGACATCATAGGCGGTCGCTTCGCGGGCTAGTTGCCCTCACTTGCATTTGCGTAAACGACGCGCAAACCTGACCTCATATAACAAGGGGAGGTTAGGTCATGACATCTGCACAGGATTTGCCGTCGCTTATCGGGTCCGAGGTCGGCCTTAGCCGATGGTTCGAAATCGATCAGGACCGCATCAACGCCTTTGCCAAACTGACAGAGGACGAGCAGTTCATCCATGTCGATCCCGACATGGCACGCCACACCCCTTTTGGCGGCACCATCGCCCACGGCTTTCTGACGCTCAGCCTCGGCTCGGCCATGAGCTATGACGCCGTAAAGCCCGTGGACGGTGTGGTCATGGGCGTGAACTATGGCTTTGACCGTCTGCGCTTCCTCGCGCCCGTCAGGGCCGGCAAACGTGTGCGCGGCCGGTTCGTACTCAAAAATGCCGAGAACAAGGGCAGCGACGGCGGCATCACCCGCTGGCTGCTGACCCATGAGATGACGGTCGAGATAGAAGGCGAGGACAAGCCCGCCCTTATTGCGGACTGGCTGTCGATGCAGATGGTGCGTGAAGAAGGCTGAGATCACGCGGCCTGAACCCTCTGCAAATCCATGCACAGGCCAGGGCCGCCAACGCGCCGACGACGAACATAGCCCCCAAGCCGTACGCGATGCTTCCCCATAAGCCGTGCTCGCGTCCCAGCAAATATACCAGCAACGGCGTCTGGACAGAGACCGCTGAAAACACGCCACCTAATGCAGTGGTGTAAGTGCACCAGCGCCACGTACTTAATGTTCCACGTGAAACCAAGCCGCTGAAAAACCCCGTGATTAGGGCTGAGACAAAGCCCATTGGGGCAAGGACAAACAGGACAGAGGCCAGCCTGACCATCCCGGCGGCAAAGCTGATCGAGTTCGGGCCACTTGGGGCCACGCTCAAGCTGAAGGCCAACATAAAAATCAAGGTGCCGATGATCGGGCCGAGTATCGAAAAGGCAAAGGTCAGACCCAGAAGCGTGCCGCGATTTACGGCAGGCCGGGCGCGGGGCGCTTCATATTCCACCGCATCTGGATGATCCTGGGCCAAAGGGCGCCACCGCATCATGAACCGTGCCGTCCCGGCCCCTGCCACTGCACCGCTGGCGATCGTGATCATCCAGATCCACGACCACCACCAGACATCATGGAAGCGGAGCACGAGCGGCGCATAGGAAAACACACCCAGCAGGCTTCCGATCAAAGCCCCGCGCATGATCCACAGGCGCGGCGTCGCGGTCTTTCTTGACACCAAGGTCCCTATCGCACCGAACAGCATTCCGACCGGCACAAAAACCCATCCCGTGGCGATGGCATAAAAGGGCAGCGCTGGCACAGCAAAGAGTGCAATGCCTATGGGCAAATCCCCATAGGCCGTTGTCTTCGCCAGATAGATGGAACCGACAACAAGGCGGTACAGGAACGGATAGGCCAGCGCCGAAACGCCCACCATCAGCGCAAATGATCCCCTGCCCCAAGCCTTCATCATCGGTACCAAATAAAAACGGCGACCCGATCCGGATCGCCGCTTTCATATCAATGATGTCTGAAGAACTTATTCCGCGAGGCAGCGCAGGGCCACTTCAAGGTTCCGCAGGCCGTCCTCGCCGGTAACAGCGGGGGTTTCGCCCGTGGCGATCGCCGAGGCGAAGGCTTCCAGCTCCTTCTTCAGCGGCTCGTTGGGCCAGCTGTTCAGCATGCGGGTCGAGTACGAACCGTCTGGCTGCTGACCGAAGTATTCGGTGACCTGACGGGTGATCAGGTCGGCAACCACGAAACGCGACTTGGTGGCGACCTGCAGGGTGCGGGTCTTGTACGGCGTCACCCAGTTGGTGGTGATGTGGGCGATGGTGCCGTTTTCCATACGGAACTGCAGCAGGGCCGAGTCCTCGCGCAGGGCGTGGGTGTGGCCCAGCAGCGATTGCACATCCGACATTTCCGAGCCGGTCAGGTGGCGGATGATGTCAATGTCGTGCACCGCCAGATCGATCACGACGCCAACGTCGCCCATACGCGGCGGGAACGGGCCCACGCGGGTGATCTGGATCGAGATGATTTCGTCATCGGCGATGGCGCGTTTGACGGTTTCGACCGCCGGATTGAAACGCTCGACATGGCCGACCATCAGCACGCGGTTGTTGGCGCGGGCCGCATCGATGATGCGCTGGGACTCTTCAACGGTCGGGGCGATCGGCTTTTCGACCAGAACGTGGATGCCACGCTCCAGCAGGGCCACAGCCGTTTCGGCGTGGAAACGGTTCGGTGTTGCGACAATCGCCGCTTCGATGCCCGACGCGGCAAAAGCGTCGATGTCGGTATAGGCGGTCGCCTCATAGGCGGCGGCCACTCCGTCGGCGGTCACGCCATCCGGATCGAATACAGCCGACAGGTCGAACTCGCGCATATCGGCGGCGACGCGGGCGTGGTTGCGGCCCATGACGCCGACACCGGCGACACCCAGTTTCAGAGCGTTCATATCAATTAGCCTTTGAACGAGATGACAGCGGCGATGATCTTGTCCTGGGTCGCCTCGTCCAGATCCGAGTGCATCGGCAGGCTGATGACAACATCCTTCAGGCGCTCGGTTTCCGGCAGACCACCGGCACCGCGCGGGAAGGCTTCATACGCCGGCTGCATGTGCAGCGGGATCGGGTAATAGACCGCGGTCGGGATGCCTTGCTCCTTCAGGTGCGCGGCCAGGGCGTCGCGGTTCGGGTGTTCGATGGTGTACTGCGCCCAGTTGGAGATGTTGCCTGCCGGTACATCCGGCACCTTGGCGACGTGGGCGCGCAGACCCTCGTTGTAGCGGGCGGCGATACGGTTGCGCCACTCGATCTCCTGACCGAAGACCTTCAGCTTTTCGATCAGGACAGCGGCCTGGATGGTGTCCAGACGGCTGTTACGGCCGATACGCATGTTCAGGTATTTCGGGTCGTGGTCGAAGGTACGATCCTTCAGGTCCACAGCCACCGCCTTGCCGTGCACGCGCACCGAGTCCAGCAGCTGGGCCAGCTCGTCGTCATTGGTCAGAACGGCGCCGCCGTCGCCATAGCAGCCCAGCGGCTTGGCCGGGAAGAAGCTGGTGGTGGTGACATCGGCCCATTCAAGCGGGTGCTTGCCGTCCACGGTGCAGCCAAAGCCCTGGGCCGAATCCGAGATCAGCTTCAGACCGTGCTCATCGACAATCTTCTTGATGGCCGGATAGTCAGCCGGCTGACCGAACAGGTCCACGGCGATGACCACGCGCGGGGTCAGGCGACCCTCGGCCTTGATGGCGTCGATGGCAGCGGCCAGCTTGGCCGGATCCATGTTGTAGGTGACCGGATCGACGTCAACGAACACCGGCTCGGCACCGAACCACGGCACGACCTCGGCGGTGGCGGCGAAGGTGAAGCTGGGCACAAAGACGGCGTCGCCCGCACCGATTTCCCACGCCATCAGCGGCAGGGCCAGTGCGTCGGTACCGTTGGCGCAACCCAGCGCGTGCTTGGCCTTGCCGAAGGCAGCCAGATCGGCCTCGAATTGGCGGACCTGCGGGCCCATGACCCACGCACCACCGACGACAGCCTCGGCCACAGCAGCCTCAATCTTGCCATCCAGACGCAGACGCTGGGCTTGAAGGTCAATAAACGGGATCATGATTTTCGCTCTCCACACGGTCGGGGGCGGCACCCACGCGGGCGCGACAATATTCTGGCGACGGTCTAGCAAAACCTCGCACCCGATCAAAACGCCACGGGGTCACTTCGCGTTGCCGGATGCAACGAAGCTGTAACAATCACAGCGTTCCCAAAAGAGCCGCAGCGGGCTATCCAACCCTATCCTCCCTGACTGAACAGGTTTGCCCCTATGAGCCGCCCAGCCGCTTTTCTCGACCGCGACGGTGTCCTGATCCACGATTGCGGTTATCCGCACCGACCGGATCAACTGCAGATGATGCCCGGCGCCGCTGCGGCGGTGAAGAAGCTCAATGATGCAGGCTATGTGACGGTCATTGTGACCAACCAGTCGGGTATTGCGCGCGGGTACTTCTCCGAGGACACCATGCACGCCTTCCACAAGCTGCTGCTGGCGGAACTGGACAAGGGCGGGGCGAAAATCGACGCCATCTATTTCTGCCCCTTCCACAAGGTGGCGGTGGAAGCGCGTTACGAGCACCCCAACCACCCCGACCGCAAACCGAACCCCGGCATGCTTTTGCGCGCCGCAGCGGATCTGGATCTGAAACTCGACGAAAGTTCCATCATGATCGGGGACAATCTGTCGGACATGGAAGCCGCCAGAAACGCCGGAGTACGGGGCTTTCACTTCCTTGGCGGTGACCTCGAGGCCTTCGTCTCGACCATAGTCGGCGGCTGATCGACAATTCCCTATGGGATGAATAACCTGAGGCTAATTCAATGCCGAGGGGTCGTCCTATATGTCTAGTGCCGCGTTTTCAGAGTTTTTTTGGACCAGCCGTGATGGTCTGAGACTCTATGGTCGCGACTACGCCCCGAAAACCGACGCCGGCAAGCTGCCTATCATCGCCATTCATGGCCTGACCCGTAACAGCACCGATTTCGGCAGCATCGCCCGCATTCTTCAGAATGAGGGCTATCGGATTATCGCCATCGATGTGCGCGGTCGGGGCAAGTCGCAGTATGCGGCCGATCCGATGACCTATGTCCCGACGACCTATGCCTGTGATGTCGTCGATCTGCTGGATCATCTGTCCATCGACAAGGCGATATTCCTGGGTACATCGATGGGCGGACTGATCACCATGTGTCTGGCGGCGCTGAAGCCGGATGCCATCGCCGCCGCCATCCTCAACGACGTCGGCCCCGAGGTCGCGCCCGAAGGACTGGCCCGCATCGCCGCCTATACCGGCAAGCCCGTTGTGATCGAAAACTGGGACGACGCGACCGAATACGCGCGCCAGATCAACGAGGTCGCCTTCCCCCACTACGACCGGAGCGACTGGGAAGCCTTCGCCCGCCGCATCTTCAAGGAAGATGAGAACGGTGTGCCGGTTCTGGCCTATGATCCCGACATTTCCGCGCCGATCCGTGCGGCGGGTTCGGGCGCGCTTGTGCCGGACCTGTGGCCGCTGTTCCGCGTTCTGGCCGAGCGCCCGACCCTGATCGTGCGCGGCGGCACCTCTGACCTGCTGAACACCGCCATTGCGGGCCGCATGATCATGGAAGGCAAGAACACCCGACTGATCGAGGTGCCCGACATCGGCCACGCCCCGATGCTGGACGAGCCGGAAGCCAGCGAGGCCATCCTGAATTTCCTGTCGGCCTTGAACTGACAAAGCAAAAGGGGCGCTGGTGACAGCGCCCCTTTTTCAATGGGTCAGGCCTTTTTGACGAACTCGGTCCGCAGGACGAGGCCGCGTACCTTTTCGACATTGGCTTCGATCTCATCGGGATCGCCGGTCAGGCGGATCTTCTGGACCTTCGTGCCGCGCTTCAGCGTGACGCCGCCGGAGCCCTTGACCTTGAGGTCTTTGATGAGGGTGACGCTGTCGCCGTCTTTGAGCTCTGCGCCGTTGCTATCGCGTGTGATTTCGTCGGTCATTTTCGCCCTCTAGCGAACCGCCCCGCTCCAAGTCCAGAAAAACCTTGCTCAAGGCAGGGTTTTTATTTCACCGCCGACAGGGTGACCGGCGGCAGGTTGGCGTCCAGCTCGTCCAGCCACACCCGCGCAGAGGAATCCGATGGTGCCCGCCAGTCGCCGCGCGGTGACAGCGAGCCGCCCGTGACCACCTTGGGCCCGTTCGGCACGGCGGAGCGTTTGAACTGGCTGGTCTGGAAGAAGCGGATCAGGAATTTGCGTAGCCAGAAACGGATCGTCTCCAGATCGTACTGGACCATCTCTTCCTCGGGCGTGCCGACGGGCCATAGCCCCCTCTCCCGCTCGCTCCATGCCTGTTGCGCCAGATAGGCGACCTTGGACGGGGCCATGCCGAAACGGCTGATGTGGAAGAGGAAGAAGTCGTTCAGCGCATAGGGCCCGACCGTGCCCTCGGTGGACTGGATCTTGCCGTCGCTACCTGCGGGCACCAGTTCCGGCGAGATTTCGGTCGCGAGGATGGAATAGAGCGTCGGAGCGGCCTCCTCGCCCACCAGCTTCCTGTCCGCGACCCAGCGGATCAGATGCCGGATCAGGGTTTTGGCTACGCCGCCATTGACGTTGTAGTGGCTCATGTGGTCGCCAACGCCATAGGTGCACCACCCCAGCGCCAGTTCCGACAGATCGCCCGTGCCCAGCACAAAGCCGTTGTTGTGGTTGGCCAGACGGAACAGATAGTCGGTGCGAAGTCCCGCCTGAACGTTCTCGAAGGTCACGTCATAGACCGGCTCGCCCTTGGCAAAGGGGTGGCCGATGCCTTCCAGCATGGCGCTGGCGGCGGGGCGGATATCGATCTCGTGGCCGGACACCTGCAGCGCCTTCATCAGCGCCCAGGCATTCGACTTGGTGCCGTCGGAGGTCGCAAAACCCGGCATGGTATAGGCCAGAATCCCCGTGCGCGGCAGGTTCAGACGATCAAACGCACGGCACGCCACCAAGAGGGCCTGCGTGGAATCCAGCCCGCCCGACACACCGATCACCAGAGTTTTCGAGCCCGTCGCCGTCATACGGCGCATCAGGCCCTGAACCTGAATGTTGAAGGCCTCGAAACAGTCCTGATCCAGCTTTGTCGCGTCGTCTGGCACGAAGGGGAAGCGGTCCATCGGACGGATCAGCCCGCCCGACGGGCCTTCGGCGGCGATGAAGGGAACCACGGTCGCCACCTCGCCCTCATGGCGGGCGCAGTCGGCGAAGGTCCCGTTGCGAAGGCGGTCCAGACCGATCCGGTCCACATCCACATCGGCGATCGTCAGGTGGCTTTCCAGCGCGAAGCGCTCGCCCTCGGCCAGTTTGGCACCCAGTTCATAGACGGTCGCCTGACCGTCCCATGCCAGATCGGTCGTGCTCTCCCCCCAACCGGAGGCGGCAAACACATAGGCCGACAGGGTGCGGGCCGACTGGCTGGCGCACATCAGGGCACGGTCCTCGGACTTGCCGATGACGATGTTGGAGGCCGACAGGTTGCAAAGGATGCGCGCCCCCGCCAGTGCGGCACGCGTGGACGGCGGCTGCGGGGCCCAGAAGTCCTCGCAGATCTCGACGGCAAAGGTGAAGCCCGGACGGTTGGCCGCCTCGAACACCAGACCCGGCTGGAAGTCCACTTCCTCGCCGTTCAGCACCACCACATCCTCGGTGCGCGAGGCCGCGGGCGCGAACCAACGCTTCTCGTAATATTCGCGGTAGTTCGGCAGATAGGACTTCGGCACCACGGCCAGCACCTCGCCGCCCGACAGCACCACCGCACAGTTGAACAGGGCATCGCCCTGACGGATCGGCGCGCCGACCACGGCCACCAGTCCGGCCTCTCCCACCACTTCGGAAATGCGGGCGATCTGGCGCTCGACCTCGTTCAGCAGCGGGGCCTGATGGTGCAGGTCGTCGATGGCATAGGCGCTGATCGACAGTTCGGGAAAGACGATCAGATCAACTTCGGACTCCGCCGCCTGTTCGATCAGCCGGATATGCTCGTCGGCATTGGCGACAGGATCGGCGATGTGAACCACAGGCGTTGCCGCCGCCACACGGACAAAGCCATGGGTGCGGGCGTGGTAGAAGTCGTGGGTGGTGCGGGCCATCAAGCTTTCCAATGCGCGAAACCAACTTCATATCCATATAGGTTCGCGCGTGACCTGAGAACCGCACTCCGCTAGAGCAGTGATTATGAGCGATACGCCGAAAAAAGGCTGGTTCCAGCGCCTGAGCGAGGGGCTGTCCCGGTCCTCCAAACAGATGACCGAACAGGTCGTCTCCGCCTTCGTCAAAGAGCCCCTTTCCGAAGAGGCGCTTGAACGACTGGAAGAGCACCTGATCGAAAGCGATCTTGGCCCTGCGGCCTCCGCCCGCATCGTGGAGCGTTTCCGCGCCCTGCGCTTCGGCAAGGAGTCCAACGAGCGCGAGATCAAGGAAGCTTTGGCCGAAGCCGTGGCGCAGGAACTGCTGCCGCGTCAGGCCAGGTTTGACCCGCTGTCGGGTGACAAGCCCTATGTGGTGCTGTTCGTCGGCGTGAACGGGTCGGGCAAGACCACGACGCTGGGCAAGATCGCATCGGACCTGACCGCCAAGGGGGCCAAGGTCATGATCGTGGCGGGCGATACCTTCCGCGCCGCCGCCCGCGAACAGCTCAAGGTCTGGGCCGACCGCGCGGGTGCCCATTTCGAGAGCCGCCGCGACGGTGCCGATGCCGCGGGCCTTGCCTTCGATGCCTATACAAAGGCCAAGGCCGAGGGCTTTGACGTGGTGCTGATCGACACGGCGGGCCGGCTGCAGAACAAGTCCACCCTGATGGACGAACTGCTGAAGATCGTGCGTGTACTGAAAAAGGTCGATGCCGACGCCCCGCACGAGACCCTACTGGTGCTGGATGCCACCGTGGGCCGCAACGCGCTGGAGCAGGAAAAGATTTTCGGCCGCACCGCCTATGTGTCCGGCGTGGTGATGACCAAGCTGGACGGCACGGCGCGCGGCGGCGTGCTGGTGCCCGTGGCACAGGCGTCCGACGCCCCCATCAAACTGATCGGCGTGGGCGAAGGGGTCGAGGACCTTCAGGACTTCGATGCCGTCGCCTTCTCGCGCTCCCTCGTCGGTCTGGAGGACTGATTTTTCGTGTCTGAGAACAAAAAAGCCTCCAACCTGCGCCAAGCCGTCGATTTCGGCGCCCTTGTCGCCTTCATGGGCTCCTATGCCTTCCTGCGCTTTTTCAAGGGACAGGAAAGCAGCGAGGCGCTGATCTCGGCGACGTGGGTACTGGTGGGCGCTTCCCTCATTGCCCTGATCGCCGGATGGCTGCTGGAGAAACGCCTTGCGCCCCTGCCGCTGTTCAGCGGCCTGTTCGCGCTGGTGTTCGGCACCCTGACCATCTTCTTCCACGACCCGAACCTGCTGAAGATCAAGATCACGGTCCAAAATCTGGCCCTCTCCGCCATTCTTCTGGGATCGCTGGCGTTCAACAAGGCGGCGTTCAAATACCTGCTGGGCAGCGCCTTCAACCTGACCGATGCGGGCTGGAAGGGCCTGACCCTGCGCTACGGCCTGTTCTTCCTGACGGTTGCCATCGTCAATGAAGTGATCTGGCGCACCCAGACGGACGACTTCTGGGTCGCCTTCCGTGGCGGTCTCTGGATGGCTTCCGCCGCCTTTGGCATCTGGCAGGTCTTCTTCATCATGAAGCATCTGGTGAAGGACGAGGACGCGGACACCGCGCCCCCGGACCGCTAAGGCTCACAACCCGCCGATCCCCGGATCGGTGGGTTTTTCTTTCTCAGGACCGCCCGAATTTGTCAGCACACCGACGTTGAACCGTCGTCAAACTTTCAACCCTGATTGGTAGGCCTGACAGATAACAGGACATTTGCGGGAATGACGCAATGATCAAGACGGCCATACAGAAAGGTCCGGTAGCTGAATTGGCGCAATCGCCCAGCCACCTGATGCATCGCGCCCTTCAACTGTGTCTGGACATCTACGCCGAAGAAGCCGTCGAAGCGGGCCTGACCCAGCGGCAGTATGCGGTGCTTGAGGTCGCCTCCCAAAAGCAGGGCCTGACCCAGACCGATCTGGTCAAGGCCACCGGTATCGATCGTTCCACCCTGGCGGATCTTGTCAGCCGCATGATCACAAAAGGCTATCTTGAGCGCGAACGCTCGGCAGTCGATGCCCGCGCAAAAGCGGTACGTGTTTCGCAGGCCGGCCTTGCTGCGCTCGAGGCCGCGCGCCCCTGTGTCCAGGCCGCCGACAAACGGCTTCTGGCCATGCTGCCAAAGGCGAGGCGGCAAAACTTTATCGAGATCCTGCAACACCTGTCCGACGTTGCAGACGCTGCCCCTGAAGAGATCAAGGCCGCGAAGAAGGCTGCGAAAAAGGCCGACAAGGAAGCCCGTAAGGCGGCCAAACTTCTGAAAAAGTCCAAAAAGGATGACGAAGCATCCGGTCGGACCAAATCCAGGAAAGCCTAGACCCGGATATCGAGCAAACTTCCCGGACGGCGGATCGCGGGGGCCACAGGTGCAGTCTCCTCGACCTGTTCCGGCTCGGGTGCCGGTGCGGGCGTGGCTGTCGAGGGACGGAAGAATGCGGCCTGTGCTTCACGCAGGACTTTCGTGGCATTTACAGGCGCAGCGCCACCCTGCCCCGACTGGGGTGGGAAGAACGGGCGATTTGAAGCAATGGCCGACATAGGACCAAGCTTTGCTGCATCACCGCTAAATTATGGTTAACGGCTCATTCACCGTAAATGGACAGGTCTACAGGCTGGAATAGGCCGCCAAAATATCCTGACCGTCCTGCTCGCTAATGACCGGCCCCGACGCCTTGTGACGGATCACCCCATAGGCATCGACCACAAAGGTTTCGGGAACGCCGGAAATACCCAGATCCAGCCCGGCGCGCCCTTCGCGATCCACCAGCACCACATCGAACGGGTCACCCAGTTCATCCAGAAACGCCCGGGTCCTGGCCGGATCGTCCTTGTAGGCGATCCCGATGATTTTCACGCCTTTCGCCTTCAGGGCCATCAGTTGCGGATGCTCCAGACGGCAGGGCGCGCACCAGCTGGCAAAGACATTCACCACCACAGGCTTGCCGACTGCGGCTGTTTTCGGGTCCAGCATCTTTTCGGATGCCACAGCCCCTTCTAGCATAGGCAGTACAGTTTCGGGCAGAGGTTTGCCGACCAGCGCAGCCGGACGGTATTCAGCCCCCTGACCGCTATCGGCCATACGGTTCATCTGGAAGGCCAGAAAACCGCCCAGCAACACCAGAGCGACAATCGGCAGTAGCGCCATCCAACGCGACATCAGCGGACCTTCTTGTCTTGCAGGCGCGCCAGTTCGATCTTCCAGCGACGGGCCTCGATCAAGGCGCGCGCAGCCAGAGCGGCAAACACGACGGCGGTAATGCCAAAGGCGGGCCAGACGAAGGCGGCATATTTGCCCATGTCGAAATCGAGCATTCCTGTCTCTCCGGTCAGGCGTTGAAGGCCGCGCGCGCGCGCAGCGACAGGACGCGGCGGCGGCGGACTTCGGTACGGATAGCGGTCACCCAGACCGCGCCAAAGAACAGGCCATAACCTGCGATCATCGCCAGCAGGCCCGGCAGATAGGCGGCATCCACCGAGGTGCCGCCCGAACGGATCAGCGAGGCCGGCTGATGCAGGGTATTCCACCAGTCGACCGAGAATTTGACGATCGGAAGGTTGATAAGGCCGACCAGGCCCAGAACAGCGGCGGCACGCGCAGCGCGCTGTTCGTCGTCAATCGACGACCGCAGCGCCATATAGCCGATGTAGAACAGGAACAGCACCAACACGGACGTCAGGCGGGCATCCCAAACCCACCACGTCCCCCACATGGGCTTGCCCCACAGCGATCCGGTGATCAGCGCCAGCGCCGTCAGCGCCGCCCCCGGAAGGGCTGCGGCCTTGGCTGCGGCATCGGCCAGCGGATGGCGGAACACCAGCGCAAACAGGCTGGAAACCCCCAGCGCCGCATAGGCGCCCAGGCCGACAATGGCGGCGGGCACATGGATGAACATGATGCGGACGGTATCGCCCTGCTGGTAGTCCTCGGGGACGGCAAAGGCCTGAAACGTCCCGAAGGCCAGCAAGCCGACAGCCAGCATCCACAGCACTGGAACCAGCGGTGTGGTGAAACGCATGAATTTGTCGGGATTTGCGAGACCAAACATATCGCAGCGATTACTTGGCCTGAGCGTCCACGGCAAGCGGGCGCGTGAAGCACCCGCCGCCGCAAACTGTCGCCTTAGAGGGCGAGAGACTTTTCCTTGGCCAGATCGGCCAGCGACACCTGCGGGCGCGGGCCCCAGTGCGCGATCACTTCGCAAGCGGCCAGCGAGCCGAGCTTGCCGGCATCCGCCAGCGGCAGGCCGCGGGCAACGCCCAGCAGGAAGCCAGCGGCGTACTGGTCACCGGCACCGGTCGTGTCCAGCACCTTGTCGACCGGGAAGGCTGCGACAGCGTGACGTTCGCTACCGGCGATGATGACCGAACCCTTTTCGCCACGGGTCACAGCCGCGATATCGACCATAGCCGCCAGTTGGTCGGCCGCCGCGTCAAAATCTTCGGTCTCGAAAAGGGCGGCCAGTTCGGCCTCGTTGGCCAGGACGATATCGGCAGACGACTTGATGAAGTCCAGCAGTTCGGCACGCCAGCGATGGACGACAAAGCTGTCCGACAGGGTGATGGCGACCTTGCGGCCTGCCTTGTGGGCCGCAGCGGCGGCGGCTTCGAAGGCCGCGCGGGCCGGAGCCGGATCGAACAGATAGCCTTCCAGATAGACGATGGCGCTGTCGGCGATCAGGGCTTCATCGATATCGCCCACGGTCAGTTGGTTGGCCGCACCCAGGAAGGTGCACATGGTGCGCTGGCCATCGTCGGTGACGTTGATCAGGCACCGGCCTGTGCCCGCTCCGCCTTCCAGAACCGGCGTGTCGAAATGCACGCCACCGGCGCGGATATCGTGGCTGAACACTTCGCCCAGCTGGTCATTGGCGACCTTGCCGATATAGGCCGCGCGACCGCCATAGGAGGCTACGCCCGCGACCGTATTGCCTGCCGAACCACCCGAGGCCTCGACGCCCGGAGCCATCGTTTCGTACAGGGCTGCGCTCTGTGCCTCATCGACCAGTTGCATCGAGCCAGCCACCAGACCTTGCTCGGTCAGGTAGGCGTGCTCGCACGGGGCCAGAACATCCACGATGGCATTGCCAACCGCGAGAACATCGAAACGGGCGCCATCGGCGAAGGAAGGGGTTTTGCTCATGGGAAACCCCATAACCCCAGAGCGGGCGGTACGCCACATGGCGCATCCGATTTTCTGGGGCAGGAGATCGGTTTTGTCCCGGTGTGTGACGGTGCATGGTCGCCGTTGCGGCAAACCCTTTTGTCAACTCGGCCAAGTCAGATCATAAGCGGGATATGGCCAAGATCGTCGTTCTCACACCCTCCCCGTCCGATCCTTCCTATTCCAGCCAGTGGCCCGTTGTCATGGACCGCCTGAAGGGTGCCCTCGAGCCCGCAGGCTTTGATGTTTCGACCAGCCCGTGGACGGATCACGTCACATCGGTCGAGGGTCTGCGGGACTATGACCTGATCCTGCCCCTGCTGACGTGGGGCTATTACACCGACTATGCCGACTGGTGCCGCGCCTGCGACCTGTGGGAGGCGGAGGGCCTGCCCGTGGCCAATCCGGCCCGCACCCTGCGCTGGAACTCCGACAAGGCCTATCTGAAAGGCCTGCGCGATGCCGGTATACCGATGGCCGCGACCCTGTTTGTCGATCAGGCGAACGAACAGAATGTCGCCGAGGCTTTTGACGCGCTCGGCACCGATGTCCTGATCGTCAAACCCACCATTTCGGCGGGCGCATGGCGCACCTTGCGTATCCAACGCGGCGACGATCTGGCAGCGGCCATGCGCGATGCTCCGCAAGGGGCGGCGATGATCCAGGCCTATCTGCCCTCTATCGAAACGGCGGGCGAAACCTCGCTGCTCTTCTTTGGCGGTGCCCTCAGCCATGTGGTGAACAAGCGCCCCGGTGCCGAAGGCGAGTTCCGCATTCAGGTCCAGTACGGTGGCCGCTATCAGGCCCTGCCCCAGCCGCCGCAAGGCGCGCTGGCACTGGCCGAACAGGTGCTGGCACAGTTTGATGACGATCTGCTCTATGCCCGCATCGACATGACCCAGACCGATGACGGCCAATGGGTGCTGATGGAGGCCGAACTGGTCGAACCGGACTTCTATCTGGCCTCGGACCCCAAGGCAGGTGCCCGCTTCGCCGCCGCCGTCAAAGCGCGGATTTAATCGGCAAAGCTCGCCCGCGAGGGGCAGATGTCCGCAAGGATACAGCCCCCGCATTTGGGCCGCTGCGCCAGACAGGTATAGCGGCCATGCAGGATCAGCCAGTGGTGTGCCTTGGCCAGCCATTTCCTGGGCACCACCTGATGCAGCTGGTCCTCGACCTTATCCGGCGTCGAGCCGTTGGCCAGCCCGAGGCGGTGCGAGACACGGAAGACGTGGGTGTCGACGGCAATCGCTGGCTCGATGCCCAGTTCGTTCAGCACCACGCTGGCGGTCTTGCGGCCCACGCCCGGCAGGGCCTGAAGGTCCTTGCGGTTCAGCGGCACCTCGCCGCGGTGCTGGTTCACCAGTATGCGGGCCGCCGCGATCACGTTCTT
Source organism: Brevundimonas sp. UBA5866 (assembly GCF_002432125.1). Taxonomy (GTDB): domain Bacteria; phylum Pseudomonadota; class Alphaproteobacteria; order Caulobacterales; family Caulobacteraceae; genus Brevundimonas. The sequence goes on from NZ_DJFS01000070.1 coordinate 27,253, forward strand.
GGCCTTGGTGCGATAGAGGCCGATCGAGGAAATCAACGGGATCAGCCCCTCCTCGCCCAGTGCCAGCATTTTTTCCGGCGTGTCGGCCACGGCGAACAGGGCCTTGGTCGCCTTGTTCACGCCGACGTCGGTCGCCTGTGCCGACAGGGCCACCGCCACCACCAGTGTATAGGGATTGACGAAATCCAGCTCGGTCTTGGGATCGGGCATGATGCCGGACAGGCGCTCGAACACCGTCTCGACCTTGGCCTTGGACGGTGGCCAGCGGACGATCACACCCACCGGAGCCTTCTTGGGCTGGCGGGATCGCTTTGCAGGTCCGGTCGGGGTCAGGCCGGACAGGACGGCGGTGCCGGGCTTTCGCTGTGTCATGCCGAACCCATGCATTTGCCTCTGCCGGATTTCAAGAGCCTCAGCCTCCGCCATCAAAGTGCGACATTCTGGCGCAGTTAATGCTGGACAAAGGTGCGTGGTTGTTTTTTAGACAGTGCGTCCATTTTTAGAAATTGAACAGAACGACGGTTTCCATGAGTGCTTCTGCACGTAAGCGCCTCCCGCTGATCCTCGCCATTGTTGTCGGCCTGGCCCTTGTTGCAGGCGGTACCTGGTGGTGGATCGGCAAGCAGCGCTGGGAAAAGACCGACAACGCCTTTGTCGAAGCCGACATGGTGTCTGTTTCACCGCGCATCGGCGGCTCGGTCGTCGAGGTTCTGGTGCGGGACAACCAGCATGTCGAGGCCGGGCAGCTTCTTGTCCGGCTGGACGACGCCGACGCCCGTGCGGCACTGGCCGAAGCAGAGGCCAATCTCGCGGCTGTTCTCGCCTCGGTTGGAAATGTCGAGGCCCAGATGGCCCAGCAACAGGCAGCCATCGCCGCACGCGCCGCAGCGGTTGATCGCTCGACCAGCCAGGCCAGCCTCGCCCAGAAGGAAAGCCAACGCTACGGACATCTGGCGGCACAGGGCTGGGTTTCAAGCCAGCGTATGGATACCCAGCAGGCCGCCGTCGACAATGCCCGCGCCGGTGTTGCCGAGGCACGCGCCGCGCTGACGGCTGAACAGCGCACAATGGCCGTGCTGCAATCGGCCCGCTCGCAGTCTTCGGCCTCCGTCGATCAGGCCCGCGCAGCGGTCGAAAAGGCCAGGCTGACTTTGGAGCGCACGGAAATCCGCGCGCCCGTGGCCGGTGTTGTCGGCGCGCGCGGTGTACGCGTCGGTCAGGTCGTACAGGCCGGACAGCCCCTTATGTCCGTGGTGCCTGTTGCGGATGTCTATGTGGTCGCCAACTTCAAGGAGACCCAACTGGACCGAATGAAGCTGGGCCAGAAGGTCGAGATCAAGGCGGACGCCTATCCCAAGCTGAAAATCTCGGGACACATCGATAGTTTCGCCCCTGCGACGGGTGCGGAATTCGCCCTGATCCCCGTAGAGAATGCCAGCGGAAACTTCACCAAGATCACCCAACGCGTTCCCGTACGTATCGCGATTGACGATGCCGCCGACGCCCAGCTCCGTCCGGGCCTGTCGGTGCATGCCACGGTCGATCTGAAGAGCCAGACCACGGCGACGACAGCCCCGTGACCGAAGCCGCCGCCCCCGTGGGTTCACCGGCGAAGGCCGCCGGAGCCGAATCCGCTCCAGTAAACTGGACGGTCCTCATGCTGGGTTTTGCCGGCATGGTGATCGGCCAGTTCATGGCCATTCTGGATATCCAGATTGTCGCCGCATCCCTGTCACAGATCCAGGCGGGCATTGGTGCCTCTGCCGACGAGATCAGCTGGATCCAGACCGCCTATCTGATCCCCGAAGTGGTGATGATCCCGCTGTCGGGTTTCCTGTCGCGGCTGTGGGGGACGCAGAAGGTCTTTCTGGCCTCCTGTACTGGATTCCTGATCACCAGCGTGGCGGTGGGCCTGTCCTCGTCCATCGAGATGATGATCTTTTTCCGTGCCGTGCAGGGCTTTGTCGGCGGGGCCATGATCCCTACCGTGTTCGCGGTCGCCTTCACCGCCTTCCCGCCCGAGCGGCGCGTGACGGCCAGTGTGATCATGGGCCTGATCGTCACCCTGGCACCGACCATCGGCCCGACGCTGGGCGGTCACCTGACCGAGTGGCTGAGCTGGCGCTGGCTGTTCTTCATCAACGTCTTTCCGGGAATGCTGGTGCTGTTTCTGGTGGGTCGCTACGCCAATTTCGACAAGGGCGACCCGTCTCTGGCCAAGGGCTTCGACTGGTGGGGGCTGGGCCTTATGGCCGTGTTCCTGATGAGCCTTCAGTTCGTTCTTGAAGAGGGCGCAAAGGAAGACTGGTTCGCCAATGATCTCATTCTGCTGCTGACGGTGGTTGTCGCGGTCACCGGCCCTGTCTTCGTGTGGCGTTCGCTGTCGTCCAAAAATCCCATCGTCGAGTTGCGGGCCTTCGGGAACCGCAACTTTCTGGTGGGGGTGATCATGACCTTCATCGTCGGCGCGGCCCTGTTCGGTGGCTCTTTCCTGATCCCGCTTTTCCTGTCGCGTGTGCGCGAATATTCGGCCGCCGAAGTCGGCACGACCATGATCGTCTCAGGCCTTAGCATGTTTGCGGTCGGTCCTTTTGTCGGTCGTCTGGTGCGCAAGGTCGACGCGCGTATCCTGATGTTTGTCGGCTTCATCATGGCCTCATGGGGCATGTGGGATGCCCGTCTGGTCACCGAAGAATGGGCGTTCTGGGAGTTTGCTGGCGTACAGGCCATGCGCGGCGCAGGCATTATGATCGCCATGATCGCCTCGCAGCAGGTGACCATGACCACCCTGCCCCCGCACATGGTCAAGAACGCCTCGGGACTGGTGAACCTCTCGCGCAATGTGGGCGGTGCTGTGGGGCTGGCCCTGCTCAACACCAGCCTGACCGAGAACGCAGCGCGACATATGGTCGAGTTGACCAGTGCCGTTGACCAGACCAATGGACAGATGCGCCAGATGATCGAAAATCTGGCCTTGCGGTTCGCCAATTCCATCGACCCGCACGCCTCTGCGCTGAAGGCCGTCTACGGCATGATGCAGAAACAGGCGACAACACTGGCCTTCGGAGATGCTTTCGCACTGTTGGCCATCGCCTGCGCGGTTGCGGCCTTTGTCACGCTGTTGTCGCGCCCCGTCAAACCGGGGTCTACCCCGCCGTCCTCGGAGGTTCACTGATGCCCAGAGCACCAGGACAGGTCGATGAACAGAAGAGCACGGCCATCCTGCAGGCCGCGCTCGATCTGTTCGCGGCCAAAGGCCCCCGCGCCACCATGACCGAAATCGCCCGCGCCGCGGGCGTTTCCAAACAGACCCTCTACAACCGCTTTGCCTGCAAGAGCGACATCGCGCGCGCCCTGCTCAACCGCCGGTCGATGGCCATCACCGCGCCGCTGGACAATGATGTGCCCTTGGAAACGGCGCTGGCCAGCGTTGCCGAAGGGCTGATAGAACGTGCCCTTGATCACCGCAGCTCGGAGCACATGCGCGCCCTTGCGCTGGTCGCCCGCGATGATCCCGGACTAGCCCAGGCGGTGTTCGAGGCCGGTCCGAACCAAAGCCTGTCAAGGATCGCCGAGTTTCTTCGCCGTCAGGATGCCAGGGGCAAGCTCAGCGTTTCCAATCCAAAGGAAGCTGCGGAAATCTTTATCGGTATGGCGCTGGGCCACAGCCATTTCCGGCTGATCCTTGGCCTGCAACCGTTTGAATACGACCCCAAGGTCCACGCGGCGGAAGCAGCCCGCCGTTTCGTGCGCGCCTACGCCCCCTGATATATCGCCTCTGATATTTCAGATGACAGGTTTGGCCTTTCCCTGCGGATTGGCCTAAAGCCAATAGCACCTGAAGCTGGCGACGGCCGCCAGCCCTGCGGAGCCTATCCATGCTGATCCATCTTTCGTCTTGGCCTGAAATCGATGCGCGTCTGAAGTCGGGCGGTGTCCTGTCCAAGACGGTTGTCGTTCCGATCGGTTCGAACGAACAGCATGGCCCGACCGGCCTTCTGGGCACCGACTGGCTGTGCCCCGAAATCATCGCCCACGCCGCCGAAAAGACCAATGACGACATCGTCGTCACCCCGACCTTCAACATCGGCATGGCCCAGCACCATCTGGCCTTCCCGGGCACCATCACCCTGCGCCCCTCGACCTTCATGGCCGCCATCGCCGACTGGGTGTCGTCGCTGACCCGCCACGGTTTCGAGCGCATCTATTTCCTGAACGGCCACGGCGGCAATGTCGCCACCATCGAAGCCGCCTTTGCCGAAATCTATGCCGAATGGTCGTTCACGCCCGAGCCGTGGGCCGAGCGTCCGCCCTTCATCCTGAAGCTGCGTAACTGGTGGGACCTGCCGGGCGTGCAGAAATTCTGCGAGGAGATGTTCCCCGTCGGTCACGGGTCCCACGCCACCCCGTCGGAAATCGCCGTCACCTACGCCGCCTATCCGGACCGCGTGAAGACCGCGACCTATGAGCCGAAGATCGCCCCGAACGGCCCGATCTGCGACGCCAACGATTACCGCGCCCGCTTCCCCGATGGCCGCATCGGTTCGGATCCGGCACAGGCCTCGCCCGAAAAGGGCCAACAGATCATCGACAAGGCCCTGCCGGCCCTGATCGAGGACCTGACCGCCTTCGCCACCGAAGTCCTGCCGGTCGCCTGATGAAACATTCGGCCCGTTCCGTCCTCAAATCGCTGGATACCCTCAACCGTCTCGGCCTCGAGACGGCTGAGGCCTCGGTCTATGTGGTCAACCAGCGCCTTGGCATGGCAGGACAGGCCGGACTTTCCGAAATGGGCGTCATGGGCCCCGAAAAGGTCGAGGCGGCGGCCGCCTCGGCCGTCGCAGGGGCCCTCAGCGCCATCGATGTGGCCACCATCGCCGCGGACATGACCAAGCGCCAGCTCGACAATGCCGTCGACAAGCTGGGCAAGGCCCGTGACATCCACGATGCGGGCGCTTGGCTGGGCGAAGCGGTCGGGCAGTCGCTAACCGACGGCCTCACACTCTGGAACCGGATGCTGACCGGACAGGTGGAGATGCTGCGCCCGATCCATTCGCGGGCCACCGACAATGCCCGCCGTCTGGCGGCCCGCGACTAGGCGGTTTTCACCACCCCGTCCACGACCTGAACCGGCCACGGGGTCAGCTTGCCGCCTGCGCACGGACCACCGACGCATTTGCCGCTGATCGGCTCGAACACCGCCCCGTGCCAGCCGCACAGGATCAGCTCACCATCACGGCTCAGATAGCGGTCCAGCTCTACGGCGATCGGAAAGCCCGCGTGCGGACAGCGGTCGACCCATCCGGCCACCTCGCCGTCCTTCTTCACCACAAAGCCATGGAAGAAGGCATCACCGATCTGCAGCACAAAACCGCGCGATCCGGGATCAGCCAGATCGCTTTCCAGACACAGGGTCACATTGGCGGGCGTTTTCCAGACCCGCTTGCGCTGTTCGGGAGCGGCGGCCTCTTCGCTCATTCGCGCTCGGGCTTCAGCGGACGCGACAGCAGGCTCTCGATGGCGGCATCGACCGTGGTCTCGCCCGCCAGAACCGCCGCGACAGCTTCAATAATCGGCGTCTCGACGCCCAGCTTGCGCGACAGCTCGCGAACGGCCGGAGCGCTTTCATAACCCTCGGCCACCGAGCGTTTGCCCGCCAGCGCCTGTTCGACCGTCTGGCCCTGACCCAGAGCCAGACCCAGACTCATATTGCGCGACTGCGGGCTGGAGCAGGTCAGTACCAGATCGCCCAGACCGCACAGGCCCGTCACCGTCTCGGCACGTCCGCCCAGCGCCTCGGTCACGCGCACGATCTCGGCAAAGCCGCGGGTGATGACCGCGGCGNNACCGCGGCGTGGGCGCTGCGGCCCATCTCGCGGCCCTCGACGATGCCACAGGCGATGGCCAGAACGTTCTTCAACGCCCCGCCCGTCTCGGCACCGATGATGTCGTCGGCATAGTAGGGACGGAAGACCGGACCGGACAGCGCGCCGGCCAGCTTCTCGGCCATGTCGATGTCGGCGCAGGCCAGCGTCACGGCGCTGGGCAGGCCACGGGCCACCTCACCGGCAAAGCTGGGGCCCGACAGGACCGCCGTGGTCGCGTGAGGAATGGTTTCCGACAGCACTTCGGCCATCAGTTTCAGCGAGCCGCGCTCGATCCCCTTGGAGCACAGCACCACCGGCAGCCCCTCGAGGGCATGCGGCGCAAAGGCCGACAGGGTGGCGCGCATGTGCTGGGCGGGCGGCACCGCCAGAATCAGGTCGCAACCGGCCAGATCGGCCAGTTCGGGCGTGACCGCGATGCCCGCATCCAGTTCCACATTCGGCAGGAAGGCTTCGTTGACGCGCCGCGCCCGAATGCTCTCGACCACCTCGGGCTCGCGCGCCTGAAGCGTGACCTTGAGGCCCGCTGCTGCTGCGCTTTGTGCCAAGGCGGTACCCCACGCACCGGCCCCGATCACACCTGCCGTTTTGAATTCCATAGTCACTCCGCTGGCCCCGCCCCCGCGAGGGCCGTGCCTTAAGCCTTGGCGCCTTTACGGCCCTGTTTCTTGTGCACAGGATCAACTGTCGCACGCGCCTCGTCCAGAGGCCATCTGGGACGCGCCACCGCATCCATATCCGACACCCAGCCTTTTTCCAGCCTTTCGGCACCGGCCAGCGCAATCATTGCGGCGTTATCGGTACAGAAGGCCATCGGCGGGGCGAAAAAGCCAAAGCCGTATTTGGCCGCCAAATCGGTCAGGGTCTGGCGCACCGTCTTGTTCGCCGCAACACCGCCGGCGACAACGAATAGACGCTGTCCGCCCTTGGCAGCACCGGCTTCGGCATCAAACGGCTGCAAGTCGGCGTGGCGCTCCAAATAATCCTTCATCGCCCGCTCGGTGCGCTCTTTGAGTTGGCGCGCGATGGCTTTTTGCACGGCATCGGCCAGATCGGCCTTGTCCTGTTCCGTCTCGCAGGTCTGGGCCAGACGCGAGGCCGCGGTCTTCAGGCCCGAGAAGGAGAAGTCGCAGTCCTTGCGCCCCAACAGCGCGCGCGGCAGCTCAAAGCGCGATCCGTCCCCCTTGGCCGCCAGCTTCTCAAGCGCAGGGCCGCCCGGATAGGGCAGGCCCATGGCCTTGGCGATCTTGTCAAAGGCTTCGCCTGCCGCATCGTCGATGGTGGTGCCAAGGCGGCTCATATCGCCGATGCCGCGCACCTCCAGAAGCTGGCAGTGCCCGCCCGACACCAACAGCAGCAGGAAGGGATAGGCCGTCTCGGCCCCCAGACGCGCCGATACCGCATGGCCTTCAAGGTGGTTGATGGCGACAAGCGGCAGATCGCGCGCCAGCGCCACGGCCTTGCCGTAAGACAGCCCCACCATCACCCCGCCGACCAGACCCGGCCCCGCCGTCGCAGCCACACCATCCAGCGCGTCCCAATCCAGACCCGACTGGGTCATAGCCTGACGGGTCACGGTATCGATCATCTCGACGTGGCTGCGCGCCGCGATCTCCGGCACCACGCCGCCATACGCCGCGTGCTCGTCAATCTGGCTGTGAATGACACTGGACAACACCTTGGCACCGTCTGGTCCAAGGCGCACGACCGAGGCAGCCGTCTCGTCACAGCTGGTCTCCAGGCCCAAAACAGTTAGAACTAGGGTCGAATTTTCGACCATCGGACTGTCTGTCCGATTTGCTCCGCTTGTCGGGCTGATATAGTTCGCGCCGGTATTCATCGGGTCGAGGTAGCGGCCCACCCCACCTTTCGCAATGTCTGGCGCGTTTTCATGACCCCGCTTCTTCGCATCGGCACCCGCCGTTCCAAGCTCGCTCTCGCCCAGTCGGGCATGATGCAGCGTGCCATCGGCCGTGCCCTCGGTGTTCCCGAAAACGAGGTCGAGACCCTCATTCCGCTGGTCGAGATCGTGACCACGGGCGACAGGATACAGGACCGCCGCCTGCTGGAAGTGGGCGGCAAGTCACTGTTTACCAAGGAAATCGAAGAAGCCTTGCTCGACGGTCGCGTCGATCTGGCTGTCCACTCGATGAAGGATGTTCCGGCTGAACAGCCCGCGGGACTGGCCATCGCCGCCATCCCAGAGCGCGAAGATCCGCGCGACGCCTTCATTAGCCATAAGTCCAAAACCTTTTTGGGCCTGCCGCAGGGGGCAAAAGTGGGCACGGCCTCGCTGCGTCGCCAGGCACAACTTCTGTCTGCCCGTCCGGACCTTCAGATCGAAATGCTTCGCGGCAATGTGGATACCCGCCTGCGTCGCCTGAACGAGGGTGATTTCGATGCCATCCTGCTGGCCTGTTCAGGCCTGAACCGCCTTGGTTTCGATGAGGTGATCACAGAACGTCTGGCCCTTGATGCCTTCCTTCCCGCCCCCGGTCAGGGCGCATTGGCGCTCCAGACCCGCGCCGAAGACACCGACAGCGCATGGGCCATTGCCCTGAACCACGCCCCTACCGCTCTGGCTGTGGCTGCTGAACGCGGGGCCATGCTCGCTCTGGAAGGGTCGTGTCGCACGGCCATCGGGGCTTATGCCCATATCCAGCAGGACAGACTGTTCGTCGCGACCGAGATGCTTTCTCCCGACGGCCGCTCTCGCTGGACCCGCTCTGAATCGCTGCCCGCCTCGGCGACCGAGGCCGAAGCCCGCGCACTGGGTCTGGATTTGGGACATCAGGTCAAAACCGCCGTCGGTGACCAACAGGTCGCAGTCTGAGATGACAGCCCCCGCGCGCATCTGGGTGACACGAACTCTTCCGGGAGCCGAAGCCACCGCTGCGCGCCTCAGGCTTATGGGCCACGTGCCGTTGGTCCGCCCCCTCCTGGCCGTGCGGACCCTGGAGGGCGCTATGAACGCCGCCCCCTTTCCCCATGAGATTGCATGTCTGGCCCTGACCAGCCCAAATACGCTGGACGCCATCCGCAATGACATTGCCCGATACTCAAGCCTTCCTGCCTATGCCGTGGGCGACACCACCGCCTGCGCCGCACGAAAGGCCGGGTTCAAACATGTGTTCTCCGCATCCGGAGACATTCAGGCCCTTGCGGATATGATCCGCCGAGAGGCCCCCATCGGTCCCGTATTCGCGCCCGGCGCACAACGCCCTGCGGGCGACCTGCCCGCCTTGCTGCCGGACAGAAATGTCATCCGACTCGCTGTCTATGCGACCGATGAAACGGACGTCACGATTCCCGAAGATATCGATCTGGCCCTCGTCCACTCCCCGCGCGCCGCTAGAGCTCTCGCCAAACTGCTCTCGATTTCCCCCCGGCCACTGGACGTCATCGCCATTTCACAGGCTGCAGCACAACCATTTTCGGGCTTTTCAGACGTGCACGTCACCATTGCAGATCATCCTGATGAAGATGCCATGCTAAGAACCCTTGGCAATTCATCATCAGCCGTATAAGAAACCCGCCTCTCGCCATCGGTTCTACCGATTTGCGCACCAGGGCCGCTTTAGCTCAGCTGGTAGAGCACCGCATTCGTAATGCGGGGGTCACGTGTTCGAGTCACGTAAGCGGCACCACCCTTCCAGCCAGTATATGGACTTCGCCTAAGGCTAACGTGCCTTTGGCTAGGGTCCGTCGTGGGTTCCTAGTGGGTGTGCTTTTAACGTTACCGCCGACTTGAAAGGTTACAAGCTGACCTGCTCTTCTGCAGCTTAAACACACTCCTAAGTTTCACCTTAGATTATTCTGCCAGCGAGGCATGCCAAGACGCTTGATCGAATTGGGCCGCGCCTCATATGCTCTTTTGATTATTCCGCCACATCATGGATGGGACTTGCTTTGGTTGAAAAATTTTCCATCACTAAGTTCGTCCCGACAGTCCTAAAAGAACGCCCCGGACAACGGTTCATTGCTCGTGAAATAGCCATGCTCATCATGCAGCAATATCCAGATGCCTGCGAAGATAAGCGCTTACGCAGTAAAGCATCAAAGACCCCGCTCGATAATGATGACGCATTGCTGCAGCAAATCGTGGCTGAAATCGGCGCTCAACGAAAGAGACTTGAAGACCGCCTAGATATCAAGACAACCGAAGAGCGCCCTCGGAAGTATTACTATTCCACACAATCAGATACAGCGGAGATCGAGGCCGTCGAAAAAGTCTCTCCGCTAGCAGGCTATGACAACCAGCCAACCAAGCTTCTTGAGGCTGATCTCTATCCCATACTCTCTGAGTTCCTATTCAATGAGTTGAACATCTACTCCAAGCGAATTGATGAGAAACGATCTCGCAAGCAATATGGCCCTGATGGGAATAAGTGGCTCTACCCCGACCTCGTGGGCATTGAGGACCTAACCTCGAATTGGGAACGTGCAGTAATCGAATGCGTCTCGGCCAGTTCCGAGACACGCACCAAGCTTTATTCTTTTGAGGTTAAGCTCCTTCTGAATCGCTCCAACGTTCGAGAGTGTTTCTTCCAAACAGTCAGCAACTCTTCTTGGGCGAATTTCCCATACCTCGTCGCAGCTGAAGTTCAAGGCAGCGATACACTCAGCGAATTGCGTGTCCTCTCTGGAACACATGGCGTGGGATTGATCCGACTGGACCCCGAAAATCCAAGCGAAAGTGAAATCCTTATCCCGGCTAAAGAAAGGACCGAGATCGATTGGAATAGTGCCAACCGTTTGGCAGCATCCAGCACAGACTTTACAGATTACCTGAACCTTGTCCGTCAATTTTATCAGACTAAGGATATACGCCCGCAAGACTGGGATTATAGCGGAATCTAACCTTTGCAAGGGTGACTGCGACGCATCTCTGCGCAAATCTCGACATCTTATATGATGCGCACTTCCAAGCGCATGAGAGAACGGCTTTCAGAGGCGGCTACGGTCATCTCTCCCAGCGTTCCGTCAGCACAGTAACCACCACATAAGAAGTGCCCGACAGGAAAGTCACGGGGTCGTTCGGGGGGCGCTCGTAACACCCTGTCGGGCTACATTAGGTCAGTACGTTGACCTAACGTCATCATAGAACCACGACTTAAGCTTTACGGCGAGTCATATATATCGACGATATACATAAGTCGCACACCACCTCCCCCCCGCCCCCCTTTTTGCGGCGAGAGCTGCGTGACCCGACTTCGACTTAGACGCCGTTCACTACACCAAACCCAACTGACCCCCGTGGCCAACCGCTGCGGGGGTTTTTCTATGCCCGCAAAGGAACTCCCACCATCATCACCCTCTCCGACATCTTCGAGGTGTCAGCCGCTCTCGAGGACGGCAGCCTAGACGTCCACCTCAGAGCCCTGCTCGGCTTTCGCGCTTGGCACATGATTGTTGAGCACGAAGCAGAACTTGGCGCAGACGCCCTTATCCATGTCATCCAGGCTGGCGATAAGGCCGACACCATCAACACAGCCCTTGGCTTTGCCATCACAGGTGACGATGCAGAGCCGCCCTCCTTCGTGTCCATTGAAGATCACGGCGGTCAGTGGTTCGAACTGGCCTACGCTAGAGACGATGCCCCTCACCAACGCATCTTCATCGAGGTCCATCCAGACACCGATCAGGACCTTCTGACCATGTGTTTCGCCAACATGTGACGACACCAACAACTCCCAGCCCACAACGCCCTCACGGTCACGCCGTCGAGGGATTTTTTATGCCTGAAAGGTCCCCAATGCCTTCCAACACCCCATCACCTAGCCATGACCAGTAAGGTAATCACCCTGCTTATCGTGCTGCTGGTTCTGAGCCTTGCCAAAGTCCTCCTGATCATCCTGGCGATGGCAGCCTTGGGGCTCACGCTGTGCTGTCTCGCAGTAAGGCCAAGAGCCACCCTTCTGGCCTTAGCCCTGATACCCATCACATGCTTGGCAAACGCCAAACCGGGCCTTTGCATCCTCATGATCGCAGTGATCAGCATTGTGCTGATAGCCACCAAACCAAAGCCTAAACCTAGAGAGGTTCAAACCCTGTTGATTATGGACAACTAACCAAGAGATCGCTTCTGGAAGCGTACAGGTACGGCAATCATCAAGTCGTTGTTATCCGCCTTCCAGAAGCCCCCATCAAAGCTTCTCTCTGCGAGAGCAGAAGAACCTTAAAATGAAAATATCCTTCCATTTTCAGGGAAGAAGGCAAGCTCAGTCCTTATCGGACTTAGGGACGCTAGGCGGCACTCTCAAATGCGCAGTCGATGTACCAACTTTACCTGCACGATCAGGCATTTTGAGGCCATCACCTGAAACAGGTCCATAACTCAACGATGTTGGCGCAACGCCAGACATGCGCACTTCTGCCAGCGTCTGGATTATGAGCTGGGCTACCTCAAGGAGCTCCAAACCATCATCCGTGAGTGTTGCTGGCACGCTGTCAGCATCAACCAGTATCTTTCTCGACCACCCCTCTAAGCTTTGGATGTGCTTAGTCACAGCGCCTTGAGATAGGCCCAGCTCCTTCCCTACGGCTGATCGATTACGAAGCCGAGCGACGCACACAAACGTCTCTAGCCAAGCCAGACGCAAGTCACCGAAGTCCAAGCTCGCGTAACGCTGATTCGAATCACTTCTCACGACTGATTCGCTCCAATTGATGTCAGTGCACCAATGCCAAATCATATTCCAAAAAGGAATGAAGCGCTCCAAACTTTCATTGGATAGGACCTTTCCATTTTGGAATATGCTCATTTAAAATACTGTTTTCAAACGGATTTTTTGATGCTCAACTTTGATCATCAACCGAGGGAACAACTGCTCAACAAGCACCAAACCCGAGGTCGACCCTAACAACCCTTGAGGATCAAAACGTGGTTATACGATCTCATCCCACCCAACCGCCGAAGGGCCTACGGGTGCCTCCACCGCCCCCGCCACTGCCGACATCTAAAGAGGTAAAGGGGGAGCCCTCCGCCGTCGCTCAACCCCCTTTCACCCCTTCTGCATCCGAGATGCAAAGCAGCGCCCTCGCAGTCATCGCTACCGACACAGAGGCGCTGATCCCACCGAAGCCCGTCATCAGGCTAGTGGTGGGACAAGACGATGTTGCTGTGTACGAGGCCGAAAGGATCCTAGCCCTTATCGGTTTGTACTATGTCGTCAGCTGCCAACTGGTGCGTCTGGTACCGAATGGTACATCCTTCCAGTGCGAAGTGATCAACAACCAGACACTCTATGTCCTGCTGTGCGAGCTGTTTGAATGGCAGATCAAAAATCACAAAGGCGACTGGGTAACCTGTAATCCACCCCTACGCATCGTAAACGCCCTGCTGCACAATCAGGACCGAAAGCACCTGAAGACGCTCAAGGGCATCGCCAACCAGCCGTACCTACATAACCGTAGCTTCGTTACGACCGCAGGCTTCAATGCTGAAACCGGTATCTACGCTGCCTTTGATGACTCTGATTTTCTAGATCTGATCAATGTTACAGAGGAGGACGCTCGCTTCCGTTTGATGCAACTGAAGGCTGAGTTGGCAGAGTTCGAGTTTGAAACTCCAGCGGACCTTTCAGCAGCTTTGGTTGCCATTCTGACAGCGGTGTTGCGTACAGGCCTGCCCTTAGCCCCTGCTTTCAACATCAACGCTACGGTGTCGGGCAGTGGTAAGAGTTTTCTGGCCAAAATCATCGCTCTGTTTGCCACACCACTACCGCCCTATGTGACGAGCTATCCGACCAAGGCTGAAGAGGCCAGTAAGCTCATCTTGGCTATGTTGCTGGAGAAGCCTCCTGTCGTCCTGTTTGATGACATGCAGACCGACTGGAAGCCCTTTGGTGCCATCAACAAGGCTCTAACCAGCCCAACCACGACTGAGCGAGTTCTAGGCTCTAGCCGCACCGCTACGGCCTCCACCAATAGCCTGTTCCTTGGCACGGGTAACAACGTCGTGCCCATCAAGGACATGCGTCGTCGTGTCGTAACTATACGACTTGCACCCAAGTCTGATGCCGCAAGCCTGCGCACCTTCGAACACGACCCGTACAAACAAGTTGCCCGTTATCGTAACGCCTTCGTCAGCTTTGCTCTGAGCATCATCCAAGCCTACCTCCTGCACGGTAAACGCGATGAAACTATCACGCCTATTGGTTCCTACGAGGAATGGTCTGAACTGTGCCGTGAACCCCTCATCTGGTTGGGTGAACCTGATCCTGCCTCGAGCCTGATTAATCAGGTCACGGACAACACCGATAACGAGGCCTTGGGCGTGTTCCTGCAGGAATGGCGCAAGTTCTACATCGAGAAATCCGTCACGGTCCGAGAGCTTATCTCGGTGCCGCACACCCATTCGAATGCCAAGACCCCGCTGCTGGAGATCATTCAGGAGTTGCCCGTCACCGAGCGCGGAAGTGTGAACCCTCACATGATGGGCCACTATCTCAAACGCCATCGCGGTGTTCGTGTGAATGGCCTTCGCATCGAGGACGGAAAGTCCAGTGAGCGTAAGGCATGGTGTGTCCTGACTGACGACGAGTGACCCTCGCCGCCCCAGCCAAGGGCAGCCGCTAAAGGGGGAGAAGGGGGACGCCTCTTTCACCCCATTTGATCCCGGCCCTGCCGCCTTCAACCCGGCCCAGAAACCGGCCCCGCTGAGCGCTCAGTGGGGAACCGGATGGGACACCATCGCCGGGTCAAAGCCCCCCGCCTGAGCGGGCCACTCTGGGGCAACCGCGCCCCTCCCACACCCTAACCGCCGCCACCCGCTGCGCCCCTCCGGCACCGCGTGATGGCGCACGTCTGAACTAAACTCATCACAAGGATCAATCCTATGCCTAAAGCCCACTTCTCTAACGACTTCATCCGCCGTGTGACTGCTGAACCCACGGGTCAGAAGACCGTCTACTACTGCGAAGAGATCACCGGCTTCATCGTCGAAGTCCGTCAGAACGGCAGCGCTACCTATGCCCTGCGATACCGTGATCCTCGCGGGAAGCTGCGTCAGATTAAGATCGGCGGCGTCAATGACATCACTTTCGCCCAAGCCCGCAAGAAGGCTCAACAGCTTCGAGCCGAAACGGTCATGGGCGGTGACCCTCTAGCCAAGAAGGAGGAGATCAAGTCCATACCTCTGTGTGCCGTCCTACTGGATATGTATCTGGAGGACTCCAAGGCCCGCCTGAAGTCTCATGACACCAATGAGATGTATGTGCGTGTCCATATCCGTCCCAAGTGGGGCAAGGTTCCGGTCAATGAGATCGAGCACCGTGCTGTCGCTTCATGGCTTCAGGAGCTGGGCAAGACCCTCGCTCCGGCTACCGTCGAGAAGATCCGCGTCATCATGGGGCGGGCCTATCAGCTAGGCCAGAACTGGGGCGTTCCCGGCACCGATCGTAACCCGACACGTGGCATCGCCCGCAAGCCCTTGAACAATGCCCGTGATCGCTATCTGACGGCAGAGGAAGTCGAACGTCTGCGTGAAGCCTGCATTGTGTCCAACAACCCGATGCTGCAGCACATCGTTGGCCTTCTGCTTCTCACTGGTGCCCGTAAGCGCGAGCTTCTGGACGCCAAGTGGGAGAATGTGGATCTGGCGCGTCGCTCTTGGTTCATCCCTACCACCAAGACCGGCAAGCCTCGTCACGTGCCTCTGTCGCAAGCGGCCATCGACATTATCGAGAGCCTACCGCGCTACAACGGATGCCCGTGGCTTGTGCCGAACCCGGACACGCAGAAGCCCTTCGTCTCGATCAAAAACGCTTGGGCCTATGCGATCAAGACGGCCAACCTTCCGGGACTTCGCATCCATGACCTACGCCACTCTGCGGCGTCCTTCATGGTCAACAGTGGTGTCGATCTGTTCGCGGTCGGCAAAGTGCTGGGTCACGCCAGTTACCAATCGACCCAACGCTATAGCCACTTGGCAAACGACACCCTCTTGAAGGCCGTCGAGGCTGGCGCGGCAAAGCACAAAGCCTGGTGATCAACCCTACCCTCTGGGCTGGCTACGGCAGGCTCAGGGGGCGCTTCACCATCATTGATAAGGAAATCATCATGACGACTACAGATGCGCCTCTATACGGCGACAAGACGCTTTCTGAATGGGATCGGAAGTGGGAGCCCGTGCCGAACTGGCAGAAGGACTATCAGGACGATCTGAAATATCGCGTGGGCCTGTACCGCTTCCTTGAGAACGGACGGATCTTGTTGATTGGTGTTGGCACCGCTGAACACGGGGCCTTGGCCAAACGCATATCGGATTACCGACGCCCCAGCCCTAGCGGACGACGTTGTCACTCCGGCCAGTACATCTATGAAAACCGTCACCGGCTACAGGTCGAGGTGATGGTGGTCGGAGATGTAAATAATGAGCAGGCAGCAATAACAGCTCGCGAGTTGAAGCCACTTATGATCGAGCGACACAAGCCAGAACTGAATGTGCCTGCTGATGTCATCGCACAAAAAATCCAGTGTCTGAAATCATCCCATATAGCGTCACAGCCATCTTACCCATGACGTTTCAATGATGTCGGGAGCACTGAAGTACAAGGCTTGGTGAGGATACACCTACCCTCTGGACTGGCTAACGCCAGCTCAGAGGGGGCTTTATTAGTTGTATCCTACAACATCCATTAGCTTGCCAAAATCAGTGACCAAATCATATTTGACCTTCTGATCTTTGAATGGCTGACTGATTTCGTCAAAAAACTTCCTGGCGCATTCGATCTTTGTTTTCTCAATCTCTCGTAGCTTCATCGAAGACATCGTACCCTTGGTCTCAGCCACGAAATAGATGTGCCGCACGCTGCCAGATTTAAATGATATGGCCCAGTCTGGGTTGTAGTCACCAACTGGAGTCGGGATGAGGAAACCGCGAGGCAACTTAGCATACACGACAACCTCACTGCTCGCGTCCAGATTTTCGACGAACTCTCGCTCAACGTCCGAATCCGTGATCGCGTAGTCATAAACATGGTTCTTCAGCTTCGCCGTTGCCCGCGAGAAATTCTGGCCGGTCTGGTTGGCAGTGAAGATGTCTACGTCGTAACGCTCATCGACTTCATCATAGACTAGGCGCTCAATCACCATCGCCGCCTTCTGTTCGGCAACGATACGCGACGCTTCGGAAATGAAGTGTTCAGGATTTTTGGTGAACTGACCGAAAACCGCTGGTGTGATTTGGCCCAGGATGGAGGCAGCCGTGTCTCGCGTTAGCTGAGCATTTTCGGCTACCTTACCCAGAAGGTCATACTTCACCAGGGAGTGGACAGAACCGCCACGACTAGTGGTCGTGTTCGTAACCTTGAAGCCGTCGCCGCTACGCAGTTGGCTGTCAGTCAATCCATCGTTTTGCTCGCCGATTTGAACCGTGTACTGCAGCGGGGTAACTCGCAACTGGCTATCCAGCGCGCTGACGCATTTGCGGATCAACTCAGCCGAGTCGAACTCAACCCTGTAGACCGCCTTCCGGTTGATGCGCCCCCAAAGCTCCTGGAACTCCTTCTTCTCGAAATTCTCATTAAGAGGATTAGTCTTTGGCTTACGTCCATCTTCAACCTTGGGCAGATTCGCGGCGCTGAAGACGCTGTCTATAAGCTGAAATATCTGTTCAGCATGCGCCTTTAGGTCGTCGTGAAGATCGGCCAGTTTCCCTGCAGCCTTTGCTTCGTGATAGACGGCAGAGATCTGGTCTGTATCGTCGGTGTAATCATTCTTCACCAGATAGCGGTAGATCTGCTTGGCCATCGCCGAAGTGACCTCAACTGTGCCCTGCTCGGTCGCTAGAACCTTGCCGGTGAAGTATTCTTCGGTTGCCTGCCTCGGGCGCAACGAGAGAGTCTCCGCAATCTCCTGCTGGAGCCCAACCACGAAATCCTTGTAGCTCTCGCTCGCCACCACAGTCAGCACGTTGATGTCATGCACCACCGCAGGATGGTCCATCCTGTCACCGTGCTGATTGACGCTCAGCCGTAGACCACGCCCTACTTCCTGGCGCCGGGATATGGTGTTGTCACTGTGCTTCAGCATGCACATGACAAAAACATTCGGGTTGTCCCAGCCCTCGCGCAGCGCCGAGTGCGAAAAGATGAAACGGGTGGACTCGGCGAAGGAAAGCAGACGTTCCTTGTCCTTAAGAATCAGGTCGTAAGCGTCCACGTCGTCGGAATCGACAGAGCGGGCCCCAACCGCAGGATCTTTGAGACGGTTCGTATTTTTGTCGATCGAGAAGTAACCGTTGTGGGTCTTGGCCGAAGCGATGCCCCCGAGGTATTTTCGGTACGCTTCGTTGTCGATTGCGAGCTCAGACAGATACTCAGCCGTCAGCAACTCGTACTCTTCCTCAAAGACCCGAGCATATTCGCCTTTCTCGTCGGCCTGCTCGTAGTCACGGTACTTCACCACCTCATCGATGAAGAACAGCGACAACACCTTGATGCCCTGTGCGAACAGTTGCTTTTCTTTGTCGAGATGCGCCTTGATCGTCTCGCGGATCTGGATACGACGGATGTCGCGCTCCGAGACGTCACCATTCGCCTCGCCAGCCCTCAACACTACGCCATTGGTAAATTCGACCGTGTCGTTGACAGCATCGATCTGACTGATCGTGAAGCCTCGGTACTGGTCCAACTCGCCAGACGTCACGAACAGGTCGTCGCGGAACTCGATCCGCCGCAGCTGACGCTTGATCTCGCCCGACTTCAGCTTCACTTCCAGCTCGATCCGCGCCAATGGCGCCTTTTTCGAAATGTCGATGCCTTCGAGGTAAAGGTAGGCATTAGTACCGGCCAGACCGCGCGTCTGAATGCCTCGGACCGCGATCTTCTTGACCAGCTTCTGGTTATAGGCATCCAGCGCGTCCAGGCGGTGAACGCGGTTGTGCTGGGTCCGGTGCGTGGCCGAATAACGCAGGATGAACAGCGGCTTGAACTTCGGCAGTGCCTCCATCGTCGCCTTGCCTTCCATCTTTTGCGGCTCATCCAGGATCAGGATCGGCCGGTTCGAGGCGATCACATCGATGGGCCTGCGCGACTGGAAATCGTCCAGCTCCTCGTAAATGCGCCGATTGTCCTTACCGCTGGCATTGAAGGCCTGGATGTTGATCACCATCACGTTGATGCCGGCGTCGGACGAAAAGCTCTCCAGCTCGTGCAGGCGCTTGGAATTGTAGATGAAGAACCGCGCCTTTTTGCCATAGCTTTCGGTGAAATGGTCCGCCGTGATCTGCAGCGACTTATAGACCCCTTCGCGGATCGCGATCGACGGCACCATGATGATGAATTTCGACCAGCCGTAGCGCTTGTTCATCTCAAAGATGGTTTTGATGTAGCAGTAGGTCTTGCCCGTGCCGGTCTCCATCTCAACGTCGAGGTGAACGCGGGTCGCGGCCAAGGCATCGCGCTTGTAGGTCGCCGCTACGGGGCCTCGTTCACCTCGCGCATTCAGAGTCGTGAAATCCGTCAGCGACTGCGTGACGGGCAGGTTCTGGCGTTGTTGGACCTTTTGGATGTTCTCCAAGATCTGTGCGTCGGTCAGGGCTAGGTCGGCGTTCTTGAAGCCTTCGTATTCGGCTTCAGACCGAAACTGCTGGCCCTTTTCCACCACACCTGGATCAATTTGATAGCTTAGAGCAGACGCCATCGGCTGCCCCGCAAAGCAGTCAACCACGTCATTGACAGCATTGGTCTGATAGGGCTGGACCTTGAACTTGAATTTCATGGTCGGCCTCAGATCGCTTTCACTTCGGTGCTGGGCGAAAGCTGGCGGAAGATCTGGATCACGTTGATCTTCACCGCGTCTGAGACGAAGCCATTGTCTCGGAAAACGACGCGCAGGGGCTCATGGCCTGCCAGCTCCTTCACCAGATCCTCGTTGATACCACGATCGAAACAGGCGACAAGGGCATTGTCGTCGACGAAGAAAACGGTCTTACCCTGCACCGTATCACGACGGATCGGCAGCGTCAGATCCACGCCCCAATCGACCATCACCTGGAACAGCAAGTCCTCCGCCGTGCGGCCATCCTTAACGTTGTCGACCACGCCGGGCAGGTCGGCCTGCTGCAATTCATCGGGACGGTAGTAAACGTCCTTCATATTCGAGGTGTCGACCTTTAGCACCCGGAAGCCGACATCACGGTTCCAGTCGGGATGGCACTCGCCTTCGAGGATTTGCTTGCCCGCGCGACGAATGCGTTCTTTGGAAATTTCAGCGATGTTTTGGTATCCTGCTTGTAGTGCGGCGGAATCCTCGTCTGTGGGCTCGGGGATTTGAACAGAGATAACGCTTCTATTGCCGCCATCCTCTGCGTTCATCTGAAACGCGGCGTGCGTCGTGGTTGCTGACCCAGCAAAGAAATCCAAGACTATTGCGTCTTTATCTGCTGCAAGATGCAGAGCGCGTTTCAAAAGTCGCACGGGCTTCGGCGTATCGAAAACCGAAGCTTCAGGGAAAAGCTTGTTGATCTCTTTCTTGCCCTCTTGGTTGTGACCAACCTCGTTGTACTTCCAAATAGTTTGGCAAGCAGTTCCTTGTTTAACTTCAGACAGAAAGCGCTTTACTGCGGGGACGTTGTTTCCATCCGCGCCGAACCAAATACGGTTGTCCGCCACCATTTTTTTGAAGACTTCTTCGGTGTAGAGCCAGCAGCGGCCATTCGGCAAAGTATGTTTCTTGCCGTTGGGTGCCGTTAGTTCGTAAAACTGACTCTTGGTGCCGTGGCCTGCCTGAGCGGTCGCATCTGCAGGTTTCCAAACACCGCGCGGGTCGTTATCAAGATTCCTATATCGAGCATTCATCTCGTCTGTGCGCTCGAGCAAATTTGGATACCAGTTCATCTTCTCCCTTGCGTAAACGAGTATAAAATCGTGGGATTCAGAGAACCATTTTACTGCATTTTGTGGACTATAGCGTTTTTCCCAAACAACGGTATTAACGAAGTTCTCACTTCCGAATATTTCGTCGCACAACCGCTTCAAATTAGCTTGTTCACCGTCATCAATGCTTATGAAAATAGCTCCATCATTGCGAAGAAGATTCCTCGCAAGATGCAAGCGAGCGTACATCATACTTAACCAGTCAGAATGAAAACGGCCATTAGCAGCAGTATTTGCTACAAGCCTATTGCCATTTTCGTCTTTCTGGTTCGTCCTCTCTAGAAAATCTGCCGAGCTTTCGGCGAAATCATCCTCGTAGACAAAGTCTTTTCCCGTATTATACGGCGGATCAATGTAGATCATATTGACTTTTCCAAGATAGTTTTCTTGCAAAAGCTTCAATGCTTCTAGGTTATCTCCTTCGATAAACAGGTTTTTCGTGGTGTCAAAATCCACACTTTCCTCGCGACAGGGGCGCAATGTCTTTGCAATCGGCGCGTTTGCCAGCGCCAAGGCCTCCCGTTTTCCTGGCCAGTCCAGCCGATATCGCTCCTGCGGTCCCTCTACGATGTGGTCGCTCAAATCCTGACGCAGCTGATCGAAGTCTACCGCCAGACGCACTGCGCCTGTCGCCTCGTCCCGAGCCTCGGTGACGCAGCCAGGAAAAAGCGCGCGGATCTTCGCGATATTGTCCTGGCTCAGGTCGGGGCTGTGCATCTTCAGCTTGTCCATGGTCGTCTTCTCACTCATTCGTCATTGCGGTTCGGGCATTCACCCCGGTCAGTCGCTCAAGTTCTTGTCTTGCCGCGCGCAGCTCAGCATTGATTGCCACGCGTTTATTGAATTGTCTTTCGCGCCCTGCCCGCGCTTTGATCCGCTCGACTTCACGCGTCTGCGCCTTGATCGCCTCTGCCAGAGCGATGCGCTCCTCCAGCGAAGTGAGGCGGGCCGCCTCTTGGTGTGTGAAGGGCGTTTGCGCGGCCTCGCCCATGCCGGGGATTAAGCGGGCCGTCTGTCCCGCGACCAGCGGCTCAAGCAGCCCCTCATAAAGAGCACCCATGTTTAACGCCAGAGGGAGCGGGATGCGCGGTGCATCTTCAGGCAACCATTCCCCGTGGAAATAGTCTCCGATCACCCAGCGGCTACCGTCGGCCTCGCTCGGACGTTTATAGGCCGCAATAAGCTGCACCCGACCCGCCTGCACAATCTCGAAGATCAAGGGAAAGGGGATGGCCTTGTCGATCGCACGCAACACAGTCGTGTCCAGCACCGCGGTACGCGTCGTCAGGCGAATAACTTGTATCTCGGTGACTTGTTTGGTGGCCGTTAGGTTGACCGTTTCGGGTGACAGTTTGTGCGCCCAGATAATCTGATTGACCTCGCGCACAAAGAGGTCCTTCAGGCTCGTATTGGCCTCTGCATGCTCATAGATCTTGCTTTTAGGAATTACGCGCCCGAAAGCGCTCGCTCGCGGCCAGTCATAGAGTGTCACTCGCCTCCCCCTTCGATGACAAGGAAAGCAACCAGCTCGAAATCGTCCAGCCCCTTGATTGTGTGGTTCAGCGCCGTTGTTCGTCCGCCGCTGAATAGACTATCGACATCCTTTTCTTCCTTCACTTCGATCATGGAACGGATTGCGCTGGAGAGCAGGTCGGAATACCGGCCCATATTGCGCCCGTCCTCGGTACGCTCGTTGAAGATACGGCAGACGTCGCGGATAGGCTCGATGCGTCCCTTGCAGCTAGACCTTATCAGATCGAGCAAGCGCTTGACCTCGGTATGGTCGGCGACGATTTCCCCGTCGTCATCAATGTAGACTAGGTAAAAGGGATGCAGTCGGTTCTGCTGGTTCACATTCACGCTGTCATGGATATTCTTGAGCGCGAAAATAACGCCGGGCTGCAATCCAAGCTCTGGCTGCGCCGGGACGATAGCGTGCATGCCGAAGGGCACGTTGTCGAGTTCACCATGCTCTTTGACGTAGTTGAGCAGGTCCATCCGGAAGTCGTTCAGGCCGAGATCGGTGATGGAAATGCCGGCCTTCACGTCCTCAAGCTCGATCACCTCCTCCTGCATCCGCTTCAACTGTTCCTTGCGATAGGCAATGTCGCTCGACTTGGCGGTCAGCACATTGTCATCGCCGGTCGCCGTGACGTCCGCAATCACCATCCGATTTTCGACGCGCTCCTTGAGGTTGATGTACTCGTCGAGCGTGATGTCCGGCCAATAGTTGACCAACTGGATCTGGCTGTTGGGTGAGCCAATACGATCGACCCTGCCGAAGCGCTGGATGATGCGTACCGGGTTCCAGTGGATGTCATAATTCACCAGGAAGTCGCAATCCTGAAGGTTCTGGCCTTCCGAGATGCAGTCGGTGCCGATCAGGATGTCCAGCTCCCCGGGCTCATTGGGCAGAACAATGGCCTTATCCTTTGAACGGGGGGAGAACAGCGTCAGCACACCCTGAAAGTCGTAGGACTTCTTCAGGGTGGTCTTCGGTGAATCTGATCCGGTGACCTTGCCGACGTGCAGGCCGAGCTGCTGCGCGAAGGGCGCAAGATTGTCGTAGAGATAATTGGCTGTATCGGCGAAGGCCGTGAAGATCAGGACCTTGCGGTTACCTGCATTCAGCGGCTCTTTCACCTTCTGACCGAGGAGCGAAAGCAGGTGCTGCAACTTCGAGTCATCTGCAGGTGTCACCTTGTCCATCGACGCAATCAGATCGTTAATCAGAACAAGGTCGGCTGCAAGGTCGTGCTTCCACGACGGCAAATCCATGTCGCCAAGGCTAATCTGAACTTTCTTGCCCACAGTAAACTCATCCAGACCGGCCAGATCGTCGTCTTCAGGATCGAAGGCGCTCATCTCCGCGAGATGGTTGCTAACGCCGTCCGCTTGCCCAGTGCACTCAAACTTCTCGATAGCGCTCAGCGTGCGAGAGATGTTGCTACCAAGGGATCGTAGCGTCAGCCGGAATGCCTCGACCGAACTTTCGAGGCGTTTCAGAAGATTAGTGGTCATCAGCGCCTGAAGGCTACGCTCCCGATCTGCCTGGCGCAGTTTGCCGCGGCCACCTTCGACCTGCGTGTCGTAGATTTCTTCGTATTTCCGCAACCGGCTAGGCAAGATGTAGCTAATGGGCGCATAGACCGCGAGCTTGAGCACTGACAGCTGCGTGAAGATGTCGTTCAGCTCCATTACGTCGGGCCGCTGGGTAATCGGGCAATGGAACGATAGCGGCTTCCGACGCTGCGGAAATTTACCAATATCCTTCGTATCGTAGAAGGTCTCAATGTGCTTGCGGGAGCGGGCAATGGTCACGGAATCGAGCAGCTCGAAGAAGTCGAAGTCCAGTGCCTTTAGGATTGACGCCGCTGTCCGCTCTTCCGCAGGCAGCGACGTCCACTCGTTGAAGGCCTTCTGCGCACGGCGGAAGATTTCCTCAATACTGGTGTCCGTTTTCAAGTTCTTACTGAGCGCCTCGGACTGCCCCTCGTAGGCCAGCGCGAGCTGATTGCGCAGATCGGTAAAGCGGTTGTTCACCGGCGTCGCCGAGAGCATTAGAACTTTGGTTTTTACACCAGCGCGGATGACCTTGTTCATCAGCTTTTGATAGCGCGTCTCACGATCCTTGAAGACGTCGTTGTTCCGGAAGTTATGGGATTCGTCGATGACGACCAGATCGTAATTGCCCCAGTTCACACGGTTCAACGGGATGCCAAAAGATTCTCCGGAGGTTCGGGACAGATCAGTGTGGCACAGGACGTCGTAGTTGAACCGGTCCGTAGCAAAGATGTTGGTGGTCAGGTTGGTATTGTAGTTACGCCAGTTGTCCGCGAGCTTCTTGGGGCACAGCACCAGTACAGAGCGATTCCGTAACTCATAATACTTGATTACGGCCAGCGCGGTGAACGTTTTGCCAAGACCCACGGAGTCGGCCAGAATGCAGCCGTTGTAGGTTTCGAGTTTGTTGATGATACCTGTCGCTGCATCCTTCTGATAATTGAACAGCTTGTTCCACACCACGCTATTCCGGTAGCCGGTCAGATCATTCGGCAGGACATCTTCGTCGACCTCCTCTAGGAAGTCTCGGAAGATATTGTAGAGCATCATGAAGTAGATGCGTTCGGGCGCATTCTCCTGATACACAGATTCGATATGGTCACAGATGGCGGCAGTAACGTCTTGCAACTTCTCCGGATCCGACCAGATCTGATCGAAAAGTTGAAGGTACATTTGTGCGTGAGTTGGATCGTCGAAGCGCGTCACGAAGTTTGAGACTGCATCGCCCTTCTGGTAACCTAGATCAACAGCCGTGAAACCACTGATTGGCATGTAAGCCACTGCATCCTCGGTACCTCCGACGTGCATGAACTGCTGCATCGGTGCCTTTGTCCCGTTGGACCGGAATTTTGCCTTTCTACGGATCCACTCGGCGCATTCGCGTGCGACAGCACGCTGTGTCAGCTTGTTACGCAACTGGACTTCGAAATCGGTTCCGTAAAGGCCGCTTTCACGCCGAGCTTTCGGTATAAAAAATTCCCGCCGCTCCTTTGCAAGACGATCGGTTGCTCCGTTCGGAGTGAATGTAGGGGCGGTAAATATGAACTGCAGGCTCTCAACTCTACAGAGCTCTGACTTGAGTGCCTCATATGCATAGATCGAGAAGCAAGAGGCGGCGATCTTCACGCGCGAGCCTGTGGTCAAGACCTGTTTGAGATCGTCACCCCACAGGTAAAAATTGTTATCAATGATCTGCATTTATAGCCTCCCGAATTTGAGAGTGTATCAGCACTATCTTGCGGGTATAGCGCGGGTCAAAATTTGGGCCGCTTCCTAGCTATCGATCGCAACTTAGGAAGCATCCCAATAGCCCCTGTAGGCCAGTGTGGGTCGTCGATGGGGTGGAACAAAAACCCTACCCACCAAACAAAACAATCTATTGTAATATATAAACTTTATGTGCCGCTTCCCAAGATTTCGTAATGCGGGGGTCACGTGTTCGAGTCACGTAAGCGGCACCACCCTTTCAGACAGCATATAAACTTCGCCTTAAGCTAACGTGCCTTTGGCAAGGATCAGTCGCGGCTGCTCCTGATGATGTTCCACTGACTGACGAAGTTTCAGTATGGACGTCAGAAAAATCTCTGATGATCCTATTTCCATACAGCCCCGCGACAGATCTTATGTCCTTCTATTCGTATACTCCAAATGATGTAGCACAAAGAAGATCGAGTCAGCCAAACTAAACCTATCTTTCAACTTCGAAGATTAGACGGACTGCACTTCACTTACTCCATCAAAAGCGCTGCTGGATGTATCCTTGTGCCGTACTGCCGTGAAGTTCTTGTGTAGATGGGCCATATCGGACGTAGAAACGCTCGGCCTGACCATCTTTAACGAAAACAGGAGACTTTGATCGATCGCACTCGATCACCAGCACGCGATGGCCTTCATGGTCATCGAAGCGAGGGTGAACGTGCAGAGCATTGTGGCCGCCGAGACGATCTTTAAGCAGATTGATGAGATGCAAGGCCGCTTTGTCTTCATTTTCGAAACCGTCCGGTTCCAGCCCAACTGGAGAGCCGTCGTCCGACACACCGACGATCAAAGTCCCGCCTTGTGTGTTCAGAAAGCCCGCGATGGTTTTGAGAACCGCCATCTCCATCCGAGCATCCCGTTCCCCAGTGTGGAGATTGGTACGCAGAGTGCTCTTGAACTCCACGGCGTCGGACTCACTTCCCGCGATCAGGTCGGCAAGTTGAGGCATTGCATGAGGAGCATGTGGCGCTCCTGCCAGTCGCTCATATGCGGCCTTGATGGTCTCGGCCATCAACGTCCGCCGGGCTTTGAGAAAGTCCTCGAAAGCCATGTCCTGCCATCCTACTGGCAGGGCGTGGTGACGATACATCTCGTGAAGCGTCTTCTGGTCAAAACGCTTCTCGAAAGCCGGAACGTATTCGCTCGGAGGGGCGTCCGAAATTGCTCCGTTGTCACCCCATTCCACAATCGCGAAGTTGGCGATTTGATTATAGTCCCGCTGATCGTCGATACCTTGCTTCTTCAAGTAGCCGACAGGGAATAGATGGTGCCTTTCAAGCGCACTGCGGGTTCCGCGGGTAGCCGGATCCATTAGCTCCCGGACGGTGTGCTGAGAGAAGAGCGCGCGGGCATCCAACACATTCAGCGCGGCGAAGAAAGCAAACATCGAAGGGCTTCGCGCTGCCGAGGTCGCGAGATCGCTCGGCAAGGTAATGCTCCAGAAGTCATTCGTCATCGTGGATGAACAGATGTCGTCAATGACAGCCAAAAATTCTTTGTCGTTGCTCACATTCCGCAATCTCGCCAGATCGAACTCCATCTTTGATTCCGGCGAACTGGTGAAGCGCCCACTTACACTCGACACGAACAGCCACTGAGCGATGGCCTTCCGAAGGGCATACTCCTCAACCCCGAAATCAGTGCGGCCAATCAAATAGAAGGCATAGGCGAAGATCAGAGAAGCTTCGCTGCTGATCATTTTTGACGTTCGGTAGCCGGCCAGAGTCACACAGCGCAAAAAGTCGTGCCAGTACTGAACCCGTAAGGCGGCCGCTTGCCCCCGCTTCAGGTGATCGAACTGGCTGACCGGGTTGGCGCTGGAAGTCACTTCATCTGCTGCCTCCCGGCCACGCAGGACGGCGTAGACGGCGGACAGGCGTGCGCGACGAAAACCTACAGCAATCGCGACGCGAAGGAGTTGGTCAGGGGTCGGCTGGAACAGGTGATTGAATGGGGAGGCAGAGCCATCTGACGGTGTCCGCGACAGACGGCTAAAATCCTCGAGCTGGCGTCGCCCTTCGTCCCAAAACACCGACATCAACGTCAGGATGAAGTCGGATTGGTTAAGCTTGGCCCCGAGGCTATTGATCCTCACGAAGACGTCAGAAACCTGATCGGCAGTCACCTGCTGCGACAGTTCCAGAGCCGTGAATGGGTAGTGAAGCAGGGCGTGCAATCGCCCAAGCGCGCGTTGTGCCCGTTTCACGTCATCGGACGTGATGTCCTCGTTCTGGGCCTTCAGCCCCTCGACATAATCGCTTGAGAACTCAATCAGGTTGGTTCCGCTATCCCATATCGCGGAAATGTTCGGGATGTAGCGCTTGTCGCGTTTGATCGCGGCGTCAGGGACGGCGAACTTCTCATCGAGGGGATTAAAAGCGATTTCGATCTTCTCAGTTGAGAAGTTGTCCCGCACGACGGGGATGCCCTTGATGACAGCGTAAAGCGAGGTGAGACGCTGCTGCCCGTCTACAATGAGCCGTGAAGGAACCAACTGCTTGTCATCGGTGCCGATCTGCTTCGTGCCCGGCTGCACCCCCGTTTCCCAAAACAGCAGATAGCCGACCGGGTATCCTCGATACATCGAATCGAAGAGGTCCCGGACCTTAACATTCTTCCAGACAAACGGGCGCTGGATGTCGGGCAGACCCAGCTTGCCGTGAGCGATGTCGTCGGTAAGGGACGACAGGGTATAATCTACTTTAGTGAAGAGCGTATTTGACATTAATCCCCCCAATATTATGTCACGACGTCAGCCGCGTTTTGGCAACACATGCTCCGCCAGTCGGACGCCTTTCCTGATTTCAGTCGCCCACGATTTTCCCAAACCTGCGCGCGCGGCAAGTTCGGTCAGGTTACGGCCATCCAAGGCTGCGGCGTAGCGAATACCGAAAAGGTGGATCGCAACCACCTTGCTCCCCTCTTCCGCTCCAAGCACCGTATCCCGAAGCTCACGGACGAGTTCTTCGGTGGTCATACTCTGCTCCTCACATCAAACCGTCTCAACAGGTCGTCATTACAGTGCGTCCAGCCTGGTGCTGGCTGCACCGCGTCATCGGGAGTGGAGCATAGCTCACGGTTTGTCGCTGCGGTTCATTGTGTGACCTACCGTCATGACGTTTGGGACAAATTATTGTGCGGATTAAAAGAGATTTGCCGTGTTTCGGATTGATATTAGGCGGTGATTTGAAGTTTCCGCAAGCGCCTATATTCTAGAATAAAGACCTATCGAGGTGAGATTCATGATCTGATTAATATTTTAAGAATATTGTATTATAAGAGATTTTTTACGTAACGGACGAGCAGCCGGTTCTGCTTGCGCCCTTATTCCCAAGAGCCACAGCAGAGCGCGCATCTATAGCGACCGAGAGCGGACCCGGATCATCTCCGTAAACTGCAACGTCTATCGCTTGCGGGATACTCCGTCAGCGTTTGGCCTATTGTGTCATTGTATGAACGGTTCCGGCGTCGCTTTGCGTACACTTGAAATGGTAACAGTGGTGATTACCTATTTTCCAACTCAGGAGGATAGACATGACAAACAGCGTCATCAGCACCAAGCCGTTGGAAAGCCCGTGGCAGGGGCTGGACCCGTTTCTGTTCGCGGTTCAT
Organism: Brevundimonas sp. UBA5866; assembly: GCF_002432125.1. Taxonomy (GTDB): domain Bacteria; phylum Pseudomonadota; class Alphaproteobacteria; order Caulobacterales; family Caulobacteraceae; genus Brevundimonas. The sequence continues at coordinate 56,453 of NZ_DJFS01000070.1, forward strand.
CACATCGATAACTATCCCGCGGGCGATGGTCGTCTGGGTATCAAGCCCGAAGATCGCGCAAAGGAGGGTCAAGGATGGCGCATGTATCACGGCGCGCGTGTACCCGGCTTTCCTGCACACCCGCATCGCGGCTTTGAAACCGTCTCGATCGTCCTCAAAGGCTATGTGGACCACGCCGACTCCCTCGGTGTCGCTGCCCGCTATGGCCAGGGCGACGTCCAGTGGCTGACCACCGGCGGCGGTGTGGAACATGGCGAAATGTTCCCGCTGCTGAATACGGACAAGCCCAATCCAATGGAGATGTTCCAGATCTGGCTGAACCTTCCGCCGGAAGGCAAATCCGCTAAGCCGGACTTTGAAATGTTCTGGGCCGAAGACATTCCCGTCATCCAGAAGGACGGCGCAACAGTCACCGTCGTTGCCGGTCCTTTCGGTGATGTTCGCCCGCTTGCACCGCCTTCGGCATCGTGGGCGGCCAAGCCCGAAAACGAATTGACCATCTGGTTGATCGACATCGAAAAGGGTGGCGAAGTCACCTTGCCCACCGCATCGATAGAGGCTCTGCGCCGCGCCTATATCTATGAGGGTGTGGCCACGTTTGACGGCAATGCGATCCCGACCGGACATCTGGCCAATCTGGATGCATCGCGCGTGACGACCATCCGCAACGACGGCGATCGGAAGGTTCGCATCCTGCTGCTGCAATCCAGGCCTATCGAGGCTCCGGTCGTGGCACGCGGTCCGTTCGTTCTGAATACCAACGAGCAGATGATCGAGACGATTACCCGCTACCAGTCCGATGGCTTTGGCCGTTGGCCTTGGCCGACGTCAGACCACACCCACGGCGAGGAAGGTCGGTTCATCCGCTATCCCGACGGGCGTTATGTGACACCGAAATCGACTTAACGGTCGCACTAAAGACAGCCACGGCTAGGCAATGACTTGCACGTATAAGCATATCTTTATATGTCTGCGTTCATCGCATCATTCAGGAGCCGACCCGTGGCCCGTTCTTCTTTCCAGTTCACGTCCGAAAGCGTCTCTGAAGGTCACCCCGACAAGGTCGCGGACCAGATCTCGGACGCCATTGTTGACCTCTTCCTGTCGAAAGATCCGGAAGCTCGCGTTGCCTGTGAAACTCTGACCACCACGCAGTTGGTGGTGCTGGCCGGTGAAATCCGCGGCAAGGGTATCTGGGAAAACGACGGCTGGGTCGGCAATATCGAGCAGGAGATCGAGGACGCCGTTCGCCGCGTCGTCCGCGAGATCGGCTACGAGCAGGACGGTTTTCACTGGAAGGAGTTCACCTTCCAGAACAATCTGCACGGCCAATCGGCTGACATCGCTGTCGGCGTCGACTCCACCGAGGAGAAAGACGAAGGCGCGGGCGACCAGGGTATCATGTTCGGCTATGCCTCGAACGAGACGCCGGAACTGATGCCGGCCACCCTCGCCTACAGCCATAACATCCTCAAGAAGCTGTCGGACGTGCGTCACGCCGGAGGTTCGATCCTCGAACCGGACGCCAAGGCCCAGGTCACCCTGCACTATGAAAACGGCAAGCCGGTTCGCGCGACCTCGATCGTCGTCTCGACCCAGCACGCCAAGGGCAAGAAGGACGAGGTCGAAGCTGTCGTCCGTCCTGTCGTTGAGAGCGTTCTGCCTGCCGACTTCATCACCGACGAGACCGTCTGGCACATCAACCCGACCGGCATCTTCGAAATCGGTGGTCCGGACGGCGACACCGGCCTGACCGGCCGCAAGATCATCGTCGACACCTACGGCGGTGCCGCTCCGCACGGCGGCGGTGCCTTCTCGGGCAAGGACCCGACCAAGGTTGACCGTTCGGCGGCCTATGCCGCGCGCTATCTGGCCAAGAACGTTGTCGCTGCCGGCCTCGCCGACCGCTGCACCATCCAGCTGTCCTACGCCATCGGCGTGGCCCAGCCGCAATCGGTCCACGTGGACCTGCACGGCACCGGCAAGATCGACCCGGCCATCCTTGAAAAGGAACTGCCGGCCCTGATCGGTGGCGCGACCCCGCGCTCGATCCGCCAGCACCTGGGTCTGAACAAGCCGATCTACGAGCGTACCGCCAAATACGGCCACTTCGGTCGCCAGCCTGACGCTGACGGCGGCTTCTCGTGGGAGAAGACCGATCTGGTCGACAAGCTGAAAGCGCTGGTCGCCTAAGGTCGTATTCCGACCCAAGACAATGAAGGCACAGCGTTTTGACGGCGCTGTGCCTTCTTTTTTGTCCGAAAACACCCAACATCCGCTTGCATCGCATGGGGTTAGGTCTTTTAAGCGCGACAACACCGCCTGGAATGGCGCTCCCCTGTTTTCAAGGATTTGCCGAAGATGAGCCTCCCTGCTCCCAAAAAGGTCGTCCTCGCCTATTCGGGCGGTCTGGACACCTCGATCATCCTGAAGTGGCTTCAGACCGAATACGGTGCCGAAGTCATCACCTTCACCGCTGACCTGGGTCAGGGCGAAGAGCTGGCTCCGGCCAAGGAAAAGGCTCTGAAGCTGGGCATCAAGGAAGAGAACATCTTCATCGATGACCTGCGCGAAGAGTTCGTTCGCGACTTCGTCTTCCCGATGTTCCGCGCCAACACCGTCTATGAAGGCCAGTACCTGCTGGGCACCTCGATCGCGCGTCCGCTGATCGCCAAGCGCCAGATCGAAATCGCCAAGCAACTCGGTGCCGACGCCGTCTGCCACGGTGCGACCGGCAAGGGTAACGACCAGGTCCGCTTCGAGCTGGGCTACTATGGCCTGGCCCCCGACATCCGCGTGATCGCCCCGTGGCGCGAGTGGGACTTCAAGTCCCGTGAAGCCCTGCTGGCCTTCGCCGAGAAGCACCAGATCCCGATCTCGAAGGACAAGCGCGGCGAGAGCCCGTTCTCGGTCGACGCCAACCTGCTGCACTCCTCGTCGGAAGGTAAGGTTCTGGAAGATCCGGCTGTCGAAGCTCCGGAATTCGTCCACCAGCGCACCATCTCGCCTGAAGCCGCTCCGGACGTGGCCACCGTCATCACCATCACCTATGAAAAGGGTGATCCGGTCGCCATCGACGGCGTTGCCATGTCGCCGGCCGAAATCCTGACCAAGCTGAACCAGTTGGGCCACGACAACGGCATCGGCCGTCTGGACCTGGTTGAAAACCGCTTCGTCGGCATGAAGTCGCGCGGTGTCTACGAGACCCCGGGTGGCACCATCATGTTGGCCGCCCACCGCGGTATCGAGTCGATCACGCTGGACCGTGGTGCCATGCACCTGAAGGACGAGCTGATGCCGAAGTACGCTTCGCTCGTTTACAACGGCTTCTGGTTCTCGCCGGAACGCGAAATGCTGCAGGCCGCCATCGACAAGTCGCAAGAGAAGGTCTCGGGCACCGTCCGCGTCAAACTCTACAAGGGCAATGTCACCGTCATCGGTCGCGAAAGCCCGAACTCGCTCTATGACCAAGAGCTGGTCACCTTCGAAGAAGGTGCCGTGGCCTATGACCACAAGGACGCCGAAGGCTTCATCAAGCTGAACGCCCTGCGTCTGCGCGTTCTGGCCAAGCGCGACAACCGCGAAGGCTGATATCGCCCCAAAGGCCGATATAATCGCCGATCAGTAAGGCCGGATGGTGCAACGCCATCCGGCCTTATTCGTTTTCGGTGTGCGGGGCGCTGTGCAGACCTATAGGTTGAACACCGATTTCGCGAACCGGACCTTTCGGGGTCAAACCTTCCGGAGCACGCGTGCTCCGCTGCTACGGAACATTTAGATGACCCTTCGCCTCATAATGGCTGCTTCGGCGGCACTGGCCCTGTCGGCCCCCGTCATGGCTGCCCCGGCACTTGCCGTTGCCGCGCAAACCGCATCGCCAGCCAGCGAAGAGGAAATGCAGCTCAAGAGCGAAGCCTTCGACGCCCGCATGCAAGAAATGAACAAGGAACTGGCAGCGGCCATCGAGGGCGCTAGCGGCGATACGGCCAAGGCAAAGGCCGATACCGATGCCATCATCACCCGCTACACCCCCGATATCATCGGTTTCGCCGACAATTTCGAAGCCTTCCTGAATGCCCAGCTCGCCAAAGAGCAGGATGCCGAGAAGCGTCAGCAGATCACGACCGTCCGCGATCAGGCCGTGCCGATGCTCCGCAGTGTGCCGGACCAGCTTCGCACCAGCATTGCGCAGGCGCTTGCGGAACAGGCAGCCGACTAGAACCGCCTATAAAAAGGCGGTCCGCCTCTTTTTACAGGGCTTTAAGGCCGGGCGATCCTCAGGATGGCCCGGCTTTTGTCATCTGTGACCCAGATCGCACCATCGCGCGCGACCGCCATTGCGACAGGGGTCCCGCGAGGATGCTGTCCTGGCACATTGTCCCAGCGTGGCGTGATGATTTTACCGCGTACACTGGGGGTATTGGCGGGATAACGCAGGGCTCTGCGAGGATAGATGGCGTAATAGCCATTGATATCGGTGAGCGGGACGCCTGAAGGATCGACCTCCATAGCGATGATCCGACCCGCGGCGCGGCGATAACCATGCCACGTCGCCAACAGCCTGCCTTCCAGTTCGGGAAACATGGCACCCGAATAGTACATCAGGTCCAGCGGAGCCGCGTGCGGTGGTATCAGCGCAACCGGCTTGTCCCTTTCCGCACAGCGGGACCGGGCGGGCGTCCAACCCGGCAGGGGCGTTTGCATGTTCACGCAGTAGGGCCAGCCGTAATGGCCACCCTGCCTCAACACATTCACCTCTTCGAAGGGGTTGTTCGGATCGTTCAGATCCACCGAGTTTTCCGCCTGGAGCACCGTTCCCGAGCCATGCCGCACAAGGGCAATCGAGTTGCGAAGGCCCGACGCAAAGACCGTGCTGTTCTCACTCCAGCGCCCCCGCCCCAGATAGGCATGGCGGCGGACCTGTCCTGTATCAGCTTCCTCGGCACAGACACCCCGCGCGGTTGTGCGCGGCCTGCCCCGTACGTCGAGGCAGCGATCACTGGGTGCCCCCACATTCACCAACAGGTCGCCATTGCCGTCGAAAACGAAACTGGAGAGGGGATGCCGGTTGTCGTGCAGCCTATTGTCCGGCAGGCCACCGATGACCGTGCGCAGACTGGCCTGAGGATCCGCTGCATCGACATCCAGTGTCAGGATACGGTTCATCTCTGACAGATAGATGCGCCCGTCAGGCCCCCTGGCGATGGTGTGTGGCATCGAAAGCCCCGACAGCAGACGCCGCCACCCGACCGTGCCATCACGGGCGACAGACATGCGCCACAGCGCTCCGCGTCCGGCCGTCCATGCCCCCAGATCACTGACAAGCCAGTCGCCGTCTTCCAACGGCATCAGATCGCGCGGCATCTGCGGGCCGTCACGATCCGCACCCTGCCACACCAGGCCCATGCACAGACCCTCCACCATGCCGACCCGCGTCGCGGCATAGCCGCCGCAACGACCTTCTGTGGAATAGGTCCGCGAAGGGGCCGCGGACGACAGACCCGTTGACAATCCTGCGACGGCCACAGCCACGCAAAGTGTCCGCCACCTCACCCGCGCCATACCCCTTACTCCTGACAGACTCCATCCAACCTTATGGCCGCTCCAAGCGGTCCGCCAGCGGCCTTGCATCCTTACGTCGGGGTTTAGGTAACGTTGATGCAATCACTTAATGTAGCGCAATTCTTCAAACAGGCTCTGCAGGCTTGACCGTTGCCATGCGACAGCCCACAGGCGGAGCATGACATCTCTTCCGGTCGATCCGCATCTCTATGTGGCCTATCTGGGCGCTATGGCCGTCATGGCGTTCACGCCGGGACCGGCCAATGTCTTTGCCATCGCCACAGGTATGCAGCGCGGCAAGGGTGCAGCCTTGCTGGCAGTGGCCGGTATGAATCTGGCTACACTGACCTGGTTCGGCGCGGCGGCTCTCGGCCTTGGGGCGATGGTCAAAGCCTTTCCCGCTGTCTTCAAGATCATTGCGGTCGGTGGGGCAGTCTATGTCGCTTGGCTGGGCCTGAAATCGCTTTTGAAGGCGCTCAAACCGGAAAATGGCAATCTGGCCGCCGCCCGTCTGGATCAAAAACGCAGCCCCGTTTTCGATGGTTTTCTGGTCCAGATCGCTAATCCGAAGGCCATACTTTTCTTTACGGCAGTCCTGCCGCCATTTCTGGATCTGGCCCGGCCTATCGGCGCGCAATTGGTTTTGTTCGGTGCCGGGACCATCGGCTTCGATATCATCGCCATGTGCTGTTACGGACTGGGCGGTGCGGCGATTGCGCGCATGATGGTAAAACCTGCGTTCAGACGAGGCTTTGATATCGCCGTCGGCGTACTACTTCTATTGGCAGCGGGGCTTATCGCCTCACGTTTGTAGGATCGGCCGGATTGGCTGGAACACCCGCGTTCACCCGCCGTTCAGACGGCATAGTGTTTTGTGGGACCAAGGAGAGACTTCGATGAAGACACCTCGTAAAACTCCCATTGCTCTCGCTCTTGTAGGCGTACTGGCGCTTGGTGCCTGTGCGACCGCCACGCCCTATCAACCGGCTGGCGTCAACGGCAATCGTGGCGGCTATGCCGAACAGCGCCTTGAGCAGGACCGCTTCCGTGTCAGCTTCGCCGGTAACTCGGTCACTTCGCGTGATCGCGTTGAAATGTCGCTGCTACTGCGCGCCGCCGAACTGACGGTCGAGCAGGGCTATGACTGGTTCCAGACGGTCGATCGCGTGACCGATCGTGACAGCCGTCTCGTCGCCTATCCCGACCCCTTCTATTATGACCGCTACGGGCCGTTCTGGGGGCCGCGCTGGCGTTATTACCACCGTGGCTACTGGAGCCCGTGGGGTCCCGCCTGGGGCGGCGACGTCGATGTCCAGCGTGTCGACCGCTACGAAGCCACCGCAGAAATCAAAATGGGCCGCGGTCCCAAGCCTGCAGACAACCCCAACGCCTTCAATGCACGCGAAGTGATCGAAAACCTGTCATCACGCGTCGCGCGACCGCAGTCTTAAAGCTTCTCCCCGAAACCCCCTCTTGCGGGTTTCACGCCCTGACAGTCCTGACTGTCAGGGCGTCGCTTTATCAGACGTCCAGTTCCATCATTACCGGCGCGTGGTCGCTGGGCCGTTCCCACTCGCGGACATTGTCCAGGATGCGGGCACTGCCCTTGACGACGGCAGGTGTCAGGCCCGGCGAAGTCCATAGATGGTCCAGCCGCAGACCGCGGTTTGAGACGCGGAAATCCTTGGCGCGATAGCTCCACCAGCTGGCCAGCTTCATCGGCTCCGGATGCTGGTCCCGCACCACATCGGTAAAGGCGCCTGCGTCCTGGAAGCGATACAGGGTCTCGATCTCAATAGGGGTGTGGCTGACCACCTTCAGCATGTGGCGGTGGTTCCAGACGTCGAACTCGCCCGGCGCGATATTGAAGTCACCCGCCAGCAGCAGCGGAGCCTGACGGTCACGACGCGCGGCCTCGGCGGTCAGTCGCTCGTAGAAGTCCATCTTGTGATCGAACTTCGGATTGATCATGCGGTCCGGAATGTCTCCGCCCGCCGGAATGTAGAAGTTCTGGATTTCGATGCCGTTGACCATCACCGCAACATTGCGAGCATGTTTCTCGCGACAGACGTCAAGGATCGGGGCCTCGGTGATCGGCAGTCGGCTGGCAATCGCTACGCCGTGCCAGCCTTTCTGGCCGCCGATCTTCAGATAGGGCAGACCCATGTCGATGAAGGCCTGACGGGGGAACTGGTCCTCCGTACATTTGATTTCTTGCAGGCACAGCACGTCGGGGGCGTACTCGGCCACGAAACGGGCCACCTGATCGATGCGCAGACGCACCGAATTGATGTTCCAGGTCACAATGCGAAGGGTCATGGCCTTGCCTTAGCAGGGGCCGGTGCGTTCCGTCCAAAAAGAAACGCCCGAAGCACGAGGCTTCGGGCGTCAAACCTTGAACCGGTGCGGATCAGTTGCGTGACGGACGACGGGTCGGATCGCGCAGCTGGAACAGGCTGTTGGACAGACCCGAGGCCGGTTGCAGCGTGGTCAGCTGAACCCGCGTGCGCGAGCCCTGGGCATCAGAAATGGTCCATTCCTGCAAACGACCGCCGGCAAAGGACAGGATCACCGAGCCTTCGTTCGGACGCCGCGCATCGCGGGCCGTGATGGCATAGGCCCCAGAGGCCATGCGGGTCACGCGGTCAATGCGCACGCCTTGGTCCAGACGCACATTGCGCGCGAGGAAGGTGGAAAGCGGGGTCTGGGCCAGCGGCACCTGACGGAAGCTGTTCAAGCGCGGATCATAACGGTTGACGTTATTGCCATCGGCCACCACCAGCAGACCCGCCGGATTGGTGTATTCAAAGCGCATCTTGCCGGGGCGCGACAGCCAGAAACGGCCTTCGCGGCGCTGGTTGTTCGGGCCCGTCTCAACGAAGGTGCCCTGCGCCGCCGTCAGATTGGTCAGATAGGTCTGAGCCTCGCGCAGAACAGCCTGATCCTCTGCCGACAGGTTCGACTGGGCCACAGCCGGCATGGCGGCCATAGCCACAATCGCAGCAGCGCCAAAACCAAAAGCGCGTCGAGAAAACGTCATGTCTTAAAATCTCCCGTTCGGGATTATCGAGACCCCCACCCTGCCCCGTCGGCTTGGCGTCCTCATGACCCAAGCCAGACCATATTCCGGCGGCAGAATGAAGGGGTGTTCAGCTAGATTTATGCCCGTTCATCCTACAGGCGTCATAGAGCCAAACGGTCAAGGAAAGCGCGCGTTCCGAAAGGCCATTCATCAAAGACAGAGCCCTATTTGCGCTCAAGCAACAGGCCCCCTGTGGGGCCTTCGTTAGCGCGGCAGCAAAGCGGCCACGCTCTAAAAAACCTATTGTCTGACAAAGTCAGACGATGGGGGGCGGTCCAGCGAGGACCTCGCGTTTGCCAGCATGGTTGGCAGGCGTGACCACGCCTTCCTGTTCCATGCGCTCGATCAGGGTCGCGGCGCGGTTATAGCCGATCTGCAGGCGGCGCTGGACGTAGGAGGTCGAGGCCTTGCGGTCGCGGGTGACGATGGCCACGGCGCGGTCGTACAGGTCATCGCCCGAACCGCCGCCGCCTTCATCGCCATAGCCGCCATCGCCGTCGCCATCCGGCTCGTCGGTAATGAGGTCGAGATATTCCGGCTCGGCCTGCGCACGCAGGTGTTTGCAGACTTCCTCGACTTCCTGATCGCCCACGAACGGGCCGTGCAGGCGGGTGATACGACCACCACCGGCCATGTAGAGCATGTCGCCCTGACCCAGCAGCTGCTCGCCGCCCTGCTCGCCCAGGATGGTGCGGGAGTCGATCTTCGACGTCACCTGGAAGGAGATACGCGTCGGGAAGTTCGCCTTGATGGTACCGGTAATGACATCCACCGACGGGCGCTGGGTGGCCATGATCAGGTGGATACCGGCGGCGCGGGCCATCTGGGCCAGACGCTGGACGGCGCCTTCCACTTCCTTGCCCGCGACCAACATCAGGTCGGCCATCTCGTCCATCACCACGACCAGATAGGGCATGGGTTCAGGGCGGATCTTCTCGCTTTCGTAAACCGGACGGCCCTGTTCGTCGAAGCCGGTCTGGACGGTACGTTCGAAATGCTCGCCCTTTTCCTGGGCTTCACGGGCGCGTTCGTTGTAGCTGGCCACGTTACGCACGCCGAGTTTGGACATGCGGCGATAGCGGTCCTCCATCTCGCGCACGGTCCACTTCAGTGCGACCACCGCCTTCTTGGGATCGGTCACCACCGGCGCCAGCAGGTGCGGGATACCGTCATAGACGGACAGTTCCAGCATCTTCGGGTCGATCATGATAAAGCGGCATTCGGCAGGCGAATGGCGATACAGGATCGACAGGATCATCGCATTGACGCCCACCGACTTACCCGACCCCGTCGTACCGGCGATCAGCAGGTGGGGCATGCGGGCAAGGTCGGCCACATAGGGCTCGCCGCCGATGGTTTCGCCCAGAGCCAGCGGCAACAGGTGGCTCTTCTTGTCATATTCGCCGGATGCCAGCAGGTCGCGCAGGAAGACGGTCTCACGCTTGGCATTCGGCAGTTCGATACCGATGGCGTTACGGCCCTGAACGACCGAGATACGGCAGGCGCGGGCCGACATTGAGCGGGCGATATCATCCGCCAATGCCACCACGCGCCCGTGCTTCACGCCCGGCGCAGGCACCAGTTCATAAAGCGTCACCACCGGCCCCGGACGGATCTGGTCGATCGAGCCACGGACGCCGAACTCTTGCAGCACGCCTTCCAACATCTTGGCGTTGGCTTTCAGCGAGGCCTCGTCCACCATGCCGCCACGCTGGGTCGGCTTGGCGAGAATGCCCAGCGAGGGCAGTTCGAACCCGCCTTCATGCTCGAAGCGGAAGGTCTGCTGGTCAATATCGATGGCGGGCTTCGGTGCCTTGGTCGCGGCGACCTTGGGCTCGTCTGAACCGCGCGCGGGCTTGGCCGAAGGCGGTGCTACCGGAGCAGGTTCCTCCCACGGCGGGGCGAAATCGCCTTCGTCTTCGATGCCCGGCTCGGGGGCCGACAATGGTGCCTTGATCCCCGGTGCTGCGGCCGCAGCGGCTGCGGCGGCGGCAGAGACAGCCGGTGCATGGACTTCATCCTCGTCAAACTGTTCAGGCAGAACGTGACGTGGCTTGCGTACATTTGCCGGACGCGCCTCTTCGCGCTTGGCCCGTTTACCCGCAGCGGCTTTGGCAGGACGCGCAACGCGGACACTGGCCCCCTTTTCGGCTGCCCAGCCTGCGGTATCGGTCAGATCGCGGGTGCGCAGCCCCACCGTGTAGCCCAGAGCCCAGAGTCCCATGAGACCATAAAGCGATCCAAGGATGATATTGGCATAGGGAACATGCAGCGCACTGAGGCCGCGTGTCGTCAGGCCGATAATGCCATCGCCCCATAAACCGCCCAGACCGCTGGCCAAGGGCCATGCGGCGGGCTCTGCCAGCGCGGACAGGCCCGCGCTGGCCAGCAGAACGCCCATGACCGCGGCAAAAGTTTTCAGTCGCGTCGGATGCAGGCGGTGCGGCACAGAGTCACCCAGCGCCACGCCGACCCCAAAGGCACCGACCAGCAGGACCGCGATCCACGCCCCGATGCCAAGCGACTGCATCAAAATATCCGACAGAACGGCACCGCCGCCGCCCAACCAGTTCCTCACCGGCTGGGTCGAGGCCGTATTCCAGCTGGGATCGGCGGCATTCCAGGACGCCATAGCGACAAGAACGAGCGCCGCGATAACGGCCTGCGCCACACCGCGTACACGCACAGCAAAGGGCGCACCCCACACAATGCGGAATGTGGTCCAAGCCCGTTCGACGAGTACGGCAGCAGTCATGAGGCGCACCTCCGGCACAGAACTAACTTCTGCTTGTGCCGGATCAGGGTTAACGGCCTATTTACCAGCGGCCGTTCGTGACCTTCTTTGACCATCATTCGTGCGGCCCTCTGGACCTTTGCGCCCTAAAGGGCGACACAGGACCTATGAGCGGTTCTGATTACGACATCGTCATTGCGGGTGCAGGTCTAGCCGGGGCTGCGTTCGCGCTGGCTGCGGCACAGGGCGGGTTGAAAGCGGTCGTGGTCGACCCCCAACCCTTCGAAAACCAGTTGGCACCGACATTTGACGGTCGGTCCACCGCCATCGCCTATTCCACATTCCGCATGCTGGATGCGCTGGGCTTGGGGGAAAGCCTGCGACCCCATGCCTGCCGCATGGACCATATCCTGGTGACCGACGGCCAGCGTCCCAGTGCGTCCTCGCGTCCGCCCTCCCCGGCCTTTATCCGCTTCGATGCCGAAGAGATCGGTGACCGTAACGGCGGCGAGCCACTGGGCTATATGCTGGAAAACCGCCGCATCCGTCAGGCTTTGGCCGAGGCCCTGCCCAAGGCGGGCGTCGAAGTGATGGCTCCTGCCGCCGTCAAATCGGTCTCGGTTGGCCCCGGTCATGCCGAGGTTACCCTGGTTGATGGCCGATCGCTCCAAGCGCCACTGGTAGTGGGTGCCGAGGGTCGTGGCTCCACCGTTCGCCGCGAGGCCAAGATCGACACCCTCGGCTGGAAATACGGCCAGTCAGGCGTGGTCTGCACGGTCAAACTGGGCAAAGACCACGGCAATGTCGCACACGAATATTTCCTGCCGGACGGTCCGTTCGCCATCCTGCCACTGACCGAGCAGCGCGCCTCTCTTGTGTGGACCGAAAGCACCCGCCGCGCCGATGCACTGAAAACCTGCTCGGACGAAGCTTTCCAGGCCCATCTTTACCGCCGCTTTGGCGAGTTCCTGGACAGTGTCGAAGTGGTCGGCCCCCGCTTTGTCTATCCGCTCAGCCTGCAATTGGCCGAGAACCTGATCGCGCCGCGCACGGCCATTCTGGGCGATGCGGCCCACGGGGTTCACCCCGTCGCGGGACAGGGTCTGAACATGGGCCTGAAGGATGCCGCCGCCTTGGCCGAGGTGCTGACCGACGCCCTTCGTCTGGGCGAAGATATCGGCTCGGAACTGGTACTGGAGCGCTATGCCCGCTGGCGCCGCTTCGACAATGCCGTTCTGGCCGCCGGTTTCGACGGTTTCGTGCGCCTGTTCTCCAACGACTTCGGCCCCCTGCGCCACGCCCGCGATCTGGGTATGGCCGTGGTCAACCGCATCGGCCCCATGCGACGCGCCTTCATGCACGAAGCCGGCGGCGCCACCGGCGACCTTCCTCGCCTCTTACGAGGCGAGAAGCTTTAAGTAAGGGCGCTTCGCGCCACCGCAAAAGGGCCGCCAGCAAAGCTGGCGGCCCTTTGTGCGAAACTAAAAATCACGCAGCCTTAGTCTTCTAAGCTGCGTGCATCCTCGACCAGCATGATCGGCACGCCCTCGCGGATCGGGAAGGCGAGTTTGGCCCCTTGGGAAATCAACTCGTTACGCTCGCGATCATAGGTCAGGCGCCCACGCGTGACCGGACAGATCAGCACTTCCAGAAGACGCGGGTCCACAGTGACGGGGGTGTTGAAATCATCGCTCATAGGCAGGTTCTATCCTTCCCGCACAAAACATGAAACAGGCCATATCGAGCCACTACTGCACACGCGGAGGAATATCTTCGTCCGAGGCGGTGCCTGCGCTGTCGATGTGCAGCAATGCCGTCAGGGCCTCACAACGGTCCCGCAGGCTGCTGGCTTCGACGAGCGCCTGTTTCTCTGCGGGCTCGAATGGCAGTCCCATCGACAGACTGTTGATCAGGGCCTCGGCCGGTGCCGCGCGCGCGGTATCCCAGTCAATGTCCAATCCGCGACTGCCCAGATACGGGGCCAGCACCCCGAGAAAACTGTCGCGGTCAAAACTCTCGAAGGGGTCCGGCCCGTCCAGATCGTGGGCATAGGGACTGAAATCCGCCCTGACCTGCCGATAGGGCGTCTTGACCTGAAGCTCGGTCGCAATGCGGAAACGCGCGATCCCCGTCAGAGTGATGAGATAACGGCCATCCGATGTTTCAGCGAAACTGGTGATCCGTCCCGCGCATCCCACACGCATCAGCGGTGGACGCTCTCCCGTCGGGCCCACGGTCTGGATCATGCCGATCATCCGGTCACCCGCCATCGCATCATCGACCATATTGAGATAGCGGGGCTCGAAAATATTGAGCGGCAACTGACCGCGCGGCAGCATGGTGGCTCCGGGCAGAGGAAAGACCGGAATGACCTGCGGCAGGTCCGACGATCTTACATAACCCTGAGCCATCTCAATCAATCCTAACCGAACAGAAGGGCAGACAGGCGACGGCGCCCGTCCTTTGAAACATCACTCATCGTGCCCGCCGCCTCGAACACCGTCAGAAGCTCTTTACGCGCGGCCTGGTCGTTCCACTCGCGGTCGGCTTCGATAATGCTCAGCAACTGATCCACCGAACCTTTGAAGTCACCCGCCGCAGCCAGGGCCTGAGCCAACTCGAAACGCGCCTGATGGTCGGTCGGATTGGCCTGGACGCGGGCTTCGATTTCCGCCGCAGGTCCGGTCGATTTGGAGGCCAGGGCCAGTTTGGCGCGAACAGCCTGAACCGACGGGTCCTTGGAATCTGCCGGTGCCATCGCAATCGTCTGGGCCGCCTGTTCGGCATCACCGTCTGCCAGATAGACCAGAGCAAGACCGGCAATCGCCTTTTCATTGGCCGGATCCAGGGTCATCACCTGGGCAAAGGCCTGGGCGGCACCGCCGATATCGTTCAGGCCCAGAGACTCTTCGCCTTGGGACAGAAGCTGTTCGATGTCGGTGTTGGCCGCGCCCCCCCCGGTCAGACGATCGATAAAGGCCTTGATCTGGCTTTCCGGGATCGCCCCCTGGAAACCGTCTACCGGCTGGCCGTTCACAAAGGCATAGACCGTCGGGATCGACTGGACGCGCAGCTGGCCTGCATAGGCCGGGTTCGCGTCAACATCGATCTTGACCATCTTCACCTTGCCACCAGCGGCACGCACGTTCTTTTCCAGCAGCGGTCCGAGGGTGCGGCACGGTCCACACCACGTCGCCCAGAAATCAACGATAACGGGCTGGGTCTTGGAGGCCTCGACCACGTCCTGAATAAAACTGGCGTCCGTGCCGTCCTTGATCAGGTCGGCGGGAGGAGGATTGGACGGGTCGGCGAAGGTCATGAATTTCGGCTCCCAAGCGCGAAACAGATTGAAGGGTCTGCCCATCAGATGGTTCTGATAGTGGCCAAACTCAAGGCCAAGGTGTCAGACGATGCGTTCCATGCGGTCGAAATCGACCACAAATGGCGCACGTCCCAAGGCCTTGAGGAAGGACCGAAAAGCGGTCTGGTCCAATCCGGTTGTGGCCGTATTCTCCAGCGGGTGGAAGTTGACGATGTCAGCGTCCCACAAACGGGCATCCAATATGAATGTGACGTCCTGTTGCGGGTCATTGACCAGACCCAGCGCCGTTACCGATCCCGGTCGTACCCCCAGATGACGCCAGAGCAGGGTCTCGTTGCCAAATGACAGGCGGTCAGAACCGATGACCTTGTGTGCGCGCTTCAGGTCGATAACCGTGTCCTGCGCTGCCGAGATCAGCCACAGCCGTCCCTTCTTGTCTTTCAGAAAGAGGTTCTTGGTATGGGTGCCGGGCATACCGGCCTTCAGGTCCAAGCCTTCCTCGACGCGGAAGACCGCCGGATGTTCGTGCGTGACGCAGTCGATGCCCTGCCCGGCCAGATAGGACATCAGGGCGTGGCGATCGAACGGCGGCGTGAAATCTTCTGATAAAGCGACGGCTGCGTCTGTCATTGCGCTTGTCTGTAAGTACCCGGCAACGTTAGGGGAGAAGGCAGAGATCTACCGATAGCCTGTGGAGCCGAGACTTGGAACTGGAATGCTATCCGATGAGCGCCCGCCCGTGCGATCTGGTGCCGGGGCGTCAGTCGCGCAATTGGATGGATGCTTTTGCGTCTCGCCACCCCTATCGGTGCCTGCCGCTGAACATGGCCAATACCACCGGATGGGAAATCCTTTGCCCGTTCGGATTTACGGCCGAGTGGAACGGTGGTCCGGCGCAGAGCGACATCACGATCAAGCCCGACCATCCTGTCGAGAACATGGAGCATTTCGTCACCTCGCACTTCTCGCGCGGGGTTTTGACCATGCACCCCCAATATCTGTTCCGCACGCCGCCGGGCTGGGGCCTGATTGCCAAGGGGTCGCCCAATCATATGAAGGACGGCATCCAGCCTCTGGAAGGTTTGATCGAAACCGACTGGCTTCCCTTCCCCTTCACGATGAACTGGCTGTTCACGCGTCCGGGACGTGTGAAATTCGCAAAGGGCGAGCCGTTCTGCTTCATCCTGCCGATCGAGCACCGCAAGGTCGAAACCATCGAGCCGGTGATCCGTACGCTAGATTCCAATCCCGCCATGAAGGGTCAGTTCGAAGCGTGGAACCGCGCCCGCACGGACTTCAACCAGCGCCTGGCCAATTTCGAGCCCGATGCCGTGAAGGAGGCGTGGCAGCGCTATTACTTCAAGGGCGAAGTCCCCGAACAACTGGGCACCGCGCCCGAAACCCACGCCAACAAACGTCGCCTGAAAATGCCCCGTTTGGGATAGGTCGATAAAAAAGCCCGCCTGGAAATCCCAGCGGGCTTTTCTTTATCGGTGTGCGCCGGTCAGGGCTGGAGGCGATATCCGCCCGCATCCGTCAGCAGAAGGCGGGCCTGGCCCGGTTCGGCTTCGATTTTCTGGCGCAGGCGATAGATGTGGGTTTCCAGCGTATGGGTGGTGACCCCCGCATTATAGCCCCACACCTCGGTCAACAGCTCTTCACGCGACACAGGCTTGCTGCCTGCGCGGTAGAGATATTTGAGAATATTGGTCTCTTTCTCGGTCAGGCGAACCTTCTTGCCGCTGGCGTCCACCATGATCTTGGAAGCCGGACGGAACTCGTAAGGACCGATCTGGAAGACCGCATCCTCGGACTGTTCGTGGCTTCGCAGATGGGCGCGGATACGGGCCAGAAGGACAGCAAACCGGAAAGGTTTGGTCACATAGTCATTGGCACCGGAATCCAGTCCGAGAATGGCGTCGGAATCCGACGACTGGCCCGTCAGCATAATGACCGGCGTCAAGACGCCCGCCTTGCGGATCAGCCGGCAAGCCTCGCGGCCATCCATGTCCGGAAGGTCAACATCCAGCAGGATCAAATCAGCGCGCGCTTCGCGGGCCTGTTTGACTCCGTCAGTCGCATTAGCGACCTGAACCGGGCGGAACTCTTCATGAAGCGCGAGCTGCTCTGCGAGGGCTTCGCGCAGATCGTCGTCGTCATCGATGATCAGGATCGTCTTGGGCGTCGGCATATTTAGACAATGGCGACCCAAAGGGCGTAAGCCAAGAGGCACACCGCGCTATTCGGCCATAATCAGTCCGATTTCGCCGGTTTTCTGGCTCCGAACAGTGCCGATCCGACTCTGACATGGGTTGCACCCTGACGAATGGCCTCTTCGTAGTCGCCGCTCATACCCATTGAGATCACAGCCAAGCTATTGCGGTCGGCTATACTTTTCAAAAGCGCAAAGTGCGGGCCCGGATCTTGATCAAAGGGCGGAATACACATCACCCCCTCGACCTTCAGACCATAGGTGTCACGCGCCAATGCAATAAGCGCGTCGGCACCATCAGGCAGCACACCGGCTTTCTGGGGCTCCGCACCGGTATTGACCTGCACCAGAACGCGCACCTCGCGACCGTGTTTTTCAGCTGCCACCGACAGTGCCCGCGCCAACTTTTCACGGTCCAGCGTTTCGATCACATCGAACAGGCGGACGGCATCCTCGACCTTGTTGGTCTGGAGCGGGCCGATAAGGCGCAGTTCCAATCCATCGCGTCGATGCGCCCAATGACTATAGGCCTCCTGGACGCGGTTCTCGCCAAACACAACCTGCCCCGCAGCCAGCGCCCCCGCCAGAGCCTCTTCGGTCTGGGTCTTGCTGACCGCTGTCAGGGTCACCGATGCCGGATCGCGACCCACGGCCTCGCAGACCTGACGGATATGCTGGCGGACCTGATCGAAATTCCCGACAATGGTCGTTGCGACAGCAGCAGGATCAATGGCGCTCATGACTCTCTCCAAGGATGCAGACATCCTGTGGCAAACCGCATTGGAACTAGCGCGTCGCAGTGCCGAAGTCAGCCCGCGCGCGCGCAAACTGCCGCCTCTGCTGTTCTTTACCGATCCCGAACGTACGCCGGCGCCGTGGCGGATCGTTCCGCACCTGCCCGCGGGGGCCGGCGTCGTCTATCGGGCCTTTTCCCGTCCGGACGCCCGCGAGGGCGGACTGCGCCTCAGGGCCGAATGCGATCTGGCCGATGTTCTGCTGCTGGTCGGCAAGGATGAAGGGCTTGCCCGCGACATCGCCGCCGACGGCGTACACCTGCCTGAAATCGATCTGTCCCGCGCTGAGGCCATCCGCATGGCCAACCCGTCATGGATCATCACCGGTGCCTTACACCGGCACTTGGGGGACCGAACATTGAGAGGACTGGATGCCGCCGTCGTCTCGCCTGTGTTTCCGGCGGGCGGTGCTTCCGCAAGCAAGCCCGACCTGGGATTGTGGAAGGCCAACGAAGTGATCGAAAGCCTGCCCTGCCCCGCCTATGCGCTGGGTGGCATCAGTTCCGCAAACGCCGGGTGGCTTCTGGACACCAAGGCATGCGGCATCGCCGGCGTGGACGCTATCCAGAAAGCCTTTGGCGGCTGATCAGAATTTGAAAATGGTTTCCAGACGGACGCGCGGCTGGCTGCGGCGGTCGCTGTCTTCAACGCGGGCCGGATCGGCATCGCGGGTGGCCAGATTCGCAGCGGCCCCCACACGCAGGCGCGGGTTCAGGCGATAGAAGGCGCCGGCTTCCACGTCACCCCAATCGGTACCACGGCCTACCGGCTGGTTCAGATTGAGGTTCAGGCCCCAGCGGCCGTTCTCGTTCCAACGCAGGCCGCGACGCGACTGCTGGAGGTTCGAACGTTCGGCACTGGAAGGGGCAGCGGTTGCCGCCTGGGACAGGCCGACCTGCGATCCGCGTGCCTGGGCAAGCGCATCGGTAGACACGCTGGCCAGTGCCAGTGCGCCTACAATCGCCAGACCTGCTACGCCGATGCGCATCAAACCCAAATCCATCCAACGCCCGCCATTTGGAGGGCCATCAATCTGTCCACAGGGGACTGATCCTGCGATTAGACACCGCTGGTTCGCGTGGTCAACGGCTGCGAACCCATGCCGTTGCACTTGGCGCGTTCCAAATGCGACTCCGTCGAGACCTGTGTCTCTCGCGTCACGAATTTACACCGCCGCCCATAAGGCAAAGCTTGGTCGGCCCGTCACAAGCCGCCGTTCCACCCGCTATTGAGATATATAATCATCCACAGCATCCCTACGCTTGTCATATCCCCTTTTCAGCGTGTTATAGAGCGACATTCCGGTGTCTGGTGATCCAGCGATTTGGCTGAGAACTCTGTACGCCTTTTACGTCGAGACCTTTTTGGAGATCTTGGAATGGCTCTAGTTCGTGGCGCTGCTATCGCCCTGGTCGCTACTGGCCTGCTCGTAAGCGGCTGCTCCAGCCTGCCGTTCGTCGGTAAGAAGACCGAAAAGGTGGCTTCGATGGAAGACCGCCTCGGTATCGGCGTGAACGCCTATCTGTGGCGCGCGACCCTTGATACCCTGTCTTTCATGCCTCTGGCTTCGGCTGACCCTTGGGGCGGTGTCGTCAACTATGACTGGTACACCAATCCGCAGGCCCCGAACGAGCGCTTCAAGGCGACCGTATTCATTCTGGACCGCCGTCTGCGCGCCGATGCGCTGAACGTTGCTGTCACCAAGGAAGTACAGGACGCTGCCGGTCAGTGGGTTTCGGCCCCTGTCGCGGCCCAGACCGAAACCGATCTCGAGAACGCGATCCTGACCAAGGCCCGCCAACTCAACCTCGCCAACGCAGCCCGTTAAGGGCTGCGCTACCTTTCTTTCTACGTTTAACCGCTAGACCTCAGGCCCGCCTCACGCTTCCCGCCTGAGGCGACGCTTAGGATTAGCCGTGGTCCGCTACGAGCCCAAAGTAACCGAACCCCGCCAACAGGCCCGCTGGGCCGAGGCCGACGTATTCTCCGTGTCCAACGAGGACACCGGTCGTCCGAAATACTACGTCCTGGAGATGTTCCCCTATCCGTCGGGCAACATCCACATGGGCCACGCCCGCAACTATGTGATGGGCGACGTCATCGCCCGCTGGAAGCGCGCGCAGGGGTTCGACGTACTTCACCCGATGGGCTGGGATGCCTTTGGTATGCCCGCGGAAAACGCCGCCATGGAGCGCGGCGTGCATCCGGGCGACTGGACCTATTCCAACATCGACAACATGCGCTCGCAGCTGAAACTGCTGGGCCTGTCGCTGGACTGGTCGCGTGAGTTCGCCACCTGCGATCCGGAATATTATGGCCAGCAGCAGGCGTGGTTTCTGGAGCTGATGAAGCGCGGCCTCGTCTACCGCAAGGAAGGCACGGTCAACTGGGATCCGGTCGACAATACCGTTCTGGCCAACGAGCAAGTCATCGACGGCCGTGGCTGGCGTTCGGGCGCTCTGGTCGAAAAGCGCAAGCTAACTCAATGGTTCATCCGCATCACCGACTATGCCGATGACCTGATCGACGGCCTGAAGGAACTGGAAGGCCGCTGGCCGGACAAGGTCCGCCTGATGCAGGAAAACTGGATCGGCCGCTCCAAGGGCCTGCAGATGAAGTGGGCCTTTGCGGGTACCGCTCCGGCGGGCTTCGAGGACGGCGTAGAGCTCTACACCACCCGTCCGGACACTATTTTTGGTGCCTCTTTTTTGGGCTTAGCCCCAGATCACGCGATTTCCAACATGCTGGCCGAAGCCGACCCGGAGGTCGCCAAATTCGTGGCCGAATGCCGCAAGGGCGGCGCCTCACAGGCCGAGATTGAACAAGCCGAGAAGATCGGACGGGACACTGGCCTGAAGGCCATCAATCCGTTCACAGGAGAAGAGGTACCTGTCTGGATCGCCAACTTTGTTCGATCCGATTATGGTACAGGTGCTGTCTTCGCCTGCCCTGCTCACGATGAGCGAGACTTTGAATTTGCTCAGAAATACGATCTTCCTATTATCCCTCAGCTTTACCCTGCCGGAACTACATACCTTCAGGAAGAAAATATAGTTATAGAGGGCCCATTCGAATACGAAGAAGCATCTCTTTATCTTGACTTCAAAAAAGAGCCTTTTACCTATAAAGGTAATGAGCCTTGCGAATACTTGGATCCTCGCGCATTTAAAATTTTGAATTCGACCAACTTTGATTATCCAATCAAGATTGATGATGCCATCAAAATATTTATTTCGTATGCTGAAGATCATGGCATAGGTAAAGCTACTATAAACTATCGCCTGCGCGACTGGGGCGTCAGCCGTCAGCGCTATTGGGGCTGCCCGATTCCGGTCATCCACTGCGAGGACTGCGGCGTCGTTCCGGTGCCGGCCGACCAACTTCCTGTCGAACTGCCCAAGGACGTCACCTTTGATGTGCCGGGCAACCCGCTGGACCGCCACCCGACGTGGAAGCACGTCAACTGCCCGACCTGCTCCAAGCCTGCCCGCCGTGAGACGGACACGCTGGACACCTTCGTGGACTCCAGCTGGTATTTCGCCCGCTTTACCGATCCGAAGGCCTCGACCCCGATCAACAAGGCCGCCGCTTCGCGCTGGCTTCCAGTGGATCAGTACATCGGCGGCATCGAACACGCCGTGCTTCACCTGCTCTATGCCCGTTTCATCACCCGCGCCCTGTCGGACGCCGGTCTGATGGATGTGAAGGAGCCGTTCGCGGGTCTGTTCACCCAGGGCATGGTGGTCCACGAGACCTATTTCGACGGCCACGAGCCGAGCGGTAAGCCCAAATGGGTCGAGCCCACCGACGTCCAGATTGAACACGTTGACGGCAAGCGCATCGCCCGCCGTCTCTCGACGGGTGCTGAAATCAGCATCGGCGAAGTCGAGAAGATGTCGAAGTCGAAGAAGAATGTCGTCGCCCCCGTCGACATCATCGAGACCTATGGCGTCGATGCGGGCCGTCTGTTTGTCCTGTCGGACAGCCCGCCAGAACGTGACGTGCAGTGGTCGACCGGCGGTGTCGAGGGGGCCTCGCGCTTCGTCCAGCGAGTCTGGAACGAGTTTGACGCCTATGACGCCTCGGCTCCAGCCAACGCCGACGTGGACGCCAGCCTGATCCGCGAAACGCACAAGGCCATCAAGGCCGTCAGCGAAGGCATTGAAAGCTTCCGCTTCAACTCGGCCATCGCCAAGCTGTACGCCTTCCTTGGTGTGCTGAAGGACCACGCCAAGGCTGGTGGCGAAGCCCGCAAGCTTGCCCTGTCGGCTCTGGCCCGTCTGGTGGCGCCGTTCACCCCGCACCTGGCCGAAGAAGGCTGGACGCGTCTGGGTATGGACGGCATGGTTCTGGAAGCCGAATGGCCGGTCTATGACGCCAAGCTGGCGGCTGACGACCAGGTGACCATGCCGGTCCAGATCGGCGGCAAGCGTCGCGGCGAAGTTCAAATGCCGCGCGGTGCCGACCAAGCCGATGTCGAGGCCGCAGCCCTCGCCAATCCGACGGTTAAGGCCTACCTTGAGGCCAACAACCTGACGGTCCGCAAGGTGATTGTGGTGCCGGATCGCATTGTGAACCTGGTGGCCAACTGATGAAACGCATCCTTCCCCTGTCTGCGCTTGCTGCTGCGGCTGTACTGGTCTCTGCGTGCGGGTTTACCCCGTTGTATGGCCAGATGGGGGAAGGTGCCGTCGGTACAAGCCTGTCGCGTGTGGCCTTTAAAACGCCGGATGATCGACTGGGTTATCGCCTGCGCGAGCAGTTGGAGGATGCGTTCGGGCGCAATGCCTCCCTGCCCCCGCAGTACCGTCTGGAAACCGAGGTGGAGCAGTCGCGTCTGCCGCTGGGTCGCCGGATCGATGACACCGCCACGCGTTATCAGCTGACGCTGAAAGCCAAATGGACACTCATTCCTTTGGCCGGTGGGGAGCCGATCCAGGGCCAGCGCACGACCACGACGACCTATGCCTCTGCCGATCAGCCCTATGCCGCCATTGCAGCCCAGCAGGACGGTGAAGACCGCGCAGCCGCCGATATGGCGCGTCTGCTGCGTATGGATTTGATGCGTGTTCTGGGTCGCAGGTGATCGCACGGGGATTTCCGCGTGATCCTTTCAAAACGCCCTGAAATCGAACGCTTCTTAAAAAGCCCCGATAGCCATATCCGGGCCGCCCTGATCCACGGCAAAGACCGGTCGGGCGTGCAGGAACGTGCCGTCGCCCTTTGCAAGACCGTCACGACCGATCTGAATGATCCGTTCAACGTCACATCGCTGACGGATGCGGATATCGACGCCGATCCCATCAAGCTGGAGGAAGCCCTGACGGCGCTTTCCATGCTGGGCGACAGGCGTCTGGTGCGGGTCCGTCTCGGTGATCCCAAGGCCAGTGTCGATAAGGCCGTCGCCGCGGCCCTGACGGCCCACGCAGAGGGGCAATACAACCCCGACGCCCTTTTGGTGGTCGAAGCGGGCGCGCTTGGCCGCGAGTCTGCCCTTCGCAAGGCTGCCGAAAAGGCGTCAGGCGCTGCTGCTATCGCCTGTTACGAGGACGAGGTCGGTGACGTCGCCCGTATGACGCGTGAGGCCCTGTCCGCGGACAAGGTCGGGCTGAATTCCGACGCTTTGGACCGCTTTGTCGCCCGCCTGCCGCGTGAGCGTGGACTGATGCGTCAGGAAATCGAGCGCCTGATCCTCTATATCGGTCCCGGATCGGGTCGCACCATCGACCTGGAAGAGCTTGAAAAGCATCTGGGGGTCGAACCCGATGCCTCGCTGTCCGATGCTGCGCTTCAGGCTTTCGGCGGCCGGGCCGGTCCTGCACAGGCCGGCCTACGTCGCGCTCTGGCCGAGGGCGAAAGTGCCGTCATGGCCGTGCGGATGGTTTCCATACACCTCGGAAAACTACGCCGTATCAATATCTTGCAGGCAAATGGCCAAGGCGCGAAAGAAGCCGCCAAGGCTGCTGGCGTATTCTGGAAACAGGAAGCGGAAATGCTGCGACAGGCGCGTAGCTGGCGTCTGGAAGTGCTTGATGAAGTGCTGAACAGCGTCAACACAGCCGATGTTGCGACAAAAACAACCGGCATGCCAGAGCATTTGATTGCCGAGCGTCTTTTGCTGGAAATCGCAGCCCGCGCGCGCCGGATGGGCCTTTAACCGCGGTGTGACATCCAGCGGAAGGCAGGCTTGTTCATCGCGGCAGCTTCGCGTTGCAGCTGTTTTTCCAATGACTTGGCATCCAGGCCACCGCCTACGCCCTGACTTTTGGCCTTTGCTGCCTTCTTGGCGGCCAAAGCGCGGCGCATGGTTTCGGCCTGAGTAGGTTTGGGGGATTGTTCGGTCATACCCTGCCCATAGCACAACGGGCCCCGAAAGGCCCGTCGCTTGGTCTATTGTGTGATCCGGATCAGCCGCGCATCAGGCGGCGGCAGAGATCATCCAACTGCTCAAGGGTAGAATAGTTCAGGGTAATCATACCCTTACCACCCTTGTCCACCAGCACGACCTTGAGGCCGAGCGCATCCGACAGGTCCTGTTCCAGTGCCGCGATGTCCGCCGCGCCTTCCTGATTGACCGCTGCCTTGGGCTTGGACGGCTTGGGACCTTCTGCCGACTTGCGGGCCAGCATTTCGGTCTGGCGGACATTCAGGCCCTTGGAAATGATCTCTTCGGCCAGTTCCTGCGGGTTCGGCGCTGTGATCAGGGCGCGGGCGTGACCGGCGGTCAGACGGCCATGCACCACATGATCGCGCACTTCCGGCGGCAGTTGCAGCAGGCGCAAGGTGTTGGCGACGTGCGAGCGGCTCTTGCCCACCACACCGGCCACGGCATCCTGCGTGCGGCCGAATTTTTCCATCAGCTGGGCGTAGGCGTTCGCCTCTTCCATCGGGTTCAGGTCGGCCCGCTGGACGTTTTCGATAATGCCGACTTCCAGCACCTCGACGTCGTCCATTTCACGGACAACGACCGGCACCTGGGTGACACGGGCCGCCTGTGCCGCGCGCCAGCGGCGTTCACCGGCGATGATCTGATAGACGCCCGGCTCGCCCGGCTGGCTGCGGACCAGAATGGGCAGCAGCACGCCCTTGTCGCGGATCGAGGCCGTCAGTTCGTCCAGATCTTCCTTTTTGAAGACCTTACGCGGCTGATCGGGGTTGGGTTTCAAGTTCTCGATCGGAACCCGCTGCACGCCAGCGGGAGCCACGGCGGCACCATCAACGGCCACAGCTTCCTGTGCGTTTTCTCCCAGAAGGGCCGAAAGCCCCCGTCCCAGACCGCGTTGACGTTCAGACAAGATACGGATTCCGCTATTGTTTTTACTTAAGCCGCGAGGACTTCACGGCGTTGACGCTCGCGCGCGACCACTTCGCGCGCCAACTTCAGATAAGCCTGACTGCCGGCGCATTTCAGATCATAGATCAGCGCGGGCTTGCCGTATGACGGCGCTTCGGACACCCGCACATTGCGCGGGATCACGCTTTCATAGACCTTTTCGCCAAAATGGGCACGCACATCCGCGGCCACCTGACCCGACAGGGCGTTGCGGCGGTCATACATGGTCAACACCAGCCCCTGGATTTCCAGCGACGGATTGAGGTTCTGCTTCACCATGTCGATGGTGCGCATCAGCTGGGTCAGACCCTCAAGGGCGAAAAATTCGCACTGCAGCGGCACCAGCACAGCGTCGGCGGCGGCCATGGCGTTCAGCGTCAGCAGATTCAGCGACGGCGGGCAGTCGATCAGCACATAGTCAAAGGCGCGCTCGCCATTGGCCCCCTGCGCTTCCAGAGCGTCGCGCAGGCGGTAGGAACGGCGGTCGGCTTGGCTCAGCTCGATCTCGACACCGGACATGTCCGGATCGGCCGTGACGATATAGAGGCCCGGAACGGCCGTCTGGACGGCGGTTTCATCGATGGAGTGACCGTCGACGATGACGTCGTAGATCGTGACCTTGCGCGTTTCACGTGGCACGCCCAGACCCGTCGAGGCATTGCCCTGCGGGTCCATGTCCACGATCAGAACCTTCTCGCCAATCGCGGCCAGCGCGGTGCCGAGGTTGATCGCCGTCGTGGTTTTACCCACGCCGCCTTTCTGATTGGAAACCGCAAGGACGCGGGTCGTCTTCGGTTTATCGGACACGACGCAAACTCCCCACTGAAACGATGCGGCCACGCGCATCGCTGCGCGAAACCGAGAGCTCAGAGTCAAAATGCCAGACAGTGGCTGCCTGTTTCAACTCAGCTTCGGCCTTCTCGCCCTTCAGGAACAGACCTTTTGCACCACGTTGGAAGTAGGGCTGTGCATAACCGAGTAATTTTTCCATCGGTGCGACGGCGCGGGCGGTCACGATGTCCACCTTCACCTGCTGTTCCTCGGCACGGCCATTGATGACCGTAGCGGGCAGATCCAGCGCATCAACGACGGTCTGCAGGAAGCGGCAGCGTTTACCGAGGCTGTCGATCAGCCAGACATGGCCGCCTTCGACACCCTTCATCATGATGGCCAGCACGACACCGGGAAAGCCCGCCCCTGCCCCTAGATCGGCCCAAGTGCGGGCCTCGGGTGCCAGAGACAGCAGCTGGGCGCTGTCCCACGCATGGCGGTTCCAGAAGTCAGGAATGGTGTCCGGACCAACGAGGTTCATCACCTCATTAGCCTCGGTCAACATGCCGAGGAAGGTCGTCAGATCGGCGATCTGGGCGTCGGTCGCACCGGCATTGGCGCGGAATTGGGCGATAGCGTCCATGGAACTCTTTTCCGCGTTTCAGGCGACGATGGTGGCGGCATCCGCGGCAACGGCGCGGGATTTTTTCACGTGGGCGAGAAGTGCGGTCAGCGCACCCGGTGTCATGCCCTCGATACGGCCGGCTTGCCCCAGCGTTTGCGGGCGAACCATGGACAGCTTTTCACGGACTTCGTTCGACAGCGCGCCGATGGCCGAATAGTCGAGGTCCGTCGGCAGGGCCATCCCCTCCTCGCGCCGCAGCGCCTCGGCATCCTGAGCCTGACGATCAAGATAGCCCGCATAAATGGCGTCGATTTCGACCTGTTCACGGACGGACTTCGACCAGTCAGCGATTTCAGGCTTCACACTGAGGAAATGATCCAGCGTCACACCGGGGAAGGACAGAAGATCGCGGATAGAACGGCGCTGGCCATCGGCATTGACGTTGATGCCAAGGGCGGCGGCTTCCTTGGGCGTAAACTGTGTTTCACGTGAAACACGGTTCGCCGAGTATAACCAGTCTGCCTTGTCCAGCCATACTTTTGCACGCTCGGTGCCAACAACACCTGCATCGATACCAAGCTGCGTCAGGCGCACATCGGCATTGTCGGCGCGCAGCGTCAGGCGGTATTCGGCGCGACTCGTAAACATACGGTAGGGTTCGGTGACCCCGCGCGTGACGAGGTCATCGATCATCACGCCAATATAGCCCTGATCGCGACCGAAGATGATCGGGTTCTTGCCCGCCACAGCCCGTGCGGCATTCATGCCCGCCATCAGGCCTTGGGCACCCGCCTCTTCATAGCCGG
Source organism: Brevundimonas sp. UBA5866 (assembly GCF_002432125.1). Taxonomy (GTDB): domain Bacteria; phylum Pseudomonadota; class Alphaproteobacteria; order Caulobacterales; family Caulobacteraceae; genus Brevundimonas. The sequence continues at coordinate 83,694 of NZ_DJFS01000070.1, forward strand.
TCGTGCCATTGATCTGACCCGCCAGATAGAGGCCCGGACGCTTCTTGACCTCGAGCGCCGGAGTCAGTTCGCGCGGATCGACATAGTCGTATTCGATGGCATAGCCGAAGCGGAACACTTCGACATTCTCCAGCCCCGGCATGGTACGCAGGAAGGCCATCTGGGTCGCATCGGAAACCGAAGTCGAAATTCCGTTCGGATAGACGGTCGGATCATCCAGACCTTCGGGTTCAAGGAAGACCTGATGGCTGGTCTTGTCGGCGAAGCGGACGACCTTGTCCTCGATGGACGGGCAGTAGCGCGGCCCGCGACCGGACAGGCGGCCACCGTAAACCGCGCTCTCGCCTAGGTTTTCGGCGATGATCCGGTGGGTTTCCTCGGTCGTATGCGTCACGCCGCAGGCGATCTGGGGCACATCGATCTTGTCGGTCAGGAAGGAGAACGGCACCGGATCGGCGTCGGCTTCCTGTTTTTCCAAACGGTCCCACGCGATGGTGCGGCCATCCAGACGTGCGGGCGTGCCGGTCTTGAGACGGCCCATCATCAGGTCAGCAGAATGCAGGCTAGCCGCCAGTCCGATGGACGGATCATCGCCATAACGGCCCGCCGGAATACGCAGGTCACCACGATGGATCACGCCATTGAGGAAGGTGCCCGTCGTGAGGACAACGGCCCCTGCCCTGATAGTCTTGCCCTCGCCCGTCACCACGCCGACGACGCGGTCGCCATCAAGGATCAGGCTTTCAGCCGTCGATCCCATCAGCGTCAGGTTCGGGTAATCGGCCAGTTCGGCCTGCATGGCCAAACGGTACAGCTTGCGGTCGATCTGGCTGCGCGGCCCCTGCACCGCTGCGCCTTTAGAGCGGTTGAGCAGGCGGAACTGGATGCCGGACTTGTCGGCCAAACGCCCCATGACACCATCCAGCGCGTCTATCTCGCGCACCAGATGTCCCTTACCCAAACCGCCGATGGCCGGATTGCAGCTCATCTCGCCAATGGTTTCGAGCTTCTGGCTCAGCAGCAGGGTGTTGGCACCCACGCGCGCGGCAGCGGTCGCGGCTTCGCAGCCTGCGTGGCCACCGCCGATCACAACGACGTCAAAACTGTAATCCGGGGTAGAGGTCATGCGTGGTCACATAGTGCATCGGGGCGGAAATCTCCACCTCGACACCTCACTTAAAGTTTCACGTGAAACGGCTATTTGCCGATGCAGAAGGACGAGAAAACCTCGCCCAAAATGTCTTCGACGCCGATGGCTCCGGTCACACGGGATAGGGCATCACTGGAACGTCGCAGATCATCGCCCGCCATTTCAGGTGCTACATCAAGTGCGCGGCGGGCCATGCGGGTGGCATCAAGTGCCTCGACCAGTCGCCGACGGTGGCGCTCGCGGGTCACCGCGGGGAAGTCGGCCCCCGACAGATCACGCGCCAGTCGCGCCGACAGCCAGCGATGCAGTTCATCGATACCCTGCCCCGAGACGGTACTGATCGACAGGGCTTCGATCGACGGCACGGGTTCGATCGCGCCAATGTCGGCCTTGTTTAACAGCTGCAGATCGGACGGCTGGATATAGTCCTTTGCCGGATCGTCTCCCTCGGTCGTCGGAGACCGCACCCAGATCCGAAGGTCTGCATTTTCCGCCCGCGCCCGTGCACGGCGGATGCCCTCGGCTTCCACCGGATCATCGCTGTCGCGCAGACCCGCCGTGTCCGACAGGGTCACGGCATAGCCACCGATCATGATATCGGCGTCCAGAACATCGCGCGTGGTGCCGGCAATGGGTGTGACAATCGCAGCCTCGCGCGCGGTCAGGATATTGAACAGCGACGACTTGCCCGCATTCGTTTCGCCCAGCAGGACGATGCGATACCCCTCGCGCACGCGGCGACCACGGTCGGAATCCGCCAATGCGGCCTGAAGATCCGCGATCAGCTTGTCCAACACAGGACCTGCCGTACGGGCCAGATTCTCGGGCACTTCCTCGTCGGGGAAGTCGATTTCGGCTTCCACCAAGCTCATGGCTTTCAGCAGGTCGGCGCGGAAACCGGCATAGGTTTGAGACAACGCACCGTCGAGCTGCCCCAGAGCCTGCGCCTTCTGGGCATCGGTTTCGGCGTCGATAAGGTCGGCGACAGCCTCGGCCTGCGCCAAGTCCATCCGGCCATTCTGGAAGGCGCGGCGGGTGAACTCGCCTGGCTCGGCCGGACGCACGCCCAGATCGATCAGCGACTGACTGGCCGCTTCGATCACCGCCCTGCCCCCGTGCAGGTGGAGTTCAGCGGTGTCCTCTCCCGTATAGGAGTTGGGGCCAACGAAATAGAGCACCAGAGCCTGATCGATCAGCCGCCCGTCATGACGCAGGTTCCGTACGCTGGCCAAGCGTGGCTTTACCGTGCCCGCCCCTATTGCCCTCAGTATGTCTGCGGTGTCCGGACCGGAGATACGGATAATGGCAACGGCCCCGCGACCGGGAGGGGTCGCCAGGGCGAAAATGGTGTCAGTCATGATCGGGAGATCAGCCCTTGGTGGTGCCGCCAGAGACGGCTGCTTCCATCAGGCGGCGGAACTGGTCCTGCGCCTGAACCCCGAAATTAGCCCATGATTTCATAAGCTCTTCGGGCTGCATGGCCGTGATGTTCTCGGCCATGCGCTTTTGCATTTCTGCGACCAGTTGGTCGTTCAGAGGCGCGACATCGGGAAGACCGAGGAAGGCGCGTGCCTCCTGCGGGGTGCACTCGACTTCTACGTTGATCTTCATCCGATGCGCTCCTCATGTTTCACGTGAAACACCGGTATGGCAAGTATGGCCAAGCTTGGTGTTTAGGTATTCATCGACTGGAAGAAATCGGAGTTGTTCTTCGACTGGCGCAGCTTGTCGAGCAGGAACTCGATCGCATCCTGCGGGCCCATCGGGTTGAGGATGCGACGCAGGACATAGGTCTTGGCCAGCTGGTCCTTCGGCGTGATGAGGTCTTCCTTGCGGGTACCCGACTTGAGCACGTCGATGGCCGGGAAGATGCGCTTGTCGGCAACCTTGCGTTCCAGAACGATTTCCGAGTTACCGGTGCCCTTGAACTCTTCGAAGATCACCTCGTCCATGCGGGAGCCGGTGTCGATCAGAGCGGTGGCGATGATGGTCAGCGAACCACCCTGCTCCACGTTACGGGCGGCACCGAAGAAGCGCTTCGGACGCTGCAGGGCGTTGGCGTCCACACCACCGGTCAGAACCTTGCCCGACGACGGCACGGTGGCGTTGTAAGCACGGCCCAGACGGGTGATCGAGTCCAGCAGGATCACGACGTCCTTCTTGTGCTCGACCAGACGCTTGGCCTTTTCGATCACCATTTCAGCCACGGCAACGTGACGCGATGCCGGCTCGTCGAAGGTCGAGGCCACAACCTCGCCCTTCACGGTGCGCTGCATGTCGGTCACTTCTTCGGGGCGTTCGTCGATCAGCAGGACGATCAGGAAGACTTCCGGATGGTTCTTCTCGATCGACTTGGCGATGTTCTGCAGCATGACCGTCTTACCGACTCGCGGCGGTGCCACGATCAGGCAGCGCTGGCCCTTGCCCAGCGGTGCGACGATGTCGATCACACGACCCGAGCGGTCTTTCAGCGTCGGGTCCTGGATTTCCATGTGCAGACGCTCTTCCGGATAGAGCGGCGTCAGGTTGTCGAAGAGGACCTTGGTCTTGACCGTTTCGGGGTCTTCGAAATTGATCGTGTCGACCTTGAGCAGGGCGAAGTAACGCTCACCCTCGCGCGGGCCGCGAACGGCACCGTGGACGGTATCGCCCGAGCGCAGGCCGAAGCGGCGGATCTGCGACGGCGAGACATAGATGTCGTCCGGACCCGGCAGGTAGTTGGCGTCGGGGCTACGCAGGAAGCCAAAACCGTCCGGCAGGATTTCCAGCACGCCCGAGGCGATGATCTCGACTTCTTCGTCGGCAAGGGTCTTCAGGATGGCGAACAGCAGGTCCTGCTTGCGCAGGTTGCCGGCGTTCTCGATGTCCAGGCCTTCGGCAAAGGCAACCAGTTCTTCCGGCGTCTTTTCGTTCAGTTCCTGCAAGGTGATGCGGCCGTTCGGGCCTTGCGGCTCGCCGTCCTCGTCATCTTCCTCGGCCGTGGTGTCGACGCCCGTATAGTCGTTCTGCACGACTTCCTCGGTTTCGGTCGGGGCCTCGGCCTCTGCGGGCGCGGCCTTCACACCACCGAGGGTCAGGGTGCGACGCGGGCGCACTCCCTGATTTTCAGCAGCGTTTTCAACGACTTCGTTTTCAGGCGTATCGGTCATAATGCAGGCTCATATGCTCAGCCGCACACCTCTTCAGGCGCACGGTTGGCTCATCTCGCAAATTGTGTCGGCCGGAGCCGTAAAGGGAATAACAGCCGGTTCCCGTTCGCCGAACGATCAGGGGCTGTCGAAAAGAGAGGCACCGTGCTGTCGCTGACCCCACGGTTCAAACCAGCGAAAACACGGATCGCCCTTACCGGTCAAGGCACCAAAACGTATTAGGCACCCCACTCCATCGTTACGGCCAGGACCATGACAATCGCGATCAGGAACGGGATTTCGTTCGTCATACGCCAGAACTTGCCCGTACGGGTCGAGGTGCCGTTGGCAATCTTCTTGCGGCTGGCGGCCAGAAAACCGTGCCAGCCCAGAAGCGCGAACACGCCCAGCAGCTTCACCAACATCCACGGCTGATGCGCGAACGAGAAGTCGGCCCCCTGCCCCGAGCGGAACCAGAACAGGCTGATGCCGAAGACCAGCGACAGGATCATGGCCGGATTGATGATGATCCGCAGCAGACGCGCCTGCCACGTACGCAACAGAGCCTGCATTTCCGAACGCAGCGGCTCGGCCTTGGCATTTTGCTCCGCGTCATAGGCGTACAGGCGCGGCAGGTAGAGGATACCGCTCATCCAGGCGATCACAGCGATGATGTGCAGGCCACGAGCCACGTCATAGGCGTTCATTCAGGCATCCCCAAAAGCGGTTCATGCGACCTCGGTCGCTGTTGTCGGTCGGACCGGATTGGCAAAACGGTCGTCGCACGCGCAACTGCCATTACCACAACGCGAGGTCTGTCCGCCCAATATTGTCAGGGTTTCCTGCGCGAGGGCCGCGATGAAATCGGCATCGGCCCCCACGGCAGGCGCGCGCAGATAGGGCGCACAGCCCACTTCATGCGCCAGTTCGCCATACTCGATGTCCAGTTCGACCAGCGTCTCGATGTGTTCGGACACAAAGGCGATCGGCACGACCAATGCGCCAACACGATCGGCTGCCGCCTGTTTGATGGCATCGGGCGTCGCCGGACCCAACCATTCCAGAGGCCCGACCTTGGACTGGTAGCAGATCGCCCAGTCGGTCAGGCCCAGCTTGGCGACCACCGCCGCAACCGTCGCCTCGACCTGCGCCTGATAGGGATCGCCCTTTTCGACCAGTTTCGACGGGATACCGTGGGCGGAGAACAGCACGCGCACGGGCTTGCCTTCGGCCCGTGCCATCGTCTCGCGGATCATGCGGGCCTGTGCCTCCACAAAGCCCTGAGACTGCGGATAGCAGCAGACCGTGTGCTGACGTCCGGATCCCTTGTAGGTATTGCGCCACAGCTTCAGCGAAGAGGCCGTCGTCGTGGTCGAATACTGCGGATAGAGGGGCAGGAAGACCACCTCATCCGGCCGGAAAGCCTCGACCGCCCGCGCCGTTTCGTCCGTAAACGGGTGCCAGTAGCGCATGGCGATGAAAACGCGTGTCTCGTCATCCGGCAGGGTCGCGTTCAGACGGGCTTCCAGCGCCTCGGCCTGTTTGCGCGTTTCGGGCAAAAGCGGAGAGCCTCCCCCCATCAGCGCATAGTTTTCCTGCGCCGGCTTCTCGCGGCGGCTGGAGATCAGCTTGGCCAGCGGCGTGCGGAAAATCCCCGGCAGGCCGATGATGGCCGGATCGTTGAACAGGTTGAACAGAAAGGGTTTGACGCTGTCCGGACCGTCCGGCCCGCCCAGATTGGCCAGCACCACCGCGATGCGGCGGCCCGGCCCCGATTTCAGTGGTGTGACCGACATGGGCTTATTGCGCTCCAATACGCTTCAGAACCTGCTCGACATGCGCGATCGGCACGTCTGGCGTGATGCCGTGACCCAGGTTGAACACCCACGGCCCCTGCCCCCACGCTTCCATAAGTTGATCGACACGGCGATCCAATTGCTCGCCCCCGACGCGCAGCAGCATCGGGTCCAGCGCGCCCTGGATCGGCTTGATCTGCTGCACGCGCTTGCCGACTTCCAGCGGACAGGCGGTATCCAGCGCCACGGCATCCACGTCGCATTCACGGGCATAGCGTTCGGCAATCGCCGCCGAGCCGCGCGGGAAGCCCATGATCGGCACCGTCACCCCCAGTTCACGCGCACGGGCCACCAGTTTCTGGTGCGGGCGAAGAACGAGGCTTTCGAAGAGATTGTCCGGAAGACCTTCGGCCCAGCTCTCGAAAATCTTGAGCACCATGGCGCCTGCATCCTGCTGCATCTTCAGATAATGCGCGGTGCTTTCGATCAGGGCGTCGAGGACGGCATCGACCTTTTGCGGGTCGGCATAGGCATAGGCGCGGGCGGCAGCGCGCTCACCCTTACCGATGGTGCGGGCCTCGCCGTCGAGCATATAGGTCGCAACGGTCCAGGGAGCCCCTGCAAAGCCAATCAAGGTCTTTGACGGGTCCAACTGTGCGCGGACCAAGGAAAGGCTCTCACCGACCGCCTTAAGGGCCTCTCCGGCGAAGGGAGCCTTCTCCGACATCTCCTCGACCGACGGCAGGACGCCCAGACGCGGCCCCTCGCCTGCCTCGAACCAGACCTTCTGGCCCAGCGCACCCGGGATCAGCAGAATGTCCGCAAAGATTATGGCCGCATCGAAACCGTAACGGCGCATCGGCTGAAGCGTCGCTTCGGCGGCCATTTCCGGATTCAGGCAGAAGGAAATGAAATCCGGCGCCTTGGCCCGCAGCTCGCGGTACTCCGGCAGGTGACGGCCTGCCTGACGCATGAACCATACGGGAGGACGGGTAGTCGTCTGGCCCTGAAGAGCCTGGATCATAAGAGGGGTGCTCATGACCAAAGGCTTTAACGTTCCCCAAGCCCCAAGCTCAATCTCAAATCGAAATTATAAAAATTAGAATTGGAAGTTGGAATTTGGGCAGGGGACGACGTGGACAGTTTTTCGTTGTCCCGCCGGTGGAAGATGTTTTCCTATCGATGGCCGGAATGAATCCATGAGGGTGAAAGCCTGTGTGTGGATTATGGGGAAAACCCGTGAAACACCCGAGTCAATTGGGCTCTCCTCTGGGCGCCGTTGTGGGTGAGTCGCTGGGCGCCAAAATTGGACAGCAATTTCTGTACACAGCATGGGATAGATAACCGGCGCCCAATTTGACGGGCAGGGCGCCGTTCATGACTTTGGCGCCCGATCTTCATGGGCACCCTCCATGGCGCCGCAGAACGCCCAATTCGGCGCCCAGAAATCGGCGAATGGCGCCCCGGGTTTTCCACACGGTCAGGGCGCCGTTTTGGTGGGTATGGGCGCCACGACGCAAACGGGGCTAGAACAGCGTCACCCGTCCTTTGACCGCTCAAGGAAGACGAATGAGCCCCGCGCGCCCGCCCGGCACCTCGCGTATCGCGACCTATTTCCACGTCCATCTGGTGTCTGACTCGACAGGTGAGACGCTGAACGCGATGGCCAAGGCTGTTGTCGCCCGCTTTGACGGCGTTATTCCTATCGAACACATCTATGCCCTGGTCCGCTCGGAGCGACAGATGGAAGAGGTGTTGGCCGAGGTCGCCGATGCCCCCGGTCTGGTCCTGCATACGGTGGTTGACCGTGATCTGCGCGAACAGCTGGAACGCGGCTGTAAGGCTTTGAATATTCCGCAGATCGGTGCGCTTGATCCGCTGATCATGGCCCTGTCGCACTATCTCGGTGCGGATGTTTCTGCCCGCGTCGGGGCCCAGCACGCTCTGGATACCGGCTATTTCAACCGTATGAGCGCGCTGGATTACGCCATCGCCCACGATGACGGTCAGGGATCGCTGTCCGAGCTGGAAGAGGCCGATGTCGTCCTGTGCGGGGTCAGCCGCACATCCAAGACGCCCACCTGTATCTATCTGGCCCATCGCGGCATCCGCGCGGCCAATGTGCCGCTGGTGCCCGGTTCCGAAGACGGATCGCGTCTGGAAGGACTGCGCAATCCGCTGGTGATCGGCCTGACGGTTTCGCCTGACCGTCTGGTCCAGATCCGTCGCAACCGTCTGGACAGCCTGAACCAGATCCAGGAGACGGACTATGTCGACCACGACGCCGTCCGCGCCGAAATCATCAAGGCCCGTCGTGATTTTGAACGCCGTGGCTGGCCTGTGATCGATGTCACCCGACGCTCGGTCGAGGAAACGGCGGCAGCCATAGTCAATCTGGTCAATGCACGGCGCAATCGCCGCATGGGAGTGCCTTCATGAGTTCGGTCCGCTTTATTCTGGCGTCCAAGAGCGCGGTGCGCCGCGAGGTGCTGACCAATGCGGGCGTGGCTTTTGATGTTCAGGTGGCCGGCGTCGATGAAGACGCCCTGAAGGTTCCGGGTGTCGATCCCCGCCAACTGGCCATCGATCTGGCCAAGGCCAAGGCATTGGCTGTATCGGCGAAGCATCCCGATGCGGTGGTGCTAGGTGCGGACCAGACGCTGGCCTTTGATGGCGGTCTGATCTCCAAGGCCCCTGATCTGGAACAGGCCAAGGCGCGTCTGGCGGCCATGCGAGGCCGTCCGCACCAGCTTCATTCCGGTGTCGCTCTGGCCCGCGGCGGAGAAATCGTCTGGGCCGATGCCGATACGGCGGACATGCTTGTGCGTGATTTCTCCGACGCCTTTCTGGAAGCCTATATCGCGCACGAAGGCGAGGAACTGCTGCACTGCGTCGGTTCCTATCGCCTCGAGGGCATGGGATCGCAGCTGTTTGACAAGGTGGACGGCGACTATTTCACCGTGCTGGGCATGCCGCTATGGCTGGTGCTGGACAAGCTGCGCACCTTTGGAGTGCTGCCCGCATGAGCCGGATCAGCGGACGCGCCATTCTGGCCGGTGTGGTCGGTCAGCCCATCGGTCACAGCCTCAGCCCCGCCATCCATAACGGATGGCTGGATGCGGCGGGCATCGACGGCACCTATGCGGCCTTTGGCCCCAAGGATGCGGAGGGGTTCGACGCCCTTCTGAACGCGGGCCGTGCCGGACTGATTGCGGGCGTGAATGTCACCGCCCCCTTTAAGGAACAGGCCTTTGCCGCCTGTGATCGGGTGTCCGAGGCGGCGCGGCTGGTCAAATCGGCCAATATCCTTGTGTTCAAGGATGGCCAAATCCATGGCGACAGTTCTGATGGCCGCGGGGTCATCAATGCCCTGTCGGAACAGGCACCAGCGCTTGAACTCAACGGCGCCAAGGTCGTGCTGTTGGGCGCCGGCGGTGCCAGCCGCGCCGCTGCGGGGGCCTTGGTCACGGCAGGGGCAAGGGTATCGGTGCTCAACCGCACGAAAGAGCGGGCACAGGCCTTGGCCGATGATCTGGGCGGCCTGGTCACTGTCGCTGACGGCGAGGCCGAGACCTATGACGCCGATCTGCTGATCAATGCGCTGAGCGTGCCGCCGACCTATGATGTGCGCCGCTTGAAGCCGACGGTGGTGGTCATGGACATGACCTATAAGCCGCTGATCACCCCCTTCCTCCAGTCGGGCCGCGATCACGGACTGACGGTGGTGGATGGGCTGGCGATGCTGATCGGACAGGCTGTTCCGTCGTTCGAGGCCTTCTTTGGCCGGACGCCCCCGTCGATCGACATCCGGTCCACCATCCTGACCCTGTTGGGAGAGGCCCGATGATTATTCTGGGCCTGACGGGTGGGATAGGCATGGGCAAATCGACCACCGCCGACTTCTTTCGCGAAGAAGGGGCTGTGGTCTGGGATGCCGACGCGGCCGTTCACCGTCTGTACGCCAAGGGCGGAGAGGCAGTCGCCGATATCGCCAAGGCTTTCGGGCCTGATGTTATCGTTGACGGGGCGGTGGATCGCCCGCGTTTGGCGGCGGTTCTCGGCAATGACGGGGCGCAGTTCGATCGTCTGAACGCGATTGTTCACCCCTTGGTCCTGAAAGACCGGATGTGGGCAATGGGGACGGCCAAGGAAGAGGGTGTTCGTCTCTTCATCGTGGATATTCCCCTTCTGTTCGAGACGGGGGCCGACGCCTATGTCGATGCCACGGTGGTCGCTTCGGCACCGGCAGAACTTCAGCGGGAGCGGGTTCTGGCCCGACCGGGCATGACGCCGGAGCGCCTTGAGGCCATTGTCGCGCGCCAGATGCCAGATGCCGAAAAGCGGGCGCGGGCCGACTTTATCGTCGAGACCGGCGAGGGCCTTGAGCCAGCCCGCCAAAGGATCAGACAGATTGTCGCCACTGTCCTTGATCCGTCGTGGAAGAGCGCCCGCGCGGGCCTTTTCTCGGACCAATAAAGGGGGCAATACAGGGCATGCGCGAAATCGTCCTCGATACCGAAACCACCGGCTTTGATCCCAAGTCCGGCGACCGCCTGATTGAAGTGGGCTGTATCGAGATTGTCGACCTGTTGCCGACGGGGCGGACCTATCACTGCTACGTCAATCCGGAGCGATCCATCCCGGAGGATGCCATTAAGGTCCACGGCATCACCGACGATATGGTCAAGGATGCGCCGATCTTTGCCAAGATGGCAGACGAGTTCCTGGATTTTATCGGCGATGCGCCCCTGATCGCGCACAATGCGGCCTTCGACCGGAACTTCATCGACTGGGAATTGACCCTCGCGCACAAGCCCATCACCGGCGAGCCGCGCTGGATCGATACTCTGGCCATCGCCAAGTCAAAGTTCCCGGGCCAGCCCAATACGCTGGACGCCCTATGCAAGCGCTACAAGATCTCGCTGGCCGACCGGACCTATCACGGCGCGCTGATCGACGCCCGCCTTCTGGCCGAGGTCTATCTGGAGCTGAAGGGTGGCAAGGAACGGACCTTTGATCTGGGCGGTGGTGCGGTCAGCACTTCGGGACTGCCGGTGGTTCAGGGGCGCACCGAACATGGTCCGCGCCCGCGTGCCCTGCCCCCGCGACTGACCCCGCAGGAAGACGCCGATCACCGTGCCTTTCTGGCCAAATGGGTCAAGGATCCGCTCTGGACCCGTTTCGGCGTTGAACCCGCAGCCAAGGACGAAGCCTGAACAAAAAAGCCCGCCGCGTTATGTGACGGGCTTTTGTGTGTTTGATCGGTAAGGATCAGGCCTGACCGGTTTCGGCCGGAGAGCCCGCGATCTGCTGCTGGCGGGCCACATAGATGGCGGCAAAGTCGATCGGGTCGACCATGAACGGCGGATAGAAGCCGCCGTCGGCCGTGGCCTGGGCAATGATCTGGCGCGCGAACGGGAAGAGGTAGCGCGGGCATTCGATGAGCAGCATCGGCTCGATGTCCTGCGGTGCCACACCCGTCAGGGCGAACAGGCCACCGTAGACCAGCTCGACCTGGAACACCGGAGTGTTGTCTTCGGCGCTGGCCTTGACGCTCAGCTTCAGCTCGACTTCGAACAGACCGTCCGGACGGCCCGCGGCGTTCATCTCGACGCCCATGTCGATGGCCGGCTTGCCTTCGATGCGCAGGCTTTCCGGTGCCTTCGGGTTCTCGAACGACATGTCGCGAACATATTGGGTCAGGATGCGGAAGCCCGGACCTTGCGGCTGACCCTGTGCCTGATCGGCTTGCGGGTTCTGGCCGTTGGGGTCGGTGGGCTGCGTAGCGTCAGTCATATCGAAGGCCGTCTCTTGAAAAAAACGAAGTGCCCCCGTTTGGGGCGGGTTTATGGCGTCGCGGTAGCACGTTGGGACTATCCGTCGCAACGGTAGGTGGAAGCTGAGACACTTGCTTTGCCTTGCGCCGGTCCTAATCGCCCCCTAATCACAAGGATAAGAAGGCGCTGTTGTCCTGTTCGCCGGTTTTCGGATAGCGGATTTGGCTGACAGCTGCCCATGAGGGCCAGTACGACTGGCCGGATACACTGAGGAATGACTACGTCGTGACCGTCCAGATCGTGTTGTTCGCCGTTCTAGCGGCGTTTCTGCTGTTCCAGCTCTATAACGTCTTGGGCAAGAAGGTCGGGCGTCAGCCCGAGGACAACGCCAAAAAGGCCAAGGCCAAGGGCATGGTCATTGCCCCCCCTCTGCCCGTCGGCGGTGATCCCAAGGTGCAGGGGCAACCGCCTGTGGACCCCGCAATCGCCACGGCGATTGCAGGTCTGAAGGAGCGTGATCCGGCTTTTGATCCGGCCCGCTTCATTGATGGGGCCCGCCAGGCCTATGAAACCATTGTCCGTGCCTATGCGCGCGGTGACCGTGAGGCCCTGCGCCCCCTGCTGACCGAAAAGGTCATGGCCTCTTTCAACGCCGGTATCTCGGCCCGCGAGACGGCGGGACGTACCGAGGCCGTGGAACTGGTATCCCCGCCACGTGCCGATCTCGAACTGGGCACCGTAGAGGGTGATGTCGCCAAGGCCCGCGTGCGCTTCCTCGCCGAGGTGCGCAATACGGTTACCGAAACCTCCGGTGAAAGCCATGTCGAGGAACGCCGTACCGCCGAGGTATGGACGTTCGAGCGTCGCCTCGGTTCCTCGGACCCCAACTGGGCTTTGGCCAAGGTCGAGGCGGCCACGGCCTGATGGGGGCAGAGGGTAGTATGCGTAGCGTAGCGGGTAATGGATTGAATTCCGCAGGCCGTGGCTTTGCCGGACTGGCACTTGTCCTTCTGGCAGCGGCCTGTGCCTCGTCGCCGAAAGTACCCACCCTTCCCTATCCGGGACAGCCGAATGTCCCGCCGGTGAACTATCCGCCGGCCAATGTGCCGCCCCAGACGGGGCCCGTGCCCTATCCCGGACCCCAACCCTATGGCCAACCCCTGACCCAGCTTCCGGGCTGGGAGTACGAGGATCATCAAGGCGCGCTGCGGGCCTATGCCGAGGGCTGTGGTGTATTGCGCACCCCCTATCAGGCTTGCCAGAACGCCAAGTCCATGATGTCCCGCTATCCGCACCCTTCCGCGGAAACCGCGCGGGCCTTTTTCGAGCAATGGTTCGTGGCTGTCGAAGTGCGCAACGATGATGGCTCCAACGGTTTGCTGACATCCTATTTCGCGCCTGAATATCCGGCCCGTTGGATTCCGGATTCAGAGTTCGACATGCCTGTTCTCAGCCGTCCGGCCAATCTGGCGTCGGTGGGCGACCGGCGGGCCATCGAGGCAGGTTCGGCGCAGTCGCAGGCCTTGGCCTGGATGCGGGCCGAGGATCTGTTCTTCCTGCAGATCCAGGGCTCAGGAAACCTGACCTTCCCCGACGGGCGCCGCATGCGGGCAGCCTATGCCGCCGACAATGGACAGAGATTTGTCGGTATTGCCCGTCCTATGGCCGAGCGCGGCCTGTTGCCGCAAAACGGTACGTCGGGTGATGCCATCCGCGGCTGGCTGGCCCGTAACCGCGGTCCGCTGGCGCGCGAGGTGATGCAGCTCAATCCCCGCTACATCTTCTTCACCCTGGCCCCTGATGACGGTCGCGAAGCGGTCGGCGCGGCGAACATTCCATTGCACGCACGGCGGTCCATCGCGGTGGATCCGTCGAAATGGTCGTATGGCGAAGCTGTATGGATCGAAGGTGATGGCGGGAACCTGCGCGGCGCCCGTGGCAGCTATCGGGGCTTGATGATGGCGCTCGATACCGGATCGGCCATTCGCGGCCAGGTCCGTGCCGATCTCTATATGGGCACAGGCGATGCTGCCGGTGCGGAAGCGGGCACCGTCAGGCACCCGCTTCGCATGTGGCGGCTGATGCCGCGCCAATAAGGCCTAGCGGCGTTTCAGTCCGCCCAGCACACCGCGTAACAGTTCACGCGTAATGGTGGAGCCGGCAGTACGCAGCACCGACTTCATCAGGGCTTCGGTCGGTGTCTGCCGGCTGGATCTGCGCGCCGGAGCGCGGGTGGTCTTTGCGGCCTCTTTCTGGGCCTTGGCGCGTTGCTTTTCGGCTTCTTCGGCCTGTTTTTGTTCGGCCTCGATACGTGTGGCCTGTGCCTTGCGGGCTTTCAGCACTTCTTCGGCGCTCTCGCGGTTGATGGCCGTACCGTAGACGCCGCGTACAGGGCTGGACTGCAGGATTTGCGCCCGCTCTGCATCGGTTGCCGGGCCCAGACGCGAGTCCGGTGGCCTGATCTTGGAGCGGGCCACCACCGTCGGTGCCCCTTTCTCGTCCAGCGTCGAGACAAGCGCCTCGCCCACCCCGAGCGCCTGTATGGCCTCGGCGGTGTCAAAGCCCCCATTGGTGCGGAAGGATTGAGCGGCCGCTCTCAGGCCCTTCTGCTCGGCGGGTGTATAGGCGCGCAGGGCGTGCTGGATGCGGTTTCCCATCTGGGCCAGCACAGTGTCGGGAATATCGGCGGGGTTCTGGGTGACGAAATAGACACCGACACCTTTCGAGCGGATCAGGCGGACGACCTGTTCGATCTTTTCCAGCAGACTTTTGGGCGCATCCTTGAAGAGCAGGTGGGCTTCATCGAAGAAGAAGACGAGGCGCGGCTTGTCCGGGTCACCGATTTCGGGAAGCTGTTCGAACAGTTCCGACAGCAGCCACAGCAGGAATGCCGCGTACAGGCGCGGATTGTTCATCAGGCGGGTGGAGTCCAGAACATTGATCTGGCCCCGTCCGTCCAGGGACGTCCGGATCAGGTCGTCCAGCCTCAGGGCGGGTTCGCCGAAAAAGGATTTGGCCCCCTGTTGTTCCAGCTGGAGCAGGGCCCTTTGGATGGCGGCCACGGACTGGGGCGAGACGTTGCCCACCTCGGCACCGATGGTCTTGGCGTTCTCGGACACATAGGTCAGCAGGCTGCGCAAATCCTCCAGATCCAGCAGCAGCAGGCCCTCCTTGTCCGCGACGTGGAAGGCGATGGACAGTACGCCCTCCTGCACGTCGTTCAATTCCAGCATCCGGGCCAGCAACAAGGGCCCGACATCTGAGACCGTGGCCCGGATCGGATGGCCCTTTTCTCCGAACAGATCCCAGAACACGGTCGGTGCGGCCCGGCCGGTCAGTTCCAGACCCATTTTACCGGCGCGTTCCGAAAACTTGGCCACATCTCCGGGCTGGCTCACCCCTGACAGGTCGCCTTTGATATCGGCGCAGAACACCGGCACGCCCGCGTCTGAAAAGCCCTGTGCCATGATCTGCAGGGTGACAGTCTTTCCCGTGCCTGTAGCACCGGCGACGATGCCGTGGCGGTTGGCGCGGTTGAGCAGGAGTTTCTGGGGTTCGCCCTCGAAGGACTGACCCAGAAATATCGAAGGCGCATCGGTCATTAAAACGGTCTCCGTATCAGAACCCTACGCTGCGTCACGCGTGAGCGAACGACAAGAGGCTAGGGCCGATAAAGGAACATTCCCGTCTCCCAGCGATTGACGCTCCGCCGCCTAAACTGGACACTCTCTGCTATGAAGCTGCCGCTTACCTCAGACACAGCCCTTGCCTCGCGTAATGCGTTGGTGCTCACCGCCGTCGTGGCTGCCGGTGCCACCCTGTACTGGCTGAGGGATATTCTGACGCCGCTGGCGATGGCCATCTTCCTGATGATCATGATCGCGGGGATCGAGCGCTGGCTGATCAACAAGGCACGGGTTCCTGTGCGCTTTGCCGGTATCGCGGCTGTGGGCCTGGTGGTTGTCGGCTTCCTTGGCTCGCTATGGATCATCGTTGACGGCGCGGCTGGCTTCTTCACAGACGCCACCGGTGTCGCGGGCAGTATCGGCCCGCGTCTCGACCGGATTATTCTGGATATCAGCGGCATGGTCGGTATGGAACATCCTCCGACGTTCCAGGACCTCATGGCCGGTGTCGATGTCCGCGGCTGGCTGACGGTTGCGGCGGTTCAGGTACAGGGTGCCGCTTCGGGTGCCTTCTTCGTACTGATTTATCTCGGCTTTCTGATCGCCTCAAAGCAGGGCTTCAAAAAGAAGATCATCAATATGTTCCCTGACCGTGGACGTCGTCACGAGGCCGTGGAGGTTTTCGAACGTGTTCGCGGTGGCGTTGAGGGCTATCTGTGGGTGCAGGCTGTTACTGGCGTGATGATCTGTCTGGTGGCCTGGATATTGATGCGTGTGGTGGGTCTTCAGAACGCCGAGTTCTGGACCTTTGTGATCTTTATCGTGGGCTTTATCCCGATCCTGGGCGGTGCGATTGCGGGTCTGGCGCCGCCGTTGTTCGCGCTGGTCCAGTTTGAAAGCTATTGGCCTGCCATGATCCTGTTGATCGGTTTGCAGGTTGTGCTGTTTGTCGTCGGCAATGTCGTCCAGCCGCGCATGCAGGGCGACAACCAGAATATCGACCCCATTGCCGTACTTCTGGCCCTGGCCTTCTGGGGCAAGATGTGGGGCGTGGCCGGTATGTTCCTGTCCACTCCGCTGGCTGTCATGGCGATGGCTATTCTGGCGGAATTCAAATCGTCGCGCTGGATGGCGGTCCTGCTGTCCGGTGACGGCAATCCATATGCGGAAAAAGGCGACGACAATGGTGATGGCAAGAAAGCGTCACTATTCGAGCGGGTGTTAGGAAAGTTCACGCGCTGATTTCAAAAAGACCGAAAAAATTCGTCTATCGGTCCTTGATTCGCCGCAATCGACCCCTAAATCGGTAATCACACGACGGGGTCCCTTCCCCCTCCCCTCCCCCTGGGGCCCTTCGTAAATGGCCGGCGCTTCCCCTCCCCCTCCTATAGCGCCGGACTGAGCAGGCCGTCGGACCCCGTTCGACGGCCTTGTTCAATTCAGGCCCGAATATTTCGACCGACCATCCTTACCTTGACGTAAGGGTGAAGTGTAATCCGGCCTAAAATGGCAAAATCGTTCAACATTGTGGCAGATCACGGGTCTGTATTCTTGGTAATGGGCCGTTCGCGCAACATTGTGCGGTGCACACAGACTTAAAGGCGCAAACCCCTCTAGGAATAAGAATTGAGGGCGCTAATGTGGGATCATCTGGTGGCATCCTGCCCCGTCTGATGAGATTTTCACATGTCAGCCGCTTCGCGTTCTGCTCCTGCCGACCTGGCCAATATGGAGGCGCTTGAGAAAGCTTTCTCCGAGGTTGCGGCGGGGCCCCCGGGCGCGGCACAGGCTTCCCTGCTGAAACAGGTCATCGAAGACTATGAATCCGATGAAACGCCGGACATCGATCTGAAGGATCTGGCGTCCCTTCTCAATCAGGCCCTGGAACAGGCCGAGAAACGCGAGGCGGGTTCCGCCGCTCTTGTGACTGTACGTTCTCTGGCGGGTGCCGATGGTCGCGCCACGGGTTATGATCAGGTCCTGATCATCCAGGACGACGCCCCCTTCCTCGTGGACAGTGTGCTGGGCGAACTGGCCGATGCAGGCGTGACGGTCCGCGCCTTCTATCACCCGATCGTCGAGGTCGCCGGCGGGCGCCGTGACTCCCTGATCATCCTGATTATCGATCCGCTGCCGCAGGAACGCCGCGACGTCCTGGGTGAAGGTCTGGCCGCCGCCCTGTCGGATGTGCACGCCGCAGTGGACGATCACGCCGCTATGGTCGAGACCATGCAGTCGGCGATCAGCCGCCTTGAAGCCGAAACCTCTTCGGGCCGCATCGACGAAGCGGCCCTGCAGGAGAACATCGCCTTCCTGCGTTGGGTGAAGAGCGACCATTTCGTCTTCCTCGGTGCCCGTGAATACGAATTCCCGAGCGAAGCCGAAGAGCCGATGAGCAAGGTCGAGGGCCTTGGTGTTCTGCGTTCGCCGGAACGTCGTGTGCTGCGCCGGGCTTCGGAGCCGAACGTCCTGACGCAAGCCATGAAACAGCAGCTTGACCAGAGCGAGCCGGTGACGGTCGCCAAGTCCAATCTGCGCTCGCGCGTGCATCGCCGCGCCTACATGGATTACATCGGCGTCAAACGCTACGACGACAACGGCCGCGTTGTGGGCGAGACCCGTTTCGTCGGTCTGTTCACCGCCGAAGCCTATGACAAGATGGCCAAGGAAGTGCCGCTGATCCGGCGCAAGGTGGCCAATGCGCTGGAACGCGCGGGCAAGGCGCCGGGCACGCACAACTACAAGCGCCTGAAGAACATCCTCGAGAACTATCCGCGCGACGAGCTGTTCCAGATTTCGGAAGACGAACTGCTGGATACCTCTCTGGGTATCCTGCACCTCTATGACCGTCCGCGTATCCGTCTGTTCTCGCGCCGTGATCCGTTCGACCGTTTCGTGTCGGTGCTGGCCTTTATCCCGCGCGAACGTTTCGATGCCGTCCTGCGCGCCCGTATCGGGCGTATCCTTGCCGAGGAATGGGGTGGCCGCGTCTCGGCTTGGTATCCGCAGCTGTCGGATCAGCCGCTGACCCGCGTGCACTACATCATCGGCGTGACGCCGGGCGAGCATCCGGTACCGGATCACAAGGCGCTGGAGGCCCGCGTGGCCGAGGCAGGGCGTTCGTGGATCGACCGTTTCGAAAGCGCGCTTCGTGCTGCCGAGTTCGATGAAGTGGCCGTAGGCCCGACCAGTGCCAAGTGGGCTGATGCCTTTGGGGCCGGTTATCGCGACCGTTACGATGCCGCCGAAGCTGCCCAGGACCTGAAACAGTTCGACCGTCTGGCCGCTTCGGGCGAGGGCGATGGCATCACCGCCGAGTCGGTGGCCGTCCGCGCCTTCCGCACCGCCGCCGAAAGCCCGCTGCAGTTCCGCTTCAAACTGTATCGCCGTGGCGGCGCCGTGCCGCTGTCGGATGTTCTGCCGATCCTGGCGGATATGGGCCTGAAGACCCTCGAGGAATCCGACCACGTCGTGCGCCCGACCGGGGACGCGCCGATCTATATCCACGACTTCCTGCTGGAAGATCCGCGTGGTGAGGGACTGCAATTCTCGGACATCAAGGCCCCGTTCGAGGCCGCCTTTGCGGCGGTGTGGAATGGTCGCACCGAGAGCGACGGCTTCAACCGTCTGGTGCTGGAACTGGGCATTGACTGGCGCGAGGCAGCCCTGATCCGCACCCTCGCCCGCTATCGCCAGCAAACCGGCCTGGACCCGTCGCAGGCGATACAGGAAGAAGCCCTCAAGCTTTATCCAGCCGTGTCGCGTGCCATCCTGGCGCTGTTCAAGGCCAAGTTCGATCCGGCCGCCGGTGGCGATGCCGCCTCGCGCGAAGAGGAAGTCGCCCGTATCCAGTCGGAAATCGCCACCCTGTTGCAGGATGTGGCCAGCCTGGATCACGACCGCGCCCTGCGTCGTCTCGCTGACCTGATCGGGGCGCTGAAGCGCACCAACTTCTATCAGGGCAAGCCGCACATCTCGATCAAGATCGCCCCGCGCGAGCTTGAGGACATGCCCCTGCCCAAGCCGTTCCGCGAAATCTTCGTCTGGGCGCCGCACGTCGAGGGCGCGCACCTGCGCTTCGGTCCGGTGGCCCGTGGCGGCCTTCGCTGGTCGGACCGCCGCGACGATTTCCGCACCGAGGTTCTGGGTCTGGTGAAGGCCCAGCAGGTGAAGAACTCGGTCATCGTGCCGGTCGGCTCCAAGGGCGGCTTCTATCCGAAACAGCTTCCGGTCGGTGGTGACCGCGACGCGCTTCAGGCCGAAGCCATCCGCGCCTATAAGACCTTCCTGTCGGGCATGCTGGACATCACCGACAATATCGTCGGTGAAGGCGCTCCGGTCCGCCCTGACAATGTGATCGCCTGGGAAGGTGACGACCCCTATCTGGTGGTCGCCGCCGACAAGGGCACGGCCACCTTCTCCGATATCGCCAACGGCGTGTCGCAGTCCTACGGCTTCTGGCTGGACGATGCCTTTGCTTCGGGCGGCTCGGCCGGTTACGACCACAAGGAAATGGGCATCACCGCACGCGGCGCATGGGAAGCCGTCAAGCGCCACTTCCGCGAGATGGGCAAGGACATCCAGTCCGAACCGTTCACCGTGGCGGGCGTGGGCGACATGTCGGGCGACGTGTTCGGCAACGGCATGCTGCTGTCCAAGGCGATCAAACTGGTCGCTGCCTTCGACCACCGCGATATCTTCATCGATCCGAACCCGGATCCGGCCAAGTCGTGGGAAGAGCGCAACCGTCTGTTCAACACCCCGCGCACCAGCTGGCAGGACTATGACAAGTCGCTGATCTCGGAAGGCGGTGGCGTGTTCCCGCGCAACGCCAAGTCGGTCACCCTGACCCCGCAGATCAAGGAACTGCTGGATATCGAGGCCGACACGGTCACGCCGCAGGAACTGATGCAGGCCATCCTGAAGGCCCGCGTCGAACTGCTCTACTTCGGCGGCATCGGCACCTACATCAAGGGTGCGGGCGAGACCAACGCCCAGGCGGGTGACAAGGCCAACGACAGCATCCGCATCAACGGTGGCGACGTGCGCGCCGCCGTCGTAGGCGAAGGTGCCAACCTCGGCGCCACGCAGGTGGGCCGTATCGAGGCCGCCCGTGCCGGTGTGCGTCTGAATACCGACGCCATCGACAACTCGGCCGGTGTGGACTCCTCGGACCATGAGGTGAACATCAAGATCCTGACCGGCGGTGCCATCGCCGCTGGCAACCTGAAGGCCGAGGACCGCAACGCCCTTCTGAAGTCGATGACCGAGGAAGTCGGCCTGAAGGTGCTGGCCCACAACTATGACCAGACCCTCGCCGTCAGCCTTCAACAGGCCGAAGGCGCGGCGGCCCTCGACGCCCAGCAGCGCTTCATGCATGCGCTGGAAGCCGAGGGTAAGCTGAACCGTGCGGTGGAATACCTGCCGGACGATGCCAAGCTGGCCGAGATGAAGAAGGATGGCGAAGGTCTGACCCGTCCGGAACTGGCGGTGCTGACGGCATATGCCAAGCTGGAACTGTCGGACGACATCGTCGCCTCTCAGGCGCCGGAAGATCCGTTCTTCGAGGAAAGCCTGATCCGCTACTTTCCGGCTCCGCTGGCCAAGTTCGAGGCCGACATGGCCGGTCACCGTCTGCGCCGCGAGATCATCTCGACCGTGATGGCCAACGAGATCGTCAACATGTGCGGCCCGACCTTCCCGGACCGCCTGCGCGCTGCCGCAGAGTGCGACACCACCGCCATGACCGTGGCATTTGAGGCCGCCCGCCGCATCTTCCGTCTGGATGAGGCATGGGATGCCGTCTCGGGTCTGGACCTGAAGATTCCGGCAGAGGCCCAGCTGGCCCTCTATCAGGAAATCGCCGTGGTCCTGCGTCGCCAGACCTTCTGGCTGGCCCGACGTGCGGCCCGCCAGGAAACCAGCGTCGGTGGTCTGATCGAGAAGTACCGCCCGCACGCCGACGCCCTGCGTCAGGCCGGTGGCGATGTGCTGTCGCGCTTCGAACAGGGCCGTCTGGAAGAGCGCGTCCAGCGCTTCATCGATCTGGGGGCACCGGAAGAACTGGCCCGCACCGTGGCCATGTTGCGTCCGCTGGTGGCGACCGCCGACATCGGCGATCTGGCCGATGAAGCCGGCTGGAAAGCTCCGGCTATGGCCCGCCTCTATCACCAGGTTGGCGCCGCCTTTGATTTCGACCGTCTGCGTGCCGCGGCCGGTTCGGTGAAATCGGGTGATCACTTCGACCGTCTGGCCGTGCGCCGTCTGGTGCAGGACCTTATGACCGAGGAAATGACCCTCACCCGTTCTGTCGCCAAGACCTGCAACGAGGAAGTCGGCGAAACCGAAGCCAAGGCCGAGGATGCTGTCGATGCATGGATCGGCCAGCGCCTGCCGTCGGTCGAGGCGCTGCGCGCCTCGGTAGACGAGATCGAGGCCTCGGGCGCGGGCTGGACCTTCGCCAAGCTGACCATCGCCAATGCGGCGATCCGCGAGGTGATCTCCAGCGAGGCTTAACCTCGTCTGGACAGTGGAAATGGGCGGTCTGGAAACAGGCCGCCCTTTTTCATGTCGATGACGAGGGCGTGAAGGGACTTGGCCTTCATCAGTGCTTTGGTTTAGCTGATCAAATCACGCAGCAAGGAGACGCCCCTTGATCCGCAAATTTCTGGTCGTCGTTGACGATACGCCTGAAATGAACGCGGCCCTTGGCTATGCGGCAAAGCGTGCCCGCTCGACGGGCGGTCGTGTCGTGCTGTTGCGCGTAACGCCAGAGGCAACCGAAGAGCACTGGACGGGTGTGCGTGACGAAATCCGCAGGCAACAACGCGCCGAGGCCGAAACCCTTCTGGCCAGTCTGTCAGACAGGGTGACGGCCCTTTCCGGAGCGACACCGATTTTCCTCATTTACGAGGGAGATCCTCTGGCGGCGGTACGGCGCGCGGCGGCAGAAGACCCGGACATCA
The DNA here is from genome assembly GCF_002432125.1 of Brevundimonas sp. UBA5866. Taxonomy (GTDB): domain Bacteria; phylum Pseudomonadota; class Alphaproteobacteria; order Caulobacterales; family Caulobacteraceae; genus Brevundimonas. Next base: position 106,136 of record NZ_DJFS01000070.1, read on the forward strand.
AAATTCTGGTTCTGGCCTCGGCAACAGGGTCGCGCGGGCCCGGGCCACTGGTGACGTCTATCGTCAACAAAGGTGTGGGCGTCGAAGGGCGCAAGCTGCCTGTCACCATCGTGCCGGGTGAAATGACCGACGCCGATATTGAAGACATGGCCTGACGGCCCTTCGAGGCGGTTTTTAGATGACCTGCTCGACGGCGGTCACTTCGGGTACATAGTGGCGCATCATCTGTTCGACACCGGACTTCAGCGTCGCGGCTGACGACGGACAGCCCGAGCAGGCGCCGCGCATGCGCAGACGCAGTATGCCCGTCTCGTGGTCGAAGCTGTCGAACAGGATGTCGCCGCCGTCCTGGGCAACGGCCGGACGGATGCGGCTATCCAGCAGGTTTTTGATTTCGAGGGTGATCTCGTCATCTTCCTGCGCGGCGTGGGTGTCACCGGCGGTTTCATAACGCAGAAGGGGGGCACCCGAGACAAAGTGGTCCATGATGACCGACAGGATCGGGGCCTTCATGTCCGACCATGACGGACCGCGCTCGTGGCGGGTGACCGAGATATAGTCCTCGCCGAACATCACCCCGTCCACGCCTTCCAGTTCGAACAGGGCTTCCGCCAGCGCGGAGGCGGCGGCCTCTTCGATGGTGCGGTATTCGATCGACGTCCCCGGGGCGACTTCGCGGCCCGGCAGGAACTTCAACGCGTTCGGGTTCGGAGTGGGTTCGGTCTGAATGAACATGATTGCCAGATGCCCCCTCGCCTGCCGGATCGCAAGGGCGCAGCGACTTAATGTTTCACATGAAACCCTCTCGTCACGTGCGATGCGAAGTGGCAAGCTGGGCTGATGAACGAACGTGAAGAGGCCGGTCGTATCGGCGAGGCACTCGCCGCTATGCGTCGAGAGCGGGGGTTGAGCCAGGCCGAGGCGGGAAGCCGTATCGGCATGACCAGTCAGGGGTGGAGCCTGTACGAGGCCGGACGCCGCGCGGGCATTTTCCGGCCGGATGTTCAAAGGCGCCTGACACAGGCTCTTGATGCGACGCCCGAAGACCTTGCCCTGCGTCTGGATGGCGGATCACCCGATCCTGCGGACACGACATCGAATGGCGGGCTTTCCTCGAAGGGCCGTGACTTTGACCATAGACCCGCGCGACCGTCTCCTCCCCTCGCCCCGGTCCAACCCGAGACAGTCATGTTCCGAATGGGATCGGACGACATGGCACCGTGGGCTTTCGCCGATACTGTCATCGAATACGATCCCGACAGGCTGCCGCGTGAAGGTGGCGGTTGTGTGCTTGAGTTGAAGGACGGGCGACGGCTGGTCGGCCTGTTTGTCCGTCTAACCGATAGACAGGTCGTGGTGGCCGATGCGCATTCGCGAAATGTAACCCTGTCACCGGCAAATGTCCGCCGTGTGTGTGCGGTGGTCGCCCGTCACGACACCTGATGAAACAAAAACGTTGCAACTTCCGTGGCACCATGCAACGATATTGTTGCAAGGTGAAGGGGGTTCAATGGCGCGTCAGGTCTTAGAGGTTGATGTCATGGTCGGTCGCGCGGTCGCGCAGCGGCGCCAGCATCAGGGGCTGTCCCAATCCGCATTGGCCCAACAACTGGGCATCAGTTTCCAGCAGGTCCAGAAATACGAGGCGGGCCAGAACCGTCTCTCGGCCGGTCGCCTATTTCAGCTGTCGCAGATCCTGAATTGTCCCGTCGGGGCTTTCTTCCCCTCTTCCGAGCGTGACGAACCCCTGCCCGGAAGCCATCGCGTCTATTCGATGGAAGCGCGGCAATTGGTCCGGTCATTCAACCGTATCGAGGACCGCGCCCTGCGACGTTCCATAAGTCGTATTGCCGAGGCGCTGGCACCAAGCGCCTGACGGCGCTAGGAGGGGACCATGAAAGTCATGGTCATCGATACGGCCCTCGGGGCCTGCCTTGCAGGGTGTTTCACTGTCGCGGACGGTCAGGTCAAAGCCGACGGTGTGCGCCGCGAGGAAATGACCAAGGGCCATCAGGAACGTCTGGGCGGAATGGCGCGTGACGCGGCTGCGGATGCAGGCGGTTTGTCAGGCATAGAGCGCATCGGCGTGACCGTCGGGCCGGGCAGTTTTACAGGTCTGCGTGTCGGGTTGAGCTTTGGTCTTGGCCTTGGCGCGGCGTTGGGGGCCAAGGTCGTGGGCCTGTCTACGCTTGATGCCTTGGCGGCATCGGTCCCTGCATCCGGTTTTGTCGTGGCTGCAATCGATGCACGGCGCGGTCAGGTCTATATGCGTAGCTTCAAAGACGGGGTGGCGATTTCCCCTGCCGAGGCCGTGCCTCTGGCCGAGGCTGCCGAGCGCGTGGTGTCGCTGGCGGATACAGGATCGACCGTCATCGTGGGTTCGGGTGCGCCGGTATTGGTTGAAGCCGATGCTAGGCTGTCTTCCATTGATATCCAGCCTTTGGCCGCGCCGACGGCAGAGGCCCTGGCCCATCTGACGGCCACGCTTGATGCCGACGCCTATCCGCCCAAGCCCCTTTATCTGCGCGCCCCGGATGCCACGCCGCCCACCCGACTGCCCGGCCAGCCCCGGACTGTTGCGACGTTATGACCCCGCAAGAACTGGCGGACATCCACGCGGAAGCTTTCGATACGCCGTGGGACGAAGCTTCCTTTTCAGAACTGCTGCGGAGCCCCGAGGTCCAGGTCAACGGAGACGCCAGGGGCTTTATCCTGACCCGAACCGTATTGGACGAGGCGGAAATCCTGACCGTGGCTGTCCGCCCTTCATGGCGCAGGCAGGGGTTGGGCCGCGCAATGATCGAGGCGGCTATAGTCTCCAGTGCGGCTCTGGGCGCGAAACAGATGTTCCTTGAGGTGGCGGAATCAAACGGCGGCGCCATTGCCCTATATCAGTCTATCGGCTTTCAAACGGTCGGCCTGCGCAAGAACTATTACAAGCGTGCAGATGGAAGTTCTGAACACGCCAAGGTGATGGTTCTGAACTTTTCTCTATAGCTTCCATAAATTCCAAGTCCGCCCTATCCTCTATGGATGGACCGGATAGAGAAACTTTGCGCCGATCGCGGCATGCGCATGACCGAGCAGCGTCGTGTGATTGCCCGCGTGCTTTCGAACGCTATGGATCACCCTGATGTGGAAGAGCTTTATCGCCGCGCATCAGCGATCGATCCGCATATTTCGATCGCTACGGTCTATCGTACCGTCCGCCTGTTCGAAGAGGCGGGCGTCGTTGAAAAACACGACTTCGGCGATGGCCGCAGCCGCTATGAAGAAGCGGGTGACGACCACCACGACCACCTGATCGACACCAAGACCGGCGAGGTCATCGAATTTTTCGACGCCGAGATCGAGCGCCTGAAGAACGAGATCGCGCGTAAGCTGGGTTTTGAACTGGTGGGACACAAGCTGGAACTGTACGGCCACGCCATTCCGGGGGCTGAACCGACCGAGCGCGAAGGCCTGATCTTCAAGCGTGAACGCGCGCCCCGCACGCCTGAAAGCGCGGCGGAGTGAGACTGTTTTCGCAAGGCATGGGCGATGTTTGAGACCGCCCGTGCCTTGCAGATGCCCAAAGACGGCATCATAAGCCGCCTATGACCGATACTCTCGATCCGACTGTGGCTGTGCCGGACGCCGTCCGTGCCGAAGGTGACGCGCCCAAGCGCCTCTTCATCAAGACCTACGGCTGTCAGATGAATGTCTATGACAGCGAGCGCATGGCTGACGTCCTGCGCCCGCTGGGTTATGCGACGACCGACACGCCCGAAGGTGCCGACTTCGTCATCCTGAACACCTGCCACATCCGCGAGAAGGCCGCCGAAAAGGTCTATTCGGAACTGGGCAAGCTGCGCCAGATGAAGGACGAGAAGGCCGCCAACGGTCAGGGCGCGATGACCATCGCCGTGGCGGGCTGCGTGGCCCAGGCCGAGGGCGAAGAGATCATGCGCCGCCAGCCTGCGGTTGATCTGGTTGTCGGCCCGCAGGCCTATCACCAGCTGCCGGAACTGCTGACCCGCACCGCCCGCGCCCGTGGCGAGCGCATCGGTGCCGATTTCGCGCCCAATGAAAAGTTTGACGCCCTGCCCGTCGCGCGCGGCACCGATGGCGTCACCGCCTTCCTGACGGTTCAGGAAGGCTGCGATAAATTCTGCACCTTCTGCGTTGTGCCCTATACGCGCGGCGCCGAATGGTCGCGCCCGGTCAAGGCCGTTCTGGAAGAGGCCCGCGCGCTGGCCGACCGTGGCGTGCGCGAGATCACCCTGCTGGGTCAGAATGTGAATGCCTACGACGGCGAAGGTGCGGACGGAAAGCCGTTCACCCTGGCCAAGCTGGCCTATGCGCTGGCGGAAATCCCCGGCATCGACCGCATCCGCTATACGACCAGCCACCCGAACGACATGTCGGATGACCTGATCGCGGCCCATGCCGATCTTCAGGCCCTGATGCCCTATCTGCACCTGCCGGTGCAGTCGGGTTCGGACCGCATACTGCGCCTGATGAACCGCAAGCACGGTCGCCAGAAATATTTCGACCTGATCGACCGCATCCGCGAGGCCCGCCCCGACATGGCCCTGTCGGGCGACTTCATCGTCGGCTTCCCCGGCGAGACGGACCGCGATTTCGAGGACACGCTGGATCTGGTGCGCCGCGTCAACTACGCCAGCGCCTTCTCCTTCATGTATTCGCCGCGTCCGGGTACGCCGGCGGCCACCATGGCCGCGCAGGTGCCGGACGATGTGGCCAAGGCGCGTCTGCATGCGCTGCAATCGCTGCTGACCGAACAGCAGGTCACCTTCAACCAGTCGCTGGCGGGCCGCGTCCTGCCGGTGCTGTTCGAGAAGAAGGGCCGCCACGGCCAGCAGGCGATTGGCCGTTCGCCCTATCTGCAATCCGTCCACGTCGAGGACGCCGATCACCTGATCGGCCAGATCGTCGAGGTCGAAATCCTCAGCGGTCAGCAAAACAGCCTCACCGGCAAGCTGATCCAAACCCGCTGACAGCCGTTTCCCTGAAAGCCTGCGCCGCCGTCGGCGTGTGGCCTTAAGGGTTGAAAGGAAAGCCTGATGGCACGCGAGTCCGAGTTTCTGTCTCTGAGCGACAAGGCCCTGCGTGCCGTCATCGGCCCGGGCAGCCGTCACATGGCGCTGATCGAGGATGCTTTCCGCGTCCTGATCGAGACGCCCGGTGGCGGCGTGTCGATCAACGGCTCGCCGCGCGACCGCGCACAGGCCAAGCGCGTGATCGAAAATCTGGCGACCGCCGCCGACCGCGGGGCAGAGATCGGCGAGGCTGACATCCGCACCGCCGTAGGCCAGTCGGTCAAGGCCCCGCGTCCCGGTCAGGGCCGCACGGTGCCTGAGGCCGCTTCGCTGCCCGTCGGGCGCCGTGGGGCGATCGCGCCCAAGACCCCGTCTCAGGCCCGCTATCTGGAACTGCTGGGCCGTTGTGAGCTGACCTTTGGTGTCGGCCCGGCCGGTACGGGCAAGACCTTCCTCGCTGCCGCCTATGGCGCCTCACTGCTCAAGCGCGGACAGGTGGACCGCCTGGTCATCACCCGCCCCGCCGTCGAGGCAGGCGAGAAGCTAGGCTTCCTGCCGGGTGATCTGAATGAAAAGGTCGATCCCTATCTCGCCCCGATCTGGGAGGCACTGAACGACATCCTCGGTGCCGATGACGTGGCCCGCCGCCGCGAGAAGGGCGAGATCGAGGCTGCCCCCATCGCCTTCATGCGTGGCCGCACCCTCAGCCACGCCTTTGTCATCGTTGACGAGGCCCAGAACACCTCGCGCATGCAGATGAAGATGGTCCTGACCCGTCTGGGCGAAGGGGCCAAGATGGTGGTGACGGGCGACCCGACGCAGATCGACCTGATGAACCCGAGCGACAGCGGCCTTGCCCATGCGCTGCGTATCCTGAACGGCGTCGAGGGCGTGGGCATCCACCAGTTCAAATCCGATGACGTGGTGCGCCATGCCCTCGTCGAGCGCATCGTGCGCGCCTATGACAGTGACGCGGCCCGCAGCCGCCCGTTCAACGAGTTGGAAACCGAAGACTGATGATCGAAGTCGAGCTGGAAGCAGAGGCCTGGACCAAGGCCCTGCCCGACGTCGAGGCCATTGTGACCCGTGCCGCCACCGCGGCGCTGGGCAAGGCCGAGGGCGATGTGGTGATCCTGCTGGCCGACGATCCCACGGTTCAGGACCTGAACGCCCGTTTCCGCCAGAAGGACAAGCCCACCAATGTGCTGTCGTTTCCGGCGGCGGAGTCAGCCTTTCCGCATCTGGGCGATGTGATCCTCGGCTATGACTATTGCGCCGCCGAGGCGGTGGCCCAGAACAAGACCCTGGCCGATCACCTCAGCCATCTGGTCGTCCACGGGGTTCTGCACCTTCTCGGCTATGACCATATCGAGGACGACGAGGCCGAAGAAATGGAAGGCGAGGAACGGCTTATCCTCGCCGGAATGGGGATCGCCGATCCCTATGCCGCAGAACAACAGATCTAGGGGGCGAACAGATGGCACGGATTCCTGCTGGCCTATGGGATAGGGGCTGGGTCCGTATCCTTCTGGCCCTTTTGTTGGGGGTGGCGGCGGCGCTGGCTCATCCACCGTTCGGCATGGTTCCCGGCCTTCTGGCCTATCCGGCCCTGATGATCCTGAGTGAACGGTCGCGGCGGTTGCGCGGCGGGTTCGCGATGGGGTGGTGGTTCGGTTTCGGCTATTTCCTGCTGGGCTGCTGGTGGGTTGCCGAGGCCTTCTTCGTCAATCCTGAACAGGCGTGGATGGCACCGATTGCCGTCTCAGCCCTGCCTGCCGGTATCGGCCTGTTCACGGGCTTGGCTACACTCGCCTACCGCGCATTGAAACCGCGTGGACCGTGGCGTTTTCTGGCCTTTGTGCTAGCCTTCTCTGCGCTGGAGTGGGTGCGCGGCCATATCCTTACGGGCTTTCCCTGGAACCCTGTGGGGGCCAGCTGGCAGGCAGGCAGTGCCATGTCCCAGATGGCATCCGTGGTCGGCGTCTATGGTCTTGGCCTTTTGACCCTACTGGGTATCTCGGCGTTCGCGCCGATATTGACGCAGCCTAGAAATCGCACGGCGCAGTCTATAGCTCTGGGCGGCCTGGCCGTTCTTTTTGCCATGTTGGGTTTTGGTAACGGACGGCTGTCGAACGCCACGGTTGAGGACTCGCCCGTCTTGGCGCGGATCGTTCAGGCGGATGTTTCTCAGGAGAGCAAATGGTCTGCCGATGCCTATCAGCAGATCCTCAATCGGTATCTGATCCTGACGTCACAGCCTGCTGCGCGTACGCCCGATGTGGTTATCTGGCCCGAAAGTGCCCTGCCCGATCTGGCCAACAATATTCTCGCGGGATCGGATGCCGTACAGATTGCCGCTGCCCTGACCGAGGGCCAGACCCTTCTGACCGGGCTCAGCCGCGCTGAGCGGCAGCCGGATGGAAAGGTCACCTATTTCAACTCCCTGATCGAGTTGAACAGTCTGGGCGCGCGCGGCATGCAGGTCGGCCAGACTTACGATAAATATCGCCTCGTACCCTTTGGCGAATATCTGCCACTGGGAGATCTGATGGGAAGTCTGGGCATTCGTCGCATTGTGCAAATGCCCGAAGACCTGTCTGCGGGGCCAAAGCCGGAGCCGCTTGTTCTGGCAAGATTGCCCAAGGTGCAGCCGTTGATCTGCTACGAGAGCCTGTTTCCCGGCTTTACGGATGGCAGTGCTCGGGGACGTCCGGACTGGATTGTGAATGTTTCCAACGACGCATGGTTTGGCCGGACCTCTGGCCCGGTCCAACATTTGAATATGGCTTCATATCGCGCCATCGAGACAGGGTTGCCGATTGCCCGCGCCACTCCTACCGGTATCAGCGCCATGATCGATCCTCTGGGCCGGATTGTAGAGGGAAGCCGCATTGGACATGGCGAGGCAAAGGCCGTAGATGTCTTTGTTCCGAAACCTCTGTTACCCACGGTGTTCGGCCGCTTCGGGCACCTGCCTTATGGAGTCGGTCTTTTGTTTCTGGGTGTTATCGTTGCCATGCTGCAATGGCGTCCAAATATCCGCGGTTCGGAATTTGGGGCGCGAGCTGCGTAGTTCGTTCGCGTTTTGCTTGTACTGAGGCGGAAAAACGTCGCGCTAGGACAAAAAAAGTCAATTTTAGGGTGACTTTGGTCGCAAGGCACCTCATGGGTTCAGGCTTCACAGTATTGAGAGAGTTGCTGCATGGTCAGAGGCGCGGGGGAGAACGGGCCGCATCCGGTAGACCGCCATGTTGGGCGTAAGGTTTGCGAGAAGCGGATCGCTCTGGGATACAACCAAAGTGACTTGGGGCGGGCGCTGGGGCTCACGTTCCAGCAGATCCAGAAGTACGAGAAGGGCGCTAACCGTATTTCGGCGTCGAAGCTGTGGGATATCGCGCGCTTCTTCAGCGTGGACGTCAGCTATTTCTTCGAAGGTCTGGCTGCGCGTCCGGGTATGGCCGAGGGCGAGGGTGAGCCTTTTGTTCATGATTTCCCGATGACACGCCAGAGCATCGAGATCGGGCAACTGGCACCACGCCTGAATGCACGTCAGCAAAAGCTGGTTCTCGAAATGATGCGCGAAATGGTGGCATCCAGCGAGATGTCCGAAGCCTCCCAGCAGAATCTTCGCGGCTAACATCCGCAGAACCCTATAAAAAAGGGCGGTACCCGACGGTACCGCCCTTTTCGTATGGGTATAAGGCTGACTTATTCAGCGGCAGCCACTGCCGAGGCGATGACGCGGCTGGCCGCGTGAACTACTGCGCCGATACGCAGGGTTGCCTGAACCTGTACGTTCGAGACACCGTGCTTGCGCAGCTCGCCCTCGTGGGCGTCCAGGCAACCACCGCAGCCGTTGATGGCCGAAACAGCGGTGGCGTACATTTCGAAATCGATCTTATCGATGCCCGGATTGGCCAGACCGTTCATGCGCAGCTTGGCCGGCAGGGTGGTGTACTCATGGTTCTTCATGAGGTGCAGGGCGCGGTAGTAGATGTTGTTCATGCCCATGATGGCCGCGGCGGTCTTGGCCGCGTTCATGGCTTCCGGCGACAGGACGGTCGCGGCTTGGGCTTCGATCAGCTTGACCACCTGCGGCACGCCGATGGCATGGGCCGAGGCGAGGAAGCAGCCCCACTTTTGCTGGTCGTTCAGAATGGTTTCGTTCGCGAGCGAAGAAAGGTTCAGCGAGATGTCCTTGGCATAGGACGGGATCAGTTCGCGCAGGGCATCGATAGACATGGGATGAACTCCGAAAGGGAAAATGCTGTCGCGCGATCCGCGCGCCAAATCGGTTTCTGGCCCGAATACGGGCAGTGAAAAGGCGGCAACGGTCACCCGCCGCCGCCTTCTCGACTGTTCCGGACCATACGAACGCGTCCGGAACGCGCGGCCATACTCACGCGGCCGCAGTGTTCGGTACTGGCTTAGGCAGCCAGGGTCTCGCCGCCAACCGGGCGGTTGCAGGCGCACAGTTCGTCGGTCTGCAGGGCGTCAACAACGCGCAGGGTGTCTTCCGGCGAACGGCCGACGTTCAGGTTGGTGACGTAGACGTGTTGGACAACGTTGTGCGGGTCGACAACGAAGGTCGCGCGCAGGGCCACGCCGTTTTCTTCGTCCAGAACGCCCAGTTCACGGGCGAACTTGCCGCCGCAGTCAGCGAACTGCCACATCGGCAGCTTGTTCAGGTCGGCGTGGTCGCGGCGCCATGCCAGCTTGGTGAATTCGTTGTCGGTCGAACCGCCCAGAACCACGGTGTCGCGGTCTTCGAATTCTTTGTTCAGCTTGGCGAAAGCGGCGATTTCGGTCGGGCACACGAAGGTGAAGTCCTTCGGGTAGAAGAAGATGACCTTCCACTTACCTTCAAACGAGTCCTGGTTCAGGGCTTCGAAAGCCGAGACGCCGTTTTCTTCGTGGCTGTTGAAGCCCGGCTTCACGCCGGTGATTTTGAAATCAGGAAGTTTTTGACCGACGCCCAGCATGGGAATCTCCATGTAAAATTTGTGTGACCAGTGCGCGGAACGATCCTTGTTCGCGACACAGACAACGGTGTCGCCTTTCGCGCATGCGAAGTCAAATCGATGATTTTAGGGATTAGTATAAATATATATTATGGCTGGCCTTTTGCGCGCCTTAAGTGCGAAGGTGTACCGACTGCAACCCCCGGACGATGGGATGCTGTTCGCAATCGCGAAAATGATCATAAGTTTAGTTACTAGTGAGAACCAATTTTATCGATTTTTCTTTCGCGCCCGCATCACATAGCGTTCTCCCATCATTTTCGAGGAGGATCTTATGGACGGTAATCAAGGCGGTTGTCCGGTACACGGCGCAAACACCCCGCGCACCCTGACGGGTCGTACCAATCGCGACTGGTGGCCGAACCAGCTTTCGCTGGAAATTCTGGCCCAGCACAGCAGCAAGGTAGATCCCAACGAGGAGGGTTTCGACTATGCCGAAGCCTTCAAATCCCTCGACCTTGCCGCTGTTAAGGCCGATCTGAAGGCCTTGATGACCGACAGCCAGGACTGGTGGCCGGCTGACTATGGCCACTATGGTCCGTTCTTCATTCGTATGGCGTGGCACTCTGCGGGTTCTTACCGCACGGGCGACGGTCGCGGTGGTGCCAACACCGGACAGCAACGGTTTGCCCCGCTGAACTCGTGGCCGGACAACGCCAACCTCGACAAGGCCCGTCGCCTGCTGTGGCCGATCAAGCAGAAGTACGGCAAGAGCCTGTCGTGGGCCGACCTGATGATCCTCGCCGGCAATATGGCCATCGAGTCGATGGGTGGTCCGGTATTCGGTTTCGGCGGCGGTCGTGCGGATACCTGGGAACCGGCCCGTGACGTCTATTGGGGTGCCGAAGGCGAGTGGTTGGGCCAAACCCGTATCGACGCGGAGAAGGGTCTGGAACTGGAGCGCCCGCTGGCGGCCATCCAGATGGGCCTGATCTATGTGAACCCCGAAGGCCCGGGCGGTGTGCCCGATCCCCTGCTGTCGGCCCGCGACATCCGCGAGACCTTTGGCCGCATGGGTATGACGGACGAGGAAACCGTGGCCCTGACGGCGGGTGGTCACACCTTCGGTAAGTCGCACGGCAATGGCGATGCCGCTCTGGTGGGTGCCGATCCGGAAGGCGCGGACATCACCGCTCAAGGTCTGGGCTGGCTGTCCAAGCACGGCAGCGGCAAGGGCGATGACACTATCACCTCAGGTATCGAGGGCGCATGGACCCCGACCCCGCGCACGTGGGACGACAGCTTCTTCCACATGCTGCTGGACTATGACTACGAACTGGTCACCAGCCCGGCCGGTGCCAAGCAGTGGCAGCCGATCAATCCTGCACCGGAAGACATGGCCCCGCAGGCACACGATGCCAGCAAGCGCGTGCCGACCATGATGACCACTGCGGATATGGCCTTCAAGATGGACCCGGGTTTCCGCGCCATCTCGGAGAAGTTCCGCAATGACCAGGCCGCGTTCGAGGACGCCTTCGCCCGTGCGTGGTTCAAGCTGACCCACCGCGACATGGGGCCGAAGTCGCGCTACCTCGGCAGCGACGTTCCGGCTGAAGACCTGATCTGGCAGGACCCGATCCCGACGGCTGACTATCCGCAGATCGATGCGGCCGATGTGGCATCACTGAAGCAGCAGATCGCCGCTTCGGGGCTGACGGTTTCGGAACTGGTCTCGGTGGCGTGGGCTTCGGCTTCGACCTACCGTGGATCGGATTACCGGGGCGGTGCCAACGGCGGCCGTATCCGTCTGGAACCCCAGCGTAGCTGGGAAGTGAACGAACCCGCCAAGCTTGCCAAGGTTCTGGCGGTTTACGAAGGCATCAAGTCTGCCTTTGATGCCGCAGGGGCCAAGAAGGTTTCGATCGCCGATCTGGTTGTTCTGGGTGGTTCTGTCGGTATCGAGCAGGCTGCAAAGGCTGCGGGTCTGAGCATCGAAGTGCCGTTCACGCCGGGCCGCACCGATGCCTCCCAAGAGCAGACCGACGTCGATGGCTTTGAAGTGCTGGAACCCAAGGCCGACGGCTTCCGAAACTATCAGCCGACCCTGTACGACATTTCTCCGGAAGAGATGTTGATCGACCGTGCGCAGCTGCTGGGCCTTACAGCTCCGCAACTGACGGCACTGGTCGGGGGGCTGCGTGTTCTGAGTGCCAACTATGGCGCGTCCAAGGATGGCGTCTTCACCGACCGTGAAGGCCAACTGACGAACGACTTCTTCGTCAATATTCTGGACATGGGTGTGGTCTGGACCGCCGCAGAAGGTCAGCCGAACAAGTTTGTCGGTACGGCCCGCGACAGCGGAGAGACCCGCTGGACCGGCACACGCGTCGATCTGGTGTTCGGTTCGAACTCGGTGCTTCGCGCCCTGTGCGAGGTTTATGCCGAGGCCGGTGGCAACGAGAAGTTCGTCCGTGACTTCGTGGCTGCCTGGACCCAGGTCATGAACGCCGACCGCTTCGATCTGAAGCGGTAACGGCCAGAAGGGGTGCCTTGGACCAGTGGGCACCCCTTCTTTTTTACTGTGAACTTTGATCTCAAGCCGATGACCCCTTATGTCGGCTCTATGCTTCCCACCCTAAGACAGCTTCAGTACCTAAAGCTTCTGGCTGAGCACGGCTCTTTTAGCCGGGCTGCGGATGCGGCCCATGTGAGCCAGCCTGCCCTGTCCTCCGGTGTTCAGGAGCTGGAGCGTATTCTCGGAGCCCCCGTTGTCGAGCGTACCCGTGGCGCGGTCTTGCTGACGGCCGTGGGGGCAGAGGCCGTGCGTCGCGCCGAGGATGTACTGGCGCGTACAGAAGACCTTGTCGAGGCGGCCCGCAACGCAGGCAAGCCACTGTCCGGGCGTTTCCGTCTGGGCGTTATTCCGACGGTCGCGCCCTATCTGCTGCCGCAGAAACTGGGGCATCTGCGCGAGCAGTATCCGAACCTTCGCCTTTTCATCCGTGAGGATCTGACGCCGCGCCTGATTGCCGGGCTGAAGTCGGGTCAGCTGGACGCTGCGGTTATCGCCCTGCCCTATGACGCGCCGGGCATCGATCATGCGCACATCGCCGACGACGAGATTGTCGCCGCCGCGCCAGTCAACCACCCGCTGGCAGGCAAGGGACCTATCCCGCAGGGGGCCTTGAAATCGGAGGATCTGATCCTTCTGGAAGATGGCCACTGTCTGCGCGACCAGGCGCTGGCGGCGGTCAATATCGAGCCCCCCAAGGGCGAGGACGTCTTTGCCGCCACCACCTTGCCGACGCTGGTACAGATGGTGTCCTCGGGATTGGGTGTAAGCTTCCTGCCGCAGATGGCGGTCAATGCAGGACTGGCCGACAATCCGGGCGTCGTCGTACGCCCTCTTTCGGACGAAGGCCCCCACCGCGAGATCGTCGTCGCATGGCGTTCAGGTTCCAGCCGCGCCGCCGAGGCACGACTTCTTGCGGATGCACTGAAGATAGACTGACGGCTTCAGTCTCCGCATCTGGAGCCGTGCCCGTACGACGTACATCGAATACCGTTCCTGCGGCCTTCTATTGCGACCCTATTCTTTATATGGGAAAGGCCTCGCACGAATAATTTGGCGGCCTTTTGCGAGGCTGTCGGGGATACCACACACAGGTCAACGCTGATGCTGCAACACTATCGCGAACACGTTGCCGAACGTGCGGCTCTGGGCATTCCGCCCCTGCCGCTTTCGGCCCAGCAAACTGCTGAACTGATCGAACTGATCAAGGCTCCGACCGCCGAAGCGTCGTCGGAAGAACTGATCGAGCTGCTGGCTCACCGTGTACCGCCGGGCGTTGATGACGCCGCCAAGGTCAAGGCCTCCTTCCTGTCGGCTGTGGCCCACGGCGACTTCGAGGTTCCGAACCTGTCGCGCGAATATGCCACCCAACTGCTGGGCACCATGGTTGGTGGCTACAACGTCAAGCCGCTGATCGACCTGCTGTCGGACGAAGTGGTCGGCACCGTCGCTGCCGAGGGTCTGAAGAAGACCCTGCTGATGTTCGACTTCTTCCATGACGTGAACGAACTGGCCAAGGGCGGCAACGCCAACGCCAAGGCCGTGATCCAGTCGTGGGCAGACGCCGAATGGTTCACCTCGCGCGACAAGGTCGCCGAGAAGATCACCGTCACCGTCTTCAAGGTGACCGGCGAGACCAACACCGACGACCTGTCGCCGGCGCCGGATGCATGGTCGCGTCCGGACATCCCGCTGCACTATCTGGCCATGCTGAAGAACGCACGCCCGGGCATCACGCCTGAGCAGGACGGCGTCCGTGGCCCGATCCAGTTCATCGAAGACCTGAAGGCTAAGGGCCACCTCGTCGCCTACGTCGGTGACGTTGTCGGCACCGGCTCGTCGCGTAAGTCGGCCACCAACTCGGTGATCTGGGCCACCGGCCAGGACATCCCGTTCGTGCCGAACAAGCGCTTCGGCGGCGTGACCCTGGGCGGCAAGATCGCTCCTATCTTCTTCAACACCCAGGAAGACTCCGGCGCCCTGCCGATCGAAGTCGACGTGACCAGCCTGAACATGGGCGATGTCATCGACATCTACCCGTACGAAGGCAAGATCGTGAAGGACGGCGAGACCGTCGCCACCTTCGAGCTGAAGTCGCAGGTCTTGCTGGACGAAGTCCAAGCCGGTGGCCGTATCAACCTGATCATCGGCCGCTCGCTGACCGCCCGCGCCCGTGAGGCTCTGGGTCTGGCTCCGTCGACCGAGTTCCGTCTGCCGGTCGTTCCGGGTGACACGGGCAAGGGCTACACCCTCGCCCAGAAGATGGTCGGTCGTGCCTGCGGCCTGCCGGAAGGCCAAGGCATCCGTCCGGGTACCTATTGCGAACCGCGCATGACCACGGTCGGCTCGCAGGACACCACTGGCCCGATGACCCGCGACGAGCTGAAAGACCTCGCCTGCCTCGGCTTCTCGGCCGACATGGTGATGCAGTCGTTCTGCCACACCGCCGCCTATCCGAAGCCGGTCGACGTCAAGACCCACCGCGAACTGCCGCACTTCATCTCGGATCGTGGCGGCGTGGCCCTGCGTCCGGGCGACGGCGTGATCCACTCGTGGCTGAACCGCCTGCTGCTGCCGGACACCGTCGGCACCGGCGGTGACTCGCACACCCGCTTCCCGATCGGCATCTCCTTCCCGGCTGGCTCGGGTCTGGTCGCCTTCGGTGCGGCCACCGGCGTGATGCCGCTGGACATGCCGGAGTCGGTTCTGGTGCGCTTCAAGGGCGAAATGCAGCCGGGTATCACCCTGCGCGACCTCGTCCACGCCATCCCGTACTACGCCATCAAGCAAGGTCTGCTGACCGTCGCCAAGGCTGGCAAGATCAACGCCTTCTCGGGCCGCATCCTCGAAATCGAGGGCCTGCCGAACCTGAAGGTCGAGCAAGCCTTCGAGCTGACCGACGCCTCGGCTGAACGTTCGGCTGCGGGCTGCACCGTCAAGCTGAACAAAGAGCCGATCATCGAGTACATGACCTCGAACATCGTGCTCATGAAGAACATGATCGCCGACGGCTATCAGGATGCCCGCACCCTGCAGCGCCGTATCGACGCCATGGAAGCTTGGCTGGCCAACCCGAACCTGCTCGAAGCCGATGCCGACGCCGAATACGCGCACGTCATCGAAATCGACCTGAACGAGATCAAGGAGCCGATCCTGTGCGCTCCGAACGATCCGGACGATGCCCGCCTGCTGTCGGAAGTACAGAACACCCAGATCGATGAAGTCTTCATCGGTTCGTGCATGACCAACATCGGCCACTTCCGCGCCGCCTCGCTGCTGCTGAAGGGCAAGAAGGACATCCCGACCCGCCTGTGGGTCGCCCCGCCGACCAAGATGGACGCCTCGGAACTCACCAAGGAAGGTCACTACTCGACCCTCGGCGGTGCCGGTGCCCGTATGGAAATGCCGGGCTGCTCGCTGTGCATGGGTAACCAGGCTCAGGTGAAGGAAGGCGCGACCGTGGTTTCGACCTCGACCCGCAACTTCCCGAACCGTCTGGGCAAGGGCTCGAACGTCTTCCTGTCGTCGGCCGAACTGGCTGCCGTGGCCTCCAAGCTGGGCCGCCTGCCGACCGTGGAAGAGTACATGGCCGAAATGGGCGTCATCAACGAGAACGCCGCCGACGTGTACCGCTACATGAACTTCGACCAGATCGAAGAATACGCGGACCGCGTCGCTGCTGAGTAAGCCTCGGCCCAACGCCTAGCGATGAAATCAAGAAGCCCCCTCGGAGTGATCCGAGGGGGCTTTTTAGTATGATATTATCTACTTAGGCTCTGGAAAATCGAACAGATCGGGGCCGCGATCCTTGGGCTTACGCTCGCCCTTGTCGGCTGCCTTTCGTGCCGCTTTACGTTGAGCATGAATTTCGAACGCCTCGAGCAAGATGCCCAACGCTTCATTAAGTTCAGCGTGCGTCACTGTGCCCAGACTCGCGCTGTCCAGTATTTCCACTTCGCGGCCTGCGCGAGGATGCTTCTCGGATAGATCGACCCATTCCAATCCAGCATCCTTAAAGTCCCCGACAAAGAATGTTTGTTGCAGGATCGTGTTGAAGATCGCCTTTTGAAGCGGATCTAGGGTTCGGCCCTTCCAGCTCTGGGCCCAAAGTACTTGTAGGCGACCATCTTCTACCCAAAACCCCGAGGGTCTGACGGGAATCATTACGCCACTACCAATGGGGTACATAAAAGGCTCGGGTTCACGAAACCACGACACTTTTTTTGAGGAAGCGTAGTGAAAGAAGGCTGTCGTCAGATCTTTATTGGGAGCGATATTCTTGAGATGTTTCTCTGCCTCAATCTGACGCAATGCCCAGTCTAGGGTGCACCCTTCCATAAGCGGCTTGAAGAGCTTGCGACTTGGGTTGAGTGAAAAGGGGATCTTCGCGGCGTCTAATTTCTCCATCTCGAGGAGCGTTGCCTCGACAGTTGGGCGGATCAACGCCACAGCATGTTGAACAGATGGAGTTTTGCGAAGATCAGCCATATTAGTTACACGCGCCTTTTTAAGATATCACGGTAATATGATTCGGTGATGGAGTCTGGAATAACCATACCGGGCATTGGCTTCTGTTCAGCTGCTGTCCAAATCTGGTCCCAAGGGGCGCCAGGTTCGTGAGTTTTTTCAACTAGCCAGTAAGCAGACTTTGTTCCGTAAAACTTAGTCATCTGCTCGATGTGGTTGTACTCTTGAACGCTTAAATTCGACTGTACAGGAACGTCTTCGCCTGTATCGAAGTCAATTCGAGTCAGGCGCTTTCGTACAGGTTTGTCGCCGTAACTACGAAGTTGACGATATACTTGAGGGTGAACTGGGCCGTGCTGCCAAGCTTCAAACGCGGAATCTACTAGGGGTTCGCCATACTGGGCGAGATACCAAGCATGAGCGAAATATATGATTTTGTTCAAAGGGAGGTTGGATAAGGTCAGGCCGTTTGCGTCCGCCACGTCAAGGATAGCATTTGCAACTTCCCTAACATCCCTAGCCAAATTTTTAGCCCCATGACTCAAGGTCAGAACAAGATCATTAATACGTTTATACAATTGTTCGCGTTACGTTCCAATAGCTAGCTCGCACGTAATCGCAATCCTCTGTGGGAAGCTACAGAACTGGAATTCGGTGACGGCTAAGGATCGGCGATGAGGCCATAAAAAAAGCGGCCCGAGTGGGCCGCCTTTCCCAGACTAAGTTCTAGAACCTGATCTTATTTTGCGCTGGCCAAGTTCCGCAGAACGTACGGCATAACCCCACCGGCCTTGAAGTAGTCCAGCTCGGTTTGGTTATCGATGCGGCAGCGGACCGGGAAGCGGGCCATCTTGCCGTCGGCCGGACGGAACAGCTCGACCCACAGGTCTTGGCGCGGCTTCAGCTTGCCGATGTTGGCGTCGGTCAGGCCACGGATGGTGACGATCTCTTCGCCAGTCAGGTTCAGCTTCTGCCAGCCCTCTTCCTTGAACTGCAGCGGAACGACGCCCATGCCGACCAGGTTCGAGCGGTGGATACGCTCGAAGCTTTCGGCGATGACGGCGCGAACGCCCAGCAGACGGGTGCCCTTGGCCGCCCAGTCACGCGAGGAGCCGGTGCCGTATTCCTTGCCCGCGAACACGACCAGCGGACGGCCTTCGCCCTGATAGCGCATGGCCGCGTCATAGATCGACATCACTTCCTTGGACGGGAAGTGCTTGGTCACACCGCCTTCGATTTCCGGCGTGATGCGGTTCTTGATGCGGATGTTGGCGAAGGTGCCGCGCATCATGACTTCGTGGTTGCCGCGACGGGCACCGTAGGAGTTGAAGTCCAGCGTATCGACGCCGTGACCGGTCAGATAGGCACCCGCAGGCGAGGCCTTCTTGATCGCGCCGGCGGGCGAGATGTGGTCGGTCGTGATGGAGTCACCGAAGATGCCGAGGATGCGGGCTTCGACGATGTCCTCGACCGGAGCCGGTTCCATCGACAGGCCTTCGAAATACGGCGGGTTCTGCACATAGGTCGAGTTGTCGTCCCACGCGTAGGTCTGGCCACCGGTGACCTCGATAGCCTGCCAGTGCTCGTCGCCCTTGAAGACGTCGGCATAGCGGTTGGCGAACATCTTGGGCGTGACGGCCTTGCGCTGGATGGCAGCGATTTCCTCGGTCGTCGGCCAGATGTCCTTCAGGAAGACGTCCTTGCCGTCCTTGTCCTGACCGATCGGTTCCTTGGTGATGTCGATGCGCATCGAACCGGCGATCGAATAGGCCACCACCAGCGGCGGCGAGGCCAGATAGTTGGCCTGAACGTCGGGGTTCACGCGGCCTTCGAAGTTGCGGTTGCCCGACAGCACCGAGACAGCGACCAAAGCGTTGTCGTTGATCGTCTTCGAGATCGCCGGATCCAGCGGGCCCGAGTTGCCGATGCAGGTGGTGCAGCCATAGCCGACGAGGTTGAAGCCCATGGCGTCGAGGTCGGCCTGAAGGCCCGAGGCCGTCAGATAGTCGGTCACGACCTGCGAGCCCGGTGCCAGCGAGGTCTTGACCCACGGCTTGGGCGACAGGCCCAGCGCCTTGGCCTTGCGGGCCACGAGGCCAGCGGCGATCAGCACGCTCGGGTTCGAGGTGTTGGTGCACGAGGTGATGGCGGCGATGACGACATCGCCGTCACCGACGGTGAAGTCCTTGCCCTCGACCGGAGCGCGGGCAGCATCAGCGTCGCGGGCGAAGGTGCCGGTCAGGTGGCCTTCGAACTCCGATGCGGCAGTGGTCAGCTCAACGCGGTCCTGCGGACGCTTCGGACCGGCCAGCGACGGCACGACCGTCGAGATGTCCAGCTCCAGAACGTCGGTGAAGACCGGATCTTCCGAATTCTCGTCGATCCACAGGCCCTGGGCCTTGGCATAGGCCTCGACCAGAGCGACGCGGGCCTTTTCGCGGCCCGTGGCCAGCAGGTAGTCGAGAGTGGCTTGGCTAACCGGGAAGAAGCCGCACGTGGCACCGTATTCCGGAGCCATGTTGGCGATGGTGGCCTGATCCTCGATGGTCATGCCGGTCAGGGCGTCACCGAAGAACTCGACGAACTTGCCGACCACGCCCTTCTTGCGCAGCATCTGGGTGACGGTCAGCACCAGATCGGTCGCGGTCGCGCCTTCCGGCAGCTTGCCGGTCAGTTTGAAGCCGATGACTTCCGGGATCAGCATCGGGATCGGCTGGCCCAGCATGGCGGCCTCGGCCTCGATACCACCGACGCCCCAGCCCAGAACCGACAGGCCGTTGATCATGGTGGTGTGGCTGTCGGTGCCGACCACGGTGTCCGGATAGGCGACGGTCTTCTTGCCTTCGTCACCGGTCCAGACGGTCTGGGCGAGGTGTTCGAGGTTTACCTGGTGGCAGATGCCGGTGCCCGGAGGAACGACGCGGAAATTGTTGAAGGCCGACGAGCCCCAGCGCAGGAAGTTATAGCGCTCGATGTTGCGCTCATACTCGCGCTTGACGTTCTGGTCGAAGGCTTGCGGGCTGCCGAAGTGGTCCACCATGACCGAGTGGTCGATGACCAGATCGACGGGGTTCAGCGGATTGATCTTGGCCGGATCGGCACCAAGCTTGGCCATGGCATCGCGCATGGCGGCAAGGTCAACCACGGCCGGAACGCCGGTGAAGTCCTGCATCAGGACGCGGGCCGGGCGGAAGGCGATCTCGTGCTCGACGGTGCCCTTGTTTTCCAGCCATGCGGCGACGGCCTTGAGGTCGTCTTCGGTGACGGACACGCCGTCTTCGTTGCGGAGCAGGTTCTCCAGCAGCACCTTCATCGAGCGCGGCAGGCGCGAGATACCGGCCAGACCGGCTTCCTCTGCGGCCGGAAGGCTGTAATAGGCGTATTTCTTGCGTCCGACCGTAAGGTCCTGACGGGTCTTGAGGCTGTCAATCGACGGCATGTGAGGGTCCTCTGACAAATGCCGCCCGGAAATTCGGTTGCACCTTCGCGCGTCGGACGAAAGGGCACACAGGTCCCTTGCGCGCGCGGCGAAAGCCTGCTGCGGCGTATTGGCATATAAGCATGCCCGTGGGGCACGTCCATGTATCCACACACATGACGGGGATATTGAGAGAGGTTCGCAAGTGCTGGACGGTCTGAGGATTGCCGATCTCGCCCTCATGCGTGGCGACAGACTATTGTTTGGCCAGCTTTTTCTGGAGCTTAGCCGCGGAGAGGCTGTCAGTCTGACGGGCGGTAACGGGGCCGGTAAGTCCAGCCTGTTACGGGCTGTTGCAGGATTTATCCGCCCGGATGCGGGCCAGATCGCCTTTGTCGGAAACGGGGGCGAGGTCGAAGCCGCAGAGGCCCGTCACAGGGGGCTGCATCTGACAGGTCATCTGGAAGGCCTGAAACCCACACGCACGGCACGTCAGGAAATGGATTTCCAGAACCGTTTTCTGGGAGGATCTCCCGAGGGGATGGCGCGGGCCATAGAGCAGCTCCAGCTGGAGCCTCTGCTTGATCTGGAAACACGGCGTCTGTCAGCGGGGCAGAAGCGGCGGGTTTCGATGGCGCGTCTGATATCGGCACCGCGTCCGCTGTGGCTGCTGGATGAACCGCTGGCACCGTTGGACAGTGTCTGGCGCCAGCGGATGGGCACCTTGATGCAGGCGCATCTGGCCGGTGGCGGTATGATTATCGCGGCGGTGCATGACCCCCTGCCCTTCGATACTGTGCCTCTCGATCTGGGAGGGCGGTCATGAGCGCGCTGTTCAGCCTGTTCCGGCGCGAGCTGTCGCTGGCTTGGGGAGGTGGCGGCGGGCCGCTTCTGGCCTGCGGTTTTATGATCTGTTTTGCCGCCATGCTGCCGTTGGCCATCGGTGGCGATCAGGCCGGTCTGGCCCCGATTGCGTCGGGCGCGGCGTGGGTCGCGCTGGCGGTCGCGTCGCTGCTGTCGCTAGAGCGTCTGTTCGAGCGCGATCTGGAAGATGGCTCGCTGGATATCCTGTCGCTCGGCCATATGCCGCTGGAAGCTGTTGTGGTGGTAAAGGCTGTGTCCCAGTGGCTGGCCAATGGCGTACCGCTGGCGGTGATGGCACCGGTGGTGGCGCTGGCCCTGGGGCAGGATGCCGGATTGGTGGGTCTGACAGGCCTGACGGCGCTGATCGGCGGGCTGGGCTTTGCCTTTACGGGGGCGCTGGCCGCAGCCTTGGCGCTAGGAGCTAAGCGTGGGGGCGTGCTGATAGCGGTGATTGTCTTGCCGCTGTTTATTCCGCCGGTCGTGTTTGGCGCAGGGGCGCTGGCGCGTGCGGCTAACGGGCAGCCAGTCGGGCCGGCGATGGCACTGCTCGGGGCCTATGTGCTGTTCGCGTTGGTGATTACGCCCTTTGCAGGCGCGGCGGCGGTGCGTAACGCCCAGTCGTGATTTAGCGCTGGCGCAGCGTGACGTAGAAGGCGCCGTTGCCGCCGTGCCTCTGGTGGGCGATGGAATAGCCGGACACGATCAGACGCAGATACGGGCTGGCCATCCATTCCTCGAACGAAGAGCGGATGACGCCGCCGCCCTGACGGCCCTGTCCGGTGATCACCAGAACCGAGCGCATACCCCGCGCCTGACAGCTCATCAGGAAGGCGCGCAGTTCGTCCTCGGCCTCGAACCGGCCGAAACCGTGCAGGTCGATGCGGGCCTCGATCGGGTCGCGCTCTCGGGACAGGCGCTTCTTCCGGTTCGGCTCGATGATTTCCGGGGCGGGCCGCTGGACGGTCGCGCTGGGCAGCGGTCGCGCCTTCACCGGCATCACCGCCATGATGCTCTCGCCCGCAGAGGCCGAGGTGACGGCGGCGGTCTTGGCAGGTTTCCTGCGAGCCGCCCGCGATTTTACCGGCTTTGCCGGGGCATCGGGCTCACCGAGGATGGCGGCCATTTCGGCCAGAGCCGCTTCGACGGCATCTGGCGCTATGTAATCGGACTTGGTCGGGGATTTGGGCGTGACTGTGTGCGTCACCCGTTTCCACAGGCGGCGGTCGTCTTCGCTGGGTTTTGGCGGACGGCGGGCCAACCGCCTCAGTCTTCGACGTCTTGGGCGGCAGGACCGGGGATGAAGGCGAGCAGATCGCCGGGCTGGCAATCCAGTTCACGGCAAAGGGCACTCAGCGTCGAGAAGCGAACAGCGCGGGCCTTGCCGGTCTTGAGAATGGACAGATTGGCTACGGTCACACCGACGCGGTCCGCAAGCTCGGTCAGAGACATGCGGCGTTCTGCCAAAAGACGGTCGAGTTGGACGCTGATAGCCATGATTCAATGCTTCTAACGGTTATTGGTCAGATCGTCAGTTCTGTTTCGTGACGCAGACGGGCACCCTCGCGGAAAAGTTCGGCGAGCGTAAAGGTGATGACGATAGCGAGCGCGGGGGTGATCAGCTCACCGTAACCCGGAGCCTCCACGGCACCCAGGGCCAGCTTGTTGGCGACCAGCATGCGTGAGCCCCAGCCGCAGAGCGTGACAAAGGCCAGGACCGAACCCAGCAGTCGCAGTCTCACGATATTGGCGGGCTGGAAGGGATCTCCGATGAGAACCGTCCGGAAAATCTGTCTCAGGGCACGAAGGATGACGACCAAACCGGAAAGATAGATCGGCACCATGCCCATCACGAACAGCACAAGGCTGCGGGTCAGAGGCATCTGCCTCGTCGCGCCACCGTCACCGACGGAAATGCTGAACTTGTCGAGGGGAATGAAAATCGCAATCACGAAGACGATCACGAAAACCAGCGTCAAAGCGACCGAGATCGCAAAGGCGATATCAATCAGCAGCTTCAATGCTCGGGCCGGCAGTGTCCAGCCGGTTTGCCCGTCCAGCGAACGGGCAGGTGTACGTTTGCGGGAGAAGAAGCTTCGGAAGGAAGTTTGCAGTCCCATAAGGCGTTGATCCGCTGTGATCGGAGAAAGGAGCTGCGCCCCGGGTAATCACTCGAAGGACGCAGCTATTCTTTTCGCGATCTTTGGCACGTCCGTCAAAGCTCTGCTGCTATTACAGAGCTTGGATGATGCTGGACAGGGCTGCGACCGGCAGGGCAGCAATCAGGATCGTGTTGACGAAGATGTGGCCGATTTTGTCCATCATCAGGGAAGCTTTCATCGTTTGCATAACAGTCTCTCCAAAAGGCACAGGATTGTGCGTATGTTCTGTCGCGGGGTTTAAGCATGCCGTCTTGGCCTTGCTTGAGAACGTTGCGACCCGTCGTCCTTGAAAATGAACATAGTGAGACCGGCTTTCGAAAGCACGTTACATATCGTTTAACGATATTAAACTTTCGCAAGGTTCCAAATCGGCCTAGGATGGCATCATGAAACTTCGTCTTATCAAGGGGATGCGGCTGGTCGCTGCGACCCACAATCCTGGCAAGGCTCGCGAGATCGCAGCCCTGCTCGACGGAAATTACGAGATTGTCACAGCAGGCGAGCTGAATTTGCCCGAACCAGATGAGACGGAGAGCACATTTGTCGGCAATGCCATGCTGAAGGCACGACATGCTGCTGCCCTATCCGGTGAGGTCTGTCTGGCCGATGACTCGGGGTTGTCCATTGCGGCTCTCGACGGCGCGCCGGGCATTTTTTCCGCACGATGGGCCGGACCGACGAAGGATTTTGGCCTGGCCATGCAGAAGGTCGAGGAGCGGCTGGACGAGACTGGGTCCAAGGACCGCTCGGCGTGGTTCACCTCTGCCCTGGCTGTGGCGTGGCCGGACGGGACCTGTGTGGTGGTCGAGGGGCGCGTTGACGGTGAGGTCGTATGGCCACCGCGCGGAGACCGTGGCTTTGGCTACGACCCCATTTTCCAACCCGCCGGACATGAGCTGACATTCGGGGAAATGGAACCTGCGGCCAAGGACGCCATGAGCCACCGCGCCCTGGCCTTTGATCGTCTCAAGGCTGTTCTGATTGATTGAACCGGTTCCGGATACGGATGGGCAGGTCGCCCTCTATGTCCACTGGCCCTACTGCGCGCGGATATGCCCGTACTGCGATTTCAACGTGGTGCGCGACCGTGGCCGCGTGGAGGAGCAGGACGCCCTGGTTGAGGCCATCATCGCCGACCTGAGGGCGCAGTCAGTCCTGTTGGGGCCGCGCCGACTGGCTTCGGTCTTCTTCGGTGGCGGAACGCCCTCCCTGATGAAGCCATCGGCTGTCGCGCGGGTGCTGGAGGAGGCGCAGGCCCTTTTTCCCGTGAACGATCCGATCGAAGTCTCTCTGGAGGCCAATCCGACGGATGCTGAAGCCGACCGCTATCGGGCACTGGCCGATGCGGGTGTGACGCGGCTGTCGATGGGGATACAGTCTTTCGACGATACCGCGTTGAGGTTTCTGGGCCGCGACCATAGCGCCCGCTCGGCCCGTCGGGCGGCAGAGATCGCGGTGCGGACCATTCCGCGCCTGTCGATAGATTTGATCTACGCCCGTCCCGATCAAACCGTGTCGGACTGGCGTCACGAGCTACAGACGGCTTTTGATTTGGGGTTTGAACATATCTCGCCCTATCAACTGACGATCGAACCGACCACCGCCTTTGGCCGGGCCTTTGCCCGCGGGCAACTGGTCCCTCCGGACGACGAGCATGCGGCGGCTCTCTATGAGGAGACGCAGAGCCTGCTCGAAAAGGCCGGGTTCGAGGCCTATGAGGTTTCCAACCACGCCAATGCAGTGTCGGCCCGTTCCAGCCACAACCTGCACGTCTGGCGCGGAGGGGACTATATCGGCGTCGGACCGGGGGCACACGGACGTCTGACCACATCCACAGGCCGCACGGCCACCGTTGCCCATAGGCGGATCGCGGACTACCTTGCCGGTGTGGCGCGGCATGACCCCTGGCAGGAGATGGAAGTGCTGTCGCCTGCGGATGCCGATGAGGAGCGTGTGCTTCTGGGCCTACGGACGGTTGAGGGCGTGCCCATGACCGTACTGGCGCGTCTGGGGCTGGACGGCAGCGGCGGACCGGTGGCCGACCTGATCGGGGACGGCTTTCTGGAGAACGTTTCGGGCCGGATACGGGCCACCCCGCGTGGACGTCCGGTTTTGGACAGTGTGCTGAAGCACCTGCTGACCTAGGCTACATGCCCAGTGTATCCGCCTCGAGGGCGCCGGGGGCGTCGGGATCCGGCGCGGTCTCGTTGTGGCGTGTGTCTTGACGGCGTTTCAGCGTCCATCGCTCGCCATCGACAAAACCCAGTCCGTCCCATGTCACCACGGTGATGGTGATGCTGTGGGCATCCCATTCGATGCGGTTGAAGCTGGGGGGATAGCTGTCGCGTTCTCTCAGAGACAGGGTGCCACAGCCCACGGCGTAACAGGGCTTGCCCGACATATCGATGGGCAGGGCAAAGGGCACATGGACGTGGCCCGTGGTGATCAGATCCACACCGGCCTCGGCAAAGATGCGGGCGGCGCGGTCGCCTCTTTTGACCTCTCCGGTCATCGGGGCGTCGATCATCTCGATAAGAGGATGGTGACAGGACAGGATACGCAGGGTGTCGGGCGGGGTCTGCCGCAAGGCTTCGGCTGCCCTGCGGGTCTGATCCAGATCGATCACCCCCTTCGACCAGTTCAGCCGTGCCTGCCAGCCACGTGCCGTTGTCACCCCGCGCACCATCAAGCCCGGCGCGGTAAACTCGTGATCATGGGCCGGATGTCCGGTTGCGGTCTCGAAGGCTTTCCACGGCCAGAACAATCGCGCGAACACATCCCAATAGGGAACATCGTGATTGCCGACGCTGACGAAGACAGGCTCGGGCAGGGCCTTGATCCATTCGGCAGCGGCCTCGAACTCCGAGCGTTTGCCTGACTGGGTGATGTCACCGGTGATGAGGTTCAGATCGGCCTGATAGGCATGGGCATAGGCCATAGCCTCATCGACTGCCGCCTTGTGCTCGACGCCGAAATGGATGTCCGAGAATTGCAGTATGACGCCCATCAACCGGCATCTTCCACGGCTTGGGGTGACAGAGCCAGGGCTGTGAAAGCATGGGGCACGAAGCGGACTTCGGCTTCCTTGCCGACCGGCACGGTCTCACCGTCAATGACGGCAGGAATGCGTGAACGCCCCCACAGTTTGACCTTGCGGGTGCGGCGGGTATCCACGGCCTCGTCATCGCGCCAGTCATTGAACAGGGCGTTGGCAGCCAGTCGCAAGGCCTGGCCTGTGTCGGCGGTTTTCATCGCCGCGGCTTCCAGTCCGGGATCGGACTCATTGAAGGCCTTGGAGATCAAAGGGGTGATCAGAACCAGGGCTTCGGCCTTTTCTTCTGTCTTGCCATCCAGGCTGAAACGGATGCGGCCCGAGAAGGCCCGGCGGAAGGCCAGCCTGGCCTTGGACCACGCTTCGCCCAGCTTGCCGGAACGAATGGCTTCGCGTGCAGGCGCCCACAGTGCAGGAGCGCCCATGATGGCTGCACAGTAGAAATATTCCTCGCCGATGGCACCGCCTGCGACCTTGCGCGGCTCGCCTTGCTCCAGTGTACGCCGGAGGGCTTTTTTCCAGTCGCCCGTGCCGTAAAGGGCCTTGGGCAACATATTCATGGTGCCGCCCGGAAGGGTTGCGACCAGAACATCCTTCTGACCGGCCAGGGTGGCGACCGAGCGGGCAGTGCCATCACCGGCCAGTACAAAAAGCGCATCGGGTCGCTCGGAGATTGCCTCATCGATGGTGTCGGCAAATCCATCACCCTCAAGAATGCGGACGTCGGCGTCCACATCGTACTCGGACAGGATGGCTTTTGCCTCGTCCCCGGCGCGATTGCCCACACCGCCCGACATCGGGTTGATCAGCATGATGATCTTGCCAAGGGTGACCGCCGGGGTCAGCGTCGTTGTGAATCCGCTCCCGGAACCGGATGTCTGGTCTTTGGGGAGCTCTGGGTGTTCAACATTGGGCATCCGCAGCGAACGTTCAGCATCTGTCTAGGTTCCGGATGATAGCGGGGCTGTAATGCAGCATCGGCCGGAACCGGGAGCCGCCCGGATCGTTGGTGTCTAATCGGGGCTGCAACAAGACTGCGAGAGGATTTTACCATGAACAAGGCAATCATCGCTTTGGCCGGTGCCGGCCTTCTGGTCACCGCCTGCGCCAGCGACCCCTATTACGGTGGTGGCGGCGGTATCAACACCAACAGCCAGGCTGTCCGTCAGGGTGCCACCGGTGCTGCTCTGGGTGCCGTGGCAGGTGCGATCATCGGCAATAATGTCGGCGATGGCAACGCCGGTCGCGGTGCCGCGTTGGGTGCCGTTCTGGGTGGCGCTGCGGGCGCAGTACGCGGTTCGGCTCAGGACCGTAACAACCAGCAGCGTTACCGCGACAGCCAAGGCCGTTACTACTACTGCTACGATGGCCGTGAGCAGGAGTGCTATTGGGAGAACGGCCAGCGCCGTTACTGATGCACCGCTGAAGCATTGGACCCTTTGACGGGGTCTGCTGGAAAAAGCGGTCTCGGCTTGAGGCCGCTTTTTTCATGCTCGCTAAATATCAACTGGGTTCGAAGGAGGTTGGGGCATGACCTGTTCGCGTGAGATGAAACTAGTAGCGGTTCTGGCGACGGTTGTTGCCGGTGGTGCGGTGCTGTCGGCCTGCTCGACCGGAAGCAGCGGCTATGCCACGCGCGATGCGCTTGTCGCGCCGGTGAATTGCACGGACCGTTCGTTCGAGATCTATTTCGACGAGGGACAGGCGCGTCTGGCACCGTCTGCCCTGACACTGCTGCAGATGACCGGACAGCAACTGTCCGGTTGCGACATCCGCAAGGTCTCGGTGGTGGGCCTGTCCGATGCTTCCGGCGGCAGCAATGTCAATCAATCCCTGTCCGAGCGCCGCGCGCAGGCCGTGCGTGATGCGCTGGCTGCACAGGGATGGCCGGCCCCCGTGTTCGAAGTCTCGGCCGTGGGCGCTCAAGGTGCCCGTGAAGGCCAGATCAACGAGCCGCTTCGCCGTCGCACCGAGGTGCGGGCCGAGGCCGCGCCGCGCCGATAGGCCAAAGCCACGCGATAGGACACCGTGTCGACTGTTCTCGTCGAATTAGGGTCGCTAAGGCGATCCTGATCGGCGTAAACGGGATCGACCATGACCTCGCCTCTGAGACTTTTACTGATCGTCTGGATTGCGGCCCTGAGCTTTTATGCGCAGGCGACGGCGGCTGCTCCGGCCAAGGGCGTGCAACGTCATCCGCATATCGAAGCGGAACTGGTGCCGATGAGCCGGTGGATCACGCCCGGCTCTACGGCCATTGTGGCGATCCGACAGAAAATCGCGCCCGGTTGGCACACCTATTGGCGTAACCCCGGAGATTCCGGCGGGCCGACCGAGGCGGTCTGGTCCCTTCCGGACGGTTTCAAGGCCGACGGCTTTGTCTGGCCCCGACCCGAGCGCAAGGCCCTGATGGGGCTGATGAGCTATGTCTATAGCGGTCAGGTCTATCTTCCCGTGGCCATAGAAGTGCCCGCCGGTCTGAAAGCGGGATCCATCCAACCTATTTCTGCCGAAGTGCTTTTCCTCGTCTGTAGCGACGAGATGTGCATTCCGGTGGAGATGACGCTGGCGGCGGATCTTGAGGTTGGAGCGGGGGCGGCCCCTCTTGATCCTGTTCACGGCGCATCCATCGAAGCGGTGGTGACAGGAGCGCCCCGTGCCGCAGCGATCGAGGCCCGTGCCGCGCTGGTCGATGGCCGGGTGGTCATCAGCGCGGCGGGCGGTCCGCTGTCGAACCTTTCGCCGCGACAGGCCTATTTCTTTCCCTA
Source organism: Brevundimonas sp. UBA5866 (assembly GCF_002432125.1). Classification (GTDB taxonomy): domain Bacteria; phylum Pseudomonadota; class Alphaproteobacteria; order Caulobacterales; family Caulobacteraceae; genus Brevundimonas. Next base: position 135,439 of record NZ_DJFS01000070.1, read on the forward strand.
TGATCAAAGCGTCCTGGATCATGCGGCGGCCCAGAAAGCCGAGCTGGGGCCGCAAGGACTGACGTTCAGCGTTGTGCCGGGACGGGCGACCAAGGCCGGTTTGTCCGAACGGGTCAGTGGAATAATCGCGACCGATGTGGGGGCGTGGGAAGTTACCGCGACGGCGGGACAACCGATTGCCGGCACGACCGGCAAGGGTTTGCTGTCGACAGAGGTTTCTGTAAGCGACGTATCCGGGACGGGCTTTCTAAAGGCTGCCCTGTTCGCCTTTCTTGGCGGATTGATCCTCAACCTTATGCCCTGCGTCTTTCCGGTGCTGGCCATGAAGGCGGCGGCCCTCACGCGTTCCGCCCACGATCCGGAAGGGTTGCGCAAGGACGGTATGGCCTTCGCGGCGGGTGTGCTGCTGACTTTTGCGGTTCTGGCTGGAATCCTGATCGGCCTGCGCGCCCTTGGTCAGGGCATCGGCTGGGGGTTCCAGTTGCAATCGCCTGCGGTTGTTGCGGCGCTGGCCCTTTTGATGCTTGCGGTGGCGATGAACCTCTCGGGCGTCTTCCATTTTGGAGGAAGACTGCAGCAGCTGGGCCAGATGGGCGGTCAACCTTCGGGCGTGGCAGGAGCCTTTTTGACGGGGGTTCTGGCGGTCGTGGTGGCGGCACCGTGTACGGCACCCTTTATGGCGGTGGCGATCGGTGCGGCGCTCCTGCTGGATTGGCCGATGGCCTTGGGCATTTTCCTGATGCTGGGTGCGGGGCTGGCGCTACCCTATGTCTTGATCAGCTTCAGTCCGCGACTGCTGCGCGGCTTGCCCAGGCCCGGCCGGTGGATGGAGCGTCTTCGGAATCTGCTGGCACTACCCATGTATGGCACGGCACTATGGCTGGGCTGGGTTTTCGCGCGTCAAACCGGAAATGCCCTGCTCTGGCTGGGCGTGTCTGCGGCTCTTCTGGCGTTGGGTCTCTGGCTGTATGGCCGCGTGCAGGGCGGTGATGCGCGGCGTGGTTCGAGGCCTGGTTTTGGGCTTGGTTTGGGGCTTGTGGCCGTGGCCTTTGCGGGGGCGGCCATGATCGCGATGCGGACGCCAGTGCTGGCGCAAGGATCAGGGACACACTCGGCCCTGCCCTCACAGCCCTGGTCCCCTCAGGCCGTTTCGCAAGCCTTGGCTGAAGGGCGGCCGGTGGTGGTGAACTTCACCGCCGACTGGTGCGTGACCTGCAAGATCAACGAGCGGACAGCCCTGTCTTCGGACACGACGACCAGGGCCTTTGAAGAGGCGGGTGTGGTCTATCTGGTCGGGGACTGGACGCGGTCCGACCCGGCCATCACGGCGGAGCTGCAACGGCATGGCCGCTCCGGTGTGCCGCTTTATCTGGTTTACAGAGCGGGTCGTTCCGAACCGGAAATCCTGCCCCAGATTCTGACGGAGGGCGTGGTCATAAAGGCCGTCAAACAGGCCTCGCGCCCCTAATCGGTATGGGGAGGCGCCAGTATCACCTCCACATTGTCATTCAGTAGATAGGCGATCTCGTCGGCGGCTTGTCGCCTCTCGTCACCGTTGCGGGCCGCTTCGATCAGATCGAGTTTTTTGGGAATGTCTTCGGATATACCGCGCAGGATGCAGGTCAGGTCGCCGTCTGTACCACGCGCCTTCATCGTATGGTGGGCGTCCATATTGGCCTGCGCCAACCGTAACGCCCGTGTCTTGAAGACCAGGTAAGGTTGGGTCTGAACAAACAGATCCGCGGTGATCTCACTGGATGACAGCCATGAGCGTGCCATATCGCGCAAGGCTCCGGCTTCGAGGATTATGTCCCTGAAACCGGCTTCGTCGGATAATGGCGTTGATGAAACCGTCGCGGGTGCGGCTACGTTTGCTGCGGCGTCCTGTGGTGCAAATAGCAGCGCTGCTGCAAGTACAATGTTGCAACTCATGGTATTTTCCACTCCAACCCGTTTATGGACGGGTTAGAGTCCCCCTTTGCGACCGTTTCCCTGAAAGTCGCATTCTTAAAGTAACGCCGGTAAACGAGGGCTGAAACTGTTGGCTGAACCCGAGACGATCCTCACTGCGGACGACGCTTGGTCCAGGCTTGTCTCTGTGGCTATGCATGATCGCGAGGCCTCGATTGTTGACCAGTTCGACAAGGATCCGGAGCGCTTGGAGCGCCTGACCGTCTCGGCGGCGGGTCTGTACATCGACCTGTCAAAGCAGAGCTGGACCCGTGCGGGCCTGTTGGCCTCGCTCAACCTGGCGCGCGCCAGACGTGTCGAGGAATGCCGTGATGCCCTGTTCGGCGGCGAAGCCGTCAATACGACCGAGGGCCGTGCCGTTCTGCACCCTGCCCTGCGCGCCTCCGAGGACAAGGATTTCAGCGCTCTGGGTGTGTCCATCACCGAAGAGGTCCAGACCCAGCGCAGGGCCCTGAAAGATTTCGCGACCGGGGTGCGCAACGGCACTATCTGCGGCGCGACCGGCAAACCGATCCAGGCTGTCGTCCATATCGGTATTGGCGGGTCCGATCTGGGGCCGCGCGTGGTGTGGGAGGGCCTGCGGACCCGTTTCCCGACATTCCAGGTCCGGTTTGTCGCCAATATTGATCCGGCAGACCGGCAGGAGGCGCTGGCAGGACTGGATCCTGAAACGACCTTGGTGATCGTCGTCTCCAAGACCTTCACCACGCTGGAAACCATTGCCAATGCCAAGGCGGTCAGGACGTGGCTGGAAGCCGGCCTGCCCGAAGGGGCAGATATCGCCCGCCAGATCGTCGGCGTGACGGCAACGCCCGAAAAAGCCGAAGAGTTTGGATGTGGCCAGACCTTCACCTTTTCGGACTGGGTCGGCGGTCGCTTCTCCTTGTGGTCGCCGGTCAGTCTTTCGGTCGCAATCGCTCTGGGATGGGATGTGTTCGAACAGCTTTTGCAGGGCGCGGAAGCGATGGATGAACATTTCATCACGGCCCCCTTGGACCGGAACGGACCTGTGCTGATGGCGCTGGCGCAGATTTACAATGTTGACGGTCTGGGGCGTACGGCACGCTCTGTCGCGCCCTATGCCTATGTGCTGCGACGTTTTCCGGCCTATCTCCAGCAGCTGGAAATGGAATCCAATGGCAAGCGCGTGACCCGTGACGGCCATCCTATCGAGCATGCCACCTGCCCCGTCATTTTCGGTGAGGTGGGATCCAACGGACAGCACGCCTTCTTCCAGCAGCTTCATCAGGGCCCCCAGGTCGTGCCGACCGAGTTTATCGTCGTACGCCAGACCCATGATGACGGGCCCGAGCAGAAGCTATGGGCCAATGCGCTGGCCCAGTCCCGCGCGTTGATGGTGGGGCAATCGACCGAGGCCGCCTATGCGGAGATGCTGGCAGCGGGCCATTCCGAGGCCGAGGCGGCGCGACTGGCACCGCACAAGACCTTCCCCGGAAACCGGCCTTCCACCACGATTGTGATGGACCGGGTCAATCCCTTCACCCTTGGGGCGCTGATCGCCCTTTACGAGCACAAAACCTTTGTCGAAGGCGTGATCTGGGACGTGAACAGCTTTGACCAATGGGGGGTCGAACTGGGTAAGGCTATGGCCAGCTCGGTGATGAGCGTGGCGGCGGGCGGGGCCGATGAACTGGACCCCTCGACATTGGAATTGCTGAAAAGGTTGACCTGAATGTTTGTCGCGGGGGGATGGCAGCGGACCGAGGGTGGGGTCCTGTTGGTGGCTGCGACTTTGGCCTTCTTCAGACTGGACGGAAGCTGGCTTCTCTATCTCGGACTGTTTCTGGTGCCGGATCTGTCAATGGCGGCCTATGCCGTAGGTCCACGCACAGGAGCCGTGGTCTATAATCTGGCCCACAGCCTGATACTGCCGCTGGTCCTGATGGGGGCAGGCTTTGCGTTTGCGGCTCAATGGGCGGTGCTGGCGGGACTGGTCTGGTTGGCCCACATCGGTTTTGACCGCATGCTGGGCTATGGCCTCAAGTCTGCGCAGGCGTTCGGGATCACCCATCTGGGTATGATCGGCAAGGCCCGTCACCAGACACTGTAGCAATAAAAAAGGCCCGCTTTTTCAAGCGGGCCCTTTCAGGTGAGACGCTACGGATTACCAGCGACGGTCGTAGCGGTAGCCACGGTCATAATGACGGTTGTCGCGATAGCCACGGTCGTAAGAATAGCGGCGATCATAGTTGTAGCGGTCGCGGCTGTTGATGCCGTGCTCGCGCTCCCAGTGGCCTTGGTTACGGTAGCAGCGGCCACCGCGGTAATAGTTGCAGTCGCTGCGGTTATTGGAAGAGGTGGCACCGACGGCTGCACCGGCCAGCGCACCACCGGCGACATAACGGCCATCGCCATTGCCGATGATTGCACCGGCCAGACCGCCCACGACAGCACCGATCACGGCATCCTTGGCGGTGTCATTGCCGCGATCGCGGTCGTGATAACGCTGGGCCGAGGCGGGCGAGGCCATCAGGGTCAGGGCCAGAGCCGGGGCGATTGCCGCGACGCCGATTTTCGACAGGGTCTTCATGGGCGGGCTCCTTTCAAAGCCGGTGTTGAACTTGAGGACAGGTATAGCGGGGGCAATCTGAACGACCCCAAGGGCGTCCGTTCATTTTCCAGTCATGTTCAAAATTTCGGCGATTTTTTATTCGAAGCGCCCCTTGACCCCTTTTGTGCCGGTGCCTAACTCCCCGCCGTTAGCACTCGAGGGGGCGGACTGCTAAATCCCTCCCTCCCGCTGCTAAGGCAGATATTTAAACTGGAGATCATCAGATGGCGTTTCGTCCTCTCGGCGACCGCGTGCTGGTCAAGCGCGTTGAAGAAGAGTCCAAGACCAAGGGCGGGATCATCATCCCGGACACGGCCAAGGAAAAGCCGCAAGAAGGCGAAGTGATCGCGGTTGGCCCGGGTGCCCGTGACGAAGACGGCAAGCACATTGCCATGGACGTCAAGGTCGGCGACCGCATCCTGTTCGGCAAATGGTCGGGCACCGAAGTGAAGATCGAAGGCGAAGACCTGATCATCATGAAGGAATCGGACATCCTGGGCGTGCTCGCATAAGCACCCGGTTGTCTCGAAATTCCTTAGATAAACCAGTTATATAGGAGCAGAACTCATGGCTGCTAAAGTCGTACAGTTCAACACCGATGCCCGCGACAAGATGCTCAAGGGCGTCAACATCCTGGCCAACGCCGTCAAGGTGACCCTCGGCCCGAAGGGCCGCAACGTCGTGATCCAGAAGTCCTTCGGCGCTCCGCGCTCGACCAAGGACGGCGTGTCGGTCGCTAAAGAGATCGAGCTGGAAGACGCCTTCGAGAACATGGGCGCCCAGATGATCCGCGAAGTCGCTTCGAAGGCGAACGACAAGGCGGGTGACGGCACCACCACCGCAACCGTTCTGGCTCAAGCCCTCGTGCAAGAAGGCCTGAAGGCCGTTGCCGCCGGCATGAACCCGATGGACCTGAAGCGCGGTATCGACAAGGCTGTCGAAGCCGTTCTGGAAGAAGTGAAGTCGATCTCGAAGCCGGTTTCGAACAACTCGGAAATCGCTCAGGTTGGCACCATCTCGGCCAACGGCGACACCGAAATCGGTGGCCTGATCGCTCAAGCCATGGACAAGGTCGGCAACGAAGGCGTCATCACCGTCGAAGAAGCCAAGACCGCTGAAACCTCGGTCGACATCGTCGAAGGTATGCAGTTCGACCGCGGCTACCTGTCGCCGTACTTCATCACCAACGCCGACAAGATGGAAGCCGTTCTCGAAGAGCCGCTCATCCTGCTCCACGAGAAGAAGCTGACCTCGCTGCAGCCGATGCTCCCGATCCTGGAAGCTGTCGTGCAATCGGGCCGTCCGCTGCTGATCATCGCTGAGGACATCGAGGGCGAGGCTCTGGCCACCCTGGTCGTCAACAAGCTGCGCGGTGGTCTGCGCGTTGCTGCCGTCAAGGCTCCGGGCTTCGGCGACCGCCGCAAGGCCATGCTGGAAGACATCGCCATCCTGACCGGCGGCGAAGTCATCTCGGAAGACCTCGGCATCAAGCTGGAAACCGTTACCCTCGACATGCTGGGTAAGGCCAAGAAGGTCGTCATCACCAAGGAAGACACCACCATCGTTGAGGGTGTCGGCTCCAAGGACTCGATCGAAGCCCGCGTCGGCCAGATCAAGCGCCAGATCGAAGACACCTCGTCGGACTACGACCGCGAGAAGCTGCAAGAGCGTCTGGCCAAGCTGGCCGGTGGCGTTGCCGTCCTGCGCGTCGGCGGCGAGACCGAAGTCGAAGTGAAGGAAAAGAAGGACCGCGTCGACGACGCCCTGAACGCAACCCGCGCCGCTGCTGACGAAGGCATCGTCCCGGGCGGTGGTGTGGCCCTGCTGAAGGCCTCGAAGGTTCTGGCCAACATCGAAGTGGCCAACGCTGACCAAAAGGCTGGCGTGAACATCGTCCGCCGCGCCCTGCAGGCTCCGATCCGTCAGATCTCGGAAAACTCGGGCGTCGAAGGCTCGATCGTGGTCGGCAAGGTTCTGGAATCGACCGAAGCCACCTTCGGCTTCAACGCCCAGACCGAAGAGTACGGCGACCTCGTCCAAATGGGCGTGATCGATCCGGCCAAGGTCGTGCGTTCGGCTCTGAAGTCGGCTGCCTCGGTTGCCGGCATCCTGATCACCACCGAAGCCGCTATCGCTGATGCTCCGAAGAAGGCCGCTGCTGCCGGCGCTCCGGACATGGGCGGCATGGGTGGCATGGGCGGCATGGACTTCTAAAGAAGTCCATCAGCTCAAGCTGATCTATCGGAAGGGCGGGATCGAAAGGTCCCGCCCTTTCTTTATGGCCGTTGGCCGATTTCAATGCCGTGCTCGCGGCACAGCCTGGCCACGCGGGGGTCTTCGCGGGTTGTGGCCAAAGCCCAGTCGCGAAACCGGGCGATCTTGGGAATGGCGCGCCGGTTTTCGGGGTAACAGAGCCAATATCCGGCCCCCAGTTGCACTGTATGGTCGAACGGTTGGACCAACAGTCCCATTGCGATTTCGCGGGCGTAGAGGATCGGAGATCCCAGCGCCACATTCGCCCCGCTGATAGCGGTCGAGACTTCGACACCCTGATTTTCGATGAACAGTTGCTGTGGTGCGGGCGGTGATTGTCTCTTTACGCCTGCGACCTTGAACCATTCATCCCATTCGATGGCCTGGCCGATCAGGGGCGCGCGAAGAAGGTCTTCGGGGGATGACAGGTTCAGGGCCTTGGCCATGTCCGGACTGCAAAGCGGCGTGAAAACTGCAGGCATCAGCAGTCGGCTTTCGATACCGGGATAGCGACCCTCTCCGTACCTGAGCCCTATATCCATGCCGTCACCCGACAGGTTGGACAGGGTATTACCCGTCATAACCTTTACCGCCAGATCAGGATTGGCCAGCTGGAATTGGCCCAGCCGGGTCGCCAGCCATTGGGTGGCGATGGTCTGGAGCGTGGTAACGCTGAGAACTTTATTGTCCAGCTCCATCACATCCCTGACGGCGCGGCGGAGCAGGTTCATGGCTTCGCCCGCCGCGTGGTTGAGGCGCTCGCCATGTTCCGTCAGTTCGATAGCGCGAGGGCGGCGGACAAACAGGGCATGCCCCAGCCGCTCTTCCAGATCGCGAATGCGCCAGCTGACCGCTGCCTGCGTCATGCCCAACTGATCTGCTGCCCGAGTGAAGCTGTTCAAACGGGCGGCGGTTTCAAACACCCGCAAGGCGTCGACCGGAATGTTTGAAAGCACGTCTCTCATAAGCCTGCCTTATGTATCCATCCAAAGGCTCGTTTGCCCGAGTAACGCCGTGCTGCCAATGAGCAAGGCGAAAATGGAGCCAAGAAAATGGAAGAACCCCACAAAACACATAAGGAGCCCGCATGGGGATGGGTCGGTGCCTTTATCCAGTCCGTGCAGGCCGCCAAGCGCGGTCACGCTGGCGATAATAAAGTGACAGCCGTGACACGGCGTCGCGCCGACCACATCAAATCGCCAAGTTTGGTTGCCCGCAGAGGTCGGCGCACCGCATAAGACTTCAAACGTCGTCAATGAGGGGACTGACTTTGATGCGCCACTACCAGAAATCCGCCTTTGCGCTGGCTGCCTTGCTGGCAGCATCCGGCCTGGGCATAGCCCAACCCGCAGAGGCGCAATCGCGCCGTGCGCCAGCCGCCAACGAGCGCGCCCCGGCGGCACCCGCCGGTGCTGCGGCACGCTATGCCGAGATGCGGGCTGTCAGCTTTGCTTCCAGCGTTCCGGCGGCGTCCGGCACTCTGGTCATCGTGGCAACGTCCGAGGATGATCTGGCTGCGCGCGGTCTGGACGATGCGACGCGTACGGCGATTGTCGATGGCCTGAAGGCTGCCCGCTTCACCTTTGGCGCACGCAAGTCGATCAGCCTTTACAATGTCGCGGGCTGGAACCGCGTCTATGTTCAGGCTCTGGGCCAAGAGGCTACGGCTTCGGATGTACAGACGGCAGGCAATCTGGCGGGCCGCGCCCTCATGTCGGATCCGGCACCCCTGACCGTCGCGGCCAGCGGTCTGGCTGGCGAGGCCGTTTCGGCCTTTGTGACCGGCATGGGTATTGGCCACTACCGCGGTGATTTCTACAACACCTCTGCCCGCCGCGAGACGCCGGCACCGATGGTGGTCGTGTCCGATCAGGCTGACGCCGAGGCTTATTACAACGGTCGTGGCCGTCATCTGGTGGATGCGGTCTACTGGACCCGCAACATCTCCAACGAACCGGCCAATATCGTCTATCCCGAAGTTTTCGCGGCCCGTACCCGCGAAGCCTTCGCGGGTCTGCCGGGTGTTACGGTTGAAGTTCTGGACGTTGCCGCGATGGAGCGTCTGGGTATGGGGGCCATTCTGGGCGTCGGCCGTGGCTCCCAGCGTCCGCCCGCCATTGTTGCCGTGCGCTATCGCGGTGCCGGGGCCAACGACAATGGTCCGGTCGCGCTGGTGGGCAAGGGTATTACCTTTGACTCGGGCGGTATTTCCATCAAGCCCGGTGCCAATATGGGCAATATGAAGATGGACATGTCCGGTGCCGCCGGTGTCATGGGGGCCGTTCTGGCGCTGGCCCGGTCGGGCGCTCCGGTCGATGTGGTGGCCGTTGCGGCTGTGGCGGAAAACATGCCTGATGGCGGCGCGATCCGTCCCGGCGACGTTTTGACGGCCATGAATGGCAAGACCATCGAGATTGTCTCGACCGACGCCGAGGGCCGTCTGGTACTGGCCGATGCCGTGCACTGGGCCGATACCCGTTACAACCCGTCTGCCATCATCGATATCGCCACCCTGACGGGGGCCGTCGGCGGCGCGCTGGGCCCGGACTATGCGGGCCTGTTTTCCCGCCACGACGCACTGGCCGAGCAGATCGTGAACGCCGGTAAGGCTTCGGGCGAACAGGTGTGGCAACTGCCACTGAACCCGGCCTATCAGGGTCGCCTGTCCTCGCCGATCGCCGACCTTCGCAACGGTGGCGAAGGCGGTCCGGGTGCCGGTACGGGTGCCGAGTTCATCCGCCACTTTGTTCGCGCAGAGACGCCGTGGGCCCATATCGACATGGCCAATGTCGCTTATGGCGGTGCCAATGACATGCGCCCTGCGGGCTCTGCCGGCTGGTCGGTGCGCCTGCTGGAACAGCTGGTCCGCAGCTACAGCTCTGTACCGCATGAAAAGGGCAAGGGCGGCTATTGATCAGCCCTGACCTAGCGTCATTCAGGCCTCCGACCGATGGTCGGGGGCCTTTTTCCTAGGCGTCTACGGCAACGATGGCGATAGTCTGGCCCGCGACTTCGGCCTCTTCGTCTACGCGTTTGCCCATGAGCGCACGGGCCAGTGGCGACACATGGCTGACAGAGCCCGTTTTGGGGTCGGCTTCGTCTTCACCGACAATACGGAAGGTTTGTGTGCGGCCATCATCGCGTTCGATGGTGACACTGCCACCAAAACGAACGCGCCCGTCGGCGGGAACCTCGACCAACTGGGCCGATGCGCGGCGCGCCGACCAATAGCGCAGATCGCGTGTAGCGCGCGCCATTGCGGTACGGTCGGCCTCGATCGACCCAGAAACCTGGGCTGCGGCATAATCTGCGCGAGCCTGTGCCAATGCGGCCTCAATCCGGGTCAGCCCCTCGGCAGTGACCCAGTTGGGATGGGGCGAGATCGGGCGATCCACCAGATCGGCGGCGGTCGCTTCCAGATCTTCTTCGCGGGTAAAGGCAACACTCATACAGACGACTATGCCGTTTTCGGCCAATCCGGTCTAGGAAGGCGACATGAACGCCCCCAGCCCTGCCTCTTTCAGTGTCCTTGTCGTCGGTGCCGGTCCTGCGGGACTTATGGCCGCAGAGCGTCTGGCCGATCAGGGGCACCGTGTCGTGGTCCATGACCGGATGCCGTCTGTGGCGCGTAAATTCCTGATGGCCGGTCGCGGTGGACTGAACCTGACCCACAGTGAGCCGCGTCCCGGTTTCGACAGCCGTTACGGGGTGGCCAAAGACCATGTCGGCGAATGGCTGGACGGTTTTGACGCCGCCGCTCTGCGCGCATGGGCGGATGGACTGGGCGCGGACACCTTTGTCGGATCGTCGGGTCGTGTATTTCCCAGGGCCATGAAGGCCTCGCCCCTGCTGAGGGCGTGGCTGGCGCGGTTGGAAAGCAAGGGTGTAGTGATCCGTACACGCTCGCGCTGGACAGGCTGGAAGGGCGATGGCCTGTCATTTGAAGGACCTGAAGGCCCATCCATCGAACATGCGGATGCCGTGGTTCTGGCATTGGGCGGGGCCTCATGGGCAAGACTGGGGTCCGATGCGCGATGGGTGCCCTGGCTAACGGACAAGGGAGTTTCCATCAGTCCGTTCCAGCCCGCCAATGTCGGTTTCGATGTGGGCTGGTCTGCGGTCATGGCCGAACGTTTCGCGGGCCATCCGTTGAAGAATATTGCCGTGAGCCACCAGGGGCGCACCGTGCGTGGCGAGGCAATGATCTCGGCTTACGGTCTAGAGGGCGGCGCGGTCTATGCCCTTTCCGCAAGTCTGCGCGAAGCCATCGCGGCGGGGGGAGAGACGACCGTCCATATCGATCTGCGTCCCGATCAGGATGTTACCGCCCTGGTGGCAAAGCTTTCAAAGCCGCGCGGGAAAAACAGCTTGTCGAACCATCTACGCAAGACCGTTCATCTGGATGCGGCGGCGCTCGGGCTCATGCGCGAAGCAGGCGAACTGCCTCATGATATCGGGGCGCTGGCGGGTTTGATGAAGTCCGTGCCTGTGGTGCTGCGCGCTCCTCGCGGGCTGGAGCGGGCCATATCGTCTGCGGGGGGCATTGCCCGTGACCAATACAATGAGGGCATGATGCTGAAAGCCCTGCCCGGCGTCTTCGTCTGCGGTGAGATGCTGGACTGGGAGGCACCGACCGGAGGCTATCTGCTTCAGGCCTGTTTCGCCTCTGCGGTCAGGGCCGCCGGGGGCGTTGGCCGCTATCTTGTGAACATCAATCACTGATCCACGCTCGACAGGCCGGGGCGGCTGGGGCAGCGTAGCGGCTTGTCGTTCCGGAGACCGATTGATGTTTCGTCCTGCCGCCCTGGCTCTGACCGCCTTCTTGCTCAGCTCGACCGCCGTGATGGCTCAGGAGCGGATCGATCCGGAGCGGTTGAACAGCCTCACCCGTGAACTGGCGTCCGACCGCTTTGAAGGCCGCGCCCCCGGCACCCCCGCAGAGATGCTGACGGTCGAGTGGATCGCTGAACAGTTCCAGAAACTGGGGCTGGAACCCGGCGGGCCTGACGGATCGTGGTTCCAGGTCGCCGAGGTGTCCCGCACCTCCCAGGACGGGCCTGCCACCCTGTCGGCCAGGGTCGGTGACCATAGCGTGACGTTCGAGCGGGCCAAGGACATCATCGTCGGCTCGGACCGTCCGATCAGCCGGATTTCGTTGAAAGACACGCCGGTCGTCTTTGCGGGCTATGGCGTCAGCGCGCCCGAGCGCGGCTGGGATGATTTCAAGGGCGTGGATGTGCGCGGAAAGATCATCCTCGTCATCGTCAACGATCCCGATTTCGGTGCCCCCGAAGGCCATCCGGTCGCCAATACCTTCGACGGTCAGGCCATGACCTTCTACGGGCGCTGGCCTTACAAATTCCAGGAGGCCGCAGCGCAAGGGGCAGCGGGCGTTCTGGTGATCCACGACACGGCAGGGGCCGGTTATCCGTGGTCCACTCTGGAAGGCTCATCGACCGCGCCGGACCTCGATATCGTCCGCGCCGATCCCGAGAAAGAGCGCGTTGCGGCCCAAGGCTGGATCACCAGCGAGGCTACGCAAAAGCTGCTGCAACTGGCGGGACTTGATCTGGATGAAATGCGTGTCGCGGCCCGCAACCGTGACTTCCGCGCCGTTGAGCTGGAGGGCGTGACGATGGATATCGATTTCGGCCAGAAGGCTGACCGTATCCAGACCCGCAACGTCATTGCCCGCATTCCGGGAACGGAGTTTCCCGACGAGACAGTGATGTTCGGCGCGCATTGGGATGGGTATGGCCGGGGTACGCCCAAGAATGGCGACGACATCTACAATGCAGCCGTCGATAATGCGACGGGCGTAGCGGGCGTTCTTGAGATCGCACGCCTGTTCGCCGAAGGGCCAAAACCCAGGCGTACGGTTGCCTTTATCTCGTGGGCGGCCGAGGAGACGGGTCTTCTCGGCGCGGAATACTATGCGGCCAATCCGGTCTTTCCGCTGGAAAAGACGGTCGCCAATATCAACATGGACAGCCTGTTGCCGGGTGATGATATCGACCCGAACATTGTCGTCATCGGAGCGGGTAAATCCGATCTGGACATGCGCCTGGCCCCTTATGCCGCGCGTGAGGGCAGACGCCTGATCCCCGATCCTGCACCGCAGGCCGGTGCCTTCTATCGCTCGGACCATTTCCCGTTGGCACGGGTGGGGGTGCCAGCCCTTTTCGCCGCGGCCGGATTTACCGGACACAATGAAGCCAGCCGTGATTATGTCGCCAACCGCTATCACACGCCCCAGGATGAATGGACGCCGCAGTGGACGATGAAGGCAGCCGCCGCCGATGTGCAGTTGATCTATGAAGTCGGTCGCGATCTGGCCAACAGCCGGGACTGGCCGCAATGGACCGCGGGCAGCGAGTTCGAGACTGTCCGCAAACAGAGCGACGCCCAGCGTCAACAGTGACCTGCGCGTCCGTCCGGAGTAAAGCCTAGTTCATGACCACACTTCAGATCCACGGCTCCTGCCCCGAGCAGTTCTCAGCCGTCAAAGACGCCTTTGCGGCCAATTTCACCGATGCGCCCGAAGGCTTGAACGAGGTCGGTGCACGTTTCTCGATCACCGTCGAGGGCGAGACGGTTATCGATCTGTGGGGCGGCTCGGCAGATACGGCGGGCGAAAAGCCATTCACCCAGACCACCCTTGTGCCCATCTTCTCCAGCGGCAAGGCCGTGATGGCATTGATGATCGCGCGACTGGTGGACCAGGGCAGGCTTTCCTATGCCGATAAGGTTGCCGATCACTGGCCGGAGTTCGGGCAGAACGGCAAGGACCAGCTGACCATTGGCCAACTGATGAGCCATCAGGCGGGCCTGCCCGGCTTTGACGAGCCCGTCGAGCCGTCGATCTGGTATGATCCGGCAGCGGTGGTCGCGCGTCTGGCGGCACAAAAACCCATGTGGGAGCCGGGAACGGCTTCGGGCTACCACCCGATCTCTATCGGTTTGATGGCGGGTGAGATCTTCCGGCGTCTGGACGGGCGCACAATGGGCACGGCCCTTCGTGAAGACTTCTGTGAGCCATACGGCCTTCACCTCTGGATCGGCACACCGCCCAGCGAACATGACCGCGCCGCGGAAATGAAGCGACCCAGCAGCCTGCCCAATCTGGGCAAGCTGGACGAGTTGAAGATGGCGGCCTTTGTGAACAAGGGCGCTGCGCCGGGGGGGCGTGGCTCGGCTGAATGGCGCCAGGCTGAAATCCCTTCGGCCAATATGCATGCCTCGGGGGCCGATATGGCCCGCATCCTGTCCATTCTGGCCAATGGCGGGCGATGGAACGGCCAGACCTTCCTGTCCGAACAAACCCTGGCGGAACTGGCGGAAGAACGGATTCAGGGTCCGGACAAGATCCTGCCCTTTACCCTCAGCTGGGCCGCAGGCCTGATGCGGAACGAGGGGATCGACATCTTCGGTCCCAATGCCGATGCGCTGGGGCATTGCGGTTGGGGCGGTTCGCTGGTCTGGGCCGATGCCGCAGCCAGGGTATCGGGCGCCTATGTGATGAACCGCCAGTCCCCGCACCTCTTGGGTGACCCGCGCGCAGTACGGCTGGTCAATGCGGTGTATGCGGCGCTCTGAGGCACCGGTCAGTTAACCTTAGAGGCTGGCAGGCAGTGCGATCTGATCGTGCAGGATCTGCCAGCCGTCGGTCGAGCGGCGCAGCAGTCGCGTGAACAGGGCGCGGTGGTGCTGGCCGTTCACGGTGATGATCATGCGTCCCGAGGTCACGGCCGTATAGTCGTCCAGTTGCAGGGTCTCGAACCATTCATAGTTCATGGTGCCAAGACCGCCGGGGCGGGCTTGCTGCGCCTCCAGCCAGGCCCGAAGCGGCTCAGGACCTTTCAGGGGTTCGTCGCCGTAAAGGACCAGCAAGGGCTGATCCACGGAATAGTGCTGCATCACCGCATCGATATCGCCCGATGACCATGCGGCGGCGGCGGCATCCAGCGTGTCGCTGATCTGGTCGAACAGCTGGGCGGTGCTGACCGTGGGCTTCAGACTGTGCTGTTCGCGGGCTTCCAGCGCAGGTTGTTCGGTACGGGCCGTACGGATCACCTCGTCCTGAGCGGTTGCACAGGCGGGTGCGCCGACCAGCAGGATCGAAGACAGCGCGATAACGGGCAGGAAACGGTTGAACATCATGACCTGTCTTAGTCTGTTATCGGTGCCGAACTCAACGGCGGCTGATATTATCGATATCTTCGACGAGGCCAGGCTCGCACTCGGCAGCGATCGGAGCATCATGGCGCCGGCGGGCCGAGGTGAGAGCACCATAGATAAACACGCCCACGGCCGCCCAGATGAACACGAAGGACGCGATCCGCAGTCCGCTGAGGGGTTCCCCCTGGGACAAACCGATGAAAAAGACGATGGTCGGCGCGAGGAACTGCAAAAAGCCCATGCTCGACAACGGGATACGTCGTGCGGCCCACGAGAATAGCATCAGGGGTATGACCGTGACCGGACCCGCCAGAAACAGCCACAGGGTCGACATTGGCGAGGCGAAGAAATGCCCCTGCCCCGAGGTCTCAAGCCAGACCATATAGACCAGACCCGGTAACGTCAGGATCAGGCACTCGATGAATAGGCCGGTCTGTGCGTCGGCCTGAACCCGTTTGCGGATGATGCCATAGGCGGCAAAGGTGACAGCGAGCCCGATCGATATCCACGGCGCATGGCCAAGGGCAACGGTCTGGATGGCAACACCCACGGCCGCCAGACCCATGGCGATCTTGCCTGCGCCGCTGATGCGCTCGCGGAAGATCAAGGCGCCCGCGGCCATATTCAGCAGCGGATTGAGGTAGTAGCCGAGTGACGCGTCCAAGGTGCGCCCGCTGTTCACCGCTAGGATATAGGTGATCCAGTTTGCCGCGATGATAGCGGCAGACAGGGCGAGTGAAGCCATCACCCTTGGCTGGCGCAGGACGTTGAGAATCTGCCTCCCCTGCTTGGCCAGTAGAACCAGCAGCAGCGCCCAGACGACACCCCACACCGCACGGTGGGCCATGATCTCCCATGAAGTGGCACCGGCATGGGCCATCTGCTGGAAGGCCAGCGGAATGAAGCCCCAGAAAAGGTAGCAAAGTACACCGGCGGCAAAGGCCGTACGCGTCTCGTTAGCGGCTGGGGAGGGGGTCACGTTTCACCTACGGCACAGAGGCCACAAGAGAGGGGGAAGGAAAAAACGCCCCGCAGTGGTCTGCGGGGCGCTGTGGGTGGATCAGACGATCAGGGTTCGAACGCCGGACTTCGGCGTGATGGTTCCGGTTTCATCCAACAGCTGGGCGATCTGTACGGCGTTGAGCGCCGCGCCCTTGCGAAGGTTGTCCGACACGACCCAGAAGGTCAGGCCGTTCTCGACGGTCGGGTCCTTGCGGATACGCGAGACGAAGACGGCATGCTCACCGGCGGCATCGACCGGGGTGATGTAGCCGTCGTGCTCCAGCTTATCGACGACCAGAACGCCCGGTGCCTCACGCAGGATGTCGCGGGCCTCTTCCGGCTCGATCGGGCGATCGAACTCGACGGTCACAGCCTCGGAGTGACCCACGAAGACCGGCACGCGTACGCAGGTGACGGTCAGCTTGATGTCCGGATCAAGCATCTTGTGGGTCTCGTCCCACATCTTGGCTTCTTCGTCGGTATAGCCGTCGTCACGGAACGAGCCGATGTAGGGCAGGACGTTGAAGGCGATCTGTTTCGGGAACTTCTTCGGGGTGGTGTCGCCCAGGCCGTAGACAGCCTTGGTCTGGTTCCACAGCTCGTCCATGCCCTCTTTACCAGCGCCCGAAACCGACTGATAGGTCGAGACGACGCAGCGCTTGATCTTGGCGGCGTCGTGCAGCGGCTTGAGCGCCACGACCAGCTGCGCGGTCGAGCAGTTCGGGTTGGCGATGATGTTCTTCTTCTTGGCGTCCTTGACGGCGTCCGGGTTCACTTCCGGCACGATCAGCGGCACGTCGGGGTCCTTGCGGAAGGCCGAGGAGTTGTCGATCACGATCGGGCCGAGCTTGCCGATCTTTTCCGACCATGCGCGCGACACGTCACCGCCCGCCGACATCAGAACGATATCGACCTGCGAGAAGTCAAAGGCCTCGATGTCTTCGCACTTGATGGTCTTGTCGCCCCAGGCGACTTCCATCCCTTTCGATTTTCGTGAAGCAATCGCGTGCATTTTCTCGACGGGGAAGTTCAGCTCCTCGAGAATGGCCAGCATTTCCCGACCGACATTGCCGGTGGCGCCTACGATGGCGACGCGATAGCCCATGATGAAATCAGCCTTCTGTATGAGGTTTGGATGGGTAGAGATTTCTGCATGTGGTGCTTTCGCACCTGCGAAGCAACTCAAATTATCTACGCAAACCGATTATCGGCCAGAATACTTCCCTGATGGCCTTTGGAGGACTATCCCGTTTGGCATGACCTCCCGCATCCGTAATGCCTATGACATCCGCGTTGAAGAAGGTGTCATTGCCCCCGATCCGGCCCAGCTTCGTCTGATTGCCGAACTGGAACGACTGGAATCCGATCTTTCCCAAAAGGGTCTGTTCGGCAAGGTGCCCGCCGTGCGCGGCATCTATATCTGGGGCCCGCCCGGTCGCGGCAAATCCATGCTGATGGACCTGTTCTATTCGGCCATACCGGAGCAACGGAAGGTCCGCGCCCACTTCCACGCCTTTATGGCGCGTGTCCATGATCTGGTGCGCCAGTGGCGCGAAGGCGACAGGGCCCAGCGAAAGGCCGTGTTCGGTGTGCACAAGGGCGACGATCCCATTCCGCCGGTCGCCAATCTGATCGCATCGGAAGCCCGTCTGCTGTGCTTCGACGAGTTGCAGGTGACGGATATCGCCGACGCCATGATCCTGGGCCGGTTATTCGATGTCCTGTTCGAGAAGAGGGTGGTTTTGGCCATCACCTCCAACCGCGCACCGGAGGACCTGTACAAAAACGGCCTGAACCGTCAGCTCTTTTTGCCCTTCATCGATATCCTGCGCGAGAAGACCGTGGTGGTCGAAACGGCGGGCGCGAAGGATTTCCGCCTTGATCGCCTGTCTGGTGACAAGGTCTGGTTCGCCACCGATGGCGAGGGCAATGCCGCGGCGTTTGAACGCCTGTGGTCTGACCTCAAGGGAGGCGAGCCGGAAGAGCCCACCGTGTTGCCGGTCCTGGGACGCGAAGTCGTCGTGGAGCGCACGGTTGGCGGCATGGCGCGGGCGACCTTCGCCGAGCTGTGCGGTCGCCCGCTTGGACCTCAGGATTATCTGGCCATCGCCAAACGTTTCCATACGGTGTTTCTGGAACAGGTGCCGCGCCTTGGCCCGAATAACCGTCAGGAAGCCCGCCGCCTCGTGACCCTGATCGACGCCCTGTACGAGGCCAAGACCCGACTGGTGGTGCTGGCCGATGCGGAACCGGAAGTCCTCTACCCCGAAGGCGACGGCGCCTTCGAGTTCGAACGTACCGTCTCGCGCCTCAACGAAATGCGAAGCCAAAGCTGGCTCGAACACGAGCCTGAAGCTCTGAAATCCCACTGAGCGAAATAGAAAAAGGGCCGCCCCGAATTCGAGGCGGCCCTTAATCTTATCCAGCGCGGGATCGCTCAAGCAGTGAGCGACCGCGTCGCGAGCGGTAGCGATCTCTCGCTCCGCCCGCGCAGCGGGCCAGTATTAAGCCAGCGACGGATCGGCAGCCTTACAGGCTTCGATCAGGCCTTGGACCGATGCGACCGACTTGGCCAGCATCTCTTTTTCTTCGTCGTTGGTGGTGAACTCGACGATCTTCTCGACGCCAGCCGCGCCGATCAGGGCCGGAACACCGACGTACAGGTCGTTCAGGCCGTATTCGCCCGAGACGTAAACAGCCGACGGCAGGACGCGCTTTTGGTCCAGCAGGTAGGACTTGGCCATGGCGATGGCCGATTCAGCCGGAGCGTAGAAGGCCGAGCCGGTCTTCAGCAGGGCAACGATTTCGCCGCCGCCCTTGCGGGTGCGCTCGACGATAGCGTCCAGATCAGCTTGCGACAGGAAGCCGGCAGCCACGGCGTCCGGCAGCGGCAGACCGCCAACGGTCGAGTGACGGACCATCGGGACCATGTCGTCGCCGTGACCGCCCAGGGTCCAGGCGTGGATGTCTTGAACCGACACGCCGGTCTTTTCAGCCAGGAAGTAGGCGAAACGGGCCGAGTCCAGAACGCCAGCCATGCCGACGACCTTTTCCTTCGGCAGGCCCGAGAACTTCTGCAGAGCCCAGACCATGGCGTCCAGCGGGTTGGTGATGCAGATCACGAAGGCGTTCGGAGCGTATTGCTTGATGCCTTCACCCACGGCCTTCATGACCTTGAGGTTGATGCCGATCAGGTCGTCGCGGCTCATGCCCGGCTTGCGCGGCACGCCAGCGGTAACGATGCAGACGTCTGCGCCGGCGATGTCGGCGTAGTCGTTGGCGCCCTTCAGGGCCACGTCTTGACCGAAGACAGCCGAAGCTTCGGCGATGTCCAGACCTTTACCCTGCGGGGTGCCTTCAGCGATGTCGAACAGAACGACGTCGCCCAGAGCTTCGCGGGCTGCGATGTGGGCCAGGGTGCCGCCGATCATACCGGCGCCGATAAGGGCAATCTTTGCGCGAGCCATTTAAGGTCTCTCCAGTCGATGTTGCGTGTGCAAACACTATTCGATGGCGGGCGGTCTAGACCCGCGAGGGAGCGGGAGCAAGTCTCCCGCGTTTGGGCTTTGGTCTTCAACACAGTGTCCCACCACAAGGTAGCTTGGCTTATGAACTCCCAGTCCGACCCGACCACATATGAAAACAAGGCTTTAACCCAGGCCTTGGCGTGGAGAACGCGTCAGCACAGAAAGCCGGGTCTGTGGGATCGTTCTACGCGTGCCACGCAGGACAAGATCAACAATATCATTCCCGAAGCTGTCCATAAGACGGTCACTGCGGTGATGAAGCAGATGACCAAGGCCATCATGACGGGCTCGGGCTGGACAGCCGCAGAGCCGCGCACGGAAGGCACGCTGGAAGAGCGCGAACTGGCGATCTACGAATTGATGAAAACCTATCGTACGACGGCCAGTGTTGAGGGCGCTGTAGCGGGGGCTGGAGGCTTCCTCTTGGCGGCTGCAGACCTTCCGGCTTTTATGGCCATCAAGATCAAACTGCTGTTCGAGATCTGCGCCGTCTATGGCTTTGACAGCCGCAATCCCGAAGAGCGCCTATTTATCCTGCGCATCTTCCATCTGGCCTTTTCCAGCGCCCGTCAGAGGCCAGCGGCACTGGCTGCGCTGGAAGCCAGCTCTCCCGATCTGGAAGGCGAGCCGGTCCAGATCGACTGGCGCCAGTTCCAGCTCGAGTACAGGGACTATATCGATCTGGCCAAGCTGCTGCAGCTCATGCCTGTGATCGGCGCGCCGGTGGGGGCGGTGGTCAACTGGCGCTTGACCTCCCATCTGGCCAAGACGGCGGTTCAGGCCTATCGACTGCGGTGGTTTAACGAGGTCTAGTCCACATGGTCCCAGCAGACACCTTTCAGGCCGCAGCTGCATTCGAAGCGGCCTCTCTTCATGTCGCGGACTGGCCCCTGTGTCAGGTGCGGCTACAGAATGACGGGCGTTTCTGCTGGCTGATCCTGCTGCCCCGCGTGGAGGGCGCGGTGGAGCTGTCGGACCTGACGGCCGATCAGCGCGCGACGCTGATGGAGGAAGCCGTCGAGGCGGGCCGTCTGGTTGCGGCGATGGCACAGACCGAATGCGCGGCGGTCGACAAGATCAACACCGCCGCCATCGGCAATGTGACCTCGCAACTGCATGTCCATGTGGTGGGGCGGCGTCGCGATGATCCCCTGTGGCCCGATCCTGTCTGGGGGCGTCCCGGGGCAATTTTTTGTGAACCGGCGGTCCTTGAAAGCCGTATCCAAACCGTCAAATCGTATCAACTGGCCGTCTAGCGAACTTAATGACCCGACTAAGGGCGTGGGTTCGTTGACATCGCCTGCTGCACGGCACAAAAGCCTTTGCAACAGTCTGACCCTGAATTTCCACAGGTTTTTTGAGAATCATTCGCATGTCGAACCATCAGGCAGCGGGTGGGGCTAACGGCGACCGCACCGGCCGTTACGTCCGCCACCCCAACGGGCACGTCACGCCGATGTCGCCCTTCACTTCGATCTGGCGCTGGCACATCACCATGGTGGCCTCGATCCTGTTCCGTGTGACCATTGGCGCGGCCACGGTCGGCGCGGTTTTGGTTCTGGGCTGGCTGGCGACCGCCGCCAATGGCGCAGAGGCCCTGACCAAGCTGCAGGCCTGCCTCGCCTCGCCGCTGGGCCTGATCGTCGGCTTCGGCCTGACCGTCGTTCTGTTCTCCTTCTTCCTGAACGGCGCCCGCCACCTGATCAACGACTTCGGCCACGGCCTGACCGTGAAGTCGGCCAACTTGCTGTCGCGCATCGCTGTGTGGGGCCCGCTGGTTCTGGCCGTGCTGTTCTGGGTCGCCCTGTTCGCAACCGGAAAGGTTTCGCTGTGAGCGCTGCACCTAAGTTCAAAAACAATGTGAAGATCTCCGAGCGCCACGGTGCCGGTGAGTGGAAGCTGGAAAAAGCGCTTCTGCTGCTTTTGATGCCGCTGAGCCTGTGGGTTGCCTCGACCGGCTTCACCCTCGCCGGTGCCGATGCTGCCACGGTCGCCGCATGGTTCGCCAACAAGCTGAACATCGGTCTTGCCATCGTCACGGCTCTGGCCTTCTTCGGCTTTGCCTATCTCGCCTGGAAGGTGATCATCGAGGACTACGTACCTGCGCCGTCGTCGCGCAAGTCGCTGAGCGTCGTCGCCCTGATCGTCTTTGTTGCGCTGGCTGCTGCCAGCATCTTCTTCATCGTGCGCGCCGCCGCTGCGCTGGCCGCAGGAGCTTAATCGACCATGGCTGCTTACGAGCTTATCGATCACGAATACGACGTCGTTGTCGTCGGTGCGGGTGGCTCTGGCCTCCGTGCCGCTCTCGGCGCCGCCCAGCAGGGCCTGAAGGTCGCCTGCGTTACCAAGGTCTTCCCGACCCGCTCGCATACCGTGGCCGCCCAGGGCGGTATCTCGGCTTCGCTGGGCAACATGGGCGAGGACAGCTGGCAATGGCACATGTACGACACCGTCAAGGGTTCGGACTGGCTGGGTGACCAGGACGCTATCGAATATCTGGTCCGTAACGCGCCGCAGGCCGTTTACGAGCTGGAACACTGGGGTGTGCCGTTCTCGCGTACCGAGGAAGGCAAGATCTACCAGCGCGCCTTCGGCGGTATGACCCGCAACTTCGGTGAAGGTCCGGTGCAGCGCACCTGCGCCGCCGCCGACCGTACCGGCCACGCCATCCTGCACACCCTGTACGGCCAGTCGGTCCGTCGCGAGGTCGAGTTCTTCGTCGAATACTTCGCCCTCGACCTGATCATGCAAGACGGTGCCTGCACCGGCGTGACGGCCCTGCAGCTCGACAACGGCCAGATGCACCAGTTCCGCGCCAAGATGGTCGTTCTGGCCACCGGCGGTTACGGCCGTGCCTACTTCTCGGCCACCTCGGCCCACACCTGCACCGGCGACGGTAACGCCATGGTGCTGCGCGCCGGTCTGCCGCTGCAGGACATGGAGTTCGTGCAGTTCCACCCGACCGGCATCTACGGCGCAGGCTGCCTGATCACCGAGGGTGCCCGCGGTGAAGGCGGTTACCTGACCAACTCCGAAGGCGAGCGTTTCATGGAACGCTATGCCCCGACGGTTAAGGATTTGGCCCCGCGTGACATGGTCTCGCGCTCGATGACCATCGAAATCCGCGAAGGCCGCGGTGTTGGCCCGAACAAGGACCACATCTACCTGCACCTGGACCACCTGGATCCGGCCATCCTGCACGCCCGCCTGCCGGGTATCTCGGAAAGCGCCAAGATCTTTGCTGGCGTGGACGTGACCAAGGAGCCGATCCCGGTTCTGCCGACCGTCCACTACAACATGGGCGGTATCCCGACCAACTATCACGGCGAAGTGCTGACCCTGCGCGACGGCAACCCCGACAGCGTGGTTCCGGGCCTGATGGCCGTGGGCGAAGCCGCCTGCGTCTCGGTGCACGGTGCCAACCGTCTGGGCTCCAACTCGCTGACCGACCTTGTGGTGTTCGGCCGCGCCGTCGGCCTGCGCTGCGGTGAAGTCGTCGACAAGAACGCCAAGGTGCAAGACGCGCCGAAGTCGCAGATCGACGCCCACATGGCCCGCTTCGACCGCTTCCGTTACGCTTCGGGCTCGACCCCGACCGCAGAGCTGCGTCTGTCGATGCAGCGCGCCATGCAGTCGGACGCCGCCGTGTTCCGTACCGGCAAGACGCTGGAAGAAGGCGTTCAGAAGCTGCGCGCCATCGACGCGGCCGGTTCCGACATCAAGACCACGGACCGTGGCCTGATCTGGAACACCGACCTGATGGAAACCCTCGAGTACGACAACCTGATCTCGCAGGCTCTGGTCACCATCGAGGGCGCTGCCAACCGTACCGAGTCCCGTGGCGCACACGCCCGCGAGGACTTCCCGGATCGCGACGACACCAACTGGATGAAGCACACCCTGGCGTGGAAGCGTCCGGGCGAGAACGTCCAAATCGATTACCGTCCGGTTCACAACTACACCATGTCGGACGAGGTCTCGTACATCGAGCCCAAGGCCCGCGTGTACTAAGGAGGATTTGAAACATGGTTCAACTCAACCTCCCGCGCGGTTCCAAGCCGACCACCGGCAAGGTCCACAAGGCTCCGGCCGGCGCCAAGAACGTCAAGACCTACAAGGTCTATCGTTACGACCCGGAAGTGGACGCCGATCCGCGCTGGGACGTCTATGAGGTGTCTTCGGACGACCACGGCCCGATGCTGCTGGACGCCCTGATCCACATCAAGAACACGATCGACCCGTCGCTGTCGTTCCGCCGTTCGTGCCGTGAAGGCATCTGCGGTTCGTGCTCGATGAACATCGACGGCAACAACACCCTCGCCTGCACCAAGGGCTGGGACGAGTGCAAGTCGCACAACATCACCATCGCCCCGCTGCCGCACCAGCCGGTGGTCAAGGACCTGGTGACCGACCTGTCGCTGTTCTACGCCCAGTACGACTCCATCCAGCCGTACCTGCAGTCCGACCTGCCGGATCCGGAAAAGGAACGCCTGCAGTCGCCGGAAGACCGCGAAAAGCTCGACGGTCTGTACGAGTGCATCCTGTGCGCCTGCTGCTCGACCTCGTGCCCGAGCTACTGGTGGAACCAGGAAGAGTACCTCGGCCCGGCAGCGCTGCTGGGCGCCTACCGCTGGATCTCGGACAGCCGCGACGACGCCACCCAGAAGCGCCTCGACGATCTGGAAGACCCGTTCAAGCTGTACCGCTGCCACACCATCATGAACTGCGCGCAGGTCTGCCCGAAGGGTCTGAACCCGGCCAAGGCGATCGCCGAAACCAAGAAGCTGATGGTTTCGCCGTCGCGCAAGAAGGAAAAGGCGTCCGCGTAAGCGGGCGCTTTGCCTCCCCTTGGCGAAGATCAAATACATCGAGTTCGACGGCCGCGAGCATGAGATCGAGGTCAAGAACGGCCTTTCGGTCATGGAAGGCGCGGTGCGCAACAACATCCCGGGCATCGACGCCGACTGTGGCGGGGCCTGCGCCTGTGCAACCTGCCACTGCTACGTCGATGAGGCGTTTCTGGATGTGACGGGCCGTCCGTCGGCGATGGAAGAGTCCATGCTCGACTTCGCCGAGAATGTGCAGCCCAACAGCCGCCTGTCCTGCCAGATCAGGGTCTCCGATGACCTTGATGGCCTGGTTGTCCGGCTGCCGGAAAACCAGCACTGAGATGATAGACCCCCGACTGCCCGAGGCCGTCGGGGGTTTTCTTTTGTCCAAGCTGCGCCGTGACCGGCCCGTCCTTATCGGTATTGCGGGCAGTCAGGGATCGGGCAAATCCACTCTCGCCGCCCATCTGGCCAAGACCTATGGCGGGGTCAGCCTGTCACTGGATGATGTCTATCTGAAGCGCGAGGAACGGGTGCAGATGGCGCGGCGCGTGCACCCCCTGTTTCACACGCGCGGTGTGCCAGGCACCCATGACCTGAATCTGCTGGAACAGGTATTGGACGCCCTTGAGATGGCGGGCGAGCATGGCGAAACCGCCCTGCCCGCTTTCGACAAACTGGCGGACGAACGACTGCCTGTATCGCAATGGCCTGTTCATGCTGGCCGTCCCCGCTTCATAATCCTTGAAGGATGGTGCCTGGGCGCGTTGCCCGAGCCACCGGAACGTCTGGCGTTTCCAGTTAACAATCTGGAGCAGGAGGCGGACCTTGAGCGTCACTGGCGTGAGGCCGTGAACACCGCACTGTCAGGTCCGTATCGCGCACTTCATGCACGCCTGGATGGTCTGGTTTATCTGCGCGCGCCAGAGTTTGAAACTGTACTGGATTGGCGGTGCGAGCAGGAGGCAGGCCTGCTGGGGGTGTCGCGTATACCGGTCGGAAGGCGAGCGGCACTTCAGAGATTTGTCGATCACTTCCAAAGACTTACTGTTTGGATGATGCAAGGCGGCATCAATGCGGACCTGACCGTCGATCTTGATCGTGATCGGCGCGTACTTGCCATCGCGGCAAAGCCTCCCACCTGATAAGAGCGAGGTCAGTAGATGCCCGCGTAACAGGGCAGGTTCAGGTCCGATAAAGTGTTTGGTTTGTTCAAACGCGGCGATGGCAAATCGCCCCTAAAATCACTCTCCGGTCGCGGGACGATATTGTCGGGACAAATGGAGTGGCCCTGTCGCCTGAAGGCGGGGTCGGATCAAAGGCTGGATGTGGTGCTGGAGCGCGGCGTCGGCCTGTCAGGGGCCCTGGTTGTGGTTGATCACAGCCGCGGTATGGCCTTGGACGTAAGGGTTGCCCAGTCGAAGGGCACCGACATCACCTTTGATATCGTCCGCAGCCATGACCTGCGTGGACTTGTCCCGGCGCGGCTGGGGCGCGCACGGGACATTTATAACCGTCGTTAGATGCCGGCGGGCATGGTGCCCGCATTGATGGCGATACGGCCGATCAGACCCTTGACGATCAGGTCCAGCGCCGAGCCTTCGGTATAGTCGGCGGCCGCCACGAAGTTCACGCGGTCCTCCGAGATCAGCGAATAGACCTTCTTCTGGTCCTTCTCGTTCGAGCGCGGGTCATAGACGGCGATCGAGAAGCCGCCCTTGGTGTGCATCATCTTCATGGTCGGCACGTCGGTGTCACCGTCGCCGAGGAAGATCATGCGGTCGAACGGGATCGGGCGGTCCTCATCGGGGATGAAGTGGTTCACCCGCTCGTGTTCCCAGTGGTTCTTCACGCCCTTGTTGATGCGGAACAGGTACTGGGTCTTGGTGGTGTAGTTCACGCCCACGGCGGGCCATGCGGCCTCGCCCTTGTCATCATAGACATAGTGGCTGGCGAACACGTGGTTCAGCGCCGGACGGATCGGCGTACCGTCGATCATCTCTTCCAGACCGGCGGAGATGATGTAGTGCTCGATCTCGAGGTTGTATTTGGCGCCAAAGGCGTTGATGCGGTCGAACCACGACAGGTCGCGCAGGCCCTCGAACAGCGCCACATCATGACCGTGCTCGGCCAGCATTTCCTTGGTGATGGAGATGCCCTTGGCGCGGGCGTGCTGCAGCATCAGCTGCATATACATCAGGATGCCGTCGGCATCTGCCCCCTTGGTCAGAGCTTCGGCCTCGGCCCAGAAGGCACCGATGTCCATGCCAATGGATGGAATGAAGCTGACCTCCTGCATGTTTCCACGGGCAAGTGTGCCGTCGAAATCATAGATGAGGGCGGTCTTCAGCGGAGCTTTATCGGCCATTGGGGCAGCGGTTCCTAATCTCTTGGACCGGCCCCTTAACACGAAGTCAGCCCAAAATCAGTTCCGGTATGGCTGCAGGGCTTTGAACCTTGGTCGGAAGCTTCAGGATAAAGGTCGCGCCCTTGCCGGGAGCGGACTCCACCTCTGCCGAGCCGCCATGCAGTTCGATCAGCGCCTTGACCAGCGCCAATGCCACTCCCGGGCCCCCGCGCTCGCGCCGTACGAAACGGTCGAACACATGGGCCTGAAGGTGGAAGGGGATGCCGCGCCCGGTATCGCTGACACGGATCTGGATTTCATCGTCCGTACTGACGACGGCCAGTTCGACCACGCCACCGTCGGACACGGCCCGGCAGGCGTTTTCCAGAAGGTGATCGACCGCCTGTGCCACGCGATGCTCATCGGCGCGCAGAACCGGCACATCCGACGGCACCGACAGCTCCAGCCGTGCGCCGCGGCCTTCGACCTTGGGCCGGATGTTCTGGCACAGCTGATCCAGAAGTTCCGGCAGACGAACATCCCCCAGAACCAGTTCCATCTCGCCCGCATCGATCTGTGCCATGTCCAGAACATCATCAATGGAGCGGGCCAGATGGCTGGCGGCGACGCGGATGGCGCCGGCATGTTGGCGGCTGCGCTCGGGTAGATCGCCCATCGCTTCCAGCAGCTCGGAATAGCCGACAATCGTCGTCAGCGGTGTCCGCAGCTCATAGGATACGCTGCCGACGAACTCGCGCTTGAGCGCCTGGCTTTCGGCCAGCGCCGCTTCCTTTTCGGCCAGTGCCTGTTCCAGCGCACGTCGGGCTGTCTCGTCGGAAAAGGCGACCAGTGTCGCGCCGTCAGGCAGCGGCCGGGTCTTCCACACGACATAGCGGCCATCCTGTGTGCGGGCCTCGCCGTGTACCGGAATGCGGCTTTCCGGATCAGGATCGGCCACACGCGCTTTCAGCCCCATCCAGACACCGGTATCGGGCAACAGCGGGCGACACAGCTGGGCCACGCCGTCCAGATCCTGTGCGGCGTCCAGCTTTTCTTTCGACAGGTTCCAGAACGCCTCGAAAGCATCGTTGCGCAGCCGCAGGCGGCTGTCGGAGCCGAACACGGCCACGGCGTCGGACAGCTTGTCCAGCGTCGCCATCTGTACCTGGATTTGCGCATTGTAGCGGCTGCGCAGGTTCAGTTCGTCGGTGATGTCCGAGAAGATCAGCAGAATGCCGCCCAGCGGGTGCGGCTGGCGCACGACACGCAGGGTACGACCGTCAGGCAGGCGCCACGTATCATCCGGAGAGGCCTGTGAGGCGCCATAAAATTCCAGCTCTGCGGCCTTCCACTGGGCATAGTCGACCACTTCGGGCAGCAGGCGACGCTGGCGCAGGCGGTCCAGAAGCTCGCCGTGGGTGGGGCGTTCATCCAGCCATGCGGCATCGATGTTGAACAGCTGCTGGAAGGCGGTGTTGTGGAAGGCCAGCCGCTTGGCGGGGCCGAAAATGGCCACGGCGTCGGCCAGGTGGTTCAGCGTTTCGTCATGGGCCTCGACGTGGCGGCGCAGGGTGTCGCGGGTTTCCTCGGCCTCGGTCATGTCTAGGGCGAAGGCGATGACGGCCCCCCGCCCCCCGATCAGAGGCTCGGCGATGATCTTCCACGCCTTTCGACGCCCGTCCGAGGAAATCCAGCGGAAGCCTTCCTGCCGGCTGTTCAGGCGGACAGCTTCGGAAACGAGGGCGTCGGCGCCACGATCGAAGCTGATGCCATTGTCGCGGGCATCCTGCAGGCTCTCGCAGCGGGTTTCGTTCAGCCATGCGCTGTTGGCCCAGACCAGCTTGCCCGATCCATCGACCACCCAGGTCGGGGACGGCGACTGTTCGGCTAGAACACCCGGTCCGGCCTCCATGCCGATGGCGTGGGTGACCTTGGACAGGCGCACCCATGCGCCGCCGCCCAGTGCCCTGCCCTCAACCGCCCATGCGCCGTCGCCGGACTCGATGACGGTCTCAAAGCCCTCGCCTTCCTGAAGCAGAGCGATCATCCGGTTGGGATGAAGGCGTTTGAGGCGGGCGGTCAGTTGATCGGCCGCAGCGCGTACAGCTTCTTCCGATGGCTGCTGCACGCCTTGAAGGGGTTGGTCGATCAGATGGAACAGCGGTTCGCGCGGGCCATAGATGGCGCGGACATTCCCTTCGGGTGACAGGGCCAGACGCAGGTCGTCAAAGGCATTCAGCGCCCCGCTACAGGCAGCGGACTGGATCAGGGCGTGGGTCGCATGCTCTTCGACCTGCTGCTCACGGCGCTTGATGCCGCGATGCAGACGGGCCGCCCATGCGCTGACTGCCAGCGCCAGTCCGGCAGCGCCTGCTGTCGCTACATAGGCAATGTCTGCGGCGATATCGGCCTGGGCCATACGCACTCCGGCGCGCGAAAGGTTGATTCGCGTTTACCATAACCTGATTGGGGCCTTTTCGGCGACGCTTGATGATGGATTGCGGTCAGGGGGCGGGCGGGCGATATCCCTATGATGCAACAGAACTGGGATAATCAGACCGCCCCGTCGCTGGACGACTTTGACAGGATGGCCCGTCAGGCCTTTGACGCCCTGCCCGATCTGTTCAAACAGATCGCTGCCGACGTGGTGATCCGCATCGATGATTTCCCCGACG
Source organism: Brevundimonas sp. UBA5866 (assembly GCF_002432125.1). GTDB lineage: Bacteria > Pseudomonadota > Alphaproteobacteria > Caulobacterales > Caulobacteraceae > Brevundimonas. Next base: position 164,793 of record NZ_DJFS01000070.1, read on the forward strand.
AAGAGACCCTGCGGGAGCTGGAAATCGAGGACGGTTTCGAACTGACGGGGCTTTATGTCGGGGCCCATGTGGGCGAGCGCGACGGACTGGGACCGGCACCGGAGCCGTCGCGGGTTTTCCTGTACCGCCGCCCTATCCTTGATGAATGGTGCGAGCGTGCGGATGTGGGACTTTATGATCTGGTGGCGCATGTGCTGATCCACGAACTGGGCCACCACATGGGTCTGGACGACGACCAGATCGACGCCATCGAAGACGCGGCCGACTGAGCTGCCATAGAAAAAGGGGGCCGACCCTGTGGCCGCCCCCCCTTGATCCTTAGTCGCGCTGTAGCAGGGCGATGAAGAAGCCGTCGAGGCTCCCCTTGTCCGCCCATTGGCCGGGCAGGACACGCAGCCAGCCTTCCTTGGTCAGGGCCTCGTCAGGGGCGCCGACCTCGGTGGGCTTGATGGCCACGGTCTTGAAGGCGGTGTTGCGGCGCAGGAAGGCCAGCATCTGGGTCTCGCCCTCCTCGCGTTCCAGCGAGCAGACGCAGTAGACCAGACGGCCACCCGATTTCACCTTGGCGGCGGCCACGTCCAGCAGGCGGTGCTGCACATCGGCCAGTTTGGCGATGTCGGTCGGGCGCACGGCGCGCAGGGCTTCGGGGTTGCGGCGATAGGTGCCCGTCGCCGAGCACGGCGCGTCCAGCAGTACGGCGTCGAACTGGCGCTCGTCTTCCCAGTCCTCGCCCGGAATGGCGACGACCTCGGCTTCCAGCTTCATACGCTCGAAATTCTGGCGCAGGCGCTTCAGGCGGCTTTCCGAACGGTCCAGAGCCACGACCCTGGCACCGGCAGCGGCCAGTTGCAGCGTCTTGCCGCCCGGCGCG
>NZ_DJFS01000075.1 GCF_002432125.1 Brevundimonas sp. UBA5866
GGCCAGTCGCAGGGGCGCGTAAACGACCGCGCTGGCGTAGCGTACGGGCGGTTTAACCTCTGGCGCGGGCGGCGGCAGCACCGCGCCATGCATGGGCATGACGCAGGCGGCGCATTTGGCCCCGATGTCCTGTTTGATCGGACCGTCCAGACCGCCGATGTGGATCGTCTGCAGCCCTTCGGACGTGCACAGGACCACCGGCTGGCCCGGTCGTGCCGCCGCCAGGGCGGCAAACGGCATCAGCGAGCCGACCATGACAGCCACGACCGCCGCCAGCAGGGCTAGCGCACGGTGAATGGGCAGGACATCGTCGGACTTGCAGGACACGGGGGCGTTCTAGCGTACCGGCGAAATCGTACAAGCGGCCAAACTGACCCATGCCGTTTATGGCTTTGCTAGACAGCGGGATAACGCCGTGCAACCGTGGTTGGACAACAATCCGGAGCTGTTTCATGCGCCAACGTCTCGTACCGCTGCTGGCAGCGGCCCTGTGTGCATCGACCGCCTTTGTCGCCCCCGCCCTGGCGCAACAGGTTGAAAGCGGTGCGGGCGGCCCCGATCGACTGGCTCTGACGGTCTATAACAACAACATTGCCCTGGTTGAGGACGTACGCACCCTGACCATCCAGTCCGGTCGGGTGCGTCAGGAATTTCCGGGTGTGTCGGCCTCGATCCAGCCCGAGACGGTGACCCTGTCGGGGCGGGGGCTTGCGGTTGTCGAACAGAATTTCGACTATGACCTTCTGACGCCGAGAAAGCTGATGGAAGGGGCGGTCGGGCAACAGATCGAGATCGTTCGCACAAACCCCGGTAACGGTGCGCAGACGCGCGAACAGGCGCGTGTCCTGTCGGCCAATGAAGGCGTTGTGCTCCAGATCGGCAACCGGATCGAGGTGCTGCGTGATGATGGCGCGCCGACCCGGGTCGTGTTTGACGGTGTGCCACCCAATCTGCGCCCGCGCCCCACCCTGAGTGTCACGCTGGATGCAACGGGGACGCCGCGCCGTGACGTGACCCTGAACTATCTGACCAGCGGGCTTCAGTGGAAGGCAGACTATGTCGCCCGTTTCGATGAGAAGGCCGGAAGGCTGGACCTGAACGGCTGGGTGACGATGACGAACAATTCGGGTTCGACATTCACAGATGCCGTTACGCGCGTGGTCGCGGGGGCTGTGAATACCACCGGAAATAACGGGCGTGGAAATATGCGCGGGACCGTTCGTGGCAACGGCACCGGCACAGGTGCCAACGCCGCGGAAGGTGACGCCCATGTCTATCTGCTGCCCGAGCGCGTGACTGTGGCCAACAACCAGACCAAACAGGTCGGTCTGCTGGACGTCAGCAACGTGCCGGCGACCAAACGCTATGTATTCCAGATGGGCGGGTTCGGCACCTATGAGGCAGCGCAGGCGGCCGACGTGGGTATCGTGTTCCGCAGCGAACCGGCCCTGCCCGCAGGGGTCATGCGGGTCTATTTGCGCGGGGAAAATGGCGAGCCGCGCTTTATCGGCGAGGACCAGATCAGCCATTCGCCCGCAGGATCGGATCTGGTGATCTCGACCGGCAAGGCGTTCGATGTGACGGTGCAGCCGCGTCTGGTGTCGTCCGAACGGGTTTCAACGCGCCGCGCCGACCGTTGGCGTACGCGCTATGCGATGGAGTACCGCGTCCGCAATGCCACGGGCGAGGCCAAGACCGTCGAGGTCCGCCAGCGCGTTTATGGCCGTGACACCGAACTGACGGCCCAGAGCATCGAAGGTGAACTGGCCGATGCCTATACCGCCGTGTGGAAGGTGCAGGTTCCGGCCAATGGCGAGACGGTGCTGACGGCCACGATTACGACGGGGGGCTGATATGCGTCCGTTGTGCGCCGTACTGGCGTGCGCGGTCGCGTGGGGGCCTCTGGCGGCAGCAGCCCTTCCAGCCATCGCGCAAGAGACGGGGGTTTCGCGCGCCGAAGCGGTCTCTGAACGTCCCGGGAGCGTGTCCGTCGTGGTGTACCGCGACCGGCCCGTGGATACGGGCGAGCTTTTGGAGCGGTCACGCCAGAGTTGGTCGCGGCTAGACCTGGAAGGACTGGCCCTGATTGTCGAAAAACGGGTGGTGGATGTTCCGGCGGGCGAGGGCGTCATCCGTTTCAAGGGTTTGGCGACGGGTATCGTGCCCCATAGCGCTACGGTCGAAGGGCTTCCTGCCGAACTGCTGGAGCAGAACGCGGACTATGACCTGATCTCACCCGCCAATCTGTTGGAGCGGGCGATTGGCGAGACGGTCACGGTTGTGCGGACCAATGCCGGAAATGGCGAGGTGGTTGAACAGTCGGGCGTACTGCGTGCCGGTACCAATGGTGCGGTCGTTGAAATCGATGGCCGGTTCGAGGCGTTGGACTGTTCGGGGCTGACCGAGCGGCTGGTCTTCGAGACTGTTCCCGAGGGGCTGGGCGCGACGCCGACGCTGTCGATCAGGACACGGGCAGAGCAGGCGGGCCGATACGAGGTCACTCTGGCCTATCTGGCGACGGGACTTCAGTGGTCGGCTGACTATGTGGCGCGGGTTTCGGCGGACGAAAGCACGATCAATCTGGAGGGCTGGATCACGCTGGCAAACTTCGGCGGGACCAGCTTTGCCGATGCGCCCGTTTTGGTGGTGGCCGGTGATCTGTCACGTGATGCCGATACGCGGCCCATTGAGGTGCGGACCCGTATTGCCAACACGACTTGCTGGCCCCAGCAGCGCTCGCACGAAGGCTGGGAGCGCTATGCGACGTACCACGGGCCGCCCGCCATGATGCCGCCACCTCCGCCACCGCCCCCGGCTCCGGGTGTTGCAATGCGTATGATGGTTGAAGAGATTGTCGTCACAGGCAGCCGTATCAAGGCCGAACTACAGGAACTGGGTGACTACAAGGCCTATGTCATCCCCCACCGTACGACGGTGGCCGCGCGGCAGACCAAGCAGGTGCTGTTTCTGGCCCAGGACAATGTCGCGGTAGAGCGCGTCGTGGTCCTGCCGTTCTCGCCGGCAGTGGACACGGCACCCGCCGACTTCGGTCAGATCGAACTGCGGGCCCCCAATATCGAAGCGAAGGGACTGGGAATTCCCGTGCCGGAAGGCGGCGTCGCCTTCTATGTGGCGACGGCGGACCAGCCGACGGCCTATGCGGGGTCGGATACGGTTTCCGACACGGCTGTCGGTCTGCCGGTCCGTTTCAGCTTCCAGACAGCAACAGGCATCACGTCAAAGGTGGTCGTCACGGGTGACGAGAGCCGTGGGCGCGGGGCACGCAAGCGTCAGGTGGATAGCCACCGCATCACCCTTGCCAACACCACGGGGCTGGCAGTGGATGTGGAGATGCCGGTCGGTAGCTGGGAAACAGGAGCACGGGGTTTCCGGATCGAGCGCGAAGGCCTTCGCAGCCAGATCGATGCCGATACGGGACAACGTGTCTGGCGAACGAGACTGGCGGCAGGCGAGACGCGGACATTTGATGTCCGCTGGTCCTATGATGATCCGGAATAGGTCCTAGCCGCCGTTTGCGGCCTGGCGCGGGCTGAACTTCGGGGCGGGGGCCAGACGCATGACCTCGCCCTGATAGCGCTCGTCATCGCCCTTGATGGCGAAGGGCAGGGCGTCGGCGCAGGCCTGCAGCATGGCATCCAGCCATTGTTGGTCGGCCTTGGCGAAATCACCCAGCACATGGGTATGCACCAGTTTGGGATCGCCGGGGTGGCCCACGCCCATGCGGGCGCGGCGGAAGTCGGCACCCAGATGGGCAATGGCTGAACGGATACCGTTCTGGCCAGCGGCACCGCCGCCCTTCTTCATGCGGAAACGGCCGGGGGCCAGATCGATCTCGTCGTGGAAGACGATGATCCTGTCCACGGGGACCTTGTAGAATCGTGCGGCCTCACCGATCGCGCGGCCGCTTTCGTTCATATAGGTCTGGGGCTTCATCAGCAGGATCTTCTCGCCCTCGATCTCGCCGTCCTGGATCTTGGACTGGAACTTGGCCTTCTCCGGCCCGAAGTTCCAACGGCGTGCGATCTCGTCAGCGGCCATGAAGCCGATGTTGTGGCGGTTCTTTTCGTATTTTGCGCCGGGGTTACCCAGCCCTGCGATGATAATCATGGCGCGTGTCTAGCCTTGGATGCGGGGCAAAGAAAAGCCCCGCAGCGTTTCCACTGCGGGGCTTTGATCTTTTCGTTGAGACGAAGATTAGCCTTCGGCTTCTTCCGAAGCGGCTTCTTCTTCTGCACCGCCAGCCGACGACTTGACCGAGGCGATCATGAAGTCGCGGTCGGTGATGGTCGGTTGGGCGTCACCAACGTTGGTGATGTCCGAGAAACGGATGTTGGTGTCATTTTCGACCTTGGCCAGGTCGATGATGAAGGCCGACGGCATTTGGTCAGCGCGGATCATCACTTCAACTTCGTGACGGACGACTTCCAGAGTGCCGCCCTGACGGACGAACGGAGCTTCATCAGCGTTGATGAATTGGACCGGCAGCGAAATCTTGACCGGAGCGGTTTCGTCAACGCGCATCAGGTCGAAGTGCAGCGGACGGTCGGTGACCGGGTCGAAGTCAACGGTCTTGGCGATGACCGGTTGGGTCTCTTCGCCGTACTTCAGGGTCACCAGGTGGCCCAGGAGTTTGCCGGTGTAGAGCGACTTGCGGAATTCGCGTTCGCTCACGGAAATAGCAACCGGTGCTTTGTCGCCACCGTACAGGATACCAGGAACGGCACCAGCGCGACGCACTGCACGGGCGCTTCCGGTGCCCACGCCTTCGCGGACGTCAACGTTCAGAATGATCTCGGCCATCGGGCTCGCCTTCAATACAAGTAAACGCCTGCGCTGAACCGTTGCCCGCGCGGCGGGGTCATGAACCCATCGAATTCAAGAGGGCGGTCCATTACACGGAACAGGGGGGTTACGCAACCGCCCCTGCCCCGATTGCCCGTAGATTCTCGGTTTAACCGGTAGGCTGTGACTGAGAATCGGCGGGCAGGACCACAGTTACAGGCGGTACCGACGTTGGTCGGGGGCCAGCGAACTGGGCGGTGCACTGGGCCAGATCGCGTACGATGTGGCGTCCGGTGCAGAAGATGTCCTCATAGTTTGGCTTGGCCGCGGCCAGGCACTGATAGAGCATCAGCTTGGACATATTGAGACAGAACTCGTTATTCGATTCTGTCGTCAGGGCGTCTGTATTGGCCTTGGCATCTTCACCCGCAGCGCCAAGGGCGGCGAGGGCGGCGATAGCCAGCGCATTCACGACAGCCGGCGTATAGGGCGCGCCGCGTACAGCGCGCTCGGTCGTTAGGCCGTTGCCCGAATGGGCGGCGGCAAACAGGCGGGCGCTTTCCTCGGCGGAGGGCAGGCGCGGGACGGACAGGGTCTTGGCGCTTTGCAGGCGACCCTCGCGATCCGGCACGGTCTGGGTGGCCCAGCGGCGGCGCGGATCATTGCGTCCCTGGATCGTATAGGCGTCGGCTTCGACGCCGTCGGCGATCATCGTCAGAGCGTCGATATCGCGAATCAAGGTGCTGACCATCAGACCGACAGCCGCATCCGCACCCGGCAGGGTAGCGGCATAGGCCGGATCGGCGACGATTCGGCCGATCATCTGCTGGCGCTGGGTCGGATCGGCCGCAAACTGGCGTACGCCGGCCACGAATTCGGGAGACTGCAAGGCCAGGATCGAGCCGTAGGCGATCATGCCGCGCGACATCTGGGCCGCGTCATAGGCGGCACCCTTGCGCAGTTCGGCCTGGATTTCCTCGGCGCTTTGGAAACCGCCGGCCTTGACCGTGTTCAGGTCACGCACAAAGGCGACATAGACCGAGGCGGCCTCGGCCACGCTCTGGTTCAGGGCGATGGGTGGCGGCGGAGGCGGCGGAGCCTCCGGCGGAGGGGCTTCAGGCGTCGGCGTCGAACAGCTAGCCAACACGGTGGCGGCAGCCATAGCGGCTGCCGTGAGGGTGCGGCCAGTATTCCATTGGCGCAGAAGGGCCGGACGCGGCGTCTTTTCGGGCATCAGCGGGCTTCCCTTAGTACTTCGCTTACGGAGGAGGTCCCGGTGGGTCCGACTCCTGAGGGGGGATTTAGGCTGACTAATACGGTGTGATAATGGTTAGCCGAACCTTAATCGAAGAGCTTTGAAACGGATTCTTCGTTGGCAATCCGTCGGATCGCTTCACCGATCAGAGGGGCAACGCTGACACTGCGAATCTTGTTGCACGACAAAACAGCTTCCGGCTGTTCAATCGAGTCGGTGATGACCAAATCCTTGAGCGGGCCGTTCTGCACGCGCTCGACCGCGGGGCCCGACAGAACGCCGTGCGAGATATAGGCCGATACCTCGGTGGCACCTTGGGCGATCAGGGCTTCGGCAGCATTCACCAGAGTGCCGCCCGAATCCACGATATCGTCGAACAGGATACAGCTGCGGCCTTGGACATCGCCGATGATGTTCATGACTTCGGACTTGCCCGGCTCGGGGCGACGTTTGTCAACGATTGCAAGGTCGCAATCCAGACGCTTGGCCAGCGAGCGGGCGCGGACCACACCGCCGACGTCGGGCGAGACGATCATGACCGAATCGCGCGGCTTGGTTTCCTTGATGTCCTGCGCCAGCACAGGCATGGCGACCAGATTGTCGGTCGGAATATCGAAGAAGCCCTGGATCTGGCCGGCGTGCAGATCCATCGTCAGAACGCGGTCCGCGCCGGACCGCTCGATGATATTGGCCACCAGTTTTGCGGAAATCGGGGTGCGGCCGCCGGTTTTGCGGTCCTGGCGGGCATAGCCGAAGTAGGGCATGACACAGGTCACCCGACGGGCCGAGGCGCGACGCAGGGCGTCCACCATGATCAGCATTTCCATCAGGTTGTCGTTCGCCGGGAAGCTGGTCGACTGGATGATGAAGACATCCTCGCCGCGGACGTTTTCCTCGATAACGGCAAAGACCTCGTTGTCCGCAAAGCGCTTGACCTGCGCCTTGGTGAGAGGAGCATCGAGGTGGTTGGCAATCGCCTGAGCCAACGTCCGGTTCGAATTGCCTGAGAGCAGCTTCATGACCGGTCATCCTTTCGCCGTGTTCGGACTGAAAAAACTGTGTCCAATGGTGTTGCTGCGCTCTCTAGGCCGTGTAGGGAGTCGCATCAACCCGCGTTTCGCCTATTTCCGCGCATTGGCATCCCGCTGTGCGCTGTTATAGAGAACGCCAAGGATATGTGATGCGAGCGTGCATCCCGTCTCCGGCAATATTAAGAGGTCGCTCTTGCCCGAACTCAAGTCCCGCTCCGGTTTGTTCCGCTCTGGCCTGTTGCTGATGGGTGTCGCTGCGGCGAGCCTTACGCTTGCTGCTTGCTCGGGCACCAAGCCCCGCCAGCGCCTTGCCTATGAAGAGCGTCCGGTCGAAGCCCTGTACAATACGGGCTACCAACGCCTGCAATCGAAGCGCTGGAACGATGCCATCGATTATTTCGAGGAAGTCGAGCGCCAGCACCCGTACTCGGAGTGGGCGCGCCGCGCCATTCTGATGCAGGTGTATGCCTATTATCAGAACAACAACTACAACGAGGCGATTGCGGCGGCTGACCGTTTCATCTCGCTGTTCCCGGGCAATCCCTCGGCGGCCTATGCCTTTTATATGAAGGCTGTCTGCAACTTCGAGCGCATCGTTGATGTGGGCCGCGACCAAGGCTTTGCCGAGGCCGCACTGGCCGGTCTGCGCGATGTCGAGCGCCGCTACCCCAACAGCCCCTATGCCACCGATGCCCGCGTCAAGATCGACATGGTCAACGACCAGCTGGCCGGCAAGGAAATGGCCGTGGGCCGATTCTACCAGCGCAACAGCCAGCCGATCGGCGCGCTGAACCGCTACAAGGCCGTGATCGACAACCCGGCCTTCCAGCGCACCTCGCACACGCCAGAGGCCCTTTACCGTCTGGTCGAGCTGAACCTGCAGCTGGGCCTGCGCGAGGAAGCCGTGCGCAACGCCTCGGTTCTGGGTCACAACTTCCCGGGCAGTGTCTGGTACCGCGACGCCTTTGTACTACTGACCGAAGAGGGTCAGCGTCCTGAAGGCATCACGGCCCCTGAAGGCAAAAAGAAATCCATCTTCAGCCGACTGAACCCGTTCGACTGAAACTGAACGATTGACCGCAGGGGCTGTAAAAAGCCTCTGCGTTCTCGTTACGTTTCCGGTTAGGATCGTCCGGAATAACGCGAATCATACCGATCCATGCTGACCAGCCTCTCTATCCGCGATGTTGTTCTCGTTGATGCCCTTGATCTCGATGTCGAGCAGGGCCTGACGGTTCTGACGGGTGAAACCGGCGCGGGTAAGTCGATTATCCTGGATGCTCTTGGTCTGGCTTTGGGCGCGCGGGCCGATTCCGGACTGGTGCGCCGTGGGGCGAAACAGGCTGTAGCCACCGCCGTCTTTGTCACCCCTGACGATGCCGACCTGATCGCGGCACTGGAAGAGCGCGGCTTTGAGGCCAAGGCGGGCGAGGAGTTGATCTTGCGCCGTATCCTGTCGGCGGATGGTCGCTCCAAAGCCTATATCAATGACCAGCCTGCGGGTGTGACCGCGCTGAAAGACATTGGCTCGCGTCTGGTCGAGGTGCATGGCCAGCACGAGACGGTGGGCTTGCTGGACTGGCGCACGCACCGTGGGCTGCTGGATGCCTATGGCGGTCTGCAACCGCAGCTGTCCGCTGTCGCCGAGGCCGCGCGCCAGTTGAAAGAGGCCGAGGCCCGACTGGCCGAACTGCAGGCCGACGCCGCCGATGCCGCCGC
>NZ_DJFS01000069.1 GCF_002432125.1 Brevundimonas sp. UBA5866
GGCGAGCAGGTACAGGCCGGCCAGCCGCTGTTGCTGCTGCACGCCCAGAGCACTGGCGAGCTGGCCTATGCGCTGGACTACGCGCGCAACGTCGGCAGCATCATCAGCATCGGCGACTGAGCCTGCAGCGGGCGGCGCGTCAGCGCCGCTACCCGCCCTGTCCATTGGCAGCACGCGCAATAAAAAAGGTTCATCTCCCAATTCCGGGGAACGCAGCGCGGATTTTGAGGAAGAAGTAGGCGTCATCGCGGTAGCCGTAGGCGATGCGCTTGATGACCTTGATCCGGTTGTTGATGCCTTCGACCAGGCCGGTGTGCATCGGCCAGCGGACCCGGCTGAGGATGCCGCGCCAGTAGGGGCGCAGGCATTTTGCAAAGTGCATCAAGGTCGGGATACCGCTCTCCCGGGCGTGGCGCAGCCACTGCTTCCAGGCCCTGCGCCAGGCCCAGGCCGTCGGCACGTTCCATAGCGCCTTGAGCTGTTCCTTCATCACATAGACCCCCATCAGCGACTGGTTGGCTTCCAGCACCTCGGCCAGCCGGATCTGCTCGTTGTCCTTCAGGTTCCCCGGGTTGCGCAGCAACAGCCAGTGCGAACGCTTGACCACCCGGCGTGCCGGCCTGTCGTGGCGCAGCTGATTGGCTGCATCCACCCGCACCCGGCTGATCACCTCGCGACCGTATTTGGCGATTACGTGGAACAGGTCGTAGACCACACGGGCATCCGGACAGTGCTGCCGGACCTCCAGGTCGTAAGCCGTGTTCATGTCCATCGCCACGGCTTGGACCTGGGCGCAGCGCTCGGGCCCGAGCAGTTCGAAGAATGGCCGCACCTCGGCGCGGCTGCGGCCACGGCCCACCCACAGCACCCGCTTGCGCTCCACGTCGACCACGACCGTGGCGTAGCGATGGCCCTTCTGGATCGCGAACTCATCCATCGCAATCCGGCGTACGCCGTCCAGGTCAATTGGCCCCATGCGGCGCTCCAACGTCCGGAAGTCGATCGCCTTGGCCGTCTTCCAGTCGATGTCGTGCCAGTGGGCGGCATACCTCACCGAGGTTGCCGTACACAGCCGGGCCACGCTGTCGGCCAGCCGCCGGGTCACCCGGGCGTACCGCTCCAGCCAGTCCAACTGCTCCAGCCGCGGGCCGCAGCGTGGACAGGCCAGCCGCAACCGCTCGACCTCCAGCTCCACCGGATCCTCGAACAACGACAGGTCGCGGATCCGGCGCACCGTGCGGTCGTGAATCGCCTCAACCGCCTCGCCGCAGCCGCTACAGCAGCGAACCTGGTCAGGTGCTGGCGTCAGCTCCAAGATCAGCCAGCGACGAGCTGCGCGTGGCTCGTGCCGCCAGCCCGCCACCCGATATCCCGCCCAGCCACCCAGTTGCGCAATACAATCCCCGTCGGCCACGGCCGGCCCCAGCTTGTTGCCTCGAGAACAACAATTCTGCCCGGTCGGCCGTGCGCCTCTCTCCCCTCAGTTGGGAGAAGAACCATAAAAAACCCCACAACGGCGTGTGGGGTTTTCAAGCGCTGGCGATCAGCCACCGCGGCGCATGCCGATCCGGCCCTTGCCGGAGCAAGGCCAATGGGCTTTCAGTCGCCCTGCTGCTTCTGCAGGTGCTCCCAGCGCTCCTGCGCATCGATCGTGCGCTCGGCGGTCAGGCGCGCCTCCAGACGGTCCAGGCCGATCTCTTCACCGGTATCGACGCAGTAGCCGTAGTCACCGGCGTCCAGACGCTTGAGGGTGGAGTCGATCTTGCCGATCAGCTTGCGGTAGCGGTCACGTGTACGCAGCTCCAGCGAGTTCTCCGTTTCACGGGTGGCCCGTTCGGCCTCGTCCCCGATATCGCGTACTTCCTCACGCAGGTTTTCAATGGTCTGCTTGGATTCTTCCACCAGCTCGGCACGCCAGCTGATCAGGCGCTGGCGGAAGTATTCCTGTTGCAGCGGATTCATGTACTCCTCGTCGGCCGACGGCTTGTAGCCGGCGGGGATCTGAGGACGACCAGTTGCCTCATCCATCACGTAGTCCACCACTTTGTATTGCGGGGCGGCCTTGTTGGCACGCACAGGCGAGGTTACCGCCACGGCCACCTTGCCGATGGGGCGTGCCGCCGGCTTGGCCGGGGCAACAGTCTTGGGAGCGGTCTTGGCAGCAGTTTTCGAAACAGACACAGGATTACCGGATTGCTTGGATTTGGGTACGGGAGCCGCAGTGGCGCCCGGCGATGATGCTTGAGTTACAGGGCGCGCATTTTTCACCACGGCCGGTGAAGAGGAGGCAATGTTGCGTGTTGCCGCCTGCTTGCGCGGCGCCGGAACAGCCGCCTGGGCAGTCGTGCTGACCGCGCCGGTGGTTTTCTTGCTGGCCGTCTTCGTGGCCTTGGCAACGAGGGTGCTGGCCGGTTTGCCGGCTGGCTTGGCGGGCGTCTTTTTCACGGCCACTTTGCTGACTGGGCTGACGGCCTTCTTGGCTACCGGCTTGGCCGCCTTGGTGGCAGCCTTCTTGACTGCCGGCTTGGCCGCCTTGGTGGCAGCCTTCTTGACTGCCGGCTTGGTCACCTTGGTGACAGCCTTCTTGGCTACCGGCTTGGCCACCTTGGTGGCAGCCTTCTTGACTGCCGGCTTGGCCGCCTTGGTGACAGCCTTCTTGACTACAGGCTTGCCCACCTTGGTGGCAACCTTCTTGGCCACCGCCTTGGTTGTCTTGGTCACGGCCTTGCTGGTTGCCGGTTTGGCAGCCTTGACCACGGCCTTGGGGGCGGCGGTCCTGGCGGCGGGTTTGACAACCGTCTTACTGGCCACAGGCCCGGCCACCTTGCCGGCAGCCTTTTTCGCCACGGGCCTGGTCACCTTCACCGCTGCCTTCTTTACGACGGGCGCGGTTACCGCCTTCTTGGCGACAGGCTTGGCAGTTTTCTTGGCGGCCTTTGCGGCCTGCTTAGCAATTTTAGTCGCAGCCACGAAACGCTCTTCCTTGTTCCCCCGGGGCCCGGGAAGCGGGCCTTTATAACGTACCCGACCGGGGCGGGCAACCTCGGAGCCAAAAACCCTACGCCGCCGCCGCAGCGACAGCCTCCCTGCTGCCGTATCCGATCAGGACCCACCGGCCGCACCTGCATGCCGGACAGTCATCACGGTCTCCGTCAAGGAAACCAAACCTGCAGGGCTGATCCTGCGACAAGGCCGCCACTTTGCCAAGTGGCCTATCATCTGCAGGTGATCTCACGACTGCTCATCGTCCTGCTGCGCGTCTATAAAGCCTTCATCAGCCCGATGCTTGGCCCCCGTTGCCGTTTCGTGCCCAGCTGCTCGGAATATGCGATGGGCGCCATCGCACAGCATGGCCCATTGCGCGGTCTCTGGTTGACCACCACCCGCCTGGCCCGTTGCCACCCGCTGCACCCGGGTGGCTATGACCCCGTCCCCGGCACCGTCCGCTGCCATTGCACAGGAAACGCCCCCATGTCCTCTACCCTGATCATCAACGCCCGCCTGGTCAATGAAGGCCGCAGCTATGCCGCCGACCTGCGCATCGAAGGCGAGCGCATTGCGCAGATTGCGCCTGGACTGACCCCACGCCAGGGCGAGACCGTCATTGATGCCGCCGGCAAGTGGCTGCTGCCGGGCATGATCGATGACCAGGTCCACTTCCGCGAACCGGGCCTGACCCACAAGGGCGATATCGCCAGTGAATCGGCGGCACTGGTTGCCGGTGGCCTGACCAGCTTCATGGACATGCCCAACACCAACCCGCCGACCCTGGATTCGGCCGCGCTGGAGGCCAAGTACGCGCTGGCCGAGGGGCGTGCCTGGGGCAATTACGGTTTCTACCATGGCGCCTCCAACGACAACCTGGAAGCCATCCGCGCACTGGACCCGAAAGCCACCCCGGGGGTGAAGGTATTCATGGGCGCCTCCACCGGCAACATGCTGGTGGACAACCCGCAGACGCTGGACGCGATCTTCCGCGACTGCCCGACCCCGATCATCACCCATTGCGAAGACACGCCGATGATCAACGCGCTGGCCGCGCAGTACGAAGAAAAGTACGGCGATGCGCTGACCGCCGAACAGCACCCGGACATCCGTTCGCGCGCCGCCTGCCTGAAGTCCTCCGAACTGGCGGTGTCACTGGCCAAAAAGCACGGCACCCGCCTGCATGTGCTGCACATCTCCACCGCCGACGAGCTCAAGCTGTTCGAGCCCGGCCCGCTGATCCGCGCCGATGGCAGCCGCAAGCAGATCACCGCCGAGACCTGCGTGCACTTCCTGCATTTCGCCCGTCCCGACTACAAGGAGAAGGGCAACCTGATCAAGTGCAACCCGGCGATCAAGGAAGAAAGCGACCGCCAGGCGCTCATCGCGGCGCTGGCCAATGATGTGATCGACGTGCTGGCCACCGACCATGCCCCGCATACCTGGGAAGAGAAGCAAAAGCCCTATGCCCAGGCTCCGTCCGGGCTGCCGCTGGTGCAGTACGCGCTGGTGGCCGCGCTGGAGCGCGACGGCCTGAACGCCATCATGCCCGCACTTGAACAACAGGCCGTATCCGGCCTAGACCCCGCCGCAACGCCCGTAACGGATTCGCATTCATGACCCAGCCGACCCAACACCAGAAGGTGCTCATCGTCGACTTCGGCAGTCAGGTGACGCAGCTTATCGCTCGCCGCCTGCGCGAGCTGAACGTCTATTGCGAGATCCACCCCTATACCAAGGCGACCACAGCCCTTGAGGTCATGCAGCCGCAGGCCATCATCTTCTCCGGCGGTCCGTCCTCGACCACCGAAGCGGACAGCCCGCGCGTCGACCACAAGGTCTTTGAATACGGCGCGCCGATCTTTGGCATCTGCTACGGCGAGCAACTGATTTGCGCCGAACTGGGCGGCAAGGTCGAAAGCGGCCACCACCGCGAGTTCGGCCGCGCCGACATCAGCATCGTCAAGGACAGCCCGCTGTTCGACGGCATCGCCGCCGCTGGCGAGCAGGAACCGGTGTGGATGTCGCACGGCGACCGCGTGACCGCCATTCCGGAAGGCTTCGAGGTTATCGCTACCTCGGAAGGCGCGCCCTATGCCGCCATCGCCAACGCCGAGAAGAAGATCTACGCCGTGCAGTTCCACCCCGAGGTGGCGCACACCCCGCGCGGCGCGCAACTGCTCAAGAACTTCCTGTTCAACATCGCTGGCCTGACCGGCGACTGGACCATGGCCGCCTACCGCGACGAGCAGGTCGCCAAGATCCGCGAACAGGTCGGCGACGCCAAGGTCATCTGCGGCCTGTCGGGCGGCGTGGACTCATCGGTGGCGGCGGTCCTGATCCACGAGGCGATCGGTGACCAGCTGACGTGCGTGTTCGTGGACACCGGCCTGCTCCGCAAGGACGAGGCCAAACAGGTCACGACCCTGTTCCGCGAGCACTACAACATCCCGCTGGTCCACGTTGACGCTTCCGAGAAATTCCTCGGCGCTCTGGCGGGCATCTCGGACCCCGAGACCAAGCGCAAGACCATCGGCCGCTTGTTCGTCGAAGTGTTCGATGAAGAGTCGTCCAAGATCGAAGGCGCGGAATTCCTCGCCCAAGGCACCCTCTATCCGGACGTGATCGAAAGCCTGTCGGCCTCGGGCGGTCCGTCGCAGGTCATCAAGTCGCACCACAATGTGGGCGGCCTGCCGGACTATATGAAGCTGAAGCTGGTCGAGCCGCTGCGTGAGCTGTTCAAGGACGAGGTCCGTGCCCTTGGCCGTGAGCTGGGTCTGACCGACGCCTTCGTAGGCCGTCACCCCTTCCCGGGACCGGGCCTTGCCATCCGTATTCCGGGCGAGATCACGCCGGACGCCGTAGCGACCCTGCAGGACGCCGACGCCATCTATCTGGACGAAATCCGCAAGGCCGGTCTCTACGACGAAATCTGGCAGGCCTTTGCCGTCCTGCTGCCGGTCAAGACCGTCGGCGTGATGGGCGATGCCCGCACCTATGAAAAGGTTCTGGCACTGCGCGCCGTCACCTCGACCGACGGCATGACCGCCGACTTCTTCCAGTTCCCGTGGGAAGTTCTGGCCCGCACGGCCACCCGCATCATCAATCAGGTCCCGGGCGTGAACCGCGTCGTCTACGACGTGACCTCGAAGCCTCCGGGCACCATCGAGTGGGAATAAGCTACAAATGAAAAGGGCCGGTCGTTATCGACCGGCCCTTTGTCTTTCGGGATCAGGCTTTGCGGACTGTCATGGCTGAAAATACACCGTCCCTCAGCACCCACGCATGCATCAGGGCGGCGGACAGGTGGGCGACCACCAGGGCGAACAGGGCCCAGCCCAATAGGCCATGAGCATCGCGCAGCACGCCGTACAGGGTCGGATTGACCGGCGCGATGGGCGGCAGGATCACGCCATCAGCCAGCCGGATGGGCCAACCGCCCGCCGAGCGCATGGCCCAGCCGATAATCGGCATGGCGAACAGCAACCCATAGAGCAGCCAGTGGCTGAGCCCCGCGATCAGGCGCTGCACCTTGGGCACAGACGGCGGCAGGGGCGGCGCGCCGGAGATCATACGGTTGACCAACCGGATGACCACCAGCACCAGCAGCCCCAGACCCAAACTCTGATGCAGGTTCAGCAGGGTAGGGCGCAGGGTCAGCGACGACATCATCCCCACACCCATGAACAGCATGGCCAGCACACCCGCCGCCATCAGCCAGTGCAGCAGACGGGCCAGCAGGTTGAACTGTGTCCTGTGATCGCTCGAACGGCGGCGGCTCATCGGGCGTCTCCCTTCGGCTGGCCCACAGCGTCGGTGGCGCGGCCATAGCCGATCTCTCTGACGCGGGCGTTGTAGGAGTGGGCATAGATGCCCGCGCGGGTTTTCAGCACGGGGTCGTCCGACAGCGCCATGCCTGCCGGAACCAGTGTCGGATCAAAGTTCACATCGCGGCACGCGCCGTTGGTCTGATCGGAGACTTCGGTGACGGTCAGGGTGCCCAGCGTCACCTTGCGGCGGCTGTCCGGCCACGGCTGGGACGGATCATCGACCGGATCGCCCGGCTCGGCCAATTGGGCCACGATATCCCACAGCAGCGGACCCTGTTTCACCCGCGTTCTCAGATCGTCGAACAGATAGTTGGGACCAGCGCTGGCCTTTGTTTCTTCGCTCAGCGGCACAAAGGCCTGACGCGGTTGCAGGGACCAGCGCACGGCGATCTTTTGTCCCTCGGCATTGGTGAAGATGAAGGCGTTGACCACATTGAATGTCTCGCCCGCAAAGCTGCCGGACCAAGCGGCCTGCTTCTCCCAGGCCAGGAATTTGGCCGCTTCGGGATAGGCCTTCAGGAAGGCCTCGACCTTGGCCGGATCGGGCTCTCCCGTCGCCGGATCGGGTTTGAAAGCCGCCCCGCGCGCCAGGAAACCCTCGGGGTCGCGCGTCACGAAATAGGGGATGTTGTTCAGTTTCATCCGCCATTGGTCGCCATCACGCCCGGTGAGCATCAAGGCCATAGCCTGGGTGCGCCCTGCCAGGTCCGGCGCATGGGGATTGCCACCGCCAAAGCTGAAACGGCCCAATGCGGGGATTTCGCCGCTGCTGAACACCGTCGCGGTCGATAGACCGGCGGCCTCGTCCGTGGGGGTAAAGGTGCCGGCAAAGCACAGACCCCGACCGTGCGCGCGGCGATATCCGGCGGGGAAGTCTTCGGGCACATTCTTGAGGAAGGTGGAGGTGGTGACGGGTCGCCCGACCAGCCCCGCGCTCCATGCAAATGCCCCTGACAGCCCCAGCGCGATGACGCCTATGCCCGCAAATGCGAGGACCTTACCGCCCTTGCCAGCCTTCTTGCCCGTCATGGCCCTTTGCCCCTGTGATGGTACTTAACCGGCTCAATACGTTCAGCCATCATGAAACGATCTGTCCGCGCCACACAATTGAGCGTGACCTTGGTCGGGCGGTAACGGCGCGGCACACGGTATGGTGGATTCCATTAGTGGGGCGTTGTGGCCACTCGTGCTAGCTTTCCGACTGTCAGTACAAATAAATTTCAGGAAATCAGTTTAAAAAACAACAGAATCCGGAATTAAGCTTTACCATAAACATATGTCATTAATCGTGACGATTTATCTCCGTTTCTGATTTTCGCGTCGTGGGGCGTGTGGGGGATAAATGTCAAAGAAGCGGGGCATCCGTGCCTGGATGACGTCAGCATCGGCTGCCGTCCTGTTGGCGGTCGGCGCAGGTCATGCGCATGCGGAAATCTTTGACGTCGGCGGAAAGCCCCTGCTGTTTGCGGGATCGGGAACAGGGACGGGCATGGTCCTCAATTCCACTCGAACCTACAGCAACGTCATCACGATCGATGGCACGCGGATCGATGCCCGTGTCACAATTGTCGGGTTGGACAGGGCGACTGTCACGAGCTTCGATTCCACCAGCCAGCCCTATAGTGAGACTAATTTTTTCCAGCCCAGTGTGAACATCAGCTCTGCTGGCGGTTCGGTGACCTTCCGCATCGACTTTCTGGATGACAAGGGCGCACCCGCCACGCTGCAGAACTTTTATATCAATACCTACGATCTTGACGGTGCAGGCGGGAACACTGCTGGTCGGCAGTTCACCGATTTCAGCGGCTTTGCCAGCTATGCGCTGGCGAGCGGTAGCTATATCCAACTCGAGAACGTGGCGGGCGGAACGCGGTTCAAGACGACGGTCGGCGGCAACTTTACCGATCTACCCGGCACCAATGAGTTCAACCTCATTCGTGCCCGCGTGCTTTACACCTCTGCGTCAAGCGTCACGGTCAAGCTCGGGGATCTGGGCTATACAGGCACGGCCTATTTCGGACTGGATTTCAGTCTGGGCTATGAATTCAACAACATTGTCGATGATACCACACCCCCCGTTGTAACGGCGGACCAGACGTTTTCGTATGCAGAAAACCAGGTCGCCGGAGCCAAGGTGGCCACTGTGGCGGCGACCGATGCTATTGGCGTGACCCAGTTCCGCTTTGCCGCCAATTCCAGTCAGACAAGTGCCGACGGCTATTACACCATCGATAATACGGGTGCTGTTCGTCTGACCGCAGCAGGCGCTGCGGCGGGGGTATCGCGAAATGACTTCGACATCCTGCCCAACAGTTTCACCTATGTCATTCAGGCGGCCGATGCCGCCAATAACTGGTCCACGCCTGTCTCGATCAGCCTGAATGTCACGGCGGTGGCCCCCACGATAACAGGGCCCAGCGGCGGTGCAGGGGCCAGTGCGTCAGAGATTTCGGTCAATGAAAACCAGACGGCTGTGACTACGGTCACGGCCAACCGTCCGGTCAGCTGGTCGATTACGGGCGGGGCTGACCGCGCCAAATTCAGCATCGATGCGACGACGGGCGTCATCACCTTTGTCGCTGCGCCGGATTTCGAAGCGCCGACCGATGCGGACACCAATAATGTCTATGTGCTGGTGGTTACGGCTACGGATGCGGGATCGCTGACGTCCACCCAGACCATTTCGGTGACTGTTCTGGACGTGCCTGACAATCCGCCGGTGATCAGCGTGCCCGGCGGCACGCCCGGCGCGGCGACACAAGCGGTCTCCGTTGACGAAAACCAGACGGCTGTCACGACGCTGACCGCTTCGCCAGCCGTCACATGGGCCATTTCGGGCGGTGACGATGCCGACAGATTCACGATTGTCGCGGCCACGGGTGCCCTTTCCTTCAAGGTGGCGCCCGACTTCGAAGCGCCGACCGATGCCGATGGCGACAATGTCTATCAGGTGAAGCTGGCGGCGACCGGTGCCAATGGTCTGGTCTCCTATGTGACATTGAATGTCACAGTGCTGGACGTCGCAGAGGCGAAGCCCGTGATTACGGGCCCCAGTGGCGGCCCCGGTGCGGCGGCTTCCGGCGTTTCGGTCAGCGAAAACCAGACGGCGGTGACCACTCTGGGCGCCAACAAGACCGTGGCGTGGGCGATCACCGGCGGCGATGACGCCGGCAAGTTCGACATCAATGCTTCGACCGGTGCGATCACCTTCAAGGTGGCACCGGACTATGAGGCCCCGACAGACACGGACACCGACAATGTCTATGTGCTGGTGGTCACGGCGACGGACGCCAATAACGAACGCTCGACCCAGACGGTCTCGGTGACGGTTCTCGACGAGCCGGAGCCTGCACCCGTCATCACCGGCCCCAGCGGTGGCGCGGGCGCGGCGTCCTCTTCAATCGATGTGAACGAGAACCAGACTGCGGTCACCACGCTGACGGCCAATGGCACGGTCGGCTGGCAGATCACAGGCGGGGCGGACGCCGGCAAATTCAATATCGACGCCTCCAGCGGCACGATCATCTTCAAGACGGCCCCCGATTTCGAGGCCCCCACCGACGCCGACACCAACAATGTCTATGTGCTGGTGGTGACGGCGACCAATGCCGACAATGAGACAGCCACCCATACGGTGTCGGTCAGGGTGCTGAACGTGTCGGAAACGCTGCCCGTGGTGACGGGACCCAGCGGCGGCGCGGGGGCGGGCGTATCGGCCATCTCGGTCAATGAGAACCAGACGGCCGTGACCCAACTGTCCGCAGACCGGACCGTCGTATGGGCGATATCGGGCGGGGCGGATGCCAGCAGGTTCAATATCGATGCGGCCAGCGGCACGATCACCTTCAAGACGGCCCCCGACTTCGAGGCTCCGACAGACGCGGACACCAACAATGTCTATGTGCTGGAGGTGCAGGCCACCGACGCCAATAATGAGGTCGCGACCCAGACGATTTCGGTGACGGTACTGAATCTGCCCGAGCCTGTGCCTGTGCTGACCGGCCCCAGTGGGGGCGCTGGGGCTGCGGCCTCTGCCGTTTCGGTCAATGAGAACCAGACGGCGGCAACCAGCCTGTCCGCCGATCGCGCGGTCACTTGGACGATTACGGGTGGGGCGGATGCCGCCAAATTCGTGATCGATGTCACTACGGGCGCGATCAGCTTTGTGACGGCCCCGGATTTCGAGAATCCGACCGATGCCGATGCGGACAATGTCTATCGGTTGCAGGTCACGGCCACGGACGCCAATAATGAAACCGCCACCCAGTCGGTCGCGGTGACGGTGCTGGACCTGCCGGAACCTGTGCCGGTACTGACGGGGCCCAGCGGCGGGGCAGGGGCGTCTGCCTCGACGGTATCGGTGAACGAGAACCAGACGGCTGTTGCAGGCCTGAGCGCCAACCGTCCGGTAAAATGGACGATCAGCGGCGGTGCGGATGCCGGCAAGTTCACAATCGATCCTTCAACGGGCGCTCTGACCTTTATCACCGCGCCGGATTTCGAGACGCCGACCGACGCGGACAAGGACAATGTCTATCTGGTCGAGATCACGGCCACGGACGCCAATAACGAGATCGCGACGCAGACGATTGCGGTCACTGTACTGGATCTGGTCGATACCAAACCGATCATTACCGGCCCCGGTGGCGCGACGGTCGAGGGCAATCTGGCCATTGCGGTACCTGAGGATCAGGCCGAGGTCACAACCCTTGCCTCCAGCCGCCCTGTCAACTGGCAGATCACCGGCGGTGACGATCGGGCGCTGTTCAAGATCGACAGCGACGGTGCCCTCTCGTTCATTCAGGCCCCTGATTTTGAAGCGCCGACGGATGCGGACGCCAACAATGTCTATGTTCTGGAGGTTACCGCCAGGGACGGCAATGATCTGGATGCCGTAGTGACGGTCGTTGTCACTGTGGAAGACTTGGATGACACCAAGCCGCAGATCACAGGGCCGGACGGGGTTGCAGGCGCGACGAGTTCACGCATCAGCCTGCCCGAAGGGTTGACCGAGGTAACGACCTTCACGGCTGACGAGCCGGTGAAATGGTCATTGGCCGGAGGCTCGGACGAGGCCTTTTTCGCGATCGACACCGCGACCGGCGAACTGGGCTTTTTGGATCCGCAAAGCTACGAGACACCGAACGACAGCGACAAGAACAATACCTACATAGTCGTCGTTCGGGCCACCGACGCCTTTGAAAACGCCAGTGAGCATACGCTGACGGTCGAAATCACCGATGTTGACGAGGTCGGAAACCGTATTGCGGCCATCGCCTATGAACTGAGGTCAGACCTTCGCACCTATGCGTTCAACAGCCTTGGCGACATGCTGTCGTTCAATGAAAGCGTGTTCCGCGACATCGCTGACTGTGAGGCCAGCGCCGCGCAGGGCAAGCTGACACCGGGCATGCAGTTGAACGAGTTCAACCAGGGCAGTTCGCTGGACTGGGCCAAGACGCACTGCACGGCACGTTACCGCGTCATTGCCAACGCGGGCGCGGCCATCACCCACAATGACGGTGACTGGACCCGCCGTGGTCTGGCGTCTGTTCGCGTTGAAACGGAAGTGAGGCAGGACCTGACCCTGGGGCTCGGCCTGATGGGAAGCTTTGCCAACAACGATCTGCCCTCGTTTGCGGACAGTTCGATCAGTGACCGCACGTTGCAGATCAACGGCTATGTGAAGGCACGACTGGCCGAGAACCTGAGGGCGGGGGCTTTCGCGGGCTTCGGCCGGGCATGGTACGACTTCGACCTGCAGCAAACCGGTTTTGATCTGACAGGCAAGATGGAGGGTCGACGTCAGGTTTATGGCGCGATGCTGAGCGGTGATATCGAGGTTCGCGATGTGCTGCTTACAACGGACATCATCCTGTCACGCGCTACCGAGGATCTGGGCCAGGCGCGACTGATCGGTACGGCCGGGGATGAAACGCGCAAGGTGATGTTCGCGGTCGGCGACGTGGACATGACGCGCATCAGCATTCCGGTTTCGGGTGAGCTCAACCTCTGGGGCAATGATCCCAAGGGATGGCAGTCCAGCCTAAGGCTGAGTCCGGGCGTGCTGTGCGAAGACACCTCGGCCAGCGATAGCGCCCTGACGTGCGGCTATCAGTTCGGCGGTCGCCTGATGGCCCGGAAAGAGCATTCGGGCGGGGGCTATATAGACTACAGATTTGAGTCCGTTGATCGCAGAACGCGAAACATGATCGGCGTCGGCTATCAGTACATCTTTGGCCGGAACGACAATCTGGAATGGGCGGTCGATGTGACCGGCGGTGTGGTAGAGGGGCGTTCGGACAACCGCGCCATGCTGACCTTCCGCGCCAGACAGTAGGCATAGGACATGGAAAACCCTCCGGATTTCTCCGGAGGGTTTTTTGTCTGGCCACCAGGCTTGGATCAGTACTGCGGCGGCTTTCCGGTTTCCTGCACGGTGATCCAGCGCGTGACGGTAAAGGCATCGACACCCGCATCACCGCCAAAGCGGCCATAGCCGGTGCTCTTCACACCGCCGAACGGGGCCATCGGCTCGTCGGCGATTCCTTGGTCATTGACGTGGATGATACCCGTTTCGATGCGGTTGGCGACCGCGAGGGCCTCGGTCATGTTTTCCGAGATGACGCCGCCGGTCAGGCCGTATTCGGTGTCATTGGCCAGTTCGACCGCTTCATCCACGCTGTCCACGACGTGGATCACGGTCGCAGGACCGAAGATCTCGCCGTAATAGACATCCATCTCCTTGGTCACATCGGTCAGTACGACAGGGCGGATCAGGGTTTGCTCGTCACCCTCGATCTCGCCGGTGCCGGTCAGGACGGTCGCGCCCTTGTCGATGGCATCCTTGAGCAGGGCCGAGACGCGCTGGGCCGCGCGCTTGTTGACTACAGGGCCTACAAAGGTCGCCGGATCGGACGGATCGCCAGACGGCAGTGCCTTGACGGCCTCGGTGAAGGCCTTGGTGAACTTCTCGGCCACTTCGCGCACCACGATCACGCGGTCTGTGGACATACAGATCTGGCCCGAGTTCATGAACGACCCGAACACGGCGGTTTTGACCGCATAGTCGATGTCGGCGTCCTTGAGGATGACAAGAGGGTTCTTGCCGCCCAGCTCGAGGATGGCGGGCTTGAGGTATTTGGCGGAGGTGGTGCCGATGATGCGGCCCACATGGGTCGAGCCGGTGAAGTTCACTAGACGCACGCGCGGATCGGCGATCAGGGTCTCGACGATTTCGCCCGCATCCTTGATGTCATTGGTAATGACGTTCAGGGCACCGGCCGGAAGCCCGGCCTCGATCAGCACATCGGCCAGCAGCAGCCCGCACGAGATCGGCGCATCTTCCGACGGCTTCATCACGACGGTGTTGCCGACGGCCAGCGGAATGGCGATGGCGCGGATGCCGAGGATGAAGGGCGCGTTCCACGGCGAAATGGCCGCGATGACGCCGTAGGGCACCTTCTTGGCATAGGAGCTGACGCCCGGCATCTGGGTCTGCAGCACTTGACCGCGCGGCTGGGTGACGGCGGCGGCGGCTTCGCGCAGGATCTCGATGCACAGTTCGACGTTGAACGCGGCCCACGGACGGGCACCGCCAACCTCGGCGGCCATTGTCTCGACGGCCTGCTCGGATTTGGCTTCCATGATGTCGGCGGCACGCAGGAAAATCTTGCGGCGCTCGTACGGTAGCATGGCCGACCACTCCGGAAAGGCCTTTGCCGCGGCATCGACTGCGGCGGTCACATCCTCGGGCGTCGCGGCGGCCACCTTGGCGAAGACTTCACCCGTCCACGGGGAGACATCCTCGGCTGTAGCATTGCTGCGGGAGGGGACTTCCTTTCCGCCGATAATAAGGCCGCGACTGATGGTGCTCATAAGCT
The DNA here is from genome assembly GCF_002432125.1 of Brevundimonas sp. UBA5866. GTDB lineage: Bacteria > Pseudomonadota > Alphaproteobacteria > Caulobacterales > Caulobacteraceae > Brevundimonas. Next base: position 14,699 of record NZ_DJFS01000069.1, read on the forward strand.
TCTCCGGATAGGGGCTGGCGGGCGGCGGTCTGCAAACCAGGTCGCAAGTCGCGCGCGGGCCGGTGTTGCCCGGTCGATCTCTGGTGTAGAGTTTAACCCGTGGGCCTTGGGCCTTGTTCCGCTTCATCGCATGGACAAAGGTGGAAAGGCCCCCGACCGTGTCGAGGGCCCCGTTCCGGATCAGGCCTCTTCGGCCAGAACTCGTTTCGCATTGCGGCGGCTGTACAGGAAATAGACCGCCACACCTGCGATGTTCCACATCAGGAACCACAGCAGGGTGTTCTGCGGCAGGCTGAACAGCAGGTACAGACAACCTGATATGGCCACAGGGCCGATGATCCAGGCCATCGGCGTTCTGAAGCCGCGCGGAAGGTCGGGCTGCCTTACCCGCATGACCAACATGCAGAGCGCCACCGAGGTAAAGGCCACCAAAGTACCGGCATTGGCCATAGCCACGATCTCGTCCAAAGGCAGGAACAGGGCGATGGTGCCCACGACCACCGCTGTGAACAGGGTGATGCGGACAGGTGCGCCCTTTCCGGATACCTTCGACAGACCGCGCGGCAACAGGCCGTCACGGGACATGACGAAGAAGATACGGCTCTGGCCATAGAAGAAGGCCAGAATGACCGTAGGAAGGGTCAGCACCGCTGTGATGGCCAGGAAGCTGGCGGCGAAGGGCTGGTCGATCAGTCGCAGGATAAGGGCCAGCGGCTCGGGGCTGTTGGCAAAGCGTGTGAATGGCGTGCTGCCCAGTGCGGCCAGGGCGATAATCGTATAGATGGCCGCGCAGGCCAGCATGGAACCCATGATGCCGATGGCCAGATCGCGCTTCGGATTCTTGGTCTCCTCGGCGGCGGTGGCGATGGCGTCAAAGCCATAGAAGGCCGAGAAGATGATGGCGGCGGCGGCCATGATGCCGCGCTCTATACCGTCGGGGCCCATCGTGCTGCCAAAGCCATAGGGGCTGAAAGGCTGCAGGTTGGCGGCGTTGAAATGGGGCAGGGCGAACCAGACGAACATGGCCAGTGCCGACAGCTTGATGGCCACCAGCAGCATGTTGATGGCCGCGCTCTTGCCGGTGCCGATAAGCAGCACACCCGCGATGAGCACAATGATCAGCAGGGCCGGAAGGTTCGCAGCGCCGCCCGCATGCGGCCCTCGCATCAGGATTTCCGGCATGCCCAACCAGTCATGGAGCAAGGGCGCGGCATAGCCTGACCAACTGACGGCCACGGCGCTGACGACAAGGCTGTACTCAAGTATCAGGCTCCAGCCCACCATCCACGCCAGCATTCGGCCCAGGACCACGTGGGTATAGGTATAGGCACTGCCCGAAGCGGTGATGGTGGATGCCATCTCGGCATAGCAGAGCGCGCCGCAGGCACAGACGAAACCGGCGATCAGGAAGGATACCAGAACGGCGGGGCCGGCCTTGTCGGCGCCGATGCCGATCAGTGTCAGAATTCCGGTACCGACAATGGCACCGACGCCCATAGCGATGAGATGCGGCCAGCTCAGGCTGCGGGCGAGTGTGGGGGACGCTTGGCCCATAGGGGGAAGGGCTCCGAACTAAAGCTTACAGTGCGTGGGAACGGCCGGTTCAGACCGTTGGATCAGGTGTGGACGCCAGAAGGGCGCGAAGGCCCGGCGGATGCGCGCCCTTGATGGTCAGGTGTGGCGAACAGTTGGTTTCCTGATCGATGCGATGGAGGCGGATTTCACCCGAAAGGGCATAGTGTTGGCTAACGGACAAATAGACACTTTCGCTCCACAGTCCGTGCATTACGGAGTCCATATCGCGGCTGAGCAGGGCCATCAGGTGCTGGTTGGCATCGACAACAAGGCGCATTTCCACGCCGGGCCATCGACACAGTATGCCGTCGGCCGCACGGGAGCGGACGGTTTCGATGGCGGGATCGCGCTCCCGGTCCACATAGACGACGCCCTGAACGGAAACCCCGCGTGCGGCTGCCTTGGACAGCAGGGGCATTATGCGGTCTTCCAGTTCGGGAAAGATGTCAAAGACGATGACTTCGCGGGCATTGGCGATCATCTGGGCACAGTGCGCCCAGACATTATCGACCGAGCGGATCTGATACAGCCGGTCTTCGGCGACATGCGGTTCCAGATTCGACAGTGCCGAACGGGCCGTTTCGGCCTGTACGCTCAGCCGCTGTTCCAGCGACTTGATCAACTGGTCCGGTGAAATGGCGCGGAACAGGCGCGGCTCTCCCCCGTCGTCGATGACCGCGCCTTTTTGGGCCAGGGTCGAGAGCGTCTTGTAGGTATTGGCCTGAGCCTTGCCGATGCCCTGGGCTATACGATAGCCGGTCGAGGGCCCCGCACGCAGCAGTTCGCAATAGGTTAGAGCCTCTGTCTCGGTGAAGCCGAGCGGCATCAAGGTTTCTTCAGGCGTCATTGGCCCTCCCGTGCGAAATGCACTTTACGCGTTGACTATAACCAACGTCCCCCGCCGTATCGTTACACATTTCTCATTTGACTAGTAGTGCTGACTACTAGCTTTCTTTGGCGGTGGCGTGCCGTGTACGTCCGAAAGGCCGGTGCGGATGCCATCCTATCGATAGAGGGAACGGTCGAGCACCTTTCCCCAAGGGGAGGAAGCCTTGTCTTTCAGAACACTTATGGTGGCGGCTTCGGCGGCCTGTATATTGATGGCCTGTACGGGGCCGGGTGCAAAAGGTGGCGCAAAGCCCGAATACGGCACCTTCGGTTTTGATACCGCAGGCATGGATCGCGCGGTCGCGGCGGGCGATGACTTTTTCAGTTACGCCAACGGAACGTGGGTGAAATCGACCGCCATTCCGGACGACAAGTCCCTGTGGAATACCTTCTCGGTTCTGGCTGAGAAATCGGCGGGGCGGGTCAAGGACCTGATCACCAATGCGCGTGACAACCGCGATCAGGACGCGTCCAAGGTCGCTGACTTTTACGCATCGATGATGGACGAGGCGGCCATCGAGGCCAAAGGCGCGGAGCCGTTGCGACCCGAGCTGGCCCGTATCGCGGCGCTGTCAGACCGCAAGGCCCTGTCGGCCTATATCGGCGAGACGATGCGCGCTGATGTCGATCCGCTCAACTACACCAACTATTACACCGACCGTCCGCTGGGCCTGTGGGTGGCGCAGGATCTGGACGAACCGGAACGCTATGTGCCCTATCTGATGCAGGGCGGGCTGGGCATGCCGGACCGTGATTATTATCTGAATCCGGCCCCGCGGTTTGTTGCGCTGCGTGACCAGTATCGCGCCTATATCGCCACGCTGATGAAGCTCGCGGGCTATGACCGGGCCGAAGAACGCGCCGACCGGATCCTGGCGCTGGAAATCCGTCTGGCCCGTAGCCATTGGTCGCAACTGGACACGGGGGATGTTCAGAAGGCCAACAACACCTGGTCCAAGGCCGAGTTCGCCCGCCGGGCACCCGGTATGGATTGGGACGCCTTTTTCCAATCCGCCGGTTTGAGGGGCGTGGACAGCGTCAAGGTCTGGCAGACCGATGCCATCAGCGGCTTGGCCTCGCTGGTAGGGTCCGAGCCTATGGAGACATGGAAGGATTATCTGGCCTTGCATGCGGTGGATCGTGGCGCGCCCTGGCTGTCCAAGGCCTTTGTGGACCAGCATTTCGCATTCCACGGCAAGGCCCTGTCGGGCACGCCGCAACAGGCGCCGCGCTGGAAAAAGGCCGTGGGCATGACCAACAGGGCGCTGGGTGACGCCGTGGGCCGAATGTATGTGGCCAAATATTTCCCGCCGGAAGCCAAGGCCGAAGTCGAGCGGATGGTGGTGAATATCAAGGCGGCTATGGCCCAGCGTATCGAGGCGCTGGACTGGATGATGCCCGAGACCAAGCAGGAGGCATTGGCCAAGCTTGAAACCATGCGCGTCGGCGTGGGCTATCCCAACAAGTGGCGCGACTATAGCGGGCTGGAAGTTCGGGCCGACGATGCCTTCGGCAATGTGGAGCGGGCCAGCCGGGCCGATTATCACCGCGAACTGTCAAAGCTGGGACAGCCGGTGGATCGGGACGAATGGTTCATGGTGCCCCAAGAGGTGAACGCCCTGTTCGCACCCAGCCAGAACTCGATCATCTTTCCCGCCGCCATCCTTGAGCCAACCTTCTTTGACCCCCATGCCGATGCGGCCATCAACTATGGCGCGATCGGTGGTGTGATCGGTCACGAGATCACTCACGGCTTCGATAATCTGGGATCGCAGTTCGATTCCCGTGGCCGTTTGCGTGACTGGTGGACCGCACAGGACAAGGTCCGCTTCAACCGCGCGGCAGACATGCTGGCGGCCCAGTACGATGCCTATAAGCCGTTTGAGGATGCCGCTGTGAACGGGCGGCTGACGCTGGGCGAGAACATCGCCGACGTGGCCGGTCTGTCTGCGGCCTATGATGCGTGGAAACTGTCGCTGGGTGGGAAGGAAGCCCCCGTGCTGGATGGCTTTACCGGCGACCAGCGTTTCTTCCTTGGCTGGGCGCAGAACTATCGTTCGGTGTTCCGCGATGCGGCCCTGCGCAACAAGCTGATGACCGACGTCCATGCACCGGGTCCGTACCGTGCCCAGACCGTACGCAATCTGGATGCCTGGTACACCGCGTTTGACGTGAAGCCGGGACAAAAACTGTATCTGGACAAGCCCGCCCGCGTGCCTGTCTGGTAAGGTCTGCCGCTGGCAGGGCCTGATGCCGCTCTGGCGGGGAATGCTGTAAATTTCAGCATTTCCCGCTAGATCGGAACCTTCGCCTTTGTCGTATACGTTTGTGTAGTCGTGACATTCGGCAAAGGGCATGGGGCAGTATGAAAAACGGACGCAAACGGGTCGCTTGGGGTTTGGCCGCGGTCTGTGCCTTGCTGCTCGCGGGGTATCTGGTCTGGAAAATGCAGCGTCCGCCCGAGGTCGCATTCACTGAAATCCAGCCTGCGACCGTCGAGATCGGCCTTTCGGTTGTCGGACGGGCGCGTCCGGGTGATCTCGTTCAGGTGGCTTCGCCCAATCCCGGACAGGTGATCGAGATGTTCGTGGATGATGGCGACGAGGTCAGCCAAGGGGCACCTCTGGCCGTAATCCGCGCCACGGTGGAACAGGCCCAGACCGATGCCGAGGTGGCCCGCGCCACCGCAGCCCGCGCCGAGGCCGCCGAGGCCCGCCTGAACTTCAGCCGCACCCAGACCCTCTATGACCGCGGATTTGCGGCCAAGGCCGCGCTGGATTCAGCCCGTGCCACGCTTCAGGCCGCAGAGGCCAATCTGGCGGCGGCCAATGCCTCGGTCCGCGCCTCGGCCGAGCGCACGCGCGAGTACACCATCCGTTCGCCTATGAACGGCGTCGTTCTGGTGCGCCCGATCGATAACGGCAAGGTGGTCACGGTCGGCGAAACCCTGTTCGAGCTGGGCTCCAACACCGGCACCGAAATCCAGGCCGAGGTCGAGGAGAGCTATGCCGATGCGATCAAGCCGGGAATGCTGGCCCGTGCGGCGTTGGCGGGTTCGGATGCGATCTTCACGGCCCGCGTGTTCGAGGTTTCCCCACGGGTGAACTCGGCCACCGGGGGGCGGCTGATCAAGCTTCGGCCCGAGGGTGACAGCCGCCTGTCGCCGGGGCGTTCCATTGATCTGACGGTGGTTGTCGATACCCGACAGGGGGCCATCACCATACCGCGACGCGCCATTCTGGATGCAACGACCTCTCCGAAGGTGCGGGTCGTACAGGCTGACGACACAGTCGCCGAGCGTGAGGTCACCATTCTGCGTTGGCCGTCGACCAATGCCATCATCACCGATGGTCTGAAGGCCGGTGACCGTCTTATCCTTGATCCGTCCACGGTGGACGTGGGGCAAAAAATCCGCCCGGTAACGGCAAGCGGGCGCTGACAGCCGTGTTCGCTCTCAAGGTCGCCCGTCGATATCTGCTGTCCAACCCCAGTCAAACCCTGTTGCTGATTGCGGGGGTGGCGCTGGGGGTGACGGTGTTTGTCTTTATCACTGCACTGATCAACGGGCTGGCCTTACGTCTGACGGATCAGGTTACGGGCGATAGCGCACACATCAGTATCGAAGCACCGACGCGCGTGGCCCGCGTTCTGAAGGGCGAAGTGCCGATAGAGAGTGTGGCGCTGGTATCAACACTTCAACGTAAGCAGATACGCGACTGGCCGATGGTGACGGAGCTGCTGCGCACGCGCGACGAGGTTTCAGCCATCAGTCCGCAGATTTCCGGCAGCGCCTTTCTGGTCAAAGGCGAGGCCATTTCGCCCCTTTCCGTTCTGGGGGTCGATCCGCAAAGCATTGATGCCATCTCCTCCATCACGCCTAAAATCGTAGCGGGCACAGGACAGTTGACGGCAGATGGCCTGTTGATCGGCGAGAAGATGGCCAATGAATTTGGCCTGAGCGCAGGACAATCTGTTCTGCTGCGTACCGAGCGGGGGGTGGATCGGCAACTGACGATCAATGGCGTTTTCAGAACGGGCCTGCAGAGCCTCGACGAGCGGGTGGCCTTCCTGCCGCTTCAAACGGCGCGGCCCTTGTTCAACCTTCCGGAGGGCGTGACGAATATCGAGGTCAAACTCAAAGACCCCGATGAGGCGCGTGACATGGCCCGCTTCCTGTCAGAGGCGACGGGGCTTCGCGTGACCCCGTGGCAGGAAAAGAACGAAAGCCTCGAAGATGCGCTGAAAGCCCAGGGCCAGACCGGCACCATGATCCAGGTCTTCTCTCTGGTATCCATCATCATCGGCATTGCCAGCGCGCTGGTGCTGTCGGCCTATCGCCGCCGCAGCGAGGTGGGGATCATGCGGGCGTTCGGAATTTCCGGCCGCTTCATCATCTGGGTGTTCCTGCTGCAGGGTCTTCTGATCGGGCTGGTCGGGGCGATTGTGGGCTGCGGTGCGGGCTATGGCCTTTGTGTTTTCCTTGAAGGGATCACCAAGCCCGACGGCACTTCGGCCCTGCCCATCGCGCCGGAGCAGGGGGGCTATGCCGCCGCTCTGGTGCTGACGACGCTGGGGGCGGTGGTGGCCTCGATTATTCCGGCGCGAAATGCCGCCAAGGTCGATCCGTTGGAGGCGATCCAGCAATGAGCCATCTGCTGAAGGCAACTGACATCAAGAAGTCCTTCCGCAATGGCGAAGAGGACACGCTGGTGCTCAAGGGCATCGATGTGACGCTGGACCGGGGAGAGTTGACGGCTCTGGTCGGGCAATCCGGTTCGGGAAAATCGACCCTGCTGTCCATCGTCGGCCTGTTGCTGCGCCCCACCTCCGGTGAGCTGGAGATCGCGGGCGAGCGGGTGGACAGGATGTCGGAGCGCAAACGCGCGCTGTTCCGCAATGAGCGGTTGGGCTTTGTCTTCCAGTTCCACCACCTGTTGCCCGACTTTACGGCGCTGGAGAATGTCGCCTTTCCGGCGGCGGCCCCTGCGGGCGGGATCAGTCGGGAAATGCGCGATAGGGCTGCGGAACTGCTGCGTCGCGTAGGATTGGAAGACCGGATCGACTTTCCGGCCACGCGGCTGTCGGGCGGTCAGAAACAGCGCGTTGCCATCGCACGCGCCCTGATGAACAAACCCGACCTGATCATCGCCGACGAGCCGACCGGCAATCTGGATGTGGAATCGGCAGACACGGTGCTGGAGTTGATGCGCGAGGTGAACCGCGAGGACGGGGCGACTTTCCTGATCTGCACCCATGATCAGGACATCGCCGCCAAATGCTCGCGCAGGCTGGTGCTGAAGGACGGTCTGCTGGAGGCCGACGAGAGCGGGCGGACAATGGATTAGGGTTTAGCCAGCCTGCTGTCGCTGTCTGGAAAGCTACAGAAATTCAAAAAGCGATACTAAGGTTCGATTTAGAAAATCTGCATGGTCGGGTGCCCGTTCGGGGCGCATAGGACAGGGGCGGTCCCTAGACGGCGTTTCTTCCCCTATCAACTTTCCGGCGCGGGCCTGTATCCCTCTTCTGCAAGAGGCCCGCGCTGGTTTTTTGCCCTCAGTCGATGCACAGCGTCGGCTGTGCCACGCCATTTCTGATCTCGGTCCTGCAGCCGAAACGATCGCTGGTCGGGGCGCATCGTCCATGTGTTGCGGACCCAGCCGTGGTGGACCCTGTCGTGGCAGGCTCGGCCAGGCAGTCGCCCTGACATTGAGAGCTGTCGCTACAAATCTTGCCCGCGTCGGAATAGTTCAGAACGCAACGCATGGTCTGGGCGCGCCCGACGGGCTTGAAGGTGCCGCCCTGCGCGGCACAGGCCTCTGCCGGCGTGGTGTCCGTCACCGCGGGAGGCGGCGTCGAACAGCCCGCCAGCATCAGCAAGCCTGCGATCAGGGCTGCACGGTTCAGCGAACCTTACCCTTGTCAAACCCCGTCCAGCAGTCGTCATAGTCGAGCTGCATGGTCGGGCTCTGTTCGGCCCATGCCGTCGTGCGGATCGGCATGCGGGTCTCGAACATGAAGGCGAGGGTGTTCTCGATCTTGTGCGGCTTGAGGTCGGCGTTGGTCGCGCCTTCCCATGAGGCCTGATCGGGGCCGTGGCCGCTCATGCAGTTGTGCAGCGACGCACCGCCCGGAGCGAACCCGCCGGCCTTGGCGTCATAGGCCCCGAAGACAAGGCCCATGAACTCGCTCATGACGTTGCGGTGGAACCACGGCGGACGGAAGGTGTCCTCGGCCACCATCCAGCGCGGCGGGAAGATGACAAAGTCGCAGTTGGCGGTCCCCGGCGTGTCCGACGGGCTGGTCAGCACGGTGAAGATCGACGGATCGGGGTGGTCGAAACTGACCGTGCCGATGGTGTTGAAGTTCGCCGTGTCGTAGCGGTAGGGCGCATAGTTGCCGTGCCAGCCCACCACATCCAGCGGCGAGTGGTCGAACGTCGTCGCCCACAGCTTGCCGCCGTATTTCTGGATGCACTGGACCGGGCGGTCCACGTCCTCGAACCATGCGACAGGGGTCTCGAAGTCGCGCGGATTGGCCAGGCCGTTGGCACCGATGGGGCCGAGGTCCGGCAGGCGGAAGGGCGCGCCATAGTTTTCGCAGATATAGCCGCGGATGGGAGCTTCCACCTCGATACGGAAACGCACGCCGCGCGGAATGACGACGATATGGCCGGGGGCGGCTTCGATCACGCCCATCTCGGTGACGAACCGGTGCGCACCTTCCTGCGGCACAAACAGCATCTCGCCGTCGGCGCAGTAAAAGACGCGATCCACCATCGAGCGGTTGGCGGCATAGAGGTGGATGCCGACGCCCGCGCCGCTTTCCGAACAGCCATTGCCGCCATAGGTCACCAGACCCTCTATCCAGTCGGTCGGCGCATCGGGCATGGGCAGCGGATCCCAGCGCATGCGGTTGGGATTGGGCGGTGTCTCGTTGAAGGGCGAGGAACGCACCAGACCCTGCTCGAACGGCGTGTACGGGCCGTGCTGCGCCGAGGGACGCAGACGGTACAGCCATGAGCGGTGGTTGTGATCGCGCGGGGCCGTGAAGGCTGTGCCGGAAAGCTGTTCGGCGTACAGGCCCATCGCTGGCTTCTGCGGCGAGTTGCGGCCTTTGGGCAGGGCACCTGCCACGGCTTCGGTCGCGAAATGGTTGGCAAAGCCCGTTTGATACGAAGGCGTATTTGAGGACATCGGCCGTTTCCCTCGAAAAAACAGAAAACGGGCGGAGCGTTGCACGCCCCGCCCGATAGGTCGTTTTTAAGCGTCGACCTTGATGACGCCGCGACGGATCTGGTCCAGTTCGATGGACTCGAACAGGGCCTGGAAGTTGCCGTTGCCGAAGCCTTCGTTGCCCTTTCGTTGGATGATCTCGAAGAAGATCGGGCCGAACAGGTTTTCGGTGAAGATTTGCAGCAGCAGGCCTTCCTCGCCGACGTTGCCATCGATGAGGATGCGGTTCTTCTTCAGGCGCTCGAGGTCCTCGCCGTGGCCGGGGACGCGCTTGTCCACCAGTTCATAGTAGGTCTCGATCGTGTCCTGCAGCTTCACGCCACGGGCGCGCAGCTTCTCGACGGTGTCGTAGATGTTGTCGGTGGTCATGGCGAGGTGCTGGATGCCTTCGCCGTTGTACTGACGGATGAACTCTTCGATCTGCGAGTTTTCGTCCTGGGACTCGTTCAACGGGATGCGGATCGCCTTGTCCGGCGCGATCATCGCCTGCGAGAACAGGCCGGTGGCCTTGCCCTTGATGTCGAAATACTTCTGCTCTTCGAAGCCGAAGATCTGGTTGTAGAAGGTCGACCACGTGCGCATCTGGCCGCGGCGGACGTTGTGGGTCAGGTGGTCGAGGATATCGAGGCCGACCGAGTTCTCGGCCTCGGCCTGTTGCCAGCCTTCGATCTCGTTCCAGCTGTCGTAGATGCTGCCTTTTTCGCCGTACTGGTCGATCAGGTACAGGTACGAGCCGCCGATGCCCTGCAGCACCTTGGCATCCGCACCCAGAGCGCCGACCGAGGCGTCAACGGCGTGGGCACCGCGCGAGATGGCGAGGTCATAGGCCTGCTGCGCGTCCCCCACGCGGAAGGCCATGCCCGAAGCCGACGGGCCGTGCTCGGCGCGGAAGTCGGCGGCCTGGCCGGTCGGCTCGTCGTTGACCAGCAGGTTGGTCTGGCCCTGCTTGTAGCGGGTGATCTTCTTGGTCGGGTGGGTGTGGGTCGCCACAAAGCCCAGCTGTTCGATCAGCGCCTTCATGGCGGCGGGATCGGGGCTGGTGAACTCGACGAATTCAAAGCCGTCGAGGCCGATGGGGTTCTCAGCGGTAATGGCCATCAGAATGGTCTCCTTGCTGTGTCAGCATCCGCAATTAAGGGATGCGGAAATGCTGGTGAAATCAGTTGTCCGTGACGCGGTTGGCCCAGGCCTGTGTGCCCGTGGTGTAAACGCGGTCGGTCGGCAGGATGTCGGCGGGTTCGTACTCGGCCTCCTTGGCCAGTTCGGCATAGATGGGCGCGAAGTCGGTCTCGACGGTCTGCTTCAGCAGGTCCTCGAAACTGTCGATGACGAAATAGGTCTGCTGGAAGTCGTCGATGCGATAACGGGTCTGCATCACGCGCTTCATCTCGAAACCGATGCGGTTGGGCGAGGCGTCATCCAGCGCGAAGATCGACTCCGTGCGGCTGGAGACGATGCCCGCGCCATACAGCTTCATGTCGTCGCCGTCTTTGATCAGGCCGAACTCGACCGTGTACCAATACAGGCGCGACAGGTTGTGGATGGCGTTGTGCTTCATCGCCTTCATGCCGCCCTGACCATAGGCCTGCATATAGTCGGCAAAGACGGGGTGGGCGAGCAGGGGAACGTGGCCGAACACGTCATGGAACACATCGGGTTCCTGAAGATAATCAATCTGTTCGGGCGTTCTGATGAAGTTGCCCGCCACGAAGCGACGGTTGGCCAGATGCTCGAAGAACACGTCGTCCGGCACGAGGCCCGGCACGGCCACGACCTGCCAGCCCGTCAGCTTGTGCAGGCGTTCTGACAGGTCCTCGAAGTTCGGGATGCCGCCGTCCGACAGTTTCAGAATGTCCAGACCTTCCATGAAGGCGGGCGTCACACGCGAGGGCAGCATCTTGGTCTGGCGCTCGTACAGCACGTCCCAAAGGGCATGCTCTTCGGGCGTATAGGCCGACCAGTTTTGCGGAATGGTCCAGTCGATGGACGCACCTTCCGGCGGCGTTTGCAGAACATGGCTGCCCATGATGGTTCCTCCCTGAAACCTTCAGGCGTCTCCTTGGCCGGAGATCTTACACCTGATCCTCGTATGACGACAGTTTGCCATCAGAAACTGCACGTTGCCTTTCAAAACAGGGCGTGAAATGAAAGATACTGAACGAAACATTTCAACAATGGTCGAAATATGAAACGCTATGATCTTGATGATGTTGATCGGCGACTGTTGCGACTTCTCCAGACGGATTCTTCACTGAGCCACGCAGCCTTGGCGGAACTGGCCGGATCGTCTCCGGCCTCGTGTTGGAGGCGGATCAAGGCGATGGAGGAGGCGGGGGTCCTGAAGGCGCAGGTGCGGCTGGTCGATCCCGATCTGGTCGGTCGCGGCGTGAACGTCATGTGTCAGGTGCGGATGAAGTCGCACTCGCCAGCCGAGCGGCAGGCGTTCGAAGCCTTTCTGCACACCAAGCCCGAGGTGATGGAGGCGCACTCAATGTCCGGCGAATGGGACTATCTTTTGCGTATCGTGGCCGAGGACGTGGCGGGCTATGAGCGTTTCCTGATGCGAGATCTGCTCAATCATGCCAACGTCGCCACAGCGGCCTCGCACTTCGCCCTCAGTCAGGTGAAATATACGACGGCACTGCCGGTCTAGGTGATGGGGGAAACAGGCCTTTGCATACCGAACTGCTCAACAGCTCGCGCATAACCGCATTGGCGCCGATGGGCGGCTATGTGGGGTTTGCGGTCTTTCTGCTCTTCGTCAACCGGGGAGATGCCGGCTCGGTCACAGGCTTTATGGCTCTTGGCGCGGTGGTGCTGGGCCTGTGGGAAGGGCGTGAAGTGGTCCAGCCCAGACAAATGCTGCTGGACCGGCAGGGTTTGATATTCAGACCTTCTTTCGGAATGCAGCAGGGACCGATTGCGTGGCAGTCGGTTGCTTCCTTCGAAATCGTCAAGAAAAACAAACGCGAAGTCCTGGTCTGCCATTATCGAGAAGAAAGCGAACCGGCCAAATCGCTCAATCTGGGCGGCAACTGGTGCCTGAACGAGAAAGATTGGTGGCCGTCTTCGAACGCGGCCGTGTTGGACTATCTGCAACATTATGCCCGCACGGGGATGTCACCGGCGAGCCATCCGGTACCCGCATCCCGTAGTGTTGAGCAGAGGGCCGTCGAGGCCCTGAAAACGGGACCCGTCGCGGCGCAGACCCGATCGGGCGTGCAATATCCCGACCGTCTTCCCGGCAAACTTGTGGATCACCGCTCCAAGCGCACCGGCAAGGGGACCGGGTGGGGTCTTCTGTTGGCAGGGGTGGTGATGGGCGGTCTTACAGTCATCCCCTTCATGCAGGCCTGCCGTCAGGGGCTTTGCGCGGGGGATTTGTGGAATGTTTCCGACGTCAGGATCTGGGTATTCGCGGGCGTCTGGACACTCAGCCTGCTGCTGATCGCCCTCGGGGCCAAACGGATTCTGGACACAAACGACGACGGTTCATTCAGCCTTTAACGCTTGGAGCTTCTTTCTGATGACGTAAAAAATATGCGTCATGATGTTAAAATAATTTGACATGATGTTCGTTTCGATATTCCTGTTATACCAACAGGAAGGAAACGATCATGGCGTTCAGGGAAAAGATTGCGTGGCTGACCCTTGCGGGGTTTGCGCTCGCCTATGGCTATTATTTCTTTATCGCGGGTCCCGCGGTGGGTTTTGGCGAAGGCAGGCTGGCGGCTATTCCGTCTGCATTCGCTCCTGCGGCTGTGGCGCACGCCATCGTCATGGCAGTGGGAGCAGGAGCGCTGGCGCTTGCGGCCCGTCGTGATGCTAATACCAAACCCGATGAACGCGATCGCGCCATCGACCGCAGGGCGACATCGATTGCCTATGGGCTGATGATGGTGGGTGTGATCATCGTCGGCGTGGTCGCGCCGTTTTCCGAACCGGCCTTTAAAATCATCAATGCGTCGTTGGCCCTCATCGTGGTCTGCGAGGCCATCCGCCAGGTCATGATCATTGTAGGGTATCGTCGTGGTTTCAGCGGCTAAGCGTCTTCACAACAATATCCGCACCCTGCGTTTCCATGCCTCCGAGATGACGCAGGCCGAGCTGGGCGAGCGGGTAGGGCTGACCCGCCAGACCATCGCCGCGATCGAACAGGGCAAATACTCGCCCTCGCTGGAAACGGCTTTCAAAATCGCTGATGTGTTCGGCGTTTCTCTGGATCAGGTGTTCAGCTGGCAGTAGGTGGATAGCACAAGCTTTGCTGTCGGGGCCTGATTGGACTGTGTTATCGACTTCCCCTCTGAGGGGAGATTCGAGTGAAAAAGTACCTGATATCAGCCGCGTTCGCGCTTCTGCCGAGCACCGCATTGGCGCAGGCTGCACCGTTTGAACATGTCGGCGTCCGCGTGAGCTGGAACGATCTGCCGTTCAATCCGCCCTAATGCTAGGTTGAGGCATCGTACAATGTCCCCGAGCGCCATCAGCATCATTTCAAGCTGCGTCGCAGTGAGGAGGGGTATCGGGTGATCATCACCAGCTATGACTGGTTCAACTCGCGCAGTGGCGAGCACTATCCCGATATCTCCATTGCCTTCCCGGGGCGTAACCACGCCAGACATGTCGGCGCAGAGGGCTGGCACAACGGCATCACCTTCATGCTCGATATCGATGAGGTGGGACTTCTGAGATCGGACGCCCGCATGACGGTTCTGCGCGATCGGTCGGGCGGAGCCGTCGCCATGACGGACCTAGGTATGACGGGCATCGGCTCGGCCATTGCAGAGGCTGACAGCTGTCTTGAGCGCCTGCAGCGAGAGGCCGAAGAGCGCGCCGCCCGCGAACGCGCCATCAACCACATCGAACGCGACCCGTTCGGTCAGTGAGAACGACGTAAAAGGGTGCCTTTCGGGGCCCCCTTTTTAGTTCACGGCAATGCTAGGCGGGGGCGTTCTTCCATCGCTGGCGCAGGTATTCGACATCGGCGTCCCAGTGCGACAGGGCCAGTCCGAAGCCGGCGCGGTTGCGACCGCGTTCTGCAAGGCTTTTTATCTTGTTGGCCGCGGTCTCGATACGCTGGCGGGAGCCCGCTTCGCCCCATGTCTTCATGTATTCGTCAGACTGGATGTGCGGGAGTACGCCATCGATGATTTAGGCGAGGTAGGGCCGCATATCATGTTCATCGTCCGAGACCCGCCGTTTGTGTGCGGCAAAGGTCTTGTTGCCGACCTGATAGCCGATGATGGTGAACAGGCCTGCAGGCTCGCCATCGTAGGTCAGCGGCGGGCCTTTGCCTTGATCGTCGAATTCCGATGCCCAAAGCAGGTTGATGGCGTCGATCCTGCGCTTTGCTGCTTCCGCCGTGGAATGGCTCTCGACGATACTTCGCACGCAGTTCCTGAACAGGCCGATCCGTTCTTCCTGGGAAACGGGGATCATCGGGCATTACCTTACGCTACGTCTACCGGCCCAGTGTTCAATGGGGCGCACCGATCCGCAATAGACGAACGCATGAGGTTCCTGTGATCTCAGCGGGTGAGTTCCAGATCGTTGAAGGCCGAATATCCCTTTTCCGCGGTGAAGCTGTGGGCGTCTGCCAGCTTCCATGACAGGCCGTAGAAGGGGTGCTGTTCGCCCTGTTCCAGCAGCTCGCCCGGCTTCAGGAAGGTGTGGATCTGGGAATAGAGCCGGATCTCCGACTGGCTGACGCGGCGTACCAGATGCTGCGGGCCAAGGTCCGAGGGCTTTTCTATACCGGCGGCGGCCAGCATTTCGGCCAGCGCGTGGATGGTGCTGTTGTGGAAGTTGGCGACACGCTCGGCCTTGTCCGGCACGACCAGGGCGCGTTGGCGCGAGGCATCCTGCGTGGCGACACCGACCGGGCATTTGTTGGTATTGCACGACAGGGACTGGATGCAGCCCAGCGCGAACATGAAGCCGCGACCGGCGTTCGTATAGTCCGCGCCGGTTGCCATCAGGCTGGCGATATCAAAGGCGCTGATGACCTTGCCCGCCGCGCCGATGCGGATGTGCTCGCGTAGGCCTGCGCCCACCAGCGTGTTGTGGACCATCAACAGGCCCTCGCGCACAGGCGTGCCGATATGGTCGGTGAACTCCAGAGGGGCGGCACCCGTACCGCCTTCGGCACCGTCCACCACGATGAAGTCGGGCAGGATGCCGGTTTCCAGCATGGCCTTGACGATGCCCATGAACTCCCATGGGTGGCCGATGCACAGTTTGAAGCCGACCGGCTTGCCGCCCGACAGCTCACGCAGGCGGGCGATGAAATGCATCATGCCGACGGGGGTATCAAAGGCGGTGTGGGCGGCGGGCGAAACACAGTCCACCCCGACCCGCACGCCGCGTATTTCGGCGATCTCCGGCGTGACCTTAGGGCCGGGAAGGATACCGCCGTGGCCCGGTTTGGCCCCTTGACTGAGTTTGATCTCGATCATCTTCACCTGCGGTGAAGAGGCCTGTGCAGCGAACTTCTCAGGGTCGAAATGGCCATCCAGAGTGCGACATCCGAAATAGCCGCTGCCGATTTCCCAAACCAGATCGCCGCCAGCCTCGCGGTGATAGCTGCTGATGCCACCCTCGCCGGTGTCATGGTAAAAGCCGCCCATCTTCGCCCCGCGGTTCAGGGCGCGAATGGCATTGGCGCTCAGCGAGCCAAAGCTCATGGCCGAGATGTTGAACAGAGACGCCGAATAGGGCTGGCGACACTGGGGCCCGCCGATGTTGACCCGCATCATCGACAGATCGGCGACCGGCGCAGGACGAAGGGAAGGCGCGATGAACTCGTATTTCTCGCTGTAGACATCGAGCAGGGTCCCGAACGGACGCTCGCTGCTCTCGCGCTTGGCGCGGGCGTAGACCAGCGAGCGCTGGCTGCGGGAAAAGGGCGTGGCCTCGCTGTCCGACTCGAAAAGATATTGTCGAAGCTCTGGCCGTAAGGCCTCGAAAAGCCAGCGGAAGTTTCCGATGATAGGATAGTTGCGGCGCACCGCATGGCGGGTCTGGCTCAGGTCATAAAGGCCCAGCGCCGACAGGGCTGCAAACACCGGCAGCAAGGGCCAGAGGTCGCTTTCCCAAACCATGCCCACGGCCACAGCCACCGTCGCCACAAGACAGATCGCCAACACCGAGAACCGACTGATGTGCATGATGGGCCGCCCGCTAATATCCACACTGGATGTGAGGTAACGGTGACTTGGGCTTTAGGCTCCCGCAAGGGGGCAAATGCGCACTCTGTCAGGAACGGTAGACGTGGGTCGTGGCCGGATCGAACCGGATGGTGGCGATGTCACCGACCTTCAGTGCCGTCGATGGCGTACGGATGCGTAGGGTGTTGCCGTCTTTCTCCAGCACGATCTCGTGGAAGGTCCCGCCAAAGGTGACAGAGCGGACAGTGCCACCGTCACAGGCGGCCGAGACGTGTACGCTTTCGGGCCGTGTCATCAGCCATGCCACGCCGTCCGGCAGATCGCAGGGGATTTCGCCAAAGGCCGTGCTCGCGGTGCCGGACGTTACCGTACAGCCCAGCACCTCGGTCTCGCCCAGCAGGCGGGCGGCGGCGATGGAGGCGGGACGGGTGTAACAGTCCTGAGGGGTGCCGGATTGCAGGATTTCACCCTTGTCCATCAACACCAGTTCATCGGCCATCATCAGGGCTTCCTCGGCGTCGTGGGTCACCACGAGGACGGCGGTGCCGGTGGCACGAAGGGTGTCGATCAGACTGCTGCGGACCTCGCTTTTCAGGTGGCGGTCCAGCCCGCTGAAGGGTTCGTCCAACAGGATGGCGCGGGGTTTGCGGGCCAGCGCCCTGACCAAGGCCACGCGCTGTTGCTCGCCGCCTGACAGCATGTGCGGCCAGCTGTCGGCGCGGTCGGCCAGCCTGACCTGTGCCAGCCATTGCAAAGCCTGCCCGCGACGGGATTGGCGGCTGCCCTTAAGCCCGAAAGCCACATTGTCCGCGATGCTGAGGTGGGGGAAGAGGGCATAGTCCTGGAACACCAGACCGATGTCGCGTCGTTCGGGCGGGATGGAGTGGCGGTCATCGGCCAGTAGGGTGTCACCGGCGTGGATCGTGCCGCCATCCAGCGGCTCCAGCCCTGCAATCATGCGCAGAATGGTGGACTTGCCGCTGCCTGACGGACCCAGCAGTGCGGTAATGCGGCCCGGTTTCAGGCTGAGACTGGCCCCCTTTACGGCGACACGACCATGATAGTCGCGCCGGACGTTGGACAGGGTGATAACGGCAGGTTCGCTCAACGGGTTACTCTTCAGGCTTTCGGGTGCGGCCAGTTTCGGTCACTTGGCGGGTCAGCCAGATGACGCCCGGCAGGGCCAGTGCCACAATCAGCAACGATGGCCAACCGGCCTGTGCCAGACGCTCGTCCAGCGCATAGTTGGAGGCCAGAACCGCCAGGGTGTCAAAGTCGAACGGACGCAGGATCAGTGTGGCGGGCAGTTCTTTCAACACATCCACAAACACGATCAGTCCGGCGGTCAGCAAGGCCCCCTTGGCGATCGGCAGTCTGACGCTGGTGGCGGTGGCCAATTCTCCGCGGCCCAGACTGCGTGCGGCCATCGTCATGGCGGGTGTGACCTTTGACAGGCCCGCCTCCACAGGCTCCAGCGCGGCAGCCATCAGGCGCGCGGCATAGGCATAGATCAACAGGGCCACGCCAACGCCAAGTCCGCTGACGGCACCGGGGGCGACGGTCCACAGAACGGCGGCGGGGCCCAGCAGGCCAATGGCCATCACGGCACCGGGGGTAGAGTAGCCGAGGCTGGCGATGCGGGCCATGACGGGCATCCTGTGTGCGCCCAATGCCAGCAAGGTCGCCAGGACGACAGTGACCATCGCACCGGAAAGGCCCATGCCAAGCGTCCTTGCGGTGGCGGCCATCAGGCGTGGCCAGTCAGGCGTGATCTCCAGCGAGCGCCACAGCAGATAGCCCATCGGCAAGAGCAGGCCGAGCGCCTGCAGAAGCAGGCAAAACAGGCTGGCCGCCCATGCCTTCACGCCGGTCAGCCGTACGGCCTCGACGTTGCGTTGCTGGCCGCGTGTCGTCTCATAGCGGCGCCCCTGACGGCCCCAGCGCTCCAGCGCCAGAAGCTCGGCTGCCGTCACCAGAAGCGGTAAGGCAAAACGCGCCGCCGATGCGGGCGAGCCATAGACCGACCATGCCCGCACCACGCCCGTGGTCAGGGTCTGGACGCTGAGGAACTGTACCGCGCCATAGTCGGCCAGCGTCTCCATGACGGCCAGCGCCATGCCCGCCGCCAGTGCCGGTCGGGCCAAGGGCAGGGCGGTGCGGCGGAAAGCCTCGCCGACGGTGCAGCCCAGCATCCGCGCGGCCTCTACCGGCTGGACCGACTGGCTGACAAAGGCGGCCCGCATCGCGAGGTACACATAGGGGTAGAAGGCGCAGGACAGCACAAACACAGCACCGGGGACCGAGCGGACTTGTAGCGGAATATCAAACCCCAACGTGGGCCTCAGCCACATGAGGAACAGGCCGCCCACATCGAAAATCTGCGAATAGGAATAGGCCAGCGCAAAGGCCGGTACCGCCAAGGGCAGGGCCAGCGCCCATGCAAACACGCCGCGCAATGGAAAGCGGTGCATGGCCACCAGCCACGCGGCCAGTGTGCCCACTAGGCCCGTCACCACGGCCACGCCCAGCGCGACCATGCACGATGTCGCGGCATAGCGGGCCACGTCCTTGAAGGCGATGTCGGCGCGGCCCGGCTGAAGGGCGGCAAACACCACGCCGATCAGGGGCAGCAGCGCGATAATGGCCGCCGCCCACCCCAGGACGTGCAATGGCGAAAGCCCGCCGCGCTTTCTGCGGCGGTCCTCGCTAACGCTCACTGTCGGCTGGGGGCTTATCGCCAGCCTGCCGCGCTGATGATCGACTGGGCCTTGGGCTGGTTGATGCCATAGCGCGAGACGTTCATCGGGTGCGGGGTGATATCGGCATAGGGCGCAACGGTCGGGGCCGGAGCGGCACCGTTGGCGGCCGGATATTCATAGTTCAGTTCGGTCACGATCTTCTGGGCTTCGGGCGTGGCCAGGAATTCCAGGAATTTGATCGCATTGGCCTTGTTCGGCGCATGGGCCGCAACGCCACCCCCCGAGATGTTGACGTGCGAACCCTTGCCGTCCAGCGACGGGAAGCCGAGGCGCAGCTTGGCCGCGATGTCGCGGTCGGCGGCGTCTTCGCCATTGGCCATGCGGATGAAGTAGTAGGAGTTGGTCAGGGCCACTTCGCACACGCCCGCAGCCACGGCGCGGATCTGGTCGCGGTCACCACCTTCGGGCGGACGGGCAAAGTTGGCGACGACACCCTCGACCCACTGCTGGGTCTTGGCTTCGCCCCATGCCTCGATCATCGCGCCGACCAGAGACAGGTTATAGACATTGTCGCCCGAGCGGGCGCAGATCTTGCCCTTGAAGCGCGGGGTGGCCAGAGCCGCATAGTCGGCGATCTCGGCAGGCTGCACCTTGGCCGGATCATAGGCCACGATGCGGGCGCGGCGCGAGAAGCCGTAATAGGCGCCCGACGGCTCGCGCAGGTTTTCCGGAATGGCTGCATTCAGCGCGTCGGAGTTCACCGATTGCAGCAGACCGGCATCCTGGGCACGCCACAGGGCGCCGGCATCGGCGGCCACAAACACGTCAGCGGGGCTGTTGGCGCCCTCGGCCTTCATGCGGGCGATCAGTTCGTCAGGACGGCCCTCGATGCGCTTGACCTCGATGCCGGTCTTTTCCTGAAACAGATCGTACAGCTTCTGGTCGGCATCATAGTGACGCGCCGTGTACAGGTTCAGGACGTTGGAGGCTGCGCCATCGGCGGCCTTTTCCTGCGACTGGCCGCAGGCGGCGAGGGTCAGGGCAGCAGCAGCGGCAGCAAGGGCAGTAAGACGGCGCATACGGAAACTCCGGATCGGTCAAAGGATGGGTCTGACTAATGCGAATGGCTCGCAAAATCGTTGGGGCATTCTGACGCACAAGGAAGGTGGGGTTATTTCACGCCTGCGGGCAAGGCGTAATCGGAACGCGGTCTTCATGTGATGACCCGATAACGTCAGTTACGGGTGGAAAGCCTTTTTATCCAAACATTGAGGGCAAAACCCGGAACGCATAGGTTGTCTTAGCTTCGAACCGAAACAGGACATGTGTTGTGGTTGGAACCGTCTTGATGTCGTTCGTTCTCTTAAGTCTTTCGGCATCGCAGGCATGAGCCCAAGACGCTGCCGCGCCGTACGCAGCCCCCCTTCGTGCCAAGCTATCGGATGGCCGACATCTCTACTTTTATTGCGCGGGGGGGCGCGACCCGCGGCCGGATGACGCACGACGAAGATATGGAACATCCGGCCACTACCGGTCCTCGTATCTCCTAGGTTCGTACCGACGCGGACCTTTTCAGGAACCTCGACATGAAGCTCTCTGCAATCCTCGGCGCCGCATCCGCCGCCGCACTCCTCGCCGCTGCGCCCGCCGCTTTCGCCGATCAGCATGGTGGCATGCATCAATCGACGGTCACAGTCGGAGGCGCCGCGATGTATCCGAGCAAGACGATCGTCGAGAACGCAGTCGCCTCGCCGATCCACACCACCCTGGTCGCCGCGGTCACCGCCGCCGGGCTCGTGGAGACCCTGTCTGGCCCGGGCCCCTTCACCGTCTTCGCTCCGACCGACGACGCCTTTGCCGCACTACCTGCCGGAACCGTCGAGACCCTGGTCCGACCGGAAAACAAGGCAAAGCTGACCAATATCCTGACCTATCATGTGGTCGCGGGCCGCGTGACCGCCGCTGACGTCATTGAGCTAATCCGCGCGGGCGGCGGTTCCGCAGCGATCACGACTGTGTCAGGCGGCACGCTGACAGCATCCATACGGGATGGCTCGGTCATCCTGACCGACGAGAAAGGCGGCGTCGCCACAGTGACCCAGGCTGATGTTTTCCAGTCGAACGGCGTGATTCATGTCACTGATGCGGTGTCGCTCCCGAACTAGGTCCCGCTGCGGAGGTGTCGAAAGACACTTCCGCCCACCGGCGTTGTTCCTGAGGCGTTGAATCCAACGCCCGGACCGTCAGATTCGGGGTGAATAGCCGAACTCGCCGCGGCAATGATGACCTCGGCCTGTTTCACATTCGGTGTGCGATCCGGAACAGAAAAGCCTCTCTAACAGGTGGTGGAGCGCAGCCGCGATCTGGAATTCCGTCGCTACGGTCAACGCATCGCGGTCCAAACGGTCGTGACGGGCGATAGGCCATGCACCGGGCAACGAGCGGTGACATGGCCAGTTCATTTGACCCATCTGCCGTTCAATGCGACAGCCGCCTCAGCAACAGTTCAGGAGCGCACCATGTCCATCACCCTCTACGGCATCAAGGCCTGTGAGCAACTTGTTACGGTTGTAGCGCTTAATTTCTAAGTAAATCAGAGGATTGATGATTATGGCCGTGATTATGTATGGTATCCCAAATTGCGATACCGTCAAAAAAGCTAGGACTTGGCTGGCGGAGAATGGCGTCGAGTTCACCTTCCATGACTACAAGAAGCATGGTGTCCCTGCCGACCAGCTGAAGCAGTGGGTCGATGAGCATGGATGGGAAGTCGTGCTCAATCGGGCAGGGACTACGTTCAAGAAGCTGCCTGATGAAGCCAAGACTGATCTGAACGCAGATAAGGCCATTGCATTCATGATTGAGCAGCCGTCGATGATTAAGAGACCGATCCTAGATCTAGGGGCGAAGCGATTGGTGGGCTTTAAGGCAGATGTCTACGCAGCTTCACTGAAATAAGCGACCGCGCTCCCTAAAATCTAAGTATCAAAGATATTTGAAATTGAGCCGTCCATATGCTCTAGCTTAGTCGAGAGCTCGCCATCAGACTCAGAAAGCTCTCTCGTATAGATAATGGGAGAAGAGTTATGGGGTTAGATTATTACGATCTTACGGAAGATGTGCGTCGGTATATGGTTGAAGAAATCGAGCACGATATAAAAAATGGATCTCTATACTTTAGTAACTATTTGAACGAAACTGGCTTCAGTTCTTGGCCTGATTATTTGATTGAAAGTGCTAAGGCTGGTTCTGATGATTCTCTTGCGAGAATGATTTCCATTAATGGATGCTTCAAGGAGACGGTTCCGAGGAAGAAGCCTTCTGGAGGTTATTCGCAAGTACAGGTTCCATATACTGCGCATGAGACATTATCTGAGTCGCAGTTTAACCAGTATTATATGAGAGCGCTAAGCAGGCTTGCTCTAGATAATGATATTGATCAGCTTGAGATTTATAGAGCAAAACAAACTGGGGTGCCTCGCCCGCAATCTGAGGCTTTGATTGGCACTTATCTTCATCCTCAGGTCGTGCTCGATGAGCTCCGAAGAACCGTCGGTGTGGAGCCTGATTTGGGATTACCATTACCTAACTCAGGATTGTCTCTGAAGTTGCCGAGATAGAGTTTTGTTAAGTATATGAAATAAAAGAATATATCTTTACTAAACTGCGGCCCTGTCAAAATGGGACACGATGAAGAAGGCCCGCGTTTGGCTGGACGAGAATGGCGTGGCCTATGACTTCCACGATTATAAGGCCAAGGGCGCGGACAAGGCCGAGCTGGAAAAGTGGGTGGCCGAGCATGGCTGGGAAAAGGTGCTGAACAAGGCGGGCACCACCTTCCGCAAGCTGCCGGATGAGGCCAAGGCCGACATCGATGCCGCCAAGGCCATTGCCCTGATGATCGAGCAGCCGTCGATGATCAAACGTCCGGTGCTGGATCTGGGCAATGGCAAGACGGTTCTGGGCTTCAAGCCCGAACTCTATCAGTCAGTCCTGAAAGGCTGATCAGCCTTCAACAGTGGCTGCGGGCCTGTCCTGGCCGTCGGCG
This sequence comes from Brevundimonas sp. UBA5866, assembly GCF_002432125.1. Classification (GTDB taxonomy): domain Bacteria; phylum Pseudomonadota; class Alphaproteobacteria; order Caulobacterales; family Caulobacteraceae; genus Brevundimonas. Next base: position 38,307 of record NZ_DJFS01000069.1, read on the forward strand.
TGTTGGGTGATCCACTGACCTTCGCTGTCCTGGAACTCGATATAGGCGTCTTCATCCGGGACCTTCTGTTCGCGGGCCGCGCGGACGGCCGCCGCGCGGGCCGAGTCGTGGTCCGGATAGGTTTCGGACCAGGTGTCTCCGAGGCGATAGGCCCAGCCGCCGTCATGTTCTTCGATGCGATAGGTAATCTGTGGCATGTGCGGTTTCCTTTTTGTGGGCGTCTGAAGGAAACTCCCCAACGGGAAACTGGCTGCGCCGCTGCCTTACGAAGATTTCATGTCCCGCCGTGCATCTGTGACGCTAGGTAGATGTCTCATATCACCGAAAGGCCCCTGACGGGCCGGGTGAAAGGATAAAGCCTAATGGAAGAGATCGTCGCCATTATCGCCATTTTGTCGACCTTCGGCACGATTGCGGCCATCTGTGTGCTGCCCAGCTATTTCAAGCATCGCAGCCAGAAGGACATGCAGAAAACGGTTCGCACCGCGATTGGCGAGGGCCAGTCGCTGCCGGCCGAGTTGATCGAGGTCATGACCCGCGATGTGAAGAAGGGGCTTCCGTCGAAGTCACGCGATATCCGCCGCGGCGTGCTCTGGATCGCCGCAGGTGTGGGGCTGGCGCTGATGGGCCAGTTCACGTCCCTTGAGATTGGCGTGGACAATGTTGTGCCGTTCAACAATGGACTGCTGGGCGTGGCCTGTGTCCCGTTTGTTTTTGGGATCGCCTATCTGATACTGTCGCGCTTCAACAAAATCCCGGACTGAGAAGCCCTGGAATATGAAGCGCAAACAGCCCCTTTCGGCCCTGCATGATGTGGAACTGGCTGCTATCGCGGCAGCGGGCGGGCGTCATGAATTCGGAGAGCTTGTACGACGGCACTCGCCGTTCGTGCGGGCCCTCCTACGCCGTATGGGGGCGCAGTATGCCGTGGCCGACGACATAGCGCAGGATGCGTTCATGCGGGCCTACGAGAAATGCGTTGATTATCGGGGGCAGGGGAGCTTCGGATCCTGGGTCGGGCGTATCGCTGCGCGTCTGTACCTGCGCCAGATCAAGCAGGAAGCCCGCTATACCGAGGTCGACCCCCTATCGGACGAGGTTTGGGAAAGTCTGGAACTGGACCCTGTCGGGCGTTGCGATCTGGACAAGGCGCTCAATGCTTTGAGCGAACCCGAACGCATGTGTGTTTCCCTGTGTCACGGCGCAGGCCTGACACACGAAGAGATCGGCGCGTCCCTGAACCTGCCGTTGGGCACGGTGAAGTCACACGTCAAGCGGGGGCTTCAAAAACTGCGAAACCGGCTGATACCCCAGCCTTTCGCTGAATCGAGGTTGGATCATGTCTGAAAGCGAGTTTGATCCCGCAGTCGAGAAGGCCTACCGGGTCACGCCCGAGTTCGCCGATTCGGCGCTGTTCGATGCCGAGGTGGCTGTCAGGCTTGAAAACCGCTGGCGCTGGCGTCGCGGTTTGATGATTCTTGTCGGCGTAATCGGTGTGCTGTTCATTGGCAGCCGCATGGTGAAACTTCAGCTGACAGGCGCAACGCGCGAGGCTCTGTTCACGACATTCAAGGCGCGCGAGGAACGTACCGCTGCGTTTGGCGCGCTTAAAGAAATGTCGCAGCAATTAGGCCTGTCGGACGTGTCATTGGGGATTCTCAGCGGCCCGTATCTGCTGATCATGTTCGGCGTAGCGGCGACGATTGTACTGGGCGTTATGGCCGTCCGCCTGTCGAAATCTCTTTAAGATCGCCGTTTTCCAGCCTTGATCGACCTTTAATCGCGAAAAAGAAACAGTCTGTGGCACTGCCCTCGTTGCGGGCAGCGCCGGGACACTTTAGGGTCGCGACGAATTTGCCACCCGTGTTTTCAACGGCTTTTGGGGCGACTGTCTTGGTTGATGTCTTCGAACAGGTCGAAGAGGAGCTTCGCTCCGAACGTATTAAGCGCTTTGCACGTGTCTGGCTGCCGATCGGTGCCGGCGTGGGTGCTGTTGCGCTGATTGGTGCGCTGGGCTGGTGGGGGTACCAGTCGTGGCAGACCGGTGAGGCCGAAAAGGCTTCGACAGCTTACCAGCGCGGTATCGAAGCCGCTGCTGCGGGTAATTTCGATCAAGCCAACACGGCCTTTGGCGAAGCGGCTGACACCGGCTCGCGTGGCTATAAGGCTATGGCCCTGATGCAGCAGGCCGCGATCGCCGTCGAGCAGAACAAGATCCAGGACGCCGTTCGCCTGTTCGATGAGGCCGCAAAGGCCGGCAAGGATCCGGTTATCGCCGATGCTGCCGCACTGAAGGCGGCCTATCTGCTGGTGGATACCGCGCCGCTGGACGATCTGAAGGCCCGTCTGGAACCGCTGACCGGCGACAAGCGTCCGTATTCGGTACTGGCCCAGGAAGCCTTGGCCACCGTGCTGCTGATGAATGACAAGGGGGCCGATGCCCGCGAAATCTTCGTGCAGCTTCAACTGGGCCAAAACGTTCCGGAAACGGTCCGCCAGCGCGCCAATGTCGGTGTCCAGCTGATCGACTCCGGGACCTCGGGTGCCGTCAAGAAGATTGTGGCCGAGGCGATCAAGCTTCCGACTACGGTGCCCGGCGCACCTGCGGCGGCCGCTCCTGTACAGGCAGCGCCGGCTGAGACTGCGCCGGCTGCCCCCGCTCAACCTGCTCAAGCCCAGTAATCTTGCACGAGAAGTCCGAGATGAATCGTTCGCTGAAAATTGCTCTGATGTGCGGATTGGCCGCTACCGTTGCCTCGTGTGGCACGGTCAAAAAGGTCCTGCCGTTCGTCAACAAGGATGACGGCCCCAAGGCTGTCGCCACCCAAGGCGAGCGCATCTCGATCCTCGAGTTCGAACAGCAGTTGACCCCGTCACCGGCGCTGTCGGGTCGTGACTTCTTCATTCCGGGCCCGCAATCGGTCGCCCAGTGGAGCCAGCCGGGCGGCAACGCCGAGAACGATGTCGGCCACGTCATTGCAGCCCCCGAATTCAAGGTCGCATGGCGTCGCAATATCGGTGCTGATTCTGACCGTATGCGTCAGGTGATGTCGCCTCCGGTGGCGGCTGACGGCCGTATCTTCGTCATCGACGGCGAGGCCCAGGTCTCGGCTGTCGATGCGGGCACCGGCGAAATCGTGTGGCGCAAGAACCTTGCGACGGACGAACGCGATGGCGGTGGGCGCTTCCTGCGTGTCATCCCGACCGGCGGTGGCAAGACCGGCGGCGGTTTCGGCGGCGGCGTGGCGGTATCGGGCAATACGGTTTTCGTATCCTCGGGCTATCGCACCGTGACCGCCCTGAACTCGGCTACGGGCGAGATCATCTGGCAGCACCAGACGGACCTGCCGATCCACGGCGCACCGACCGTGGCGTCGAACCGCCTGTATGTGGTGGACGTCGATAACCAGCTGCTCGCGCTTGATATCGCCACGGGTATGCCGACCTGGTCCTATCGCGGCATTACCGAACCGGCCCGTATCATGCGCGCCTCCAGTCCGGCGGTCAGCGGCGACACCGTCATCGCGCCGTTCTCGTCCGGTCAGGTCGTGGCCCTGCGTGCCACCAACGGCCAGCCGGTTTGGGAAGAGGTGCTGTCGCGCACCAGCCGCACCAACGCCCTGTCGGAACTGCGCGATATTGCCGGTCGTCCGGTTATCAGCCGTGGCTCTGTCTATGCCGTCAGCCAGTCGGGCCTGATGCAGTCGCTGGACCTGCGTACCGGCAATCCGAAATGGGAACTGCCGATCGGTGGCGTGAATGCGCCCCTGCCGGTGGGGGATGTGGTCTATGTCGTGTCCAAGACCGGCGAGCTGACCGTGATCAACCGCGAATCCGGCCAGATCTACTGGACCCGCGACCTCAACGAAGGTCGAGTCCGTGAAGAAGGTGGCTGGTTCTTTGGCTTCGGCAAGCGTACGGTGCGCCCGACGTGGTCCGGTCCTGTGCTGGCCTCGAACCGTCTGGTGCTGGTGAACTCGGATGGCCAACTGGTGGCCTTTGATCCGAAGACCGGCGCGCAGACCGCTACCATCAACCTGGGGGCTCCGGCCTACATCGCGCCCGCCGCCTATAACGGCGCGCTCTATGTCCTGACCGACGACGCCCGCCTCATCAGCATCCGCTGACCTTGTACAAAAATTGCGTTAGAAGGCCGACATGGCTCTGAAGATCGCCATCGTCGGCCGGCCCAATGTGGGCAAGTCGACACTGTTCAACCGCCTCGTCGGCAAGCGCCTCGCGCTGGTCGATGATCGCCCCGGTGTGACCCGTGACCGTCGCTATGCCGACGGCAGCATCGGTGACATGGACCTGACCCTGATCGACACGGCAGGTTATGAGGACGTCACCGACGAAAGCCTCGAAGCCCGCATGCGCGAGCAGACCGAGCTGGCTATCGAAGATGCCGACATCGTTCTGTTCACGATGGATGCCCGCGAGGGCGTGACCCAGCTGGACCGCATTTTTGCGGACCGTCTGCGGGGCGTGCACAAGCCGGTCATCCTGCTGGCCAACAAGTCCGAAAGTCGTGAGAGCACCGGCGGTGTGGGCGAGGCCTACAGTCTCGGCTTCGGTGAGCCTGTGCCGATCTCCGCCGAGCACGGCGAGGGCATGGCCGACCTGTATCAGGCCCTTCTGGCCGCCTCGGAAAACGTTTTCATCGAGGAAGTCGATGAACCCGAAAAGCCGATCCGCATCGCGGTGATCGGTCGTCCGAACGCGGGCAAGTCCACCCTGATCAACCGTCTGATCGGCGATGACCGTCTGCTAACCGGACCCGAGGCAGGCATCACGCGCGACTCCATCTCGGTGGATTGGCAGTGGGAAGGTCAGAACATCCGTCTGATCGACACCGCCGGCATGCGCCGCAAGGCCCGCGTGCAGGAAAAGCTGGAAAAGCTGTCGGTCGCCGACACCATCCGCGCCATCACCTTTGCCGAGGTGGTCGTTCTGGTCATGGACAAGGACGACGCTTTCGATACGCAGGATCTGCAGCTGGCCGATCTGGTCGAGCGGGAAGGGCGTGCGCTGGTTTATGTGGCCTCCAAGTGGGACCTCGAAGAGGAACCGCAGGCCCGTCTGGCCAAGCTGAAGCAGATGGCAGACGACAAGCTTCCGCAGCTGAAAGGCTCGGAATTCGTCGCCCTTTCGTCGTTCAATGGCCGTGGCGTAGACCGTCTGATGCCCGCCATCATGAAGGCCTATGACACCTGGTCCGCCAAGGTGAAGACCAAGGACCTGAACGACTGGCTGGCGCTGGCGGTACAGCGTCACCCGCCGCCCGCCGTCGATGGCAAGCGTATCAAGCCGAAATACATCGCCCAGATCAAAGCCCGCCCGCCGACGTTCGTCCTTATGGCGACGCGCGCGGCTTCGATGCCGGACCACTACAAGCGTTATCTTGTGAACTCGATCCGCGAGTCCTTTGACCTTCAGGGCGTTCCCATGCGTCTGAACGTCAAGTCCAGCTCGGCCAACCCCTATGCCGAGGGCGGTGCCAAGTCGGGGCCGGAACGCTTCAAGGGCGCGGCCAAGACCGCCCCGCGCAAGGTCATCAAGGCCGAGAAGGAAGAGAAGCTGTCGAACCTTCCGGGCAAGGCTCTGGAGCAGAAGGCCAAGGCGGGCATCAAGCCCAAGGTCAAACCTCTGGGTGGCCTGAAGGCCTCGGCATCCAAGAAGTCCGGCTCGAACATCTTCGTGGGCAAGGGCGCACGCGGTGGTGCCCGTCAGGTGTCCCGCTCGGGCCGTATCCGTACCGGCCAAAAGGGCGGCGCGAAGCGTTAAGGCCAGCCTTTGGCAGACAATAAAAGGGCGATCCGCACTGCGGGTCGCCCTTTTCGTTTCCGGTCACTGAAAAGGGCCGCCTCCCTATGGAAGCGGCCCTTGAAGGTCAGTTGGCCTGTGCGGCCTTCCATTCCTTGAAGCTGGTGAACAGTGGCGGCTCCTTGTCGCCGCGGGCCAGTTCGACCATCAGGGGGGTGATTTCCTGCGGGTGGGGCAGGATCAGCGGATCCTCGCCGGGGAAGGCCTGGGCGCGCAGGCCTGTACGCATCCGGCCCGGATTGACGATGGCGACACGGATCGGCATGGATTCCACTTCATCGGCCCAGCAGCGCATCAGGTTCTCGGCACCGGCCTTGGTGGCGGCATAGGCCCCCCAGAAGGCACGCGGCTCGGACGCAACGCTGGTGGTCAGGTGGATGACACGCGCGGCGGTGGAGGCCTTCAGCAGCGGCTCCAGCGAGCGGATCAGGCGGTAGACGCCGGTGAAATTGACCTTCTCGATCTTGGCAAAGCCGCGCGGGTCGGCGTGGCTGACGGGGGTCAGGCCTTCGGCACCCATTGTGGCGGCGGCCTGGACCCAGATGTCCAGCTTGCCGAAACGCTCATAGAGCGCGCCGCCCAGTCGGTCGATCGAACCGCCGTCGATGATGTCGAACGGGATCAGGGTCGCATGCTTGCCGGTGGCGGCGAAAATCTCGTCGTCCAGCTCCTCCAGACCGCCTTGGGTGCGGGCGGCGGCGACGACATGGGCACCGGCCTTGGCCAGGGCCAGTGCGGTTTCGCGGCCAATGCCACGCGAAGCACCAACAACCAGTGCAATACGGTCTGCGAGCGGAAGGGAAGCGGTATCGGACATACGCCGCTGATAGCGCGGAGCGCCGCTATAAGAAAGGGCCGCCGGATGATCCGGCGGCCCTTTTGATCAGGCATTCACGGTGAGGATGGAAACCTTCTTGCCGCCCAGCTCGCGACCGCCTTCTTCGGCCTCGCGATCCAGCAGGCGGGTTGGGTAGTCACCCGTGAAATAGTGGTCGGTGAACTGCGGACGGTTCGGGTTGCGCGGGCCGACGCCGGTGGCCTCATACAGGCCGTCGATGGACAGGAAGCCCAGCGAATCGACTTCAAGGATGGCGCGCATTTCTTCCATCGTATGTGTAGCGGCCATCAGCTGCGAACGCTCGGGCATGTCGATGCCGTAAAAGTCCGGATAGAGGATCTGCGGGCTGGCCGAGCGCAGGTGGACTTCCTTGGCACCGGCGGCGCGGACGGCGCGCACCAGCTTCAGCGAGGTAGTCCCGCGCACGATCGAATCGTCGATCAGGACGACGCGCTTGCCTTCCAGCACGGCCTTGTTCGGGCTGTGCTTCATGCGCACGCCCTTCTGGCGCGAGGCCTGAGACGGCTGGATGAAGGTACGGCCCAGATAGTGGCTGCGAATGATGCCCATCTCGAACGGGATGCCGGCTTCCTGGGCATAGCCCAGAGCCGCCGGAACGCCCGAGTCGGGCACCGGAACCACGATGTCGGCCTCGATCTGGAACTCGCGGGCCAGACGGCGGCCCATTTCCTTGCGGACCTCATAGACCGAACGGCCGTTCACGATGGAGTCGGGACGGGCGAAATAGACGTATTCGAACAGGCAGGGGCGGGCACCCTGATCGGCGAAGGGCTTGATCGAGGTCAGGCCGTCCTCGTCGATGACGACGACTTCGCCGTGTTCGATGTCACGGATGAAGGTCGCGCCCATCGTGTCCAGCGCGCAGGTTTCCGAAGCCAGAACCCATGCCTCGCCCAGCTTGCCCAGCACCAGCGGACGGATGCCCAGCGGGTCGCGGGCACCGATCATCTTGTAACGGGTCTGGGCGACGAGGGCGTAACCGCCTTCGATACGGCCCAGCGCGTCGATGAAGCGGTCCACGATCTTGGCCTTACGGCTGCGGGCGATCAGGTGGAGGATGGCTTCGGAGTCGGAGGTGGACTGGAAGATGGCACCTTCGGAAACCAGTTGGGCGTGAAGGTGTTTGAAATTCGTCAGGTTGCCGTTGTGGGCGATGGCGATACCGCCCTGGTCCAGATCGGCGAACATCGGCTGGACGTTGCGGATGAAGCTGCCTCCGGCGGTGGAGTAGCGGGTGTGGCCGACGGCGGCGGAACCCGGAAGGCGGGTGGTCAGGTCGGCATTGCCGAAGGCCTCACCCACAAGGCCCATGTGACGTTCGGTGAAGAAACGCTCGGCGTCGAGGACACTGGCGATGCCGCAGGCTTCCTGACCCCGGTGCTGAAGCGCGTGCAGGCCAAGGGCCACAATCGACGACGCTTCATTGTCGGGCGAACCCCACACACCACAGACGCCGCATTCGAGACGCAGCTGGTCATCGTCCGGTTCGCGCCAATGTTCACGGTGAACGACGGGATCGGCGATATGGTGGGGCATCGTGGAACTCCGATGACCGAGGGTTAAGTCGGAATGGCCCGCACCTAGTCCTGACGGAGCGTAAGTTCAAGGCTCATTGTTCGGTTTGGTCCGAAAAGCCTTCGTGCACGGACCTTTTTACGATGGGTGTGAGCGCATCCGCACCCTTGGCCATCATGGGCAGTACGGTCTGTATGGTCGAAGCGGAGGCTATGCTGACGGGAAGCGACTTGGCCTCCGCGAACCAGCGTGGCGGGTCTTCGCCGACCACGCTCATGAGAATCAGGTGGATGGAGCCGATAAAGGCCATAGCCCGCAGAAGACCCAGGCCCGCACCTGCTGTCTGGTCGATTGCGCCCAGTGCATGGCCGCGCACGCCCTTGGACAGACTGCCCGCCGTGATACGGATGGTGAAATACAGAACGACGAACACGATGCCGACCGCGAGGATCGATCCGGCCCAGTCAGGATCAACCAGACTGCGCCCGAACGGTGCCGTCCACGGCAGGGTGATCAAGGCGACCAGTCCGGCCAGAAAGAAGCTGAATAGCGAGGTCAGTTCGCGCAGGGCACCACGGAACCATCCCGCCGCCGCCGACAGCAGGATCGCCAGAATGACAAAGACATCAAAGCCGGTCATGTCCCTTGGCTAACACGGGAAGGGCGGCTTTTCCGAGGCCTTAAAAGCGGTTCTGGGCGATGCGGTCCACGGCATCGGCCAGGCGCTCGACCGCCGTCAGTTTGACGTCGCTCTTCTTGCCCTTGCCCAAGGCGGGGGCGATGGCGCGCTCGAAGCCCAGTTTGGCGGCTTCGCGCAGTCGGGCCTCGGCGCGGCCCACGG
>NZ_DJFS01000002.1 GCF_002432125.1 Brevundimonas sp. UBA5866
GCCCTGCTGCGCCGCTCGGCAGGTCATGCCACCTCGACCCTGTCGTGCGGGGGCTTGCGCCTCGATCCGCGCGCGGCCCGCGCCACCGTCAACGGCGAGCCGCTGCGCCTGACCTCGCTGGAATACCGCCTGCTGCACTATCTGATGATGCATCAGGGCCGTGTCATCAGCCGGACCGAACTGGTCGAGCACCTCTACGATCAGGACTTTGACCGCGATTCCAACACGATCGAGGTGTTTGTGGGCCGTCTTCGCAAGAAGATCGGTTCGGACCGTATCGAGACGGTTCGCGGACTGGGCTATCGGCTTTCGCCCCTGCCGGGCGAAAGCGACGCGGGCTAAAAGACCACCGCCTTGGACGATCAGGCCAAAGACACCACCTCCCGGAATTCTGAGCCGTCACGCTGGACCCTGCGTCCCAGCCGCTCGCTGACCCGCCGCCTGATCTGGCTGGCTGCGGGTTGGATCGCGCTGGCGCTGATCCTGACCGGCGTGGTTCTGACGTCGGTGTTTCAGGAATCGGCCCTGCGCCGTCTGGGCAGTTCGCTGAACGAGACGATCGACGAGGTCGTGGTCGCGTCCAGCATCACGCCCGAAGGACAGATCTTTATCGGGGAAATCCGCGATGCCCGCACCGAGCGGCTGCTGTCCGGTAAATACTGGATGGTGGCAGAGCCGGACGGCAAAGGGGATATGGTGATTATTGCGGGGTCGGAATCCCTCGGGGGGTCTGTCCTTGAATATGAGCCGGGATTGGTGGACCGGCTGAAAAATGCTTTTGGTCAGACGGTCAGCTACAGCGCCGAATACGGTCCCAAGGGCGAGCCCCTTCGCATCGCGGCCAGTGTCAAAACCCTGCCCGGACGAGAGCTTCCGGTGGTGTTCTTCGCGGGCGTGGATCGCTCTGACGTCGATGCCGACACGCGCCAGTTCGCCCTGGTGACATGGATGGCGCTGGTGCTGCTGGGTCTGGGTCTGGTCGCGGCGGTGTTTGTGCAGGTCCGTATCGGCCTGCGCCCCCTGTACGATCTGGATCACGCCATCGCCGAGGTGCACCGTGGCCGCTCCAACCGCGTCGGGGGCAGCTATCCGCGTGAGATCCAGCCCTTGGCCGATCAGGTCAATCTGCTGCTGGATCACTCGCAGGAGACGGTGGAGCGGCAAAGAACCCACGTCGGCAATCTGGCCCACGCGCTGAAAACGCCGCTGGCGGTCATGCTGGCCGAGGCAGGCAACCAGGAAGGGCAACTGCCCGATATCGTGCGCCGTCAGGCCCGTGTCATGCGCGATCAGGTCGAACATCACCTGCGCCGCGCCCGTGCCGCCGCCCGTGCCGCCCACGGTCTGGGCGAGAGCACGCCGGTTGGCGATGTGATCGACGAATTGGCGGTGATGATCGAACGTGTCTTTGACGAAAAGGGCGTTGAGATCGACTGGCGCGCTCCTGACGAACTGGCCTTCCGCGGGGAACGTCAGGACCTGCAGGAAATCTTCGGCAACCTGATCGAAAATGCGGGCAAGTGGTGCAAGCGCCGGGTGCGTGTGCTGGCTGGTCCTTCTGTACCGGGACAGATGGTGGTTGTGGTCGAGGATGATGGCCCCGGCATCCCCGAGGACCAGCGCGACACCGCCCTGAAACGCGGTACACGTATGGACGAGGAAACGCCCGGTACGGGTCTGGGGCTGTCGATTGTCGACGAACTGGTTCGCGCCTATGGCGGCCGTGTGACCCTGGGGGTCAGTGATATGGGCGGATTGAAAGTCGTGCTGGACCTGCCTGCCGCAAGTGGCTGATCCTTGTTCGAGGGAACACGACGTTAACCCGCCGCGGTGCATTCTCGGCACCTGAATATCTCTCCCCCAACGGAGCCGACCGGAACCTCTTCATGGCGGAACTGACATCCGCACACAGGGCTGCCCTGACCGAGGTGATCGCGCGTTGTCCCGACCGGATTCTGACCCAGCTGGAAATGGCTGTGGCAGCTATGCCGGGACCGCGCGCCGAGGCCGTGCGCCTGATGATGGCCGAAGAGCTGCAGGACAGGCAAAGGCGCGATCTGGTGTTCGCGCCGCTCTTGCCGCTGTTCAGGGAGCGTCAGGACGGGTTGGTGGGATTTACCCTGCCTTCGCGTCTGCTGGGTGATCTGTGGAGAGCGGCCAAGCGCAACGAACCCGAACTCCTTCCCCAGTTGGACCGCGATGATGATCTGGCGCGGATGATCGCCGACCGTCTGTGCAACACGGCGGCTGCGGCGGTGCGGGATCACGGCCAAAAGCTGTGGCCCGGCGGGACGCCAATGGCCCGTATGACGCTGGCACGGGTGCTGGATGTGGCCGGCATTGCCCGCTCCAGCGTACGAAAACTGCCCGACTGGCAGGGGCGGGTCGGTGCCGAACAGGCCGCCGATATGAAACTGGCCTTCCGGCAGGCCGCCGCCATAGGCGAAGACGGGTTGGACTGTCTGATGGAGGTCTATTTCGCCCATCTGCGCGAAGGGCTTCAGGTCTTGCGTCTGGCCTCCCATGCCGCGGCGCTGGGCAGTCCGTCTTCGACCCTGTCACAGGGGGCGTTCGCCCCGTTTGTAGAGCGGGTGCTGAAGGGTGTGACCGACAGGGCCGACGCCATTGTCGATTTCGATCTGTCCGAAGGTCCTCAAGGGGTCTTGGCTTTCCGTGACCGCCTTCACTGGCTGGCCAATGCCCTGAACGAGTTCGAGGCGGTGGTGTCCCCACGTCCCGACAGTGTATGGGCGCGGACCCTGCGCCACCAGAAAATGCGTATCGCCGTGGCCCTCAGCGAGCGTTTCCAGATGGCCGATGCGACGGTTGATGCCCTGTTGCCGCAGGAGAAGACGACATTGGTCGGGCGTATGACCCGCGCCGTGCCCAATCTGACCGCAGAACTGGATGACGCCGAGGTCGAGAAAGCCCGTCTGCTGGTGGGGCTGATGGCGACGGCGCGCGGCCCTGCGGCGGTCATCGGTTGCGAGACCGAACGGCGCCAGACAGCCGAAGGGCTGACGGGCCGTATCTCCAACTGGTCCGGAGAGGCGCTTGACCGCCTCAATAAAGGTGATGTGCCGGAAGGGGGGCGTCTGGCCCGACGACGCCTTCAGGTGATGGTGGACCTTCTGCAGCTGGCGGGTGCAAAGGATGCTGCGCGTACGGTGCGCCGCCGCCTTGCCAGTCTGGGTGCGTCACCGGGCATCTCGCTTCGCTCGGCGTGATCCGCTACAGCGTCGGTTATGACGATCTTTTGGATCATGACCGCCGCCCTGACGGCTTTGGCTGGCCTGCTGGTTCTGACCGGTGCGCGGCGTGGAGCCAATGCCTCCTCCTTGTCTTCCGAAGGCGAGACCGACCGCCTGTCCGGCGTACGCGAACTGGCTGAACTGGACCGGATGAAAGCCCGCGGCCTTCTGGATGAAGCGGGCTGGAAATCCGCCCGCGCCGAGGCGGGCCGCCGGATTCTGGCCGCGCGGCGTGCTGAGGGGGGCGTCAAGATCGGGCCGCGTGATGGTCTGTGGGTTTTGATCGCGATCGGGGTGACGGCGATTGTTTCGCTGGCCCTCTATTTCGGATTCGGGCGGTCGGGCATGGCGGATCAGCCCTATGAAAAGCGGGTCGCCGAATGGGCGGCACAGCCTGAAAACCTGGAGCCCGCACAGTTGGCGGCGGTGATGGGGCAGGTGGTGCGCGACAAGCCGCAGGACGTCATGGCGTTGTCCATGCTGGGGGCCGCCCGTTTCGAGGCCGGGGATTCCATCGGCGCGGCATCGGCCTTTCGTCGCGCTCTGGCGCTCGATCCCGACAATGCGCAGAACTGGGCCCGCCTTGGAGAAAGCCTTGTCCGTGCCAGTGAGGGGCGTATCGGCGGCGATGCCGAGGCCGCCTTCCGGGAGGCGGTGAAGCGCGACGGGGACCAGTTGGGTGCCCGCTATTTCCTTGGCGAGGCGGCACTGGCGCGCGGTGATCTGGACGAGGGGGAACGTATGTGGGGACCGATCCTGGAGGTGCTGGCCCCATCCGATCCGCGCCGTCCCGAGCTGGAAAAACTATTGGCCGAGGCCCGCGCCAAGGATGGTGGCGCGTGATCTCTGCCGGGTGTGTAATGTCCAAATACGGTTTGCGCCTATGAGCTGGCTTCCTAAATCCCCTAAAGCCCGCCGTCGCCTGTGGGTAGTTGCGGCTGCCGCACCTGTGCTGGCGCTGGCGGTGGGGCTGTCCCTGTGGGCGATGAAGGACAATGTCACCTTCTTCTACTCTCCCTCCGAAGCTACGGCGGAAAAAGTCCCTGTGGGCCAGCTGATCCGTCTGGGCGGTCTGGTCGAGGCGGGCAGTGTGGTGAAGGGTGGTGACGGCTCTGTCCGCTTTAGCGTGACCGACAATGCAGCCTCGTCCACCATCGTGTTTCAGGGGGATCTGCCGGACCTGTTCCGCGAAGGGCAGGGCATTGTCGCCCAGGGGCGTTTCCTGCCGGACCGCACATTCGAGGCCACTCAGGTGCTCGCCAAACACGACGAGACCTATATGCCCCGCGAAGTTGCGGACCGTCTGAAGGAAAAGGGCGAATGGCGCCCCGAAGCTACTGGGAACTGACCGCGTGATTGTCGAACTGGGCAGCTATTCCCTGATCCTGTCGCTGGCGCTCAGCGTCTTTGGCGGGGTGATGGCAACGTGGGCGCGTGTACAGCGCCGGCCGGTGATCGCAGGCGCGGCCTCGGCGGCCATGCTGGCGGCATCGCTGGCGATCATCGTCGCCTTTGGCTGTCTGATATGGGCCTATGTGACGTCCGATTTTTCGGTGGCCAACGTGGCCGCCAACAGCCACACCGACAAGCCGCTCTTCTACAAGATTGCCGGAGCCTGGGGTAACCACGAGGGCTCGCTGCTGCTGTGGTGTCTGGTGATGACGGCATTCGGTGCCGTACTGGGGCTGTCGCGCGGCCTGCCCTTCGGTCTGAAAACCTCTGCCGTGGCGGTTCAGGCCAGCCTGTCCACCATGTTTCTGGCCTTTGCCGCCTTCACCTCCAATCCGTTCAACCGCCTGGCCGAGATTCCGGTGCAGGGGCGGTCCCTGAACCCGCTTTTGCAGGACCCCGCCCTGGCGATCCACCCGCCGTTGCTCTACGCGGGCTATGTCGGCTTTTCGGTGTGTTTCTCTCTGGCGGTCGCGGCCCTGATTGAAAAACGTGTCGATCCGGCCTGGGGACGCTGGGTGCGCCCGTGGGCGCTCGCGTCGTGGGCCCTGCTGACGGTCGGTATCGGTCTGGGCAGCTTCTGGGCCTATTACGAACTGGGCTGGGGCGGCTGGTGGTTCTGGGACCCGGTCGAAAACGCTTCCTTCCTGCCGTGGCTGGCGGGCGCGGCCCTGCTGCACAGCGCCGTGGTGACCGAGCGGCGCGGGGCCTTGGCGGGCTGGACGGTATTCCTTTCCATTCTGGCCTTTTCCTTCTCCATGCTTGGCGCGTTTCTGGTGCGCTCGGGCGTGCTGACGTCGGTCCACGCCTTCGCGGTCGATCCCGAACGGGGCATGATGCTGCTGGGCATTCTGGGCCTTTCGGCAGGCGCGGCCTTTGCGCTGTTCGCCCTGCGGGCACCGTCCATCCGTTCGATGGCCACCTTTGCACCGGTCAGCCGTGAGGGGATACTGGTGCTGAACAATCTGTTCCTGACCACGGCAGCGGTGACGGTTCTGCTTGGAACCCTGTATCCACTGTTTCTGGAGGCCATGACCGGTGCCACCATTTCGGTCGGCCCGCCCTATTTCAATGCTGTGTTCGCACCGCTGATGGGTATCGCCTGCCTGCTGCTTCCGGCGGGACCGTTGATGGGCTGGAAGCGCGGTGATCTGGTCGGTGCGGTCCAGCGTCTGCGCTTTGCGGCTCTGCTGGCGGTCGTCGGGGCTTTGCTGGCCTTCTTCCTGTTCGATCCGAAAAAGGCTCTGGTCGCGGCGGGCGTGGGGCTGGGTCTGTGGCTGATCTTCGGGGCTGTCTTCGAGGTGGCCGAGCGCACCAAGGCCTTGCGCGCGCCATTGGCCGAGACATTGCGCCGTGCCCGTAATCTGCCGTTGGGAGCATGGGGTATGGCGCTGGCACACGCCGGTGTTGGCGTCTTTATTCTGGGCGCGGTGGTCGAGACGGGGTTCAAGGTCGAAACCGCCCGTGTCATCCCGATCCAGGGTGAGGTTGCAGCCGGTCCGTGGAAGGTCCGGCTGGACGATGTCGCCATCATCGAGGGGCCGAACTATCTGGCCGAACAGGGCAAACTGACCGTGTCTGCGGTAAATGAAAAGGCGCGCGAGACCACCGTCACGTCCGAGCGCCGTTTCTTCCCGGCAGGCGGACAGACCACCACCGAGGTCGGCCTGGACTTCCGCGGCCTTGACGATGTCTATGTGGTGATTGGCGAGCGGGCCCGCACCGAGGATGGCGAGCCCGCCTGGCTGGTGCGCCTCTATTATAATCCCTGGGCGCGACTGATCTTTCTGGGACCGGCGCTGATGGCGCTGGGCGGACTGGTGTCGCTGTTGGACCGCCGTCTGCGCGTCGGCGCGGGGCCCGGTACGCGCCGCCGCAGGGAGGGCAAGGCATGAAGGCCCGTCTGACAGCGGTTCTGATCTGTCTGGTACTGGCTGGCGGTGCGATGGCCGAGCCCGCCGCGGGGCCGGACCG
>NZ_DJFS01000068.1:0-23559 GCF_002432125.1 Brevundimonas sp. UBA5866
GGCGGCTTCATCGAGCGTCAGGACTACGCGCCCGCGCCGGTCCCCGCCCAGCCGCAGCTGATAGCCGCCCGGCGTCTCGTCCAGCCATGCGTCGGGGCGCTCCAACAGGCGTCGGGCCCGCTCGGCAAGGCGGCTGTTGGAGGTCATTGTTGTATCGCAGGTCTGGCCGGTCATCGGCGCACCTTCAGGCCGTGTTCGGGCGCCAGATCGACAAGGGGCATATCCATCACCCCGCGCAGCGCGCCCTCCAGACCGTCCATCAGCAGGTCGTAATCGTCGCGGTCGCGCTCATCCTCGGCCCAGCGGCAGGCGGTCGAGGCGGTCGCGCGGTTCAGGCCAAAGGCGTGGGCTACCCGTTCCAGCGGCCAGCCAAAGGACACATGCGCCAGATACATGGCCGACCAGCGTGCGCGGCAGGCCCGCAGACGCACCCGCTCGCGCCGGTTCATCTCCTCGACAGGGATATGAAAGGCGAGGGCCGACAGGCTGAGGGCGGCGTCTGCCCTGATCCGGTCACCTTCAAGAACAGGGACGCGATAAGCTTCCATCACTCGGTAATCTCCCAACTCCGAACGTAGAGCGCATCATGCTGTGCGCGGTCGGGTTGGCTAGGAAAATGTTCCTACTATACGTCAGCTTCGGACGCTTACCCTTATAAAGCTTAGCTTTAACCGACCAGTGATTGGTGAATTGGCTGGGGATAGTTCGCCAGAGAGGCGAGTCACCCGTCACGGGAGAACGCGGATTCCTAAAAAAATTAATAATCATTGACTCGCCCCTCTAGACGGCGATTCGCAAATCAGCCTAGGCGTTTCATATCGGGACCCGTTAACCATTTCTAAGCCTTTTAATCGTTAACGTACGAACAAGGTTACCCGGATCGCGCAGTACGCGCGGTTTCAGCCAAGCTTTGCCTGGAGGGGCATGAATGCGCGTCCTGTTGATTGAAGATGATCACGCCACGGCTCAAAGCATTGAGCTGATGCTGAAGTCGGAAGGTTTCAACGTTTACACCACCGATCTGGGTGAAGAAGGCATCGATCTGGGCAAGATCTATGACTACGACCTGATCCTGCTTGACCTCAACTTGCCTGACATGAGCGGCCTTGAGGTTCTGCGCCAGCTGCGCAACGGCAAGGTCAATACTCCGGTCATGATCCTCTCGGGCAGCCACGAGATTGAAACCAAGGTCAAGACCTTCGGCGGCGGTGCCGACGACTATCTGACCAAGCCGTTCCACAAGGATGAGCTGATCGCCCGCACCCACGCCGTGGTGCGCCGCTCCAAGGGCCACGCACAGGCCATCATCCACACCGGCGAGATCGCTGTGAACCTCGACGCCAAGACCGTCGAAGTGAACGGCCACCGTGTCCACCTGACCGGTAAAGAATACCAGATGCTGGAGCTGCTCTCCCTGCGCAAGGGCACGACCCTGACCAAGGAAATGTTCCTGAACCACCTGTACGGTGGCATGGACGAGCCGGAACTGAAGATCATTGACGTCTTCATCTGCAAGCTGCGCAAGAAGCTGGCGACCGCTGCCGGTGGCAAACACTATATCGAAACCGTCTGGGGTCGTGGCTATGTGCTTCGCGACCCGTCGGAAGTCGGCCAGATCATCGCCGCCTAATCCGATCCGGAACCTTGATAAGACGCCCGCTGGAAACAGCGGGCGTTTTTCGTTTCAGCGCTGTTTCCAGAGCCAGTCGGCGGGCAGGCCCATACGCACGCAGGACTGACCGGCGAAGCGCTCGGCACCTTGGGCGAGGGCCTTCACCAGCGGGCGCTGCCATGCGGTCAAGCCATCGGCGGGGTTGAGGCCGACGATGGGCGNNGTGGAGGCCGACGATGGTCGCCACTTCCGGCGGGACCATGTCTATCGCCGCCCGGATCAACAGGTGCTGGATCGGACGGGCATAGGCGGGAAAGGCATTGGCTCGACGCATGATGTCGAGGAACTCGAACACGATGGGCGAGGGTGTCAGGTGCGGCAGCATGGCAGCCAGCTGTTCCTGCCATTCGGCCTCGGACTTCGGGGCACCTACGGCTCCGTAATGGACGGCAGTCGGATAGGCGTCGGACCATGCGCGGTCGCGCTCCTGTGCCGACAGCGGCCGCACAAAGCGATGGAATGCCTCGGTAAAGCCATAGCCCGCCGTGGCCTGTACCCAGTCCAGCAGGACCTGATCATTGGCGTTATAGGCTTGCCCGTCATCGGCGGTGCCGGTCACGCGGGAATGGCGGCGGCGGATGCCCGCGATCATGGCCTCGGCCTTGGAGGCGGGGGCATAGACGGTGACCATGGCAGCCAGACCTGTGCGCTTCAGGCGCGGCACCGGATCGGTGCGGAAACTGGTGTGGTCCCACACGCCCGAGCGGACCCGCGCCTCGGCCAGTTCGAGGATCACTGCGGTGACACCGCCAATGAACAGGCTGACGGGATTTTTGAAGATCTGCCACGAAATGCTGTCGTGAGGGATCAGGGCCGCCTCTCCAGCGGGAGCCGTGAAATCGAAACGCGGCATGTCATCCGGCTGCATATAGTCGGCGGCGGCTTGGTCGAGGCGGCGCTGGATCGGCTCGTTCAGGGACGGGGAGGCCATATTCAGTAAACCTTTGCCACGCGCGCCTGTTCCGTCATTGGGACCGGAGCCAGCTTTCGGATAGGGCGCGGGCGACGGTGGTGGGCTGGCCAGAGGCGTCAAAGGCCAGCGGGCTGTCGCGGCCATCGTCGTGGGGCGGGCGGCGCAGCCATGAGTCCGTATCCCGAACGCCCCAGAGTGTTAAGCCATAGCGCTGTTGTTCGGGTAACCTTGAATAAGCATCGGTTAATTCCTTAACACGATCAAATTGTTGCCTGCTCCGGAATGAAACACTTCTGACATCTGGAGGGCCGCCTTCGCGGCGGCGCGAGGCGTCCAGTTCAGAGATGTGAAGCGGCAATCCGAACTGGGCCGCTTCATGGATGAAGGCGCTGATCCGGCCCTCTGGTATCTCGATATTGAGGTGGCTTTGGCTGCCGATGCCACCGACGGGTGCCCCCGCCTTCAGCAGTTGCTCGACCAGTTTCAGGAAGGTCGCGCCCTTCCTGGGATTGTTTTCGAGATTGTAGTCGTTGAGGAACAGGACGGCGTCGGGATCGGCCTGCTTGGCCTGATCAAAGGCGCGGCGCATGTGGTCTATGTCGCCAAGGTTCTGCGACCAGTGGTGGGAACGCAGGCCGACGCCGTCCTCGGCCACTGCCTCATTGACCACATCCCAGCCGCGCACCCGTCCGGCATAGCGGCCCGCGACGGCGGCGATATAGCGGTCGAACCGCTGGCCGTAATCGGCGCGGGACAGGCCGCGAAAGGCCTCCTCGCCCTGTGAATACCAGATCAAAGTCGTGCCATGCAGGGCCATGCCGTGGCTGTCGCACCATGAGGCGATGCGGTCGGGCGCATCGAACCGATAGCCGTCGGGGGTGAGGATGTATTCCATCTTCATCTCCCACTCGGGCGTGATCTGGTTGAAATGGGTGAGCGCCAGCCGCGTCCAGCCGGCATCGTCCAACTGGCCCGTCATGGCGCAGGTGCCGACGCGGTAGGGCGCGAGCGATTTCAGGGGAGGTACGGCGATATCGGGCTGGGCCGCAGCGCGACAGCCGGAAGCCATCAGACCTGCCGCGCCGATAAGCAGTGAACGGCGCGACGGCATCAATCCATCAGCCCGCGTTGCGACGGCGCAGGCCCATTTCGTCGAAAGTCGCGGCTTCGCGGCGGTTGGCGGCGATGCGTTTGTTGATGCGGGTGGTTTCGGCGACGTGCTCGAACTTTTTCAGCTCTTCGAAGGCTGCGGTCAGGGCATCGCGTGCGCCGTCTTCCTCGCGGCGAAGAGCCTCGATCATGCCCTCGGCATTGGCGCGGCGCAGTTTCCAGCCGTTCAGATAGGCGCGCAGCATGGCGGCATGTTGAGGATCGGCTGTCGCCTGTGCTTTTTCGCCTTCGGCCTCGGCGTCCAGCATGACCAGCTTCATTTCCGCATCGGCACGGCGCGCGGCGATCTCGGCCATGCGCTTTTGCAGGGTCTCGACCTCATAGTTGGTGAGGCGGATCAGGGATTGGGCCCATGCGGTCATGCGGCTTCTCCGGTCAAGCTTCTAGCATGCCCATGTTGAGGATGGATTCAAGTCTGTCGAAACTATCGGCCAACCGCGTTACGTCTTCCTTATCCTGACGCAGGAAATCTTCCAGCATCGGATTGAGGGCGATGGCGCGGTCCACGATGGGGTCGGCGCCGCTGCGGTAGGCACCGATCTTGATCAGTTCTTCCATGTTGGCATAGGCCGACAGGCACTGGCGGGCGCGGCGGTTGAGTTCGCGCTCACGTGGGTCCTGACATTCCGGCATGGTGCGGCTGACGGACTTCAGCACGTCGATGGCGGGGAAGCGCCCGCGCTCGGCGATCTTTCGGTCCATGACGATGTGGCCATCCAGAATACCGCGAACGGCATCGGCGATGGGTTCGTCATGGTCGCCGCCATCCACCAGCACGGTGAACAGGGCGGTGATGGGACCGGCTTGGCGACCATCAGGCAGGCGCGGGCCGGGACCGGCGCGTTCCAGCAGCTTGGGCAGTTCGGTAAAGACGGTCGGGGTATAGCCCTTGGTCGTCGGGGGCTCGCCCGCAGCCAGACCGATCTCGCGCTGGGCCATCGCGAAACGGGTTACGGAGTCCATCAGGCACAGGACTTCAAGGCCCTGATCGCGGAAGAACTCGGCCACGGCCATCGTCATATAGGCGGCTTGGCGTCGTTTCAGGGCGGGCTCGTCCGAGGTGGCGACCACGACGACGGCGCGGCGCAGGCCCTCTTCGCCCAGCGTCTCCTCGATGAACTCGCGCACTTCGCGGCCCCGTTCGCCGATCAGGCCCACCACGACGACGTCACAGGTGGCCTGACGCGCCAGCATGGACAGCAGCACCGACTTACCCACGCCGGAGCCGGCGAAGATGCCGAGGCGCTGGCCACGGCAGGTGGTGGTGAACACATCCATCGAACGTACGCCCAGATCCAGCCGTTCGCCCACGCGGTCGCGCGAGTGGGCCGGTGGCGGCGAGGCTTTCAGCGTATAGGGATGGCCGCCTTGAGGGAGCGGGCCATTGCCGTCGATCGGGTCGCCAAAGGCATCGATGATGCGACCCAGCCATCCAATGGTGGGGCTGACCGAGGCGGCGGCCTCAAGGATTTTGATATCGGCCCCCGGAGCCACGCCCTCGACCGGGCCATAGGGCATCAGCAGCGCCTTGGCATCGCGGAAGCCGACAACCTCGGCGGGTAGGGGAGGCTGGCCGCGACGGCTGATCTCGGCGCGGGCACCGACCGCCAGGCGCGACAGTCCGCCGCGGCTTTCGATCAGCAGGCCGTTGACGCCTGCGACCTTGCCCGTGACCACGACGGGATCGATGGAATGGGCGGCTGATATCAGCTGGCGCAAGGCGGAAATCCAGCGCACGCGGGCGCGTTTCAAAGGGCTCAACCTTTGCTGTGCCGCACTTATGGTTAATCAGGGGTAAATCCGCGCCTGAGGAGTTTGACGTAACAGCGTCATCACAAAAAGAAAGGTTTTCGGGGACATCTTTCACTCGAACAACACCCATACCCACCAGAGGTTCGAAAGCGCTCCATGTTCAGAAAGAACCCTCCTGCTGCGCAGAACAGTAACCGACTGGAAGAGTTGGAACGTCGCATGGCCGCGATTGGCCGGTCGCAGGCGGTGATCGAGTTCGAGCTGGACGGCACCATCATCGATGCCAATGAGAACCTGCTCAAGACGATGGGCTATTCGCTGGACGAGATCCGCGGACAGCACCACCGCATGTTCATGGACCCCGCAGAGGCGGCGTCTCCGGAATACGCCGCATTCTGGCAGGAACTGAACGCCGGACGCTTCGTCGCCAGGAAGTTCCGCCGCATGGCCAAGGGCCAGCGCGAGGTCTGGCTGGAAGCCAGCTACAATCCTGTGCTGGACGAGAACGGCCGTGCCGTGAAGGTGGTCAAACTGGCTATCGACATCACCGAGGCCGAGCAGGCGGCCCGCCGCGCCGAAATCGAGCGCAAAACCGCCGAGGAAGCCCAGTCGCGTCTGGTCGAAATCCTGGCCGACAATCTGTCCAAGCTTTCCGAGGGTGATCTTCGCGCCCAGATCGATGCGCCGATGGAAGGCACCCATCAAAGGGTGAAGGACGACTTTAACGGTGCCACCGCCAGCCTGCGTCAGGCGCTGGATCAGGTGCTGGAAGCCGTAGCGGTCCTGAAGACAGGATCGGAAGAAATCGCCAACTCGGCTGACGATCTGTCCCGCCGTACCGAGCAGCAAGCCGCCAGTCTTGAGGAAACGGCTGCGGCGCTGGACCAGATCACCGCCACGGTGCAACGCAGCGCGGAGGGGGCACGTCAGGCCTCGACCGCCGCTGTCGAGGCCCGTACCGAAACAGAACGTTCCGGCGAGGTCATGCAGAAGGCACAGGCCGCTATGGACGGTATCAGCCGTCGCTCGGCCGAGATTGGCGATATCATCGGGGTGATCGACGAGATTGCCTTCCAGACCAACCTGCTGGCCCTGAACGCGGGCGTGGAAGCGGCGCGGGCTGGCGAGAGCGGGCGTGGATTTGCGGTGGTGGCTTCGGAGGTGCGCACGCTGGCCCAAAGGTCAGCCGAGGCGGCCAAGGAGATCAAGGCCCTGATCTCGGCTTCGGCCCATGAAGTGGCCGAGGGCGTGAAACTGGTGGGTGAATCCGGTCGGGCACTGGAAACCATCGCCGCCAAGGTCGCGGAAATGGACGCCCTGGCCGCTGAAATCGCGGCTTCGTCTCAGGAGCAGGCCACGGGTCTGGGGCAGGTGAACGCCGCGGTGAACCAGATGGACCAGGTCACACAGCAGAATGCCGCAATGGTGGAAGAAACCACGGCTGCCGCCACCGGTCTGCAAAACGAAACCCGCCAGCTGGCGGCGCTGGTGTCACGCTTCAACACCGGCCGCAGTCAACAGGCTCCTGCAAGCCGGGGCGCGTCACCCCGGGAACCGAACCCTGCCAATCAACGCTTTCGGGGTGGAATGTCTCCCGCCCTGCAAAGCCAGAGATCTCGTCTTAAGGCTGTAGTCAGCGGTTCCCCCACCTCTGAGTACGCAGAGTTTTAGGACGAGGCGACCCTGTCCGCGCCATTCCCCCCCCTCCGGTGGTACAGGGTCGCATCCATACTCCAGAGACAAACGTATCGATCCGTGTGTCCCCTCACTTCCCGCCTTTGCTCCCCCGGCAAAGGCGGGCTTTCTTTTTGCGGCCCTATAGAAGCGGCTGGTCGGTCGGCGCGGCGGCGGCGGATTTGCGGGCCGCCGCGGTTGTGGTCAGAACGGCGCCGACCGAGGCCGTCATAATGGCTCCGATGGCGAGCCACTGCATCAGCGTCAGGTGCTCGTTCAGGAACAGAAGACCGGCAAGGGCCCCGACGGCCGGATCGGCACTGACGGCGACACCGAAGGTGCGCTTGGGAATGCTGCGAAGTGCGACCATGTCGAGCGAATAGGGGATGGCGCTGGAGGCCAGTGCGACCAGCACACCCATGCCAAGGATGGCGGGCGACAGCAGGCTGGCCCCGGCGGTGGCGACGCCGAACGGAACCACGACCATTGCGGCAAAGCCCATGCCCACGGCCACCGTCGCGCCCGAGGGCAGGTGGGCCACACGCTGGCCAAATACGATATAGCCGGCCCAGAACAGCGCAGCCAAGGCGGCAAAGCCACAGCCCACCGGATCAAGGTTGGACACCGAGGTGTCGAACGGGAACAGCATGGCCAGACCCAGTGCGGCCACCACCACCCAGACCAGATGGATCGGCTTGCGCGCATTGAACAGGGCCACGGCCAGCGGGCCGGTGAACTCGATGGCCAGAGCCACGCCCAGCGGAATGGTATTCAGCGCCATATAGAAGCTGAGGTTCATCATGCCCATGACCGCACCGTAAAGGGCCAGGCCCTTGACGTCGGATCGGGTGAAACGGGCGCGCCACGGACGGAAAATGGCCGTGAGGATGAGGGCCGACAGGCCCACACGCAGGGCGGCGGTGCCCATCGGGCCGACGTGCGGATACAGGGTCTTGGCGAAAGACGTGCCGATCGACAGGAACAGGATACCGCCCACCAGTGCGAGGTAGGGCAGGTACACACCAAAACGGGACATTGCGGGGAGGGAGGCGGTACGGATCATGCGTTGAACCTAAATCCGGCCCGTGGATTTGTGTTGGCAAGTTTGCTCGCCTGTGTGCCGATTTCCGGCGTCTGAGAGGTTTTAATGCAAGAAACACTCGCTCTTGATGATTTCGACCACCGCCTGCTGGATATGGTGCGGCAGAACAATCTGACGCCCGCCCGCGAACTGGCCGAGCGGGTTGGGCTGTCGGAGTCGGCGGTGTCGCGCCGACTGCGTCGTCTGCGGGCCGAAAAAGTGATCGTCGCGGATGTGGCGGTGGTGGACCGTGGTCGGCTGGAAAAGGCGCTGACCATGCATGTGCTGGTTGAGATGGAGCGTGAGGGCACGGCGGTTCTTGATGCGCTGATGCGCAAGCTGAAGGCGCGGCCCGAGGTTCACGGGCTTTGGTACACGACCGGCCATGTGGATTTCATCATGTACGTCGTCGTGCCGGATATGGAGGCCTATGACACCTTCACCCGCGAGACGCTGAGCGACGACAACAGGGTGCGCAACTTCACCACCTTGTTGACCATCCGCGAGGTTATGTCGTTTGATCCATCACAGCGGGTTATTTCGCGCAGAAGGTAGTTTCAGATGAAACGGGTCCATCTCTGGGGTTTGGCCGCGGTTATGTGGGGTTCTGCTGTCGTGCAGCCCGCCTTGGCCTGTGTCCCTCTGCCTTCTCCGAGATGGGATATAGTTCCGCAGCAGGATGGTCCGCCGATTGCGGTGGGCCGTGTTGTCTCGGTCGTGCCCGATGGCGGTGATGCGTGGAAGGATATCGTGCGCCTGGAAATCGAGACGCTGGAAGTCATCCAGGGAGAGGTGCCGGATCGCTTTTCCGTGCGCGGGATCAGCGCGCGCAGGGAAAAGCCGGACGAGATCGTCATCTGGTGTGGAAGACTGCTTACGGATAAGCCGGGCGATGTGGTCATGGCGGTAAGCAATGGCGGGGCGCAGTATGACCTGCTCATGCCATTCCAGATCGCAGCGCCCTATTTGGCGCGGCTTGAATCCTATCGCAATGGCACGGGCGAAGGCTTGTAAGGCCCAGCTTTTCTAAAAGCTTTTTGAGAAAAGCTGGGCGGCGTCGGGTTGTGGCAAGGCGTATACGCGCTATGTCTTTGTCTAAGGGCCCAACCAAGGAGATCGCCTATGTCCAACACCACCTATGATGCCAGCCGTCACAAGAAGGCCGGTCGCGGCAAGGTGTTTGACAGCATCGTCGATACGATCGGCGATACCCCGCTGGTGGCGCTGCCGAACCTGACCAAGGAATATCAGCCCAAGGCCCGCGTGCTGGCCAAGCTGGAGTTCTTCAACCCCATCGCCTCGGTAAAGGACCGTATCGGTGTGGCAATGGTCGAGGCGCTGGAGCAGGCCGGAAAGATCCAGCCGGGCGCGACCCTGATCGAGCCGACCAGCGGCAATACCGGCATTGCGCTGGCGTTTGTGGCGGCGTCCAAGGGCTATAAGCTGATCCTGTGCATGCCGGAGAGCATGTCGATCGAGCGTCGCAAGATGCTGGCCCTGCTGGGCGCGCAGCTGGAACTGACGCCCGCCGAAAAGGGCATGAAGGGCGCGATTGCCCGTGCAGAGGAACTGCTCAAGGAAATCCCCGGCTCCATCTCTCCGGCCCAGTTCGAGAATGACGCCAATCCGGCCATCCACGAGGTTTCGACCGCCGAGGAGATCTGGAACGACACCGCAGGCTCTGTGGATGTGGTCATTGCGGGTGTTGGCACCGGCGGCACCATCACCGGCGTCGGTCACGCGCTGAAGGCCAGAAAAGCCGATTTGAAGATGATTGCCGTCGAGCCGACCGCATCGCCGGTTCTGTCGGGCGGTGCGCCCGGCCCGCACAAGATCCAGGGCATCGGCGCGGGCTTTGTGCCGCCTGTGATCGACACCGGCGTGATCGACGCCATCGAACAGGTCGATAATGACGATGCCTTTGAAATGGCCCGCAAGGTTGCCCGCACCGAAGGTATTCCGGTGGGGATTTCATCGGGTGCCGCGTTGACGGCCGCCTTCCGTCTGGCCGCTCAGGATGAGTATGCGGGCAAGACCATCGTGGTGATCATCCCAAGCTTTGCAGAACGTTACCTTTCGACCGCTCTGTTCGAAGGTTTGTGAAAACAATGATTTCTGCGACTTTCGTGTCGCAGGTGTCATCCGCGGTGCAGAATTGGGCGATAAGGCCATTTTCGGCCTTGTCTTGCACATGTAGTTAACCCGCACGTGCCATTGTGGCGGTATGGGAAAAGCTGTGCTCAAACCTGAAGTCATGCCAAACGCCGAGAGCGAGCGCGCGCGCCTGATGCTTTTGCGCCGTATGGCTGATGTGGTCAGCCTGCCCGCCAGCCGCATCAATGCATTCGAACGTTCGGTCGTGGCTGACCTTTTGGTCGACATGATGCGCCAGGCCTCGGTGGAAGAGCGTCGCAGGATTGCGGCGCGTCTGGCCCCGCTGACGGAAATCCCGAACAATATCCTGCGTCTGCTTTTGCGGGACGATCTGGTTGTCGCGCGTGAACTTCTGGTCGAATGCACGTCCCTGAGCGATCATGACCTGATTACCTGCGCCCGCGATACCGGCATTGAGCATTGCAAGCTTATAGCCGCGCGGAGACAGCTATCGGCGGGTGTGACCGCTGTGCTGATCGAGCGCAACGAGCCCGAAGTCATCGAAGCGGTACTGCAGAACCGCGAGGCGGTTATTCCGACCACTGCTCTGGAAGAGGCTGTGGCCCTGTCGAGGCACAATGCCAATCTGTGCGGCTGGCTGCTGAAGCGCCCTGAACTGCGCCCGTCCAGTGCCTATGTTATGTTCTGGTGGTGTAACCACGAGGAGCGCAGCGTTATCCTGCGTCGCTTTGCTGTTTCGCGCGAAGTGCTTCAGGGGTCGGTGGTCGATCTGTTCGGTATGGCGGCCAAGGATGGCTGGTCCGATCCGGTGGTACGCAAGGCCCTGCAGTTTATCGAGCGCCGCCAGCGCAACCGCGAGGCTGCCAGGAAATCGGCCTATGAAGGTCTGGAAGGCATTATCGAGGCCGCAGCCGAGAGCGGCCTGACACCGGAACTGGTGGCGGAAATAGGCCATCTGGCCGGTGTGAAACCTTTGACCGCCGCGAAAATCCTGAGTGACGAGGGCGGCGAGTCCATTGCCGTTCTGTGCAAGGCGACCGGCCTGACCAAGCACTATCTGGTCTTGCTATGGAAGGCCATGCGGCGTTCGGGCAGCGAGGATAGCAGCGATCCGCGCTGGGAACGCGTGCAGATCGTTTACGACATGCTGGCTGTCGATCGTGCCCAAACCGTTATCCGCTATTGGAACTGGGCGCTCACCTCGGCGCTGACGCCTCAACTCATACGGGCAATTCGCGAAGGCGAAGATCACCTGATCGATCAGTTCTCGGCGGCAGAGCGCGCGGCAATGCTGGCGCTATCGGAAGACTTCAAGGCCTGATAGCCGGATCGGGTTTTCCGATACTTTAGAGCGACTTATAGAGTTAGCTGTAGCAAACCCGACACTTGCGCTCTGTTTTAGCGAAACGGCGATATTCCCTGTTTGCGGGAATGCTTGTCTCAATCAAAACGTGCGCACTGATCACTTTGTTTTAAGTACCCGCATTTTTTATGAAGGCGATTAAGTGCCTTAAGCTTAATGCATATTGTCCCTTAGACTTGATTAGACTGAAAAAGCTTTCGTTATATTACGTGTTTTGATCTGCTGGGACTTGACAACTGTCTATGCGCGTTCACCATGCGCCCCGCATAAAACTAATAATGGGCTGAAACCAAGGCCCGAGCTTTTTCCAATCTGGCGGGATAAAACATGGACGAAAAACCTGAACTGCTTGAGATGACTGCGGATATTGTTTCTGCATATGTCAGCAACAACATGGTGCCTGCGGAAGCTGTGCCGGCACTGATTTCGCAAGTGCACGCTGCCCTGACGGGCATCACGGTTGCTCCGGTCGAAGAAGAACCCGAACCGCGTGAACCGGCAGTTCCGGTGCGTAAGTCCATTACGCCGGATTTCCTGATCTGTCTGGAAGACGGTCGCAAGTTCAAGTCGCTGAAGCGTCACCTGCGTACCAAGTACAACATGAGCCCGGAAGAATACCGCGCCAAGTGGGGCCTGCCGAAGGACTATCCGATGGTCGCTCCGAACTATGCCAAGGCCCGTTCTGATCTGGCCAAGCAAATGGGTCTGGGCCAGGGTGGCCGTAAACCGGCCCGCGCGACCCGCGCCAAGAAATAAGTCGTCAGACAACTGAACAAGAAAAAGGCCCGCATCGGGGGATGCGGGCCTTTTTTATTGTCCATGACTGTATCAGGCGGCGCTTTGCATGACCGCGCGGCGCGTGCGCCAGAAGCGCAGGGTCCGCAGAGCCGTATCGCGGTCCAGTTGCGTGTACATGCTGGCGTAGGAGCGGGCCTTGCCCATCGCATTGCCATCGTTGTTCAGCAGCACCACCGCATAGGTCAGGAACAGCGCCTTATCGAGATCGGCGGCGCGGCAGACAACAGCCAGTGCGTCCAGTTCACGGCGCTCCACAATATTGCGGGCGGTGTGGAAATCGATGTCGGCCAGCTGTGACAGGGCGATCAGGAAGCACGAACGGCTGCCCGAACGCAGGAAGCGGGCCAGGGTTTGCGGCGTCAGCTGGTTGGCGGAGCGCAATTCTTCGACATAGGCCAGGCTTTCGGCATAGTCCGGGGGCAGGGAGCCGTCATCGGTGGCCACACGGGTGCGCCCCACCGCCAGCGCCTCTTCGAGGGCCTCGGGATCGAGGCGGGCATTTTCTTCGAGGATCTTTGCCCGCAGGCGTTCCTCTACCTCGAAATACATTTCGTTGAGCAGATCGATCGGCAGGCTGGCACGGGAAACGGTGACGTCGTGCAGGTCGGGATTGGCCTTGGCACGGTCAACGGCGCTTTCACTGGCGGCGCGCGAGAGGCGGGCCCCCTCATTGGACAGCAGGGCGTGCAGGGTATCGTCGTCGCCATGTTCGACAATGGCGTCGGATACGGCTTCGGGTACGTGCTCGCGCTTGGTAACGGCGCGGATGTGTTCCTGGCTGTTACGGGTGCGGATGACGTGGATCAGGTCATCATCGGTAAGGACAGGCGACCTGCTCAGCACCGGCACGGCCACGGCCGCTTCGTCATTGGCCAGTTGTTTGATCAGCTGGTGCGGGGCATCGGAGGCCGAAGCAAAACGTTCGGCCAACTGGGCGCGCACTTCGATTTCCATCGCGCGGCTGATGTCGCTGAGCACAACGCCGTACAGTTCCTGCTCGATGGGCGTGCGTTCGGGAGCCCCGAAGAAATTATCCGTAAGCTCACGCAGAAGGGTGCGGCGGGCACTGCTGTCGGTCTGACGAGCCAGATTCATCAGTTCCGGCAAGCGAGACTGGATCGAGGTGTCAGCAGAAGCGGAAGAGGTCATGGTTACGACGGATCTTGATAGTCGGCCACGGCGCGTAATCGGCCATTGGCGTCGCGGATCATTTGAGGTGTCGCCGGAGGGGCAGCCAGATCATCACTGGCCGGCGGTTCGGATAGGTCGACAGGTAGGGCGTCGAGATAAACCGGGGCGGGACGGGGCGGTGCGTCGGGTTGCCTGCCGACCTGACGGTGCACCGAATAGTAGCGGGGACCGGAGGCCGTGGCGCCGGAGTCAGCCGAGGGCTGAACCCGGTAGACCGGAGCATCCGGACGCGGGGCCATAGGATCATGGGGCAGGGAGGAACCCTGGCCCAGATAGGCCGGTGGTACAGGCACTGTCGGCGGAGGCGGAGCGCCCCATGCCGAAGCGGGAGTCAGCTGTCGGGGGTAGGCCCAGCCACCATGCGGAATGACGGCGCGACTGTCGGAGGCATGCGCAGCCGCCGTCGAGGCGCAAAGCCCCGCCGCCAAGGCCGTCGCCAAGTGAATCCGACCAGAACGCACCCGTAGTTTTCCCGCCTATGGTTGAGTTAAGCCCGTATAGTGACGCTTTGGGCTTAATCTGAGGCTAACGCCGGTTATTTTCGTTCGGGCAGATAGGCGGTGGTAAAGGCTTCGCGCCATTCCGGATCGGAGGCGTAAACGCCACGGCTCTGCTCGGCAAAGGTCTGCCAGCGTTCGGCGGTCATGGTGCCGAGGCCGTGGTCGGCTGTATCGCCGCTGTCGATGATGCCGTGAACCTTCATCAGGTCGCGGGCGATTTCCAGCGAACCTTGAGGCGTGGCGGGATTGGCGCGGCGGATCAGGGCGTGGGCCGGATCGGGATCCTTGTCGAGATAGGCCCGCCAGCCTTCTGCGGATGCGGCGATGAAGCTCTTCAGGGCTTCGGTATTGTCGCGGGCAAAGGCGTTGGGTGTCAGCACCAGGCCCGAATAGGAAGCAAACCCGTCATCGGCCGGCAGATAGAGCCGCGTCTGCAGATCGGGATCGGCCGAACCGACGAGGGCGGGTTCGCGGGTCAGGGAGCCGATCAGAATGCTCTGCGTGTTTTCCAGGAAGGGATCGATCGCGCCTGTCTCGGGACGGAAAAGCTGATCGTTCGCCAGCCCGTATTTGGGCTGGAGCCAGGACCAGATGTCGGCCCAGTCGGCGTCTTCGATATAGAGAGGGCGAGCGCCAATGGAACCGGGATCGCGCGGGGCGTCGCCGGCATGGGCGATCAGGACGCGCGGGTCCTTTTGCATGAAGGCGGCGACAGCCTTGATGGGCGCGCGGTCGGCAATCATGCGCAGGGCGGCGAAACTGTCGCGGGCAAGGCCCAGCTCAGCCTGGCCCGAGGCCAGTTTCTGGGACACATCGGCGGCTGAGTTGCCGTGGAAAATCTGGATGTTCAGGCCGCGACGGGCGTAGGTGCCGTCTGCGATCGCCTGATAGAAGCCCGCATGGTCGGCGCGCGCCGGACCCGGTACAGCCAGACGCAGGCGCACGCGGCCCTGTTCGTCAACGGGCGCGTTCTGGTTGCATCCTGACAGGGCAAAACCGGCCATTGCGCCAGCAAAGCCCTGGATCAGGTGTCGTCTTGTGGGCCGGATAGGGGACATCACCGGTTGCAATAAGCATGGTGGCGTCGATTGGGAAGAGTTCGCCACCGATTTGATAGCCACTGTGACATGACAATAAGAAAATGGAGAGGGCGTAGATGGGGACTACGCCCTCTCCAGAGATCTATTGGTGCAATGTTTCCAGCAACCTACGCTCAGTTGATTGGAGTTTACGGGCACGCGAGACGTTCGGCGCGGGCCTGATCTTCAACCACTGACAAAAGGGACGGGTATTAGAAGGGGGACGCGTCCCTTTCGGGGGGACCGACGGCGTACAGGATGCACTGACACCAGATCTCAGTATCAATGCCGGTCGCATGGCAGCCGGGGCGGCGGAACCTCAACAGCCGGAAAGTGACACAGTCATTGACATAGCATTGATGTCTGAAATGCAGTTTCCGCGCAAGGCAGGATTTTTCAAGCTTGACTATATCGGTGGATAACTGCGTTTGATATGAAGGCCCTGTATCGCGGTTCGGGGATGTGCCGGAATGCTGGGCGTACTATTGGCTTTTGTTATGGGCGGCTCGTCTGCCTCTCCGGTTGCTGAGGCGGCGGTGAAGGGGGTGGACCTTTGTGTCCAGATGCAGTCGGGCAGACTGGATTTGCGCGGTGAGGACCGCGACCAGTCCAAGACTATGGTGCTTCCATCCGAAACTGGGCCCGGCGGTGTGTTTCTGGAATTGAGCCCTAAAGGCTGTGATGTGCTGATCGGCTCTGACGGCGAGGCGTCGCTGGAGGCCGTGCGGGCATGGATTGCGGCTGACAGCGATCGGTACGGATGGCGCAGCGTGCCCAGTCTGGGCGTTCTGGGGCAGGGCGAACGCGGTGACGGCGCGCAATACTATGCGGCCATAGACCACGGGCTTTCACTGGCAATGGGGCGTCCCCTGAACCAGATGGGGCGGATTCTGGTGATGCCGAAGGTGCAGACCGACCAGTTGCGGTTGAGGGTCAATACTGCATCACGGGCAGCGCAACGTACCGCAGGCACCGCCGTGATCGATGCGGTCAACGAGGTCTGCCCGCTGCTCATGACGGGCGAGGAGGCTCGCACCGAAGACCAGAAATGGCTGTTGTGGGCACAGTTGCGCACATACAGCGGCGCGGCGGCTGAAATGGCCCATGCCGATGAGGAACGTGAAACGGTGATGGTCAATGCCGACGAGACGGGATGCCGTGTGGCCCTGAGGGCCAAGGCGAACAGCCGGATCGCGCAGTGGGAACAGGAAGTGCCGCAACGACTGGAGACGGCCAAATGGCAGCCCTATGGCGTCAATGAATGGCGCGGGGACGGGGGGCGCTCGGTTTGGATCAACTCTGCACCGGGGTTGATGCTGGTCGAGGTGGTGAGCCACTGAACAGAAAAGGGCGGCGGTATCGGATACCGCCGCCCTTTGACTTCGGGGATCAGCCCAGAGCCGCTTTCTTTTCCTCGAGTTCGAGCCATTCGAGTTCAATGGCTTCGAGGTCGGCGCGGGCCTTTTCGGCGGCCTTCATGGCCTTGTCGAAGGCGGCGGGATTTTTGCTGTAGAGCTCGGGGTCGGCGAGGATGGCGTCCTGCTTTTCGATCTCGGCGGGCAGGGTTTCCAGCAGCTTTTCGATTTCTTCCAGACGGCGCGCGTCTTTGTAAGACAACTTCGTAGGCTTTTTAGGTGCAGCGCGGTCAGAAGGCTCCGCCTTCTCGACCCGACGCGCTGCTGAAGGCGCATCATGGGTTTTGGGCGGCTGGATGAAGCCCGGGTTCTGGCGCACGAAGTCCTGCCAGCCGCCGGGGGTTTCGACGATGTCGCCGCGACCGTTCATGGCGATAGTCGAGGTGGCGAGGCGGTCAACAAAGTCGCGGTCGTGCGAGACGAGGATCAGGGTGCCGTCATAGCCGTCGAGCAGTTCCTGAAGCTTGTCCAGCGTGTCGATGTCGAGGTCGTTGGTCGGCTCGTCGAGTACCAGCAGGTTGGCCGATTTCGCCAGGGCGCGGGCCAGCAACAGGCGGTTGCGTTCGCCGCCCGACAGGGTGGAGATCGGCTGGCGCAGTTGGGCTTCTTTGAAGAGGAAGTCCTTGGCGTAGGCGGCGACGTGTTTGGGATGGCCGCGCACGAGGATGCTGTCACCGCCGCCCGGCGTCAGGGCGTCCCACAGGGTCATGTCGGACTTCAGGCCCTCGCGGGACTGGTCGAGGTAGAGCGGCTCGAGGTTGGCACCCATGCGGACAGTGCCCTCATCGGGTGCCAGTTCGCCCAGCAGCACCTTGACCAGAGTGGTCTTGCCCGCGCCGTTGGGGCCGACGATGGCCAGACGGTCGCCGCGAATGATGCGGGTGGTCAGGTTCTTGAAGATGGTGCGGTCGCCGAAGGACTTGGACACGCCCTTGAGGTCGGCGACCAGCTTGCCCGAGATGCCGCCGGAATCCACGCCCATGTAAAGCTCGCGCGGGACGTCCTTCATCTTTTCGGCGCGCTCGGCACGAAGGGCGGCGAGGTTGCGCGCGCGGCCTTCGTTGCGGGTGCGGCGGGCCGTGATGGAGCGGTAGAAGGTTTCAGTTTCGCGCTCGATCGTCTTGGTCAGCTTTTCGAGGGCGATAGCTTCTTCTTCCAGCACCTTGGCGGCCCAGTCGTCGAACTCGGCAAAGCCCTTGTTCAGGGTGCGGACCTTGCGGCCTTCCAGCCAGTGGACCGTGTTGGTCACGCGGTTCAGGAAGGCGCGGTCGTGGCTGACGACCAGTACGGCGAAGCGGGCGGCGATCAGCTCTTCTTCGAGCAGTTCGATGGCGAGGATGTCGAGGTGGTTGGTCGGCTCGTCCAGCAGGAGAACGTCCGGTTCCTCGGCAAAGGCCTTGGCCAAGGCGGCGCGGCGGATTTCACCGCCCGACAGGCCTTGGGTGGATTTTTCGGGGTTGAGGCCGAAGGTCGAGAGCCAGCTCTCGGCGGTCCAGCGCTCGGCGCCACCCGACGAGGCGTAGTCGGCCAGCGTGTCGCCGGTGATTTCCGGTTCCTGCGGCACATAGGCGAAGCGGGCACCGGCTTGGACGGAGCGGTCGCCGCTGTCGGCCTCGATGAAGCCCATGACCACCTTCATCAGGGTGGACTTGCCCGCGCCGTTACGGCCCACGAGGGCGGCGCGCGAGCGGGGCTCTACGGCAAGATCGACGCCCGAAAATAGCGGGCGCGGTCCGTCCTGAAGGTGGATGTCTTTAAGTGCAACGAGGGGAGGTCTGGCAGCCATGTGCGGGCGTATAGCCGATGGCTGGCGTGGCGGCTATGGGGCGCTTAGCCGATCACCATAGGGATCAGCGAGGCGACCAGAAGGGTGGCCATCGCGCCGTTGAAGATGCGGATGGCGCGGGGGCTGGACAGGAGGCGACGCAAGCTGACGCCGAGGCCGGTCCACGTCAGGGTGCAACCAACGGTGATGATGCCGAACAGGGCCGAGAAGAGGATGGCCAGTTCCATCGGCGACAGGCCGCGCACGCTGGTGCCATAGGTGACGACCGCGCCGGTGATCATGATCCAGATCTTGGGGTTGATGAACTGGAACAGCAGGCCCTGAAGGAATGACAGGGGGCGGGTATTGTCGTCCTGTCCGGCCATCTTGGGCTTGGCGGTGGCGATCTTGAAGGCGAGCCAGAGCAGATAGGCGATGCCGACCCATTTCAGGATGGCTTCGACGGTCGGGTTGTTGACGACCGAGGCCCCGAAGGCTGCGACGATGAACATGATGCTGGCGGTGCCGATGCCGATGCCCGCATTATAGGGCAGGCTGGCGCGAAAACCGTAGGTGGCGCCTGACGAGGCCACCAGCGTGTTGTTCGGGCCGGGGGTAATACCCATGACAAAGGCAAAGCCGATAACGGCGATGAGCCAGGCGATAGTCATGAAGCAGCCTCGGGGGAGAAGGCGTGGGCCGGATGGCCCGTGGGGGGAGAAGGCGCGGAACCTATAGCGCGGGCCGCGCAATTGGCTGTCGAGTATGCTAGTTGTGGCGGAAATATTGGCATTGGTGGCAATATTTACGGACTTGATTAGCAGGAAATGCCAATGGATTTGGACGACATTGATCGGCGAATTCTTCGTGAATTGCAGAGGGACGGTCGCATCCAGAACAATGAGCTGGCGCAGAAGGTCGGCCTGTCGCCGTCGCCCTGTCTGCGGCGGGTAAAACTGCTGGAAGAGCGGGGTCTGATCGACCGCTATGTGGCCGTGCTGGATCAGGCCAAGATGGGCCTGAGCATGTCCATGTTCGTGCGGGTCTGGCTGTTGGCGCAGGACACCGAGACGATCGAGGTCTTTATCAGTGCGATGAAACGCCTGCCCGAGGTGGTAGAGTGCTACATCATGCTGGGCGAGAGCGATGCCCTGTTGAAGGTGGTGTGTGAGGACATCGAGGATTACCGCCGGTTCCAGCGGACCAATCTGACGCGGCAGAATGGCATCCAGAATGTGAAGACGGACGTTCCCAGTCAGGTGGTCAAACAGTCGTTTGCCCTGCCGATCTAGGCGGCGGGCCGGAAAAGGAGTGGCGCGATGAATCCTGTGACGTGGGCGGCGTTGGGCGGTGCCATTCTGTGCGAGGTGGTGGGGACCAGCCTGTTGCAGGCGTCGAACCAGTTCAGCAAACCCCTGCCGACGATCGGCATGGCCATCTGTTACGGGCTGGCCTTTTACCTGTTGAGCCATGCGTTGAAGACCATCCCGGTGGGGCTGGCCTATGCGATCTGGAGCGGGCTGGGGGTGGTGCTGATCTCGGTGATCGGGCTGGTGGTGTTCAAGCAGCGGCTGGATCTGCCCGCCGTCCTTGGCTTGGTGATGATTGTGGGTGGGGTGATTGTGATCAACCTGTTCTCGAAATCGGCGGTGCATTGAGGCGGGCTGGAAGTCGGGGGCGACAGGGCGGGCTTTTGGGCCTATAGGCCCCGCCATGTTGCCTTTCTGGAAAACCAAATCCCTGTCCGAAATGTCCCCGCAAGAGTGGGAAAGCCTGTGTGACGGGTGCGGCCTGTGCTGTCTTGTCCGTTTTGAGGACGAGGACACCGGCGAGGTGATCCCGACGCGCGTTCACTGCAAGCTGTTTGATCCGGTGCGCTGTACCTGCGCCGATTATCAAAACCGCAAGGAACACGTGCCAGACTGTATCAAGCTGACGCCGAACAATATCGAGGCGTTGGAGTGGATGCCGAAGTCCTGTGGCTATCGTCGTATCCACGAGGGGCGTGATCTGGCCTGGTGGCACCCGCTGGTTTCGGGACGTGCCGAGACGGTGCACGAGGCAGGTGTCTCGGTGCGGCGTCAGACCGTGAGCGAAACGGTGCTGGCCGAGGCCGAGGATGCGCTCGACTTTGAAGTTCCTGAATGGAACCGCGAGAGGGGAACCGCGGGTCCGGACGAAGTACAGGGACTGATGGACGAGGGGTAAGGCACCGCGTCGGGGGACGCTGTGTGTCTGTGTGGCGAGTATCTGTCGGGGCGGGGAAATGGCGGGTTTGGAAAGCCATGAATTTGGCCACTATATCAAGGCGGCAAGGCGGTTCGAGCCCTTGCTCAACTTGGCGCAAGGCCTACTGAATGCAACGGTCTACGTTGTGCATGAGCCGTTGCTGCCCGGGGTTGCGCTGTGCTCGGCAGGTCGGCAGACCCTGAAGGCTGCGCCGGGCGAGATACTTAAGCGCGGCGAGGTCGAGAGCGACTATCCAGAATATTGGGCCAGTACGCCCTTGGTGGCGGATGGGGCTGTTGCCGGGGCCGTGATCTTTCTGACAGACCGTGATCGGCTGGCACCCGACAGGGGCGAGTGCGACCTGATCGCGCGTATTGGCGCGATCGCGGCGGAGATTGCATCGGGAGAGCAGGCGCGGCGCGAACTCAACGACCGCAACCAGATGTTGGGCATGATCGAGGAAATGGCCGGTGTCGGTTGGTGGCGTATCGAAAAACAGACACGGCACACATCGTGGTCCAGCCATGTGTTCGATATTCACGGGCTGGAAAACAATGGAGGCTCAAGGTCGGTATCGGAAGGGGTGAGCTTTTATTCCCGCGATGACCAGTCTGTTCTGAACGAGGCGATCGAGAAGGCGCTGGAAACCGGCGAAGGCTATGATCTTCGGCTGAATTTGGTCAGGCAGGACGGCAAGAAGCGCATTGTTGTCACGCGTTCCGCGGCAGAGCGGGCACCGAACGGGGAGATCACCGGACTGTTCGGTGTGTTCCGCGACATCACCGATTACGAAGCCATGCTGGAGCGGTTGCGCCGCAATGAGGCGCGCTATCGACTGCTGGCGGAGAATGTCAGCGATGTGATCACCCGCGTGAAGATGGACGGGTCGAGCAAATATATCTCGCCCGCCATCGAGCAGCTCTTGGGCTGGAGCGTGGAGGAGATGAGCGGCAACTCGCTGGAATATGTCCATCCAGATGACCGCGAGAAGGCGGTGGTGGCGCTGATGGAGGCGCTGAGGTCGGGGAAGCCGACGAGGCTGGAGAACCGCGCGCTGCATCGTGACGGGTCGGTCGTCTGGTGCGAGTGCACGGCCAAGGCGCTGCACAATGATGACGGCATGCCGGTGGAGGTCGTGGTGGTGATCCGCGACATTACCCAGCGCAAGGAGCTGGAGCTGGAACTGCTTCAGGCCAAGGACAGGGCGGAGCACGCCACCATCGCCAAGGGCGAGTTCCTGGCCAATATGAGCCACGAGCTGCGAACCCCGCTGACCAGCGTGATCGGCTATTCGGGCCTGTTGCGGGCATCGAAACAGCTGTCGGACCAAGAGCGGTTGTATGCCGAGCGGATCGAGACGTCGTCGAATGCCCTGTTGCAGGTGATCAACGACATTCTCGACTATTCGAAGCTGGAAGCCGATGCGGTCGAGATCGAAAAGGTAGCGTTCGAAGTGTCCCGACTGATGTCGGACACGGCGGGCATCGTGCAGCGACAGTGCGAGGAGAAGGGGCTGGAGCTGAGGCTGGATATCGATGCCGGCCTGCCGGAAATCCTGTCAGGAGATGCGGCGCGTTTGAGGCAGGTGACGCTGAACTTCCTGTCCAATGCGGTGAAGTTTACGGCTTCCGGCAGGGTCATGCTCAAGGCCTTTGGCAAGGAAACGGAAGAGGGTGGATACCGCCTGAGGGTGGAGGTGCGCGACACCGGCATCGGGGTCAGCGAGGAGAAGGCGGAGCTGATCTTCGGCCGGTTCAATCAGGCCGATGCGTCCACGACGCGGGTCTATGGCGGGACCGGACTGGGGCTGGCGATTTCGCGCCGTCTGATCGAGTTGATGGGCGGGAGCATCGGCTATGTCAGCGAGCCGGGGCTGGGGGCGACCTTCTGGTTCGAGGTGCCGCTGGATTTCGATTTTGCTGTGCCCGTGTCGGTGGCGGTGCAGACCACGCCTGCCATCGAGGTCCAGGGGCGGATTCTGTTAGTGGACGATGCGGCGGCCAACCGTGAGTTGGTGACCATTATCCTCTCCTCGCTGGGGCTGGAGGTGGAGACGGCATCGAACGGGGTCGAGGCGGTAACGGCGGTGCGTCGGCGCGGCTTTGATCTGGTGCTGATGGATGTGCACATGCCGGAGATGGATGGCCTTGCGGCGACGCGGGAAATCCGGCGCAGCGAGGGCGAGGAAAGCCGGTTGCCGATTATTGCCCTGACGGCAAATGTGCAGGGCGAGCAGGTCGAGCGGTGTCTGGCCGCCGGAATGGACGGGCATCTGGCCAAGCCGATACAGGTCGGGGAGCTGGCTGAAGCCATCCGGCACTGGTTGAAATGATTGCGGATGAGGCCCTCGCGAAAGTGGGGGCCTTTTTGTTTGGTTGAACCTAAGTCAGGGCCGCAAACCCAATAAAACAAAGGGATTGGGGAAGGGGCGCGGATGTTTGCGCGCCTGTGGACGCTGGTGCCCTATGGTTTGGGTATGGCGGGAAATGGGGCAGCGGACGGCGGGGCGGTGCAGGATTGGCTGGACCGCGTATTCGGGCAGCTTCAGGCGCTGGTGGATGGCGCGGTGGATGTGCTGGCCGAGGCCGAGCCGCCCAGGGATGTGGCCGAAGCGGAGAAGCGGGCGCGGGCGGTGGGCGTGATCGCGCGCACGGCCAAGGCGGTGGCGGCTTTGAAGGCGTCGGCGAGGAAGGTTTCAGGGGATGCGGAGGATGATTTGGCTGGATCGGGTGAAGTGATCGATGAAGCCGAGGAACAACGCCTCAGGGCCGAGCTGTTCGCTCGCGTCGATCGTCTTTTCGAGGTTGCCGAACAGAAGGGATATGGTCCGCGAGGCGATCCT
>NZ_DJFS01000068.1:23606-24094 GCF_002432125.1 Brevundimonas sp. UBA5866
GGCCTTGCCGAAGGTGATGCGGGCGACGCCGGTTGTGCGGCCCGAGCAGGTTCCGGATCCGGCTGAGACCGGATGGCGGACCAGGGTTCTGCTGGGCGGGCGCGGGTCGGGCAAGACCTTTGCGGGCGGGTTTTGGATCAATGAGCTGGCGCGGCGCGGGGCGATGACATTCGCGCTGGTGGGGCCGGCGTTCCATGATGTGCGCGAAGTGATGATCGAGGGGCCTTCGGGACTGCGGGCGCTGGCGGGGCCGGACAACAGGCCGCGATGGGAGGCCAGTCGGCGGCGGCTGGTGTGGCCATCGGGGGCGGCGGCCTATGGGTTCTCTGCGGAGGACCCCGACAGTCTGCGCGGGCCGCAGTTCCATGCGGCGTGGGCGGACGAGTTCTGTGCGTGGCGCGAACCGGAAAAGGTGCTGAGCAATCTGCGCTTTGGGTTGCGGCTGGGGGATGATCCCAAGCTGGCGATCACGACGACGCCGAGGCCGG
>NZ_DJFS01000068.1:24206-24521 GCF_002432125.1 Brevundimonas sp. UBA5866
CTGGGGCATCTGCGGGCGCTTTATGCGGGGACGCGGTTGGAGGCGCAGGAACTGGAGGGGCTGATCGTCGAGGCGGACGGCGCGTTGTTTCGGGCGGAGGATTTAGGCCGCGCGCGGGGCAGTGTGCCGGTGCGGCTGGAGCGCGTGGTGGTGGCGGTTGATCCGCCTGTGACCGCGCATGGCGATGCGTGCGGGATTGTGGTGTGCGGGCGGCGCGAGGGCAGGGCCTATGTGCTGGCGGATCGGTCGGTGCGGGGCTTGTCGCCTGTGGGCTGGGCCAAGGCGGCGGTGAAGGCCGCCGAGGATTTTGAGGCG
>NZ_DJFS01000087.1 GCF_002432125.1 Brevundimonas sp. UBA5866
GCCGCGCGGAGATTGGCGCGCACGCCCGCCAGCTTGCGGGCACCGATGGTTTCCACGCGCGCCTGTTCGATGGCGTCATAGACCTCGGCGGCGGTGCGGTCCTGGGGGCGGGCCTTGGCGTCCACAACAGGATCGTGATTGGCCAGTTTCAGCGCCAGACGGTCGGCCTGGCCGCGTGCTGCCGCGCTTTCGCCCGATGATGGGTCGCGCGGCGGATGCGGCAGGGTCAGCACATTGCCGATCAGCTTGGGGCCGTCGGAGGCGAAGTGAACCTCCAGCTCGGGATGCTCGGCAAGCGCCCGCGCGGCATGCGCCAGCGCGCGTTTGAAGGTTTCCTGCGGTGTCTCGTTGGCGGCCATGCGCCATACATAGACGATGCGACGCGCGGGAGAAGAGGCAAACGCCGTTTGATCGCGCTTCGTCTTTTCAGGCTGCGGTCAGGGGTTGCGCGATAGGAATGAAAAAAGGGGGCCGACCTTTCGATCGACCCCCATAACAAGGTTTAGGTGAAACCCGGATTACTGGGCTTCGCGGACCTCGACCGGAATGCCGAGCGCATCCAGTTGCGGCTTCACCTTCTCGGCGTCACCGACGACAACCCAGACGAATTTCGACGGGTCGAGAACGCGACGGACCGCAGCGTCCATCTGGGCGGCAGTGGTGCTGTTCATGCGCTGTGCGAGGGACTCCTGATAGGTGTCCGGACGACCGTAAAGGTCGTTGCTGCGCAATGCGCCGAGGATGGAACCTGCCGTTTCGATGGAACCCGGCAGCGAACGCGTTTCGCCCAAGATGGTGCGCTCGCGCTCTTCCGGTTTCACGCCCTCAGTCGTCAGGAAGTTATTGTACTGGATCAGCAGGGCCTGGATGGATTCACCCGTGCGGTCGGCCTGGACCGGTGCCACGATGGTATAGGGCGAAGCGCCCTCGTACGGATTGAACAAGCCGCGTACGCCATAGGACCAGCCCTTGGTTTCGCGCAGGTCCGCATTGATACGGCTCAGGAAGTCGGTGCCGACAACCGTATTGCCGAGGGTGAAGACCAGATTGTCGTCCTTGCCCGTGACCGGCAGCACCTTGCCGCCATAGATGATGGACTGCGGCGACTGCGGACGGTTGATCAGGACGATGCGGGCATCACCTTGCGGGACATTGGCGGGGAAGGCCTTCACGCCCTTCGGCGTCGATGGCGCTGTCCAGTCGCCGAAGGCGGCGTTCAGCTGGGCGGTGACTTCCGACAGCGGAAGGTCAGACACAACGAACACCTTGGCATTGTCCGGACGGATCCATTGCTGGTGCTGTTGGGCAATGTCTTCGCGCGTGACGGTGCGAACGCCATCCTCGGTGCCGGAACCGGCACGGGAATAGGGGTGGTTATCGCCATAGATCAGGGCCGAAAAGGCGCGCGAGGCGATGGCCTGCGGTTGGGTCTTCTCGCTGGCCAGACGGGCCAGACGCTGTGCACGCAGGCGCTCGACCTCGCTCGGCGCAAAGGCCGGATTGCGCACGACATCCGACAGCAAGGCCAGCGACGGCGTCAGATTGGTGCTGACGGTCGACAGGTTCGCTATCGTACGGTCCATGCTGTTGCCCACGCTGAGCGAGGCACCCAGGCGTTCCTGTGCCTCGGCCAGAGCCTTGGAGTCACGCGTCGTGGTGCCTTCCTGCATGATGTCGGTCATCAGGGTCAGGGCACCGGGCTTGGCGGCGCTGTCCGCGGAGATACCGGCGTTGAATTCCAGCGCGATGCGGGTGACCGGCACGGTCGTGACCTGCGCATAGACCACTTCGATGCCGTTAGACAGGGTCGCGCGCTGCACGTCGGGGAAGTCCAGATTCTTCACCTCGGCGATGGTCGGTGCAGGATCGCGGGAAACGCGCTGGATTTCGGCGGCCGGTGTCGGGGTTGCGCCCGACGGAGCGGCAGCGGCTTCCACATAGGCCTCACGCTCGCCCGGCAGCACGATCTGGCTGTACACCGGACGGGTCAGCCAGCGTTGCATGGCCGCGCGCACCTGTTGCGGGGTCACCGCAGCCAGATTCTTCAGCTCGGTTTTGTAGTGGTCCGGATCATTGGCGTACAGCTGGCCTTCGGCCAGAGCCGAGGCTTTGCCGTTGGTCTGTTCCAGACCCATGATGCGACGCGAGACAGTCTGGGTGACCACACGGTCGATCTCGTCCTGCGTCGGGCCTTCGTTCAGAAGGCGCTGGAACTCCTGATCCATACGGGCCGCGACGGCCTCATGGTCCTGACCCGGCTTGACCGTGGCCGAGTAGGAGAACATGCCAACGCGCTGGAATGACTGGTTACCGGCCGAAACGCCCGATGCCGTTTGATCGCCGCGCACCAGCGCATTGTCCAGACGCGAGCTGGACAGACCGCCTAGGATCGATGCGGCGACGTTCAGCGCCGGGGTGTCCTCGTGTAGCATGCCCGGAACAGCCCAGTAGCGCGAGACGCGGGCCTGTGCCACGCGGTCGTGGAGGGTTTGCGTAACCGGCGCGGCCAGGGTCGGAACGTCCGCCTCCTTGGGGGTGTTCACCGGGCCGGCGGGAATGTGACCGAAGTAGCGGTTCATCAGGGTGCGGGCCTGCGCTTCGTCGATGTCACCGGCCAGCACCACGATGGCGTTGTTGGGGCCGTAGTTGTTGATGAACCACTGGCGAACGGTGTCCATGCTGGCGGCATCAAGGTCGGCCATCGAACCGATGGTCGAGTGGCGGTAGGGGTGACCTTCGGGGAACAGGTTCTCCAGCACGGCATAGTAGGTCAGGCCGTACGGCTGGTTGTCACCCTGACGCTTTTCGTTCTGGACCACACCGCGTTGCAGGTCGAGGACCTCTTGCGAGACCTGGCCCAGCAGGTGTCCCATACGGTCGGATTCCAGATACAGGGTATATTCCAGTGCCGGTGTCGGCACGGTCTGGAAATAGTTTGTGCGGTCAAACCAGGTGGTGCCGTTCAGCGCGGTCGCGCCTGCGGCCTGTACAGCCTGGATGTGCGAGGTCGGGCTGTTTTCCGAACCGCCGAACATCAGGTGTTCGAAAAGGTGCGCAAAGCCGGTGGAGCCCTTGGGCTCGTCCTTGGAGCCGACATTGTACCAGACGCTTACAGCGACAACCGGCGCTTTGCGGTCTTCATGCACAATGACCGTCAGGCCGTTATCCAGCTTGAAACGCTTCCACGGAATGTCGACGCGTGAGAGCAGCTCGGAAACCGGTGCCCCGCGAAGCTCCTGGGCCTGCGAGGCGGTAGCTGCTGTGACGGCAGTGTTGGCAAGGGCGGCCACAGGTGCGGCCCCCGCCATAAGGGCTGCGATCGCGGCAGATGTCACGAGACGACGCATGGTTGTTCCTTTGCGTTGAGAATGTGGCAGCGACCTTAACCGTCTTGTGCTGGCCTGCAATGCGACACCTGTGAACCTTTCAAAAAGTTCATCTTTGTTTCTGTCTACGACCTAAGGATAGTTTGAAGCTCAAACTATCCGCACTAACTGGCGTGAATGAGTTCGTCAGTATCCCCCGCGCGTTCACGCTTCGG
Organism: Brevundimonas sp. UBA5866; assembly: GCF_002432125.1. Classification (GTDB taxonomy): domain Bacteria; phylum Pseudomonadota; class Alphaproteobacteria; order Caulobacterales; family Caulobacteraceae; genus Brevundimonas. Next base: position 3,542 of record NZ_DJFS01000087.1, read on the forward strand.
CATCCGCTTTTCCATCGTCGCCCGACGCTGGCGACGTGAGATCGATGCCGCTTTGTCCCTATCCGGAGTGACGGATGCCACGTGGACGCCTTTGGTCCATCTGGACGAGACGGGCGGCGGTATTACCCAGAAACACCTGGCCGGACTGGTGGGGGTGGATGCTTCGACCCTGGTTCGGCTGCTCGACATTCTGGAGGAAAGAAAGTGGGTCGAGCGGCGGCCCGATGCGCATGACGGGCGCAGCCGTCTGGTTTTCCTGACACCTCAGGGGCAACAGCAGGTCTTGGCCATCCGCGCCCGCCTTGAAACCGTAGAGGCTGGCTTTCTGGCCGATATGGACGATGCCGAGATCGAGGATACGCTCGCCCTTCTGGACCGGCTGGATGATCGACTGATGGCGGCACAGCAAGAGCGCGCCGGAGCCGGGCAATGAGCGACCGTATCCGCCGTCGTGACGCCGCACGGATGCTGATTTCCCGTCGACAGGTGTCCGCCTCTTTGGGTGTGGCACGTCCTCCCCAGTGGGAGAACTCCATACTGGCCGGTGCGCAGGCAGCATTTTCGGTGGCGCTGGCGGTATCGCTGGTAGCGGTATCGCCGTGGTCGAACATGATCGGCGCGGCCAGTCTTGGCGCTATGGCGGCGCTGTTCGGACGGTTCGCGCCCAGGTCGCGCCGCTCGGTTGTGGTCGTCTATGCGGCGCTTTGTATGGCGGCTTCCATCGGCATCATGTCGCTGGCGGCGCTGGCCGGACTGTCTGTTCCGGCGCTTCTGGTGCTGCTTTCGATTTTGGGTGGCGTACTGTTGTTCATCTGCACGGTGCTGCGTTTTGGTCCGCCGGGGGCGTTGATCTTCATGTTTGCGGGTATGGCCGGCATGAATCCACCGGACAGCCTTCATGACGTGGGGTTGCGGCTGGCCGCGACGGTATTCGGCGGTGTCGTCGCTGTGCTGTTCTGTGCTTTGAGCGAGTTCCTGCGTCGTGGCGAAGCGACCAACCCGCAGAAACTGCCCACGCTGCGTAACCATCTGGCCGAGTTGTGGCCTGCCATTTTGCGGATAACCATCGGCGCGGCCGTGGCGGGCCTTATCGCCTATGGCATGGGGCAGGCCCACCCCGGATGGGCGGCCATGGGGGCGACAGCGGCGCTGCAGGGCGTCCATCTTCACACCACCTTTCACCGTGCCCTCCAGCGCGTGTTGGGCACGATCGTGGGCAGTGTGGTGATCTGGATGATCCTGTCACAGGAACCGTCGATCTGGACGGGGCTGGTGCTGCTTGTGGCCCTGCAACTGGCGACCGAGGTGGTGATCGGCTTCAACTATGCGCTGGGGCAGGTGTTTGTGACACCGATGGCCTTGTTGATGACCTATCTCTCCAATCCCGGCTCTTCGGGTGCGGCAATGGCTCCGGAGCGTGTTCTGGATACGATCCTGGGTGCTGTCATCGGGGTTCTGATTGCGGTTGTCATCTCGACCCACAACGACCGGCACCACCTTCACCGCCATCATAGCGAAGGACGTTGAGATACAAAAAAGCCCCGGCCTTTCGGTCGGGGCTTTTGATTGGAGATCGGGCGGGATCAATCCTCGTCCATCTTGAGGGCGGCGATGAAGGCTTCCTGCGGAATCTCCACCTTGCCGAACTGGCGCATGCGCTTCTTGCCCGCCTTCTGCTTCTCGAGCAGCTTCTTCTTACGGGTGGCGTCACCGCCGTAGCATTTCGACGTCACGTCCTTGCGGAGCGCACGGACCGTCTCGCGGGCGATGATCTTGCCGCCGATCGCCGCCTGGATCGGAATGACGAACATATGCGGCGGGATCAGCTCCTTCATCTTCTCGACCATGCCGCGGCCGCGCGTTTCGGCGCGGGCGCGGTGAACCAGCATCGACAGGGCGTCCACCGGTTCGGAGTTGACGAGGATGCTCATCTTCACGAGGTCGCCGACCTTGTAGTCGGTGATCTCGTAGTCGAACGAGGCATAACCCTTAGAGATCGACTTCAGACGGTCATAGAAGTCGAACACCACTTCGTTCAGCGGCAGTTCGTAAACGACCATCGCGCGCGAACCGACATAGGACAGTTCCAGCTGGGTGCCACGACGGTCCTGGCACAGCTTGATCACGCCGCCGAGGTATTCGTCCGGCGTCAAGATGGTGGCCTTGATCCACGGTTCGGCAATGCTCTCGATCTGCATCACGTCCGGCAGGTCGGCCGGGTTGTGCAGTTCGATCTCGGTGCCGTCGCGCATACCGATCTTGTAAACCACCGACGGGGCGGTCGCGATCAGGTCGAGGTTGAACTCGCGGCTCAGACGCTCCTGGATGATCTCGAGGTGCAGCAGGCCAAGGAAGCCGCAACGGAAGCCGAAGCCCAGAGCAGGCGAGGATTCCATCTCATAGGTGAACGACGCATCGTTCAGGCGCAGTTTGCCGATGGCGGCGCGCAGGTCGTCAAAGTCTGCGGCATCGACAGGGAACAGGCCGCAGAACACCACCGACTGGACTTCCTTGAAGCCCTTCAGCGGTTCGGCGGTCGGTTTCTTTTCGTCGGTGATGGTGTCGCCGACGGCGGCGTGCGCCACTTCCTTGATCTGGGCGGTGATGAAGCCGACCTCGCCCGGGCCGAGCTGTTCGACCGGGGTGTTCTTGGGCAGGAAGACGCCCACGCGGTCCACAAGATGCGAAGAGCCCGACTGCATCATCTTCACGCGCATGCCGGCCTTCAGCACGCCGTCGAACACGCGCACCAGCAGCACCACGCCGAGGTAGGGATCGTACCACGCATCGACCAGCATGGCCTTCAGCGGGGCGTTGATGTCGCCCTTCGGTGCGGGCAGGCGGGTGACGATGCCTTCCAGCACGTCTTCGATGCCGATGCCGGACTTGGCCGAGCATTCGATGGCTTCGGAGGCGTCAATGCCGATCACGTCTTCGATCTGGGCCTTGACGCGCTCGGGTTCGGCGGCGGGCAGATCGATCTTGTTGAGGACTGGAACGATCTCGTGGTTGTTGTCGATGGCCTGATAGACGTTGGCCAGCGTCTGGGCTTCCACGCCCTGCGAGGCGTCGACCACCAGCAGGGAACCTTCGCAGGCGGCCAGCGAGCGCGAGACTTCATACGCGAAGTCGACGTGGCCCGGCGTGTCCATCAGGTTGAGGATATAGTCCTCGCCATCCTTGGCCTTGTATTTCAGACGCACGGTCTGGGCCTTGATGGTGATGCCGCGTTCCTTCTCGATGTCCATATTGTCGAGCACCTGCTCGGACATCTCGCGCGCGGTCAGGCCGCCGGTGAATTGGATCAAGCGGTCAGACAGCGTCGATTTGCCGTGGTCGATGTGGGCGACCACAGAGAAATTCCGGATGCGTTCGATAGGAGGCGTTGTCATAGAGCGGCGCTTAGCATCGCCTGCGAATAAACGCTACTTCCGCGATGGTCGGCCCGCCCACTGGATGCGGAAACAGGGTGAAGAGCCTCTTCACCATTCCCGATAACGGCGCATTAAGCTCGATAGGAGTTACTGTAACGCTGTTATTTGGAGTTTCCCCCAATGCTTCGAATAGAACAACGTAAACGTGGAGTCCGTCGTGGCTCCATCGCTGTCGAATTCGCACTCGTCTCCCCGATCCTGCTGTTCATGCTGGTCGGGATGGTCGTCTATGGCGGCTGGTTCTGGCTCGCCCATTCGGTCCAATCCTTGGCCTATGAATCCGCGCGGGCTTCGCTTGGAGGCCTGGATGCCGTCGAGCGGCGCCAACTCGCGCTTGATTTTGTCGTCTCGCGCGGCCCGCAGATCGGAGTGCCTGTGTCGGCCTCGAACGTGCAGGTCTCCAGCGACAATCAGGTCGTGTCGGTGAAGATCAACTATGACGTCACCAACCATCCGATCATGGTACTGCGGTCGCTGACCGTACCGCCGCCGCAGAACATTAACCGCGAGGCTGTGGTTCGACTGGGAGGCTACTGATGTGGCCTTTCGGTAAGCGGCTCGGCAGCTTCCGTCAAAACCAGGACGGGGGTGTGGCCATTATCGTGGCTGCGGCCTCGTTCCTGATGGTGGTGCTGGCCGCGCTCGCGGTGGATCTGGGATCGATGGTGCTGAAGGCCCGCGATGTTCAGGGCGCGGCCGATCTGGCCTCGCTTGCGGCGGCGCGTGATTTGCCGCGCGCCCAGCAGGCGGCCCTTGCCACGGCACGGGCCAATCTGGGCAATCAGGTCACGGTGCAAACCACGGTGGGTGTCTATGTCGGCAATCCGGCCGTGGCTCCGAAGGCCCGTTTCACTGCGGGCGGGACACAGCCGAACGCCGCCCGTGTTGTCATCAACGACCGCGCCCAGCTGTATTTCGCCAAGATTTTCGGTTTCGACAGTGCGCCGATCACGCGTCAGTCCACGGCGGCCTTACCCGGCTCCAAGCCTTCGGCCCTGTTCTCGATCGGCTCGCGTCTGCTCAGACTGAACCGCGGCCTGTTGAATTCGGTGCTGTCGAGCCTGCTGGGATCGAACGTCAGCCTCAATGTCATGGACTACAACCGCCTTGTCGGGGCGGATGTGAACCTGCTGGAGTTTGCCGACGCCCTGGCGGTCAAGCTGAATATCGAGGCGGGTGATTATGATGCCCTGCTCAAGCACAATGTCACCACCGGGCAAATGCTGGAAATCCTGCAGGCCATCGCCGACGACAGCGACAAGGCTGTGTTGGGCTCGCTGACAGGTGCCCGTTTGAATGTGCCGATCAAGGTTGGCGATATTCTGGGCGTTGATGCGAATGCGCGTGATGGCCTGAGACGGGCGCTCAATGTCGATATCTCGGCGCTTGAGTTGCTGATGGCCGGTTTGGAAACGGCAAACGGCAATCGGCAACTGGCCCTGAACGGCGATCTGAATGCCATACTGGCGGATGTGAAGATCAAGGTCGCGATTGGTGAAAAGCCCAATAACTCGGCGTGGATCACGGTTTCATCCGGCCAGACCCCGGTGATCAGTACGGCGCAGACACGGATTTATGTGCAGGCGAAAACCAAGAATCTGGTGCCTGAACTTCTGGCGGCCGATCTGCAGGTGTTCGCCGAGGTCGCCTCTGCCGAGGCCAAGATTGTGGACATCCGCTGTAGCGCGACCAATCGCGTGGATGTGGATGCCCGCCCCGGCTTGCTGCGCTTGACGGTCGGCAATGTGACCAACCCCGGCGATCTGGATAATTTCAAACGTCCGATCGACACCGAGGAACTGGTGCTGGCCGAGGTGCTGCTTCTGCCGCTGAAGGTGTATGCCAATGTGGAGAGCAAGGACCGTACGTGGCAGAGGCTGCAGTTCGGGGCCAATGACATCGCCAACCACACGCCCAAAACGGTAAAGGCCAAGGAGATCACCTCCAGCCTGATCAACAATCTTTCCAGTCAGTTGAAGATCCGCTTCCTGGGGCTGCAGCTGGATTGGATCGTGAAGCTGTTGTCTCCGCTGCTCGTGCCGCTGGGCTATATCCTCGACATGATCCTGAACCCGTTGCTGGGCCTGCTTGGCATCGGTCTGGGCGAGGCGGACGTGCGGGTACTGGGCGTGAACTGCCCCGGTGGCGTGGGCGGCATTCCCTATCTGGTGGGATAAACGAAAAAGGCGTGGGGCCTGACCCCACGCCTTTTTTGCGTTGTTCTGAAACCGTCGGTTCAGGCCTTGATGGGACGCAGACCGTTTTCGGCGTTTTGCACGACCGGACGCGATTGGCCGCCAGCGGCGATGATGCGGTCGATGCGGGCCTTTTCGGCACGGAAGGCCGCCAGTTCGCTACCCGACAGGACGGTGCCTTCCTGGGTGCGAACGCTGGCCGGATTGATACGCTGGCCGTTGCGCCACATTTCATAGTGAAGGTGCGGACCGGTCGAGTTGCCGGTGTTGCCGACATAGCCAATGACCTGACCCTGGCTTACGCGCTGGCCCGGACGCATGCCCGAGGCAAAGCGCGACAGGTGGGCATAGCCGGTTTCCAGACCGTTCGAGTGGCGCACGCGGATCCAGTTGCCATATCCGCCCCAACGACGGGCTTCGACGATCACACCGTCAGCCGGTGCGATGATCGGGGTGCCGGTCGATGCGGCGAAGTCCATACCCTGGTGCATCTTGCGATAACCCGCGATGGGGTGGGTACGGTAGCCGTAGTTGGACGAGACGCGGCGGAAGCTTTGCAACGGGGTCCGCATCATGACCGAGCGGACGTTCTTTCCGGTCGAGTCGAAATATTCGACCTTGTTCGAGCCGGGGCGCTGGAAGCGGTAGAAAACGTGACCCTTGAGCTCTGCATAGAGCAGGTCGCCGGTTTCGATAGTGCGGCCCGATTCAGTGACCGAGCGGTCGAAAACGAGGGTGAACTCGTCGGCTGCGCGTACATCGCGCTGCATGTCGAACTTGTGGGCGAACAATTGGCTGGCCTTGCGGACCACAGCCGATGTCGCGCCCAGTTCGCGGGCCGAAGCCGACAGCGAACCTTGAACCTTGTCGCGGGCCACCACCGTTTCGTGGGTGACTTTTTCATCCAGCGAGCGCAGGCGCAGGGCACCGTCAAAGCTGCGCGATACGGTCAGCTGGCTGGCTGGACCGGTGCGCATGGTCAGGCCGATCAGACGGGCATCGCCCACACCGCCACGCGGACGGGCGACAGCCGTCTCAAACTTGGCGCCGGCGCGGATATCCTTGAGGTCGAAGGCGCTGGCGATGGTCGCGGCAACAGCGCTGGCGTCATCGGCGGCGACGCCCGAGCGGCGGACGGCCTGTTCGAAAGTTTCACCACGACGAATTTGAACCGGAACCGCTTCCGGTGCGTTAAGTCCCGCAGGAGCCGCAGCGGCGGCATAGGCCTGTGTCTCGAGATAGGCGGTCTGCTGAGGGGTGAGAACCGGCAGTTCCTCGACCTCGGACGCGGCGAAGGGTTTGCCCGCAACCAAGGCAATGCCTATGGCCGCCACTGTGGTAAGCAGGTGGGGGGCAAGCCGCAACGGTTGGCGGCGAGGATCGAACTGGGCCATGGTTCCCCGGTCTTCGACGACGCTTGAATACGCCCAACGAAATCTGGTTCACGTCTCCTTCCCGTTAGAGACGTAAGCGATCTGTATAGACCGACTGTCTCAGGATGGGAAGTCACGATGTTACATTCGGATAACAAGCGTTACGCTCGTTGCGATTGTTTTCCTTCTAGCCACGCGTTTGTCGGAAATTAGACCCTAAGATGAAAGTCTCATGGTCGATACAACATATCGCCTTCCGATAACGTTAATCTCCAGCCTTAATGGTGCCCTGATTAAGTGGACAAGCCTGTTTTAAGGGCGCTTTTCCAAAGATTTTGAACCTAAGCCTCCGACAGGATTTTCGTTGGGCAACCTGAGACCGATAGAACTGCGCCGTGACCGATCAGAACCCTGAAACCGAGACAGGACAGGCGCAGACCGCAGCGGCATCCGCCGTTCGCCGCCGCGCGCGCAAGCGTCTCGGAACGGGACTGACCGTTGGGGGACTGGTGCTGGCGCTGGGCATGGGCGGGCTCTATGCCGGGCGCAGGACCGTGGCCGAAGAGGTTCTGGTCGGCTGGTTGCACCGTCGCGGCATCCAGGCCGATGTCGAGGTCCAGCGTATCGAGTGGGACGGTTTCACCGGCCGTATTACGGTCGGCAATCCCGATGATCCGGATGTGCGCATCGACAAGGTCGAGGTGGACTATCTTATCGGCCTGCCGTGGATGGCTGAAGGGTTTGGCCTGACACCGCGCCGTGTGGTGCTGGATCGCCCCGTGGTGAAGGCCGAATGGACGGGCAGCAAGCTGTCGTTCGGATCTCTCGACCCGCTGATCGAGGAACTGACGTCGCGCCCGCCGGGCCCCCGCAAGACGGGACCGGTCATATTGGTGCAGCAGGGTCGTGCCCTGTTGGCCACGCCATACGGGGCGGTAACGGCCACCGCCGATGCGCGTCTCAATGACAACCGCCTGGAGTGGCTGAAGGCTTCGCTGATACCGGCGGACCTCAGGCTCAAGGATCTGGAGGCCAGGCAACTGGCTGTGGCGCTGGAGGCGCGCAGCGGGGCCGATGACCTGAACTTCACCATCCAGTCCAAGGCGGGATCATTCAGCGCCGCGTCATCCCGCGGGCGTGAGGCCCGTCTGGATCTGCAGGGCTCCATTCCCTATCCCAAACAGGACATGGCCAAGGCCCGGGGTCCGGTCAGTCTGACCGGCCAAGTACAGGTGGCGTCGCTGGATGGCGATGTCCTGAACGGCAGTGACGTCGTTGCCGATCTTGACTGGAATGGCCAGTTGGACGGCTGGATCGACAAATTCGTTCTGAATGGTTCGGGCTCGGTAGATATGCGGGCCGAAGCCTTGGCGTCGGGCCAGCAAAGCCTGTCAGGTGTTGCGCTCTCCGCGCCCGATCTCAAAGTTTCTCTGTCGCGTGGGCAGCCGGATAGAAATGACGACCGGCTGAATTGGCGCGTTGAGGGTCCGGCACGCCTCCAGACGGCCCGCCTGCGATCCGGCGACGCGGTGGTGCGCGGGGCCGATCTGTCCTCGTCCCGCCTGCTGGCCGGTGGCGATGGCAAGCTGTTCGAGGTGCAGGGCGCATTGGCCTTGGCCGCACAGGGCGTGGATGCCGGAGATCTGAAACTGGAGGCTGTACGCGGGCAGTTCCGTGTCGATGTCGTACGGGGGCTGGCCACCCGAATGGCGGTGCAGGGCGGGTTGGCTGCCAATGGTCGTTTCAGCGGTCTTGGCCCTGTCACTCCCGATGACGCGCCACAGCTGGTCCAGCTGAAAAGGGCGGCGCAGAGTTTCCGCTTCTCGGCACCCGATCTGGCGTTTTCGCAGACCAATCGCGGCAATGCCGTTGTTTTGCAGGCTCCGGTCACGGTGCGCTCTGCCAACGGGGCGGAGCTGAAGCTCGAGGCGTCGGGCGGGCTCATCCTGCAACTGGCAGGGGCATCGACGGGCGGTTCCGCGCGTCTGAGCCTTGCTGGCGCTGATATGCCGACCTTGAATCTGGATATCCAACGTTGGGACGCCGGGCGGAACGGGTTCACGGCCCGTCTGGGCGGCGATGCGCGTCTGGACTTCGATCCCGTACAGGACATTGCGGTCAAGACTGCGGGCGTTCTGTCCGTGCGCAATGGCGTGACGGAATACCGCGCCGATGGATGTTCGGACATCAAGGCCGCCTCGGTCGCCGTCGGGACCAATAGCCTCACGGATCTGTCCGGACAGCTGTGCGCCGAAGGCCGTCCGCTTTTCCGTCTGGGTGGCGGGCAGTGGCAGATGTCCGGGACCTTGCGGCAGACGCAGATGTCGGCCCCGTTCGCGGGCGCGAACCTCGCAGGGGGCAAGGGCCAGTTGCAGATCGCGGGAGCCAAGGGGCAGACGACCCTTCGGCTGGCCAATATCGATGCGACCCTTTCGGACACGCTCGGCAGCGGCGCGGGAGACGATGCCAAGGCCCGCTTCAATCCGGTGCAGGCCACGGGCGATGTCAGCCTGCAGAACGGTGTCTGGGGCGGCGGGCTGAAGCTGGAACGCGAGGGCTACCGTGTCGCGGACCTGAGCCTGGAGCATCGGGTCCAGAGCGGTGTGGGCCGTCTGGATGTCAGCACCGGCACGCTTCGGTTCACGCAGGATGGCCTGCAGCCCTTGGCGATCAGCCCCATGCTGGCTGATTTTATCGGCAGTCCGGCAACGGGGGCGGTCAACCTGTCCGGTACCTTTGGATGGAATGCCGAGGGTGCGACCAGTTCGGGCAAGATGGACATTGTCGATATGTCCTTCGCCACACCTGCGGGCCAGATCGAGGCGCTTAGCGGCCAGTTGGTGTTCACGGATCTGCTGAACCTGACGATGGCCGAGGATGCGACATTTACGGCCCGCAGGCTGAATGCCTTCCTGCCCGTCGAGAACCTTGTGCTGAGGGCACGCACGCGCGGCAAGGCCGTGGCCGTGGATGAAGTGGGTCTGTCCATCGGCGGTGGCCGGGTTCGCGCCAGCAACCTTCTGGTGCCGTTTGACCGCTCGCAGGATGTCACGGGGGTGCTTCACCTGGAACGGCTGGAGGTGAATGACCTGCTGGCCGCAGCGAACCTGCGCGACAAGGCATCCTTCCAGGCTGCGCTGACGGGGGATCTGGGCTTCCGCTATAACGAGCGTCTGGGCTGGCAGATCGAATCCGGCGAGCTGAGCTCTGACAGGGGGCGACTGGAGATTTCGCCTGAGGTCCTGACGGGAATGTCGTCCGAGGGCGGCGAACTGGTCTCTACCGAGACAGACGCCAAGGTCGAGATTCCGCCCAATGCCATGCAGGACCTGGCCTATCAGGCGCTGGAAAATCTGGCGATCGACAGTTTGAAGGCAGAGGTGCGTTCGCAGCCGGGCGGGCGGCTGGGCATCAAATTCGTCATCGATGGCCGCCATGACCCGGGTGTGCGCAAGGAATTGCGGGTTTCGCTGATCGATCTGATCCGTGGCGACTTCATGAAAAAGCGTCTGGATCTGCCGACGGGAACCCCCGTCATCCTGACCCTGAACACCAGCTGGAACGCCAACGAGCTGGCGACAGAAATCTTCAACGTCATGCGCCGTCGGTTCGAGGACAGCCAGGCTGCTGACGTATCCGACCCGCCCGTCCCGAGCCCGTGAACGGTTCCGTCAACCGTTCGTTGAGCTGCTAATTCCATTCACAATCCATTCAGGCGTAGAATGGCTATATCGCCGTTAGCGCATGTATAAACCGGAGATCTGAATATGTTGGACAAACGCCAGTTCACCATCCTCGCCCTGTCAGGGGCGGTGGTCGGTGTCTCCGCTTGCGCGCCAACGGTAAAGGTTGCTTTTGACAAACCGCTTGAGATCAATGCCAATCTCAACGCGAACATCCACATCAAGCTGGACGAAGAGCTTCAAAAGCTGCTCCAGCAAAACCCGAACCTGTTCTGATAGGAGGCATGGAATGGCCTACCGCAAACTTTTTATCGCTGTTGCTGCCGCTGCCGCTCTGGGTGTCGCAGGCGGTGTGATGGCCCAGACCGCAGGCCAGAAGGCTCTGGTCGATGCCGCCAAGGCCGAGGGGACTGTCGGCGAGCAGGCCGATGGATATCTGGGCGTCCGCACCCAGGTCGAGCCTGAGACGCGCGCCGCTGTCGAGGCCGTGAACAATGGCCGCCGCGAGGCCTATACCCGCAGTGCATCGCAGGCTGGCACCACGCCGGCTGTTGCAGGTTCGCGTATGTTCGAGACCCAGCTTCTGCCACGCATTTCGTCGGGCCAGTGGTACCGCAACGCGCAAGGGCAGTGGGTGCAGAAATAAGTCCGCGAACTGTCTGCTAATGATTTGAGAAATGGCCGCTTTCAGGAACAGAAGGCGGCCATTTTGCGTTAAAGAACATTGTGCTGCCTGAGGGGCGGTGCCTTGTATGTCACGGAGATTGACGATGCGTATGGCTGTTGCGATGGCGGCTTTAGGTCTGGCTGTAAGCGCGTGTGGCGCCCAGGATCAGAAACCGGCTGAAAACACCCCGGACGCCGCTGCGCCTCAGATCGCGAACGTCAAGCTTGATGACAACATCCGTGTCGTCGGCAATGAACCGTTCTGGAGCGTCGATCTGGCACCGGCGGGCATCACCTACAGCCGTATCGAGGAGGCGCCGCTCACCGGCGTCGCAGTAAAGCCGGCCGTAACGGGCAATATGGCCGTCTGGGAAACCACCCTCGCTGACAAGCGCGCTCTGACCGTTACCCTGACCGGCACCGACTGCTCGGATGGTATGAGCGACCGCGTCTATCCGCTCGCCGCTATGGTGAAGGTGGGCGAGGAAACCCTTCAGGGGTGCGCGGCCTCGCTCGAGGCACTGGAGCGTGCTTCGGAATCGGGCCGCGTGGAATAAGCCCCGATAGACCTTATCGACGCGCTGAATCCGACGAATTGGTTACGGCACGGCCCGCGGCTTGAACGTCGCGGCCGATGCCTGCAACGGTGTTGCAGGCCGCCGTGGCCAGCGCGATTGCGATTGCGCTCAGTGCGATGATTTTACGCATATTTTGCCTCGATTTTAGACGTCATTGAGAAAGTTCGGGTAGCAACCGCCGTTAGCCCAAGATAGAAGTCGGACTATCGGCTCGGTTCACTTCAACCTGAGCTTTATACTGTTTTCAGACGGATATCCGATGACTGCAACCCCCGTGTCGAGCGCCCGCCGCCTTGTCGAAACCCTTGTGGTGAACGGGATTGATAAGGTGTTCTGCGTACCGGGCGAGAGCTATCTGGCCGTGCTGGATGCGCTTTACGATGTGCGGGACAAGATCGAGGTCATCGTCTGCCGCCACGAAGCCGGTGCCGCCAATATGGCCGAGGCCTATGGCAAGCTGACCGGCAAGCCGGGCATCTGCATGGTCACGCGCGGGCCGGGGGCAACCCAGGCCTCTATCGGCGTGCATACGGCGCAGCAGGATTCCACGCCGATGATCCTGTTTGTCGGACAGATCGCCCTGTCGGACCGCGGACGCGGTGCCTTTCAGGAGGTCGATTACCGCCAGACCTTCGGCACACTCGCCAAATGGGCCACTGAAATCGAAAGCCCCGAGCGCACCGTCGAGATCGTCGAGCGCGCCTTTGCCACCGCCCTGCAGGGGCGCATGGGGCCGGTGGTCATCGCCCTGCCGGAAGATCTGCTGCACGAGGATGGCGGTCCCGCTCCGGTCAAGCCGGTGGTGCCCGCCCGCTCGGCGCTGGATCCGGCCTTCGTCTCTGAGTTGACCGAGCGCCTGTCCAAGGCGGAAAGCCCGCTTCTGGTGCTGGGCGGTTCGGGCTGGAGCGACGAGGCGACGACGGCCATCGGCAACTGGGCCGAACGTCTGGGGATTCCGCTGGCCCTGTCCTTCCGCCGCAAGGACCTGATTTCGAACCTGCATCCCTGCTATGCGGGCGATCTGGGTATCGGATGCAGCCCCAAGCTGATCGAGCGGGTCAAACAGTCGGATCTGATCATCGCCATCGGCGCGCGCCTGGGAGAGAATGCGACCCAGGGCTATACAACGCTGGATCGTACCCGCACGGCCAAGACCCTTGTCCATATCCTGCCGGGGGCAGAGGAGACGGGGCGGGTCTGGGCACCGCTCATGTCCGCGACGGCCGACAACAGCCTTGCCGGTCTGGCCATTGCCAATATCGCGGTGGACCGCCTGTGGCACGATCAGGCCCGCGCGGCCAACGAAGCCTACAAGGCCTTCTCGACGCCGATCGAGACGGTCGGCGCGGTCAATCTGTCAGAGGTCGCGCGTCACCTGACTGTGGGCCTGCCCAAGGATGCCGTTCTGACCAATGGCGCAGGGAATTTCGCGGCTTGGCTGCACCGTTTCTATCACCATCAGTCCCGCCGTGCGCAGGTGGCGCCGACCTCGGGGGCTATGGGCTATGGCTATCCTGCGGCGCTGGCGGCCAAGGCGGTCATGCCCGAACGGATGGTTGTCTGTTTTGCCGGTGACGGCGATTTCATGATGAGCGCCTGCGAGATGGCGACGGCGGTTCAGTACAATCTGCCAGTCATTGTGATCGTGGTGGACAACTCCAGCTTCGGCACCATCCGTATGCACCAGGAGACGCACTATCCGTCGCGGGTCATCGCCACCGACATCAAGAATCCCGACTTCGTCAAATATGCCGAGGCTTTCGGCGCGTTCGGGATCCGTGTGACGGCGACGGGTGATTTCCCCGATGCGCTGGCCAAGGCCTGCGAGGTCAGCCGCCGTGGCCAACCGGCCCTGATCCATCTGATCGCGGACACCGAGCAAATCTCTCCGGCAAAGACCATCACCGAACTGCGCAGCCGCTGAGGTGACTGCGGCGAAGACCCGCATTCATTTCAACTTGGCGTAATCTTGTAAGCTGGTAGCTTTGCTGGGAGTGTGCCCCCGAGGATTTGTAACGAGGGGGAGCGCAATGCGCCGTATTATGATTTCATCGGTGGCGGCACTGGCACTGTATGCCGTGGCCGGAGGTGCTGTGGCCGGGACTATGCCGTCGATTACGGCTTTGTCGTTGACCCAGAGCCAGGCCCCGGGCCAGAACACCCAGAGCGAGGATGCACGCCTCGCTGTCTGGTTCGAGGATGCCTATCAGGCCCGTCTGGCGCTCAGCCCGCAGTCGATGACCGCAATGGGCATGAAGACCGACTACGACAAGCTGGACGACAACTCGCCAGAGGCGCAGGCCCGTGGTCTGGCCCTGGCCGAGGCGCAGCTGGCCGAGCTGAAAGCCACTTTTGATCCGGCCCGACTGTCACCGCAGAACCGCCTGTCGGTCCGCCTGTTCGAGTATCAGGTCGAACAGGGCCGCCTGTCCGATAAATGGCGTGACTGGGGCTTCCAGTTCGCCGCCAACGGCAATCCGACCACCAGCCTGCCGGTGTTCATGATCAACAACCACCGCGTCGATACGGTCGCCGATGCCGAGGCCTATGTCGCGCGCCTGGTCGATACCGAACGCTATATGGGGCAGGTGGCCGACACCCTGCGCGACCGCACGGCCAAGGGCATTGTCTCGCCGATGTTCGTGTTCGAGCCCAGCTTCGAAAACACCCGCGCCGTCATTTCGGGCGCGCCGTTCGCGGGCGAGGGAGAGAACCCCGTCTGGGCGGACATCCAGAAGAAGGTCACCGCCCTCGATACCGACCAAGCGACCAAGGACCGTCTGCTGGCCTCGGCCCGCGAGGCCCTGACCGGCCCGTACAAGCGCGGCTTCGACGCGGTGCTGGCGGCTCTGGGCGAGGCGCAGGCCAAGGCCGACAGCAACGGCGGCGTGTGGCGTCTGCCGGACGGCGAGGCCTATTACAACGCCCGCCTTCAGCTCTCGACGACCACCACCCTGACGGCGGATGAAATCCACAACATCGGTCTGGCCGAGGTGGCCCGTATCCAGGCCGATATGGAGAAGATCAAGGCGCAGGTCGGTTTCACCGGCACCCTGCAGGAGTTCTTCACCTTCATCAAAACCGACCCGCAGTTCCAGTATCCGAACACGCCGGAAGGCAAGGAAGCCTTCCTCGCGCAGGCCCGTGGTCACGTCGAGGATGTGATGAAGATCGCCCCTCAATGGTTCTCGGTTCTGCCCAAGGCGGCGCTGGAAGTCCGTGCGGTCGAACCTTTCCGCGAGGCGACCGCTTCGATCGCCTTCTATATGCGCCCGTCACCGGACGGCTCGCGTCCGGGCATCTACTATATGAACCTGTCGGACATGACGCAGGTTCTGAAGCCGCAGATCGAAGGCATCAGCTATCACGAGGGCGCGCCGGGCCACCATTTCCAGATCGCCTATGCGCAGGAACTTGAAGGCGTACCGTCCTTCCGCCGCTTCGGCGGCTATGGCGTCTACTCTGAAGGCTGGGGCCTGTATGCCGAGCAGCTGGGCAAGGAGATGGGCTTCTATCAGGACCCGTATTCCGACTTCGGTCGTCTCTCGACCGAGCTGTGGCGCGCCGTGCGTCTGGTGCTGGACACCGGACTTCACGCCAAGCGCTGGAGCCGCGAACAGGCGATGGACTATTTCCGCCAGAACTCGCTTCTGTCGGAACGTGACATCGTCAAGGAAGTCGAGCGTTACATCACCAATCCGGGTCAGGCCGTCAGCTACAAGATCGGCGAGCTGAAGATCTTCGAACTGCGCCGCAAAGCCCAGGCCGCGCTGGGTGACAGGTTCGACATCCGCGACTTCCACACCGTAGTTCTGGGCTCGGGCGCTGTGCCGCTCGAAGTGCTGGAAGAGCAGGTGGATCGCTGGATCGCGCAGGGCGGTGGCCAACCGGCCCTGTAAGCCGAACAGGATGAACGCTCGGGGGCGGGAGGTTTTCAGACCTTCCGCCCTTTTGCTTTTGCGGGGGTTCGGCGCTAAAGGCCGCGCATGGCTTTTACCGCAACCGTCCTGACCATGTTCCCCGAGGCTTTTCCGGGCCCGCTCGGCGTGTCGCTGATCGGCACCGCATGGCGCGAGAAGGGGCTGTGGAGTCTGGAAACACTGGACATCCGCGCGTTTTCCGAGGATAAGCGCGGCTTCCTGGACGACACCCCTGCGGGTGGCGGTCCGGGTCAGGTACTCAAAGCGGACGTGGTGGCGCGGGCTCTCGACAGCCTGCAAGGTCCCCCTCGGCCGCTTTTGTACATGAGCGCACGCGGTCGGCCCCTGACGCAGGCGCGGGTTAAGGAATGGGCGAAAGCCGACGGTATCGTCGTGCTGTGCGGCCGTTTCGAGGGGGTGGACCAGCGCGTACTCGATGCGCGCGGGTTCGAGGAGGTCTCCGTCGGAAACGCGGTCCTCGCCGGTGGCGAGGCGGCGGCAATGGTGGCGATCGAGGCGTGCGTCCGGTTGGTTCCGGGGGTCTTGGGCGCGGCGGAAAGCCTGTCGTCCGAGAGCTTCGAGGACAACCTGCTCGAACATCCGCAGTACACGCGACCGCGGACATTCGAAGGCCACGACATTCCCGAGGTCCTGCTGTCGGGCGATCATAAAAAGATCGCAAAGTGGCGTCAGGAACAGCGGGAAATCACGACGCGGGAACGGCGCCCAGACCTCTGGGAGCAGTATCTCGCCAACTTACAGGTAAAGAGCAAATAAGCTCCGGAGATTGACCATGAACATCGTTCAACAGCTCGCTGCTGAAGAAAAAGCCCGCCTGCTCGAAGGCAAGACCATTCCGGATTTCCAGCCGGGCGACACCCTGCGCGTCAACGTGCGCATCAAGGAAGGTGATCGCGAACGTATCCAGGCTTTCGAAGGCGTCTGCATCGCCCGTGACGGCGGCGGCATCAACGAGACGTTCACGGTCCGCAAGATTTCGTTCGGTGAAGGCGTCGAGCGCCGCTTCCCGATCCTGTCGCCGAACGTTGAGTCGATCGAAGTGAAGCGTCGCGGTGTCGTCCGTCGCGCCAAGCTGTACTACCTGCGCGACCGTCGCGGTAAGTCGGCCCGTATCGCCGAGCGTCAAACCGCTCGCAAGGTTTCGGTCCCGACCACCGGCGCTGAAGAGTCGACCGAAGGCTGAGATCGGCCCCAAGGCTGATAATGAAAAACCCCGTCGCGGATGCGACGGGGTTTTTTATTGGCTTCAGGAATGGCCGGTCTGGGCGCTGAGCTCAGCAGCTTCGGCCTCGCTCAGGGGCAGCTGTTCCATGACGCGTCGCACGATGTCGCGTGTCGTTGCCGACAGTTGCGTATCGTCCGCCGCGCGCTGGAACCGCGAGAGGACCTGTTCTTCCGATGACTGGATCAGTTGGTACAGGCTTTCCTTCTGACCCAGAAGCGCCTGTTTGAAACCGGCAAAGGCGCGCGTGGCCTTGGCGAGGATCGAGCCGTTATCCTCGGGCGAGCCGCCACGGGCACGAACCTCGCCCTTCAGGGATTCCGCCAGCGCGAGATATTGCGATGCGCGGCGGTCGAACCATTGGCTGTAACGAGGCTCGGACGTGTCATTGGCGGCGTCTGAATAGCCGTCAGCGCAATCGATAAGAGCCTCGACGAGTCCATTGAGGACTTTGATATCATGGGCATTCGCACTCATGAGCTGACTCCAGCGTTACTCGGGGAATGACGAGAACTCTTGGACGGGCCAGAGGGTTGCCTATCCTAGAGCTTGGTACGCAGGGACCAAAGTTCCGGGAAACAACGGCGTTTTAGTGTCTCGACCAGATAGCCGACGCCATCGGTGCCGCCCGTGCCCTGGCGGCGGCCGATAATACGCTCCACTGTCACAACATGCTTATGACGCCATGTCAGAAGGGCGTCATCCAGATCGACCAGCTTTTCGGCCAGTTGGTAAAGCGGCCACCATTTTTCGGTGTTGCGGTAAACTTCCAGCCACGCGGCCTCGACGCCTTCGCTGGGCTCATAGCTCTGGGAGACATCGCGGTTCAGCACCTCTGGCGGGACCGGCACACCGGCCAGCGATAACTGGCGCAGCGCATCGTCATAGAGGCTGGGCGAATTGAGTGCCTGCACCAGTGCGGCATGGGCTTCGGGGCGCTCGGCATGGAAGCGCAGGAAGCGGGCATCCTTCAGCCCCAGAATGGTCTCCAGACGGCGGAACTGATCGCTCTGGAAGCCCGAGGAAGCCCCCAGATCCCTCCTGAAGCGCAGATAGTCGGCGGGTGTCATGGTGGCTAGGATGTCCCAGCTCTGGGTCATGACAGACTGGATACGGCTGACGCGGGCGAGGGACTTGTAGGCCGGTACCAGATTGCCCTGGCGGATCAGGCTTTGGGCCAGCGCCACTTCGTGCAGGATCTGTTTGAGCCACAGTTCCTTGGTCTGGTGGATGATGACGAACAGCATTTCATCATGCTGGTCCGAGCGGGGTTCCTGCGCGCTCAGCAGCGTGTCGAGGGCCAGATAGCCGGCATAGGTTACGCCTTGCGGTTCGTGTTTGGCGTTCTGGATCGACTGGGCGCGAATGTTGTCGGAAGACTCTGTCATGCGAAATATATCGCCTGATCCGCCGCGGCATGCCAGCCGATGTTGCGCCCATGAAAAAAGCCCCGTCCGATGGCGGGGCTTTTTCAAATCATGACGACCGATCAGTTGGCGTTGTTCTGGGCGGTGTTCTGGGCCAGCTGGCGGCCTTCGTTAAGAGCGGAACGGGCGCTGTTATAAACAAAGCCATAGGTCGGGTAGATGGTGGTGCCGAGCGCATTGCTGGGATTGTACCAGACCTTGACGCGGCTCCAGTTGCCTTCGCTAGAGACGTCCACGACGGTGACGTTCTCTTCGACCTTGCCGCGGCTGCCGCCCCAGTTGGCGTGGGTGACGCGGATCACGCGGTCGGTCAGAACATCGGAGACAACGGCAACGTGACCGGCACGCATACGGCCATGAGGCTGGAAGACAAGGACAGAGCCGGTTTCCGGAGCATTGCCGGTGCGGAACCGGTCAACAGCCTGACGCCACCAGGTCCATGCATCACCGAAAATCTGGATACCCGAGAACATGCGGGCGAAGGTGACGCACTGCCAATAAGGGTCATTAGCCTGTGCAGGTGCCGGGTTAATGGCAAAGAATCCGAGTGCGGCCGCTAGCGTGGCAGCAGTGAGCCGTTTCACCACGTGGCGTGCTCCCCTGTCTGTTGTCTGTTGGTGGCGTAGTGTTAGCGGAACTTTTTACGAGTTTGAAGCAATGTTTCAGACTGTGTCGCAAAAAATCCACAGCGCAATTCTGTAGTTGAGAGGTTAATGGCCTGTTAACCCAAGCATTTTTCGAATCAAAAAACGCTGCTCATTGGTCACACAGGTTTGCATATTTGCGGATGGTAAAATCGGGCGCGACTGCCAATCTGTCCATAATTCGGCACTAGGCGAGGATCGCACCATGAGCTTTTTTGATCAGATTGCAGGCAAGGCAGGTTTTCCGGGCGGGGGCGAGGCGATCAACGGCGTGCAGGAGTTGATCGAATCCCAAGGCGGCGTGCAGGGGCTGACGCAAAAGTTCAGCGCCGGTGGCCTCGGTGACATTGCCAAATCCTGGCTGGGTCAGGGCGGAAATCTGCCCGTCTCGGCCCAGCAGATCGAGTCCATTCTCGGATCCGGCCCGATCGGCCAGTTCGCGCAGAAGCTGGGTGTGTCGCCCGCTCAGGCTGCCGGTGTGCTGGCGATGGCCCTGCCGATCATCATCGACAAGCTGACGCCGGACGGCGACGCCGCCAATCCGAAACAGGGCGTGGATATGGGCGACATCCTCGGTGGTCTGCTGGGCGGCGGTGCCGGTGGCGGACTGGGTAACCTCGGCAGCATCCTTGGCGGGATGTTGAAGAAGTAGGTTACGCTTCGGTGTCGTAGGTTACGCCGGTCAGATAAAGGCCGTCCGACGGTGCAACCGGTCCGCAGCGCGTGCGGTCGGCGGCATCGAGGGCGGCCTTGAAATCTTCGGGCGTCCAGCGGCCAAGACCCACTTCGGCCAGCGATCCGGTCATGGAGCGCACCTGACGGTGCAGGAAGCTGCGCGCCTCGAACACCAGATGCACCTCGTTGCCGACGCGGGTCACACGCGCCACGTCCATCGTCTTGATCGGGCTTTGGGCCTGACACTGGGCATCACGGAAGGTGGTGAAGTCGTGCTGGCCCAGCAGGCTCTGGGCGGCCTCGTGCATGGCCTCGGCATCCAGCGGCTTTTTGACGTGCCAGACGCGGCCCTGATCGATGGCCGGACGGCCCGGACGGTTCAGGATGCGGTACAGGTATTTGCGACCATTGGCCGTAAAGCGCGCGTGCCACTCATCCGACACCGGAACGCAGTCCAGCACCGACACACGCTCGTCCAGCATGTGGGCGTTCATGGCGTTCATGACGGTGCGGGCGGGCCAGTCCTTGTCCAGATCGACATGGCAGGTCTGTCCCGTGGCGTGGACGCCCGTGTCGGTGCGGCCCGCGGCGGCAATGCGTACATCCTGACCGCTGAACGCCTTGATAGCAGCCTCCAGCGCGCCCTGAACCGTGGGCTGGTCTTTCTGGGCTTGAAAGCCGTTATAGGCCGAGCCGTCGTATTCGACCGTGAAACGGAAGCGGGGCATATCAGGCGCGCTGAGCCGAACTGAAAACGGTGCCTGTAGGGAGTTTGAAACCGTTGAGCAGTTCCGCGCCCGACTGCTGGGCCTTGCCCGCACGCTGGGCGCGGATCAGGCGTACGGCCCCGTCACCGCAGGCGATGGTCAGGTTCTGGTCCAGCAGTTCCCCCGCTTGGCCCGAGGCATCCACCACTTCGGACAGCAGGGCCTTGATGCGGACGGGCTGGCCATCGACCTCGACCTCGAACCATGCGCCGGGGAAGGGTGACAGGCCACGGATGTGGCAGTCGACCTCGGCGGCAGTGCGGGTCCAGTCGATCTGGGCCTCGGCGGAGGTGATCTTCCTGGCGTAGGTGACCTCGCCGAACTGTTCGACCTCTTGTGCGCCACCGCGCTCGATGGCGGCAAGGGCGCGCGACCACAGGGCGGCACCGGTGTGGCTCATGCGCTCGGACAGGCTGGCGGCGGTGTCGGTCGGCAGGATGTCCATGACCTCCGACAAGATGATGGCACCTTCGTCCAGACCCTCGCTCATACGCATGACCTGAACGGCGGTCTGTTTATCACCGGCCATGATGGCGCGCTGGATCGGCGCGGCACCGCGCCAGCGCGGCAGCATCGAGCCATGCAGGTTGAAACAGCCCAGGGCCGGTGCTTCCAGCACTTCGGTTTTCAGGATCTGGCCATAGGCCACGACGATGGCGGCATCCAGATCCAGCGACTGGAACTGGGCGATGGCCTCGTCGGATTTCATGGATTCCGGCGTGAATACCGGCAGGCCCATCGACTCTGCAAAGGCATGGACGGGCGAGGGGGTCAGCTTCTGGCCACGGCCCTTGGGGCGGGGCGGCTGGGAATAGACCGCGACGATCTCGTGACCGGCGGCGATCAGTTCGGCCAGCGACGGCACGGCGAATTCGGGGGTTCCCATAAAGGCGAGGCGCATGATGACTCCTTCATCCCGTGCCGGAACATGGACGGGAGGGCCTCGCCTTTAAAGGAAGGTGAGGCTTACTGCCAGCGGGTGTGGGTGCTGCCGTCCAGATCCCATGCACCGCCCGCGTCCAGAGCGTCGTCGAAATCGAGCAGACGGTCCAGCAGCAGGCCGGCAATGACGCCGATGGCGGCGACGCCCACGATGGTCGCAGCCGAAGCCACGCCCACCTTGGCAGCGCGGGTCATCGGGCGACGGGACTGGACTTCACGACGTTGGCGACGGGGCATCAGGCAGCCATCCTCTGGTGTTTCTTGACCTTGGTCACAGCACGGTCGCGGCGCAGGCGCGACAGGTGATCGATGAACAGAACGCCGTTGAGGTGGTCCAGTTCATGCTGGAAGCAGACCGCGTACAGGCCGTCGATCTCTTCCTCGATCTTTTCGCCCTGATAGTTCAGGTAGGAGACGCGCACGCGGGCCGGACGCTGGACCTCGTCATAGTAGGACGGGATCGACAGGCAGCCTTCCTCGTACGGCATAGTCTCTTCGGAGGCCCAGAGGATTTCAGGGTTCACGAAGAAGCGCGGGTTGCGGGCAGCCTTTTCAGCCTCTTCGCCCTCAAGACCCTCGGCTACCTCGCCGTCACCCAGATCCATGACCACCACGCGGTCCAGCACACCGATCTGCGGCGCGGCCAGGCCGATGCCGGGGGCGTCGTACATGGTTTCCAGCATGTCATCCATCAACGCACGGGTTTCGTCCGTCACGCTTTCGACCGGCTTGGCCACGGTCTTGAGAATGGCCAGATCGGCCGGAATGTCGATGGTCAGAATACGTCGGATAGCCATGATCGGGAGGTAGGGGCTGCTGGTGACAAGGTCAAGGAATAGCGACCTTGGCACCATAATATCATATTTGGCGAAACGGTGCGGCAGCTTAGCCGAGCGGGGCGATCTCGGGCAGAGGACGCGGCTTGCGGTCCTCGTCGATCGCCACATAGGTGAAGATGCCTTCGGTCACGCGGACGCTCTCGTTCTCGGCCTGGCCGCGGGCACGCTTCCATGCCTCGACGTGGACGCGGATCGAGGTACGGCCCGTGTGGATGATGCGGGCATAGATGGTCACCTCGTCACCGATGGTCACCGGTTGGTGGAAGACCATGCCGTCCAGAGCCACGGTCGCGCAGCGGCCACCGGCACGCTCGAACGCGGGGGTGGCACCGTGCAAGTCCATCTGCGCCAGCAGCCAGCCACCGAAGATGTCACCATCCGGGTTGGTGTCTGCGGGCATGGCAATGATGCGGCCATACGGCTTGGTCGTCGGCAGGGTGGGGGGATTGATGGCGTCGGTCGTCATTTGAAATCCGTCGTGTCCCGAGACTTGCCGCTCGGGACCATGCAGGGGGACAGTGTATTGCTGCATTGCAAAATGACGGTGCGGGCTCTTTTTCGCAAATCACCTTGGGTGTCGGGATGAAACGCTTGTGCTGGGTGCTGTGGGGTGGTCCATACAGGGTATGAAACTGGCTCTGGTCTATCCCCTTGCTGCCCTGGCCGAGATTGGCGGCTGCTTTGCCTTCTGGGCCTGGCTGAAGCTGGACCGCTCGCCGCTTTGGCTGGTGCCGGGCGTGTTGAGCCTGATCGCTTTTGCGTGGCTGCTGACACTGGTGCCCAGTGACGCTGCGGGGCGGGCGTTTGCGGCCTATGGCGGGGTCTATATCTGCGCGTCTCTGGTATGGATGCGGGTGATCGAAAAGACCGTGCCCGACCGTTGGGACCTGATCGGCGGGGCCGTGTGTCTGATCGGCGCGGGTCTGATCCTGTTCGGTCCTAGAGGCTAGCCAGAAAGGGCGGCAGTACCTCGGTGGCGCGTCCGTAAAGGTGTTCCGAAAACAGGTTTTGCCCTGCGCTGGGTTCCAGATTGATTTCGACCGTCCGAGCGCCGGCCATAGAGGCGAGTTGAACAAAGCCCGCCGCCGGATAGACATTCCCCGACGTGCCGATGGACAGGAAGACGTCGCATCGCGCCAAAGCCTGTTCGATCCGTTCCATCTCCAACGGGATTTCCCCGAACCAGACGATGTGCGGGCGCAGATAGCCCGCCGGATCGAAGGGCGAGGGGTGGTAGGGCTGAAGGTCGCTGTGCCAGTCCATGATCCTGCCGGTGCGGGTGCAGCGCACCTTCAGCAGTTCGCCATGCATGTGGATGAGGGAAAAGAACTCGGAAGGCCTGATCCGCTCGTGGGCGCGGTCGTGCAGGTCATCCACATTCTGGGTGATGAGGGTGAACTCTCCATCCCAGCGGGCCGCCAGTTCGGCCAGTGCCAGATGGGCGGCGTTGGGTTCCACCTGTGACAGGAAGGCGCGCCGCAGGTTGTAGAACTCCTGGACCAGCGCCGGATTGGCGGCAAAGCCTTCGGGCGTGGCCACTTCTTCCACGCGATGCCCTTCCCACAGCCCGTCACTGGCGCGGAAGGTCGGCACGCCGCTTTCAGCGGATATTCCGGCTCCGGTCAGGACGACGAGGTTCATGGCTAAATCCTCTGCGTGTTCAGATGGTCGTGCAGCCATTCGATCATGGCCCGCACCTTGGGCGGGACGTGACGGGGATGGGGATGAACGGCCCACACACCTTCATCCGGCGGACGATGTTCGTCCAGTAGGGAAACAAGGTGACCCGATAACAAGGCGTCGCGCACATAGAAGTCCGGTAGTTGGCACAGACCCAGCCCTTGCAGGGCCGCATCCATCACCGCCGTGCCGGAGTTGCACCGCCAGCGGCTCATCGGCGTCAGGGTGATTTCGCGCCCGCTCTCGGTGAAACGCCATTGCTGGGATGTGCCGCTGAGGGTGTCGTGGCTGGCGATCTCGGAGAGGTCGCGCGGGGCACCTCTGCGGGCCAGATAGTCGGGGCTGGCGCACAGGATCAGGGAGCGCGAGGCCAGACGCCGCGCCATCAGCCGCGAGTCCGTCAGATGGCCGAAACGGATGGCCAGATCATAGCCCTCGCCCACGAGGTCGCGCAGGCGGTTGTCGAGATCGAGGTCGATCCGCAGTTCGGGATACTGCCGTGCGAAGGTATTGACGGCGGGGGCGATGAACCGCTCGCCATAGGAGACGGAGCAGGTCATCCGCAAAAGGCCGCGCGGGGCGTGGTCATCGGGCTGGATGGCCGCCAGCGCCTCGTCGCGCTCGTCGATCAGACGACGGCAGCGGGCTAGGAACTCGCGCCCCGCATCGGTCAGTTCGACACGGCGCGTGGTGCGGTGGAGCAGGCGCGTCTGCAAGCGGTCTTCCAGCCGCGCGATCTCGCGACTGACCGCCGAGGTGGACAGCCCCAGCCGCTTGGCCGCGCCGGAAAAGCTGGCCTGCTCGGCCACCGCCGTGAACTCGTCGATCCCGTCCCATCTGCTCATCGGGACGTTGCAGCAGGATTGTTGCTCATACGCAATAATGTTTTGCGGTTGTCGCAGTATCGCCAGACACAGACGCAGCGTAAAACAACACTAACGTCAGACCATCTTGGGATTATGCCCTCAAGTCGCGAGCCTCCGCGAGGCGAGCATAGGGCGTCCTGAAAGGACAAAACCAACTATGAAAACCCGCGCCGCCGTAGCGTTCGAAGCCAAGAAGCCGCTCGAAATCGTCGAAGTCGATCTGGAAGGTCCGCGCTTTGGCGAGGTGATGATCGAGATCAAGGCCACCGGTGTGTGCCACACCGACGCCTATACCCTCGATGGTCTGGACTCTGAAGGCCTGTTCCCGTCGATCCTCGGCCACGAAGGCGCGGGCGTTGTGGTCGAAGTCGGCCCGGGCGTGACCAGCCTTGAGGTCGGCGACCACGTCATCCCGCTCTACACCCCGGAATGCCGCCAGTGTAAGTCGTGCCTGTCGCGCAAGACCAACCTGTGCACCTCGATCCGTGGCACCCAAGGCAAGGGCCTGATGCCGGATGGCACCTCGCGCTTCTCCTACAAGGGCCAGACCATCCACCACTACATGGGCTGCTCGACCTTCTCNNAGGACGCGCCGTTCGACAAGGCCTGCTACATCGGCTGTGGCGTGACCACGGGCGTGGGTGCCGTGACCAACACCGCCAAGGTCGAGCCGGGCTCGAACTGCGTGGTCTTCGGTCTGGGCGGTATCGGCCTGAACGTCATTCAGGGCCTGAAGATGGTCGGTGCCGACAAGATCATCGGCGTC
>NZ_DJFS01000005.1 GCF_002432125.1 Brevundimonas sp. UBA5866
TCGCGCTCGGCGCGCTCGGCCTGACGGCGGGCTTCTTCCTCGGCGCGGCGCTCTTCGGCCTGCTGTGCGGCGATAATGGCGGCGGCCTGGGCACCGGATTCGTCTTCGAAATCGATATCGAAGCCTTGGCCGGCCTGCTCGCGCTGGGCGATCTCGCTTACCGAACGCAGCGGCTGGAGGGCGCGCAGCACACGGAAATAGTGCTCGGCGTGCTGGGTGTAGTTTTCGGCAAGAACGCGGTCACCGGCGGCGGCGGCATCGCGCGCCAGCTGCATGTAGCGTTCATAGACGGTCTGGGCGTTGCCCCGGACCTTGATGTTCTCGGGGCCCTGGGAGTCCCATGAACGGTTCGGGTTGGTCGCATTGGCGTTATTGCCACCGCTCGGCTTGCGATTGCGGCCGCGCTGACGCTTCATGCCCTTGAAATCTCTCATCGAGGATACCGTGCTGGTGCGGGTCAGACTGCCAACGGCGACAGCCGGAGCCCTTATTCTTGTTCCGCGCTGAGGGGCCAATCCCCTTGGCGTTCTGTCCGGAAAACGAATGTCGCCCTGTGGTCCGCCGCGCCCCAATGGCCCGACCATCACATTCCCAGCCACACTTATGCAGGACGTCTCGGGTCCGCATCTGTTATGTTTGAGTGGGAGACACCAAGGACTTAGCGCGTGAATACCGCCTTTGCCAAGCCCATTATTGAAAAGGGGCAGACTTCCTTTCGGTTACCTGCCCCGGATTCCATCCTATAACGGCGTAATATCAATCCGCCTTCGGACGCGGCGTGGTCTTGGGATCGGGTCCGTTGGTGACCACGCGGTCACGTTCGCCCAGATCCNNGATCCCAGCCGATCTCGACGGCGAAGATGCCATCGGGGCGCAGCACGCGTTTGATCTCGGGGGCCAGCACGCGATACGGGTCCAGCCCGTCCGGACCACCGTCCAGCGCCAGATGCGGATCGTGGTCGCGGACTTCCGGATCAAGGGTTTCAATGTCCTTGGTCGGGATATAGGGCGGGTTAGACACCACCAGATCGAAGCTGTTGTCGGCAAAGCCGGTCGCCCATTCCGTGCGCAGGAAGGTGCAGCGGTTGTTCAGGTCCAGATTGGCGGCATTCTCGCGGGCCACGGCGATGGCCTCTGTCGAGATGTCGGTGCCGACGCCCCGTGCCGCCGGACGCTCTGCCAGTGTCGCCAGCAGGATGCAGCCCGAGCCCGTGCCCAGGTCGGCCATTTCGAAGCTCTGGTTCGGCTGGAAGGCCAGGGTGGCGATATCGACGATCACCTCGGTGTCGGCGCGCGGGCTCAGCACGTCAGGGGTGACGTTCAGCATGATCTTCCAGAAACCCTTCTTGCCGAGGATTTTGGAGACCGGCTCACGACGCAGGCGACGCTCCAGCATGGCTTCCATCTCGGTCATCTGTGCGGGGGTGACCGCACGGTAAGGATCGGTCAGGATGTCCACACGCCCTGCACCGGTCGCTGCTTCCAGCAGAATGCGTGCGTCGATCGACGGGCTGTCGATACCCGCGGCCTTGAGGCGTGCCTGTGCATCCTTCCAGGTTTTCAGAAGGGTGGCACCGGAGGTCGAGTTGGAGGAGGTCGAGTTCATGCGGATTGATTGGGGACTTCGCGATGGAAATTCAAGGCGGAACAGGTCCGGCGCAGGATCGTTGTGAACCGCCATGCGCAGAAAAAAATCTCCCGCCAAGGCCAATGAGCTGCTGCACAGCGTCCTAGACACCCTCTCCCGCTCTGCCGGCAGGGGGCGAGGCGCCAGTCGGGGCTCCTTCATCCTGAAGTTTCTGGGGGCCGCTGGCGGAGGCTTGATGGCAGGGGCTACGGCCACCCACCTGCTCTATACCCAAGGGCACCGCATCGGCCTTGACCTGCGCCAGTACAAACCCGACGAGGTGGACGCCGAGGATAGCCCCGAGAGCTATGACCGGGCCGAACCGGGCCGCGGGCGTTTGGCCACCAGCCCTTTGAAAATACCGCTAAAAGGCTGGATCGACATCCTGTGGCGCACGGGAATGGGCTTCTTTGGCGACCGTGTGACCTTTGTGGCGGGCGGTGTCACATTCTTCATGCTGCTGGCGCTGTTTCCGACCATCGGTGCCTTTGTCACCATCTATGGTCTGTTCGCCGATCCGACGGATGCCTGGGGGCGACTGGACTTCATTTACGAGATGCTGCCCGGCAATGTGTCCGCCTTCCTCGGGAACGAGATGTCCCGGTTGGCCAGCAACTCGACCGGCACGCTGACATTCACCCTGATCTGGACCCTGCTGCTGTCGCTTTGGGCATCGAATGGCGGGGTGAAGACACTCTTTTACGGTCTCAATCTGGCCTATCACGAGGTCGAGAAGCGCAACATCGTCAAATACAACCTGCTGTGCATGGCCTGCACCCTGTCGGCACTGGTGGGGGTAATGCTGACCTCGGTGCTGGTGGTCGGTGTGCCGGTGGTGATCTCCATCTTCGGCCTGCAGGAGGAATGGGCCTATCTGTCGCCGCTGCGCTGGCCGGTGCTGTTCGTGCTGTTCGTGGGCTTCTTGAACCTGATCTACCGGATCGGGCCCAGCCGCACCTCGCCGCGTTGGCGCTGGGTGACGCCCGGCGCGCTGGTGGCGGCGGTGCTGAGCCTGGCGGTGTCCTTGCTGTTCAGCTGGTTCCTGACGAACTTCGTGCGCACGGACTCCTATGGCCCGCTGTCGGCTGCGATGGGTTTCCTGCTCTGGACGTGGATTTCACTTCAGGTCGTGCTGATGGGCGCACGCCTCAATGCCGAGATCGAGCACCAGACCGCCATCGACACCACCGTCGGCACGCCCAAGCCTATCGGCGAGCGCGGTGCCGTCATGGCCGACAGTGTGGGTGCGCGCCGCGGCAATCCGGCAGCCCTGGCCTTTACGCTTAAATATGCCGAGAGCCTTGGCGAGAAGATGAGCCGCCACAAGAAAAAGAAGCGGGCTTAGCCGAACTCGGCCTCGAGGTCGGCCAGACGGGCGGCCTGATCCTCGGCGATCAGGGCGTTCAGCATCGGGTCTAGGTCGCCCTCGAGGATCTGCGGCAGGGAATGCAGCGTCAGGCCGATACGGTGGTCGGTCACGCGCCCTTGCGGGAAATTATAGGTGCGGATGCGCTCCGAGCGATCGCCCGAGCCGACCTGTGACTTGCGCGCGTCCGAGCGGGCCGCGTCCTTGGCCTGACGCTGCATGTCGTATAGGCGGATGCGCAGGTTCTTCATCGCCTTGTCACGGTT
>NZ_DJFS01000050.1:0-293 GCF_002432125.1 Brevundimonas sp. UBA5866
GCATTTTCGTATTCGACCTCGGCGCGGTTTACCTGACGCTGGGCCGTGTCGCGGGCCACCTCGACCTGAAGGACCTGCGCGTGGGCCAGAACGCCCTCGGCCTCCATCCGGCGGGCATTGCGTAAGTGCAGGTCGAACCCGTCGCGGGTGTCGATGGCCACCTTTAGCGCCTCTGCCGCCAGTACCTGCCCGAAATAGGCGCGGACCAGATTGACGCTTTCCAGCTCGCCCGCCTCGGCGCGGCGCGCTTCGGCCAGCGCGACATTGGCCTGTGCCGCGCGTTGCAGGGCGGG
>NZ_DJFS01000050.1:349-6886 GCF_002432125.1 Brevundimonas sp. UBA5866
TGCGCGTTGCAGGGCGGGGATGGCCCCGCCGCTATAGATGGGCTGGATCGCCGTGACCGTGGGCCGGAACGAGGTTTCCTCCAACCGAAGGCGCAGGTCGGAAGGCAGGGCGGCGAAGATCTCGGGCAGGGCCTGTTGCAGGCGTTGCTCGACCAGCGACGCCAGATCGGGCGTCACGCCGGGCAGGTTGGACACCAGCCCCGGAATGGCCGCGCCGATGTCCTGCTGGGCGCGGTCCAGCCCCTCGGACAGGTCCAGATCGAAGGTCTTGCGATAGCGGATCAGCATGGCGTCCAGCGACACCGTGGGCCGGTGAAGCCCCGCCGCGACATTGGCGTGGGCCTGCGCGGCCTGAACCCCGTAATCGGCGGCGCGGGTGAGTGACGAGGTGCTTTCCAGACGGGCGCGGGCCTGTTCGAACGTCATGGGGGCGACTGTTGGGGGCGCGGCCTCTTGCGGCACTGCATTTTGCGCACCTGCAATGGCTCCAGTGGCCCAGCCATTAGCCAGGCCCGTAGCCAAGACTGCGGCCAAGGCTGCGCACACTCTGTATCGACTGATCATAACTCTGCCCCGATTGCCTGTGCAGCATAACGACCGACAGTGCGCGTTGTTGCTTACAACAATGACAATAGTATTAGCAGAGGTTTCGAAACTGGCAACCACAAGCCCGTCAGGCCCGCAGTCGTCTGCCGTCAGGGATAAGGCTGCGCGTATTTACCGGCACCACCTTCCGGCCCAGCACATAGGCGCAAACCTTGGGCGCGAACATTCCCGCATAGGCGGCGTCCAGCACGTTCAGCCCGCCCGTATAGGCCCCGAAAGCGGGCAGGATCAGGCGGTTGCCGTCACTGAGGAAACAGCGGCGACGCACGGCCCCGCCCGCGCCTTTGACCTTGGCGCAGGGGTGAAGGTGGCCCGCGACCTCGCCCGTCTGCGATCCGGCTTGCGGTTCGTGGCGCAAGATCAGGTTTCCGAGATGCAGTTCGTCAGTCGAGCGCCCGCCAAAGGCCGCGCCGCCGTCGGGGTCGTGGTTGCCGTTGATCCAGACCAGATCAAGCTGCTGCGCCAGATCGATCACTGCCTCGCGCTCGGCCACGGGAATACGGCTGATGGCCCCCATGTCGTGCAGGCTGTCCCCCAGCAGGACCACCGTCTTGGCTTCAGTATCGGCCACCTCGGCCAGCAGGCGGTCCAGCGTCTCGCGCGTGTCATAGGGCGGCAGAAGCTGGCCCTTGGCGGCGTATGCCGACCCCTTTTCAAGGTGCAGGTCCGAAACAACCAGCGTGCCATGCTGCGGCAGCCATAGCGTTCCCGCCGTCCGCAGCACGCACGGTTCGCCCGCCACGCTAATCTGCATTAGCTCATGGCCTCATCGATCAAGGCGGCGTCTTCCAGCATCATATCGGCAGCAGAGGTTCCGGGGGCGCGTTCCTTGCCGATCTCCATCAGCATGGGCACGGCAAAGGGCGACACTTTTGGCAGATTATAAACCCTGATCCGCCCACGGATACGCGACAATAGTTCACCCAGACGCGCCACATCCAAAAGGCCCCGCGCTGCATCCTCGCGCGCGCATCGCAGAAGCAGATGCTGGGGGGCATGGCGTCTGAGGGTGTCGTAGATCAGGTCGGCAGAGAAGGTCACCTGACGGCCCGTCTTTTCATGGCCGGGCATACGCCGCTCGATCAGGCCCGCGATCTGGGCGCATTCCTTGAACGACTTCTTCATCATGAAGCTCTCGTCCAGCCAGCTTTCCAGATCGTCGCCCAGCATGTCCTGTTCGAACAGGGCGTCGAAATCGAGGTCGGCCATCGACCGCATCGACCAGATGCACAGCGAGAAATCATTGGCGACATAGCCGATCGGCCCCACGCCCGCGCGGTCCAGTCTGCGCGTCAGCAGCATGGCCAAGGTGGTGTGCGCCAGAACCCCCTCGAACGGATAGACGATCATGAAATGGCGCTTGCCGCGCTGGAAGGTCTCGACCAGCAGGTCGTCCATGGCGGGGATGCCGGAATGGTCATCCTGCGCCTCCAGCCATTCCTGAACATCGGTGGGCATGCGTCGCCACGTGTCGCGGTCGGCCATCAACCGCCGGACGCGATAGGCGAGGTGCGAGGATATGGGAATGCGCGATCCGCCCCAGCTGGGCACCATCGGGTCGTCATCGCTGGTGGCGCTGACGATGGCATTGGTGCCTTCCACGCCTTCGAACCGCCAGATCTCGCCCGCAAAGACAAAGCTGTCGCCGATGCTCATCTGCTCGAACAGGGTCTCTTCGGCATCGCCGATCTTGCGGCCCGTGCCACGCCGCCCCCGAGTGCGGACGGTCAAGGTCTGGGCGGCGACAATAGCCCCCACATTCATCCGGTGGCGGGCGATGATCTCTTTCGTTCGCGCCTTCCACAGCCCGTCGCGCCCGCGCACGATGCGGCGGTATTTGTCATAGGATTTCAGCGCATATCCGCCGGTCGAGACGAAATCGACCACCTGTTCCCAATCCTCCCACGTCAGGTCGCGATAGGGGGCGGCGGTACGGACCTCGTCGTACAGCTCCTCCAGATCGAACGCTTCGGCGCAGGCCACGCCCATGACGTGCTGGGCCAGCACATCCTTGGCCCCGTTGCGGATCGGTTCGCCATCGTGGGCGGCCTCCATCACGGCCTCGACGGCGGCTTGGCATTCCAGCATCTCGAACCGGCTGGCGGGAACCAGCACCGCCCGCGACGGCTCGTCCAGACGGTGGTTGGCCCGCCCGATCCGCTGCACCAGACGCGACGATCCCTTGGGCGCGGCCAGCTGGATCACCAGATCGACATTGCCCCAGTCGATGCCCAGATCGAGGGTGGAGGTACAGACCACGGCCTTCAGCAGGCCCTTGGTCATCATGGCCTCGACCTTGCGGCGCTGTTCGGCGCTAAGGCTGCCGTGGTGAAGCGCGATCGGCAGGTTGTCGTCGTTCAGCCGCCACAGCTCCTGAAACGCATATTCCGCCTGCCAGCGCGTGTTGACGAAAACCAGAGCGGTCTCAGCGCTCTTGATGGTGTCATACACCTCCTGCATCGCGTGCTTGGCGGTGTGGCCCGCCCACGGCACGCGGTTTTCACTCAGCAGCACATCCAGTTCCGGTGGCGCGCCTGCCTGACCAAAAACGATATCGTCGCCCTTGTCGGATAACCAGCCACGGATGGCCTTGGGGTCGCTCACCGTGGCCGACAGGCCGACGCTGCGCATCTTCGGCGCAAAGGCCCGCAACCGCGCCAGCCCCAGCGACAACAGGTCCCCGCGCTTTGACCCGTGGATGGAGTGGATCTCGTCGATCACCACACAGCGCAGGTCCTTGAAATAGTCCCGCGCCCCCTCCCACGCGCAGAACAGGGCCAACTGCTCGGGCGTAGTCAAAAGGATATCGGGCGGAGCCAGCCTCTGGCGCGCGCGCTTGGCCTGATTGGTGTCGCCCGTTCGGCTCTCGATGGCGATATCCAGCCCCATCTCGCGCACGGGCGTCAGCAGGTTGCGCTCCACATCCACCGCCAGCGCCTTCAGCGGCGAGATGTAGAGGGTGTGCACCGAAGGCAGTTCGCCCGGGGCCTTCTCCCGCTGCGACAGCTCGATCAGGCTGGGCAGAAACCCCGCCAGTGTCTTGCCCCCGCCCGTCGGTGCCACCAGCAAGGCATCCTCACCCGCCAGCCCTTTCTCCACCATCGCCAACTGATGCGGACGCGCACTCCACCCCCGACTGGCGAACCAGTCGGTAAAGCGGGCGGGGAGGGAAGATGACAGTGTCATGCCATCTGATATGGGAGCGGAAGAGAGGGATTTCATTCCCCCTCCGCAGCCGACAACATCCCCTCCAACGCCCCCAACTCATCCGCCTCTCCCGCAGGCTTGTCCCAGCGGATGCGGTTGATCCTCGGGAAGCGCATGGCGATGCCGGACTTGTGGCGGGTGGAGCGTTGCAGGCCCTCGAAGGCGACTTCGACCACCAATCCGAAGTCGCGCGTGACTTTAACCGCGCGGACGGGGCCGAAGCGGTCGGTGGTGTTGTCGCGCACGAATTTGTCGAGCTGTTTCAGCTCCTCGTCCGTAAAGCCGAAATAGGCCTTGCCGACGGGGGTCAGCACGTATTGCCCCGCCTCGTCCGTCGTCCAGACGCCGAAGGTGAAATCGGAATAGAAGCTGGAGCGTTTGCCGTGCCCGCGCTGGGCGTACATCAGCACGGCATCGACCAGCATGGGGTCGCGCTTCCACTTGAACCACGGCCCCTTGGGGCGGCCCGCCTCATAGACGCTGTCGCGGCGTTTCAGCATGAAGCCCTCGGCCAGCCGCGCATCGCCCTCGGGCGGATTGGCGCGAAGTTCGGCCAGAGCTTCCCAGCTTTCGATCTCGACCAGCGGCGAGATGTCGATGCGCGGTGACGCGATGGCGGCGATGAAGGCTTCCAGCCGTTCGCGCCGCTCGGAAAAGGGCAGGGCGCGGGTGTCCTCATCCCGGTCGGCCAGAAGGTCATAGGCCCGGATACCTGCCGGATAGGCCGCCATGCGTTTGGCATCGACGCTCTTGCGGTTCAGCCTCTGTTGCAGGTCCGAGAAACTGCCCATCACGCGATCGCGGATGACGATCAATTCGCCGTCTAGAACACCCTCGAAATCCATCGCCTCGATCAAATCGGGAAAGGCGTGGCCGATATCCTCGCCCGTGCGGGAATAGAGGCGTTTGATGCCGCCCTCGCTCACCGCCTGAACGCGGATGCCGTCCCATTTCCACTCGGCCACGAAGTCGGCGGGGTTCAGGCGCGGCATCTCCGTCGCCTCGTCGATCGGATGGGCCAGCATGACGGGGCGGAAACGGCCATGCGACTCGACCTGTGGCCGCTCGCCCTTGCCATCCAGCCACGCCAGAAGATCGAGATAGGGCGGCTCCTGTCCGTGCCAGACCTCTTGAATCTCGGCCACGTCCACGCCGCCGTAATCCGCTGCCGCCTGCCACGCCAGTCGCGCCGATACGCCCACGCGCAAACTGCCCGTCACCAGTTTCAGCAGCGCCCAGCGTCCCTCAGAATCCAGCGCATCCAGCCAGTTTTCGATCAGGCCATAGACCTCGCCGCGTTTGGCGGTGTTCAGGGCCTCGATCACCTCTGAGACTTCCGGCTCGCGGTTGGCCCCGTGCCGCGTGGGCCAGATCAGGGCCACCGTCTCGGCTAGGTCACCGACATAGTCATAGGACAGGCGGAATAGTTCGGCATCCACACGCTCTTCCACCACCTTGCGGATGGTGTTGGCCTTGGCCTCCTTGAACGACAGGCCGCCCGTCAGCGCCGCCAGCGCCCAGCCGCGATCAGGGTCCGGCACCGTCCGCAAATGGTCCGCGATCAGCCGCAGCTTGGCATTGCGCGATGCCGTCAGAGACAGACGGTCCAGCAGTTCGGCAAAGGCCCTCATTCGACGGCCTCTTCAACAGGCTCGTCGTCCTCGTCCTCATAGCCGACGAGGTGCAGCGCCCGAGCCGTCATGCCGTTGATCTGCGCCCACCGCGACAGGGCATCGTCGCGCCCGTGGGTGATCCAGACCTCGGTGGGGGAAAGCTCGGTCAGGGTGTCGGTCAGCTCGTCCCAATCGGCATGGTCGGACAGGATGATGGGCAGCTCCACACCCCTCTGACGCGCCCGCGCCCGCACGCTCATCCAGCCACTGGCAAAGGCCGCGACCGGATCGGGAAAGCGGCGGCTCCAGCGGTCGGCGATGGCGGATGGCGGGGCGATAATGATCTTTCCGGCGAAGTCGGCCTTCACCCCCGCCACCGTCTGCCACGGGCCGAGATCGACGCCGAAACTCTCATAAAGACGGTTCAGCTTTTCCAGCGCGCCGTGGACATAGATCGTCTCGTCATAGCCCGCCTCGCGCAGCAGCTTCATCACCCTCTGCGCCTTGCCCAGAGCATAGGCTCCGACCAGATGCGCCCGTTCCGGAAACTGCTCTATCGAGTGCAGCAGCTTGCCGATCTCGTGGCTGTCGGGCGGGTGGCGGAAGACGGGCAGGCCAAAGGTCGCCTCGGTGATGAACACATCGCTCGGCACCGGCTCGAACCCCGCACAGGTCGGGTCGCGGCGGCGCTTGTAATCGCCGCTGGCCGTGATGGTGATGCCACCGTGCCGGATGGCGGCCTGTGCCGAGCCTAAAACATGCCCCGCCGGATGCAGCGACACCTCGACCCCGCCCACCTTCACCCGCTCGCCGTATTCAAGGCTCTGGGTGCTGCCCGCGAAATCGGCCCCATAGCGCGTGGCCATGATGGCCAGCGTCTCGGGCGTGGCCAGCACGTGCTTGTGGCCCCAACGGGCGTGGTCGGCATGGCCGTGGGTGATGACGGCGCGCTCCACCGGGCGCGGTGGATCGATGAAAAACCGCCCTTGCGGACACCACAGCCCTTGCGGCGTTGGATGCAGGACGGCGGCAAAGCGTCGGGCCTCGGCGGTGGTGTTCATGCAAAGCTAACGCGGCGCTGGCTTGGCGGTTGCGGACATGAAAAAGGGCG
>NZ_DJFS01000031.1 GCF_002432125.1 Brevundimonas sp. UBA5866
TGCGGGCGGCGGCGGTGGCGGCGCGGGACTGACCGCTGCAGGCGGCGGTGGGCGTGGCGCTGCGGGCGTCGTGCATCTGACGTTCGTGGGGTGAGCGATGACCGGTCATGACCCCCGCGTGGATGCGCTGTCCGACCTGCTTCTGGATGCGGACATCTGGGATGCGCCCGACCGGCTCAGTGCCGACGAATGCCTCGATGAACTCGGGGCGGACTGGAGGCGGACAGCCTCGACCCATTTCAACAGCGAGGACGATCTATGAACCCCGTTCCGAAACTTCAGCGTGCCAGTCTGGCGGAAGGTCAGTGGGTGTGGCGCAGACTGTACGTCTATCTGTGCACGATGCTGATCTGGGTCTTGCTTCGCGATGCCCTGCATCGGGCACCTGCCGATCAGGTCCAGCGTTTTGCCGAGGGGTTGATGGGACTGCTGGCCTTGATGAGCCTTCTGTATCTGGTCGCGCCGTCGGCACAACAGGTCGTCAACCTGGCGCGCGGCCACAAAGAGGGCGGCCAGTGACGTTTCGCCTGTCCAACCGCTCTCGCAACAGTCTGCGCGGGGTCCATCCCGACCTCGTGCGGGTGGTCGAACGGGCCATTGTGACCACGCCTGTAGACTTCATGGTCATAGAGGGGCTGCGATCATCCCAACGTCAGGCCTCGCTGGTGAAGGCCGGGGCCAGCCGTACTTTGAACAGCCGGCATCTGAGCGGCCATGCCGTCGATCTGGCGGCGTGGGTGGATGGCCAGATCCGCTGGGACTGGCCGCTGTATCCGCGAATTGCCGAGGCGATGAAGTCAGCGGCTTCGGCTCTGGACGTGCCGCTGGTGTGGGGCGGCGACTGGCCGCGCCTGCGCGATGGTCCGCACTTCGAACTGTGTCGCAGGGCCTATCCATGAGGGCGTGGGGCCGTGTTTTGACCGCTCTTGGGTGGGCTGGAGTGATGCTGGTTCTGGCAGCGGTTCTGTTGGCACTTGTGACCGATCCATTGGGAGGGCGTGCGCGGAAGATCGAGCGTCTGGAACGGGCCGCAGCCATAGGCGAGCAGGTTCGCAAAATCCGGGAGCTGGAGTCTGCTGAAAACGAGCGGATCGAAAAACTGAGGGCAAAGTCGGCGCAGGAAAAAGAGGCGCTGGGCAGACAAACGGCAGTGTATAGGGGAGAAGCCGCCAATGATCCGACTGGACAGAATACGGTGGGCGTGGATCGCCTTGATCGTCTGCTGCAGCATGATCGTCTCGTGTGCCAGCATGCCTCGGCCGGAGCCTGTGACGACGCGACTTCTGATACCCTCTGAGGTCAGTCAGCCCTGTCCGATCGCCCGGATCGGGCAGGGCGCGACCCTGGCGGATCTTGAACAGGCCTATATGGAGCGCGGCACTCAATTGGTGGCCTGTGACGCGGCAAGGGCTCTGGCTTTGGACCTGCTGATGACCGAACGGCGTTTGCGGGTGAGCAGTGCCCGGCAAGATTGACCGGGCAGGATTTTCCGTTGCCGGTTATTGGCACCTGAAATGCTTAATCTCAACTAAAAATATCAAATAAATACAAAAAGATAATTGTTAAAATACCCTTGTTCATTGGTGCGTGCATTGCGGCGCGTCCGGGTGAGTAGAACGCTCCCGGCGCCAAAAGGGCGCTGGCCATCACAAAGTGAGCAAGGACAGCCAAAATGGCCAACTCGATCAACACCAACCGTGGCGCTCTGATTGCGCTGCAACACCTCAACTCGACCAACCGTTCACTGGAAACCACGCAAAACCGCGTGAACACCGGAATGAAGGTTGCCACCGCTAAAGATAACGGAGCCATTTTCGCTATCGCCACGTCTCAGCGCGCTGAAATGGGTGCTCAGGATGCGGTTCGTCAGTCGATCCAGCGCGGTCAGTCCATCGTGGACGTCGCCCTGTCGGCCGGTGAGACTGTTATCGAAGCCCTGCAGGAGCTGAAGAGCCTGGCGGTTGCCATCCAGGACGCGCCGAAAACCTATGACAACGCTGGTACTGTCACGGGTCTGGGCGATAACGGCAAGAAGCTGGTCGCTGACTTTGAAGCTATGGTGAAGGAAATTCACGTGGCTCTGGCCGGTGCCACCTTCGACGGCGTGAACGTCTTCAAGGCAACCGATGCTTCGGGCATCAAGGTCACCATCAACACCGCAGCCGCGAACAACAAGTTCGAGATCAAGGCCGCGAGTGCGGGTGCAGTGGCTGCGAACCTGGCCTTCGGCAGTGCTGCTGGCACTGGCGCAGGCGAGTATGACGCAGCAACGGGCGTGTGGCAGGCCAAGGCCGGTGCGACCACGGGCGCAACCCCGTCCGCACTGACCGACTATGGCGTGGACAAGGTTGAGGCGGCGATCACGTCGTTCACCGCGACCATGGCAGACCTCGGCACCAAGTCGAAGTCGCTGGGTCGTCAGATGACCTTTGTCGACAAGTTCCAGGATTCCCTGGAAACCGGCATCGGCAATCTGGTGGATGCGGACCTCGCCAAGGAAAGCGCGAAGCTCACCGCGCTGCAGACCAAGCAACAGCTGGGTGTGCAGGCACTGGGCATCGCAAACCAGTCGAGCTCGATCCTGCTCAGCCTCTTCCGCGGCTAATCGCGAAGGGGGAGGGCTGGAATGGCAGCTCGCCAAAGGGGGCGGTTCAACCGCCCCCCTCTTTCCTTGCCCGGCAGATATTGCCGGGGCGGGCAGTTTTTGCCCTGTAACAGTAGGCGTTTTTTCCTAGTCCGGCCTAGAAGGCAGGCGTAGTCCGTCCGGAAACGCCCGAAATCACTGTGATCTGCGGCTTGGCCCGTTCGTTGCAGCCATGTGTACCGAGCAAAATGCTCCCGTTGCCAAAAGGGCGACGGCTTCACGAAGTGAAACACATAGGAGGCTAGAATGGCCAACTCGGTAAACACCAATCGCGGTGCGCTCATCGCCCTGCAGAACCTCAACGCGACCAACCGTTCGCTTGAGATGACCCAGAACCGTGTCAACACGGGGATGAAGGTTTCGTCCGCCAAGGACAACGGTGCTATCTTCGCAATCGCAACCTCCCAGCGCGCGGAAATGGGCGCGCAGGACGCCGTCAAGCAATCCATCGAGCGCGGCAAATCCATTGTCGACGTCGCTCTGGCTGCGGGCGAGACGGTTGTCGAGGCCCTGACCGAGTTGAAGAGCCTGGCGGTCGCGATCCAGGATTCCGTGGCCGGCTCGTCCAGCGAAACCAAGCTGATCAACGACTTCGAAGCCATCGTCAAAGAAATCCACACCTCGCTGGCCGGTGCGACCTTCGATGGTGTCAACGCCTTCAAGACCGGCACCCAGATCGATGTGACGATCAACACCGCCGCGACCGGCAACAAGTTCACCATCAAGGCTTCGGCCGATGCGGCTGCCGCCGACGGTCTGGCCTTTACGGGTACGGCTAACTCGGCGACGGGCGCATGGGCTGCGCCGGCCGCCGCAGGCAAGCGTGCGGCCTATGAACCGGCCGACGTCGAAGCCGCGATCAACTCCTTCACCACTGTCCTGGCCGATCTTGGCACCAAGTCCAAGTCGCTGGACCGCCAGCTGACCTTTGTCAGCAAGCTGCAGGACTCGCTTGAGACGGGTATCGGCAACCTGGTGGATGCCGATCTAGCCAAGGAAAGCGCCCGCCTGACCGCGCTGCAGACCAAGCAGCAGCTGGGCGTGCAGGCGCTGGGTATCGCCAATCAGGCCAGCTCTATCGTCCTGAACCTCTTCCGCTGATTTCTGATGGCCCGACCGGCACGTTCCGGTCGGGCCATGATCACCTCGACGACCGGTAACCAGTAAGCGTGTGTACGGGCAGAACGCCCAACTCCGTCAAAATGACGGGGAAACAACGTGAAATGGGAGGCCAGAATGGCCAACTCGATCAACACCAATCGCGGTGCGCTCGTCGCGCTGCAAACCCTGAACGCGACCAACAAGGCGCTGGAGACCACGCAGAACCGCGTGAACACCGGCATGAAGGTCTCGTCGGCCAAGGACAATGGCGCAATCTTCGCGATTGCGACCTCGCAGCGCGCCGAAATGGGTGCCCAGGATGCCGTGAAGCAGTCGCTGCAACGCGGTCAATCCATCGTGGACGTGGCGCTGGCTGCAGGTGAAACTGTGACCAACGCACTGACGGAACTGAAGAGCCTGGCTGTGGCTATCCAGGACTCCGCAGTCGGTAGTTCAAGCGAAACCAAGCTGCTGTCCGACTTCGACGCAATCGTCAAAGAAATCCACACTGCCCTGGCTGGAGCGACCTTTGACGGGGTCAATCTGTTCAAGACCGGCACCCTGATTGAAGTGACAACCAATACCGCGGCGACGGGCAACAAATTCACCCTGAAGGCGGCGGCTACGGCAGCTGCAGCTACGGGGCTGGCCTTTGGCGGTACCGCAACCCCGGCAACGGGTGCGTGGGCCGAGCCTGCAGACGCGGCGGCCAAGCGTGCAGCCTATACGGCGTCCGCAGTCGATACCGCGCTGAACGGTTTCACGACCGTATTGGCTGACCTCGGCACCAAGTCGAAGTCTCTGGATCGCCAACTGTCGTTCGTGGGCAAGCTGCAGGACTCGCTGGAAACCGGTATCGGCAACCTCGTCGATGCGGATCTGGCCAAGGAAAGCGCCCGACTGACCGCTCTGCAGACCAAGCAACAGCTGGGTGTGCAGGCGCTGTCGATCGCCAACTCGTCGAGCAGCATCCTGCTCGGCCTGTTCCGCTAACAAGTAGGGGAGGGAGCATCCTTCAACATCCGTCGGATCTCCCGACCCTGATCACCTGAATGCCAGTAACAGTAAGCTTAGAGTAACGAGCACAAGGCTCGCCCCGCCATAAAAAGCGGGTTCACAAAATGTGAAAAATGGAGGCCAGAATGGCCAACTCGATCAATACGAACCGCGGCGCTCTCGTCGCTCTGCAGACCTTGAACCAGACGAACAAGGCGCTGGAAACCACGCAAAACCGCGTGAACACCGGCATGAAAGTCTCGTCGGCCAAGGACAATGGCGCAATCTTCGCGATTGCGACCTCGCAGCGCGCCGAAATGGGTGCCCAGGATGCGGTCAAGCAATCGCTGCAACGCGGTCAATCGATCGTGGATGTCGCGCTTGCTGCCGGTGAAACCGTCGTGCAAGCCCTGACCGAGCTGAAAAGCCTGGCAGTCGCGATCCAGGACGCCACCGGTGACACGGCTACCAAGCTGAACAATGATTTCTCGGCTATCGTCACTGAAATCAACACGGCGATCACGGGTGCCAAGTTTGACGGCGTAAACCTGTTCACGGACACGACCGCCCGCAGCGTCACCACCAACACTTCGGGTGGTACCTTCTCGCTGTCGACCGGTGCGGCGACCCATCCGATCACGGGTGCTGGTGCTGACCTTAACACCGTGGCGAACCGTACGGCGGCAAACGTCGACGCGGCGATCAACTCGTTCACGGGCGTACTGGCTGATTTCGGCACCAAGTCGAAGTCGCTTGAGCGCCAGCTGTCGTTCGTCGGCAAGCTGCAGGACTCGCTGGAAACCGGTATCGGCAACCTTGTCGATGCGGATCTGGCCAAGGAAAGCGCACGCCTGACGGCACTGCAGACCAAGCAACAACTGGGTGTGCAGGCGCTCTCTATCGCGAACTCGTCGAGCAGCATCCTGCTCGGCCTGTTCCGGTAATCGGTAGGGGAGGGTGCCGCCGTCGAAAGCGGCGGCATCCGCTCCTGATCACCTCTTTAAGTACCAGTAACCGGCGCAGTACGCGCCCCGCGGCCAAAACGGCAGCGGCTTTGTAAAAGTAAAGGCAGCCAGAATGGCTAACTCGATTAACACCAACCGCGGCGCTCTCGTGGCTCTGCAAACCCTGAATGCCACCAACAAGGCTCTGGAAACCACCCAGAACCGCGTGAACACCGGCATGGCTGTGTCGTCCGCCAAGGACAATGGTGCGATCTATGCGATCGCCACCTCGCAGCGGGCCGAAATGGGCGCTCAGGATGCCGTGAAGCAATCCCTGCAACGCGGCCAATCGATCGTTGACGTCGCCCTTGCAGCCGGCGAGACCGTCACGGACGCCCTGTCGGAGCTGAAGAGCCTGGCAGTGTCGATCCAGGACGCGACGGCTGACTCGGACACCGAGAAGAAGCTGATGGCAGACTTTGAGGCAATCGTTACCGAAGTTCACACCGCGCTTGCCGGTGCGACCTTTGATGGCGTGAACCTGTTCAAGGCTACCGACGCCAACACGACCCACCAAGTCACCACCAACACCGGTGCTTCGAACAACAAGTTCGTGCTGAAGGCTGCTAGCAGTGCAGCTTCGGCTGACTCGTTCGCATTCGGCGGTACCGCTGATGCGGCCGCCGGTACCTGGACTGCCGCCACCGACGTGGCGGACAAGCGCACGGCCTATACCGCAGCCAATGTGGAAACGGCTCTGAACACCTTTACCTCGACCCTGGCTGACCTCGGCACCAAGTCGAAGTCGCTGGACCGTCAGATGACCTTTGTAGGCAAGATGCAGGACTCGCTTGAGGCCGGCATCGGCAACCTGGTTGACGCTGACCTTGCCAAGGAAAGCGCCAAGCTGACGGCTCTGCAAACCAAGCAACAGCTGGGCGTGCAGGCGCTGTCGATCGCGAACTCGTCGAGCAGCATGCTGCTGGGCCTGTTCCGCTAACCTGATGGGGCGGGCGGCAAGAATAGTCCGCCCGCCCTCATCACAGACGATGAAAGGACGCGCAAAAGGCGCGAACAGACATGACAGACACCATCTCTGCCTTAGGGGGCGCTTCCAGCGTTTCTGCTGAAAATATCAAGCAGGAAGTGGCGACGGCGCAGGTCGAGAAGCGTCGTGACAACGCCGCGATGGATATGGGGCCGCAACGGCTGGTTATCGAACCGGTCAGTTCGCATCGCTATGTCTATAAGGTGCTGGATTCGCAGACCGGCGAAGTCATCCGGCAGCTACCGACCGAGCACGTTGAGAAAATGATCACGGATCCTGCCTACGAGCAGGGCGGATTGGTCAAGACCTCGGTCTAGGCGACACGCAAGTCCTTAAACCGGCGATGTAAACCACGTCGCGGGCTTGACCCTGCCGCACAGTAACGTTGTACTTGCAACGCCCCCGAAGCTATTTGGGTGGCGCAATCATGGTTTCCGGGCGTTAACCATACGCTCACAAATCATGGTTAATGGGGTAAGCGGTACAGAAAGTCCGGGGGCTTAAAGCCATGACCACAAGCGTTCATACAAATAGCTCGGCGCTGATTGCGCTGCAAAACCTCAATGCCACCAACAGCAAGCTGAGCTCGGTGCAAAACCGCGTCAGCACGGGCTTGAAAGTGCAGGGCGCCAAAGACAATGCCGCGACCTGGGCCATTGCCCAGAATCAGCGCGCCGATACGTCTTCGCTTGAGGCCGTGAAAACCAGCCTGAACCGCGCGACGTCGATTGCAGACGTGGCGCTGGCAGCCGGTTCCCAGATTTCCGACATTCTGACCGAACTGAAGCAGAAGGCGGTTGCCGCTTCGGACCCTTCGGCTTCCGAGGCTTCCAAGAAAGCCTATAACGACGAGTTCAAGTCGCTGGTGGCCTCGATCACCTCCTTTGCCAACAATGCTACCTTTGACGGCAAGAACCTGTTCGACGGCTCGCTGACGGCAAATCTGGAGTTTCTTGCCAGTGCCGATGGCGAAGAGACCATCACCCTGACCCCACAGGCCATGACGGCCGCTGCCCTGGGTCTTGATGCTCTTGATCTTGAAACCGACGCCGAAGCCGCCCTTGAAGCTGTAACCGAGGCTCTGGCCAACTCCAGCAGCATGCTGGCCGAACTGGGTGCGCAAGCCAAGCAGATCGAGCGTCACACCACCTTCGTGGGCAAGCTGATGGACTCGCTGGAAGTGGGTGTCGGCAATCTGGTCGATGCGGATCTGGCCAAGGAAAGCGCCCGTCTTCAGGCCCTTCAGGTCCAGCAGCAGCTTGGTACTCAAGCCCTGGCGATTGCAAACCAGGCGCCGCAATCGATCCTGTCGCTCTTCCAAGGCTAAGCCGTACAATCGATTTTCTGAAGCACCGGTCGCGGCAAATGTCGTGGCCGGTGTTTTTTATGGGTCGTTTCTTGGGTTTTTGTGTCGAGGATTAACGAATTGCCACGCGACTTAAGGTAAAGCTTGTAGCCCTAAGGAGCGTGCGGTCATGCGGGTCAACAACAGTTATCTGTTGGGTCTGTACGGAGGTGATGCGAGCGGTTTCGCCACCTCGGGCATTTCCACGCCTGCGCCAAAGTCACAGCCGACCGCACCGTGGAGCGGCTCTGTCGCTGGCAAGCAGCCGACGGCCTCCGAAATCCTGCGCAAGGCGATGGGCAGCAGTCGTTTCATCGACGAAAGCGCCAACAAACTCGATCTTCGCACCCAAAACGCCAGAGAATACAAAACCCTGTTTGCCATGCACACAGGGCTGCAAATGCTCGAGGCCCTGTCGCTGAGAGCGATGGAAAAATCGGTGACCAAGGCCGACGCGGCCACGCTGCAGAAACGCTTTGATGCGGGCCTGAAAGAGATTTCGGATTATCTGGCGACGGCCGGTTCAGAGGTGAATACGGTCCGCTTGGTCAACGGTGTGTCTTCGACACGCAGCCAGGGCACGACCGTCGTTCCGCGCGACAACCATGTCTATCATACCGGCCCCATCCATTCGGGCTCCCTGTCGCAGGAGGTGGATGCCTATAAGGGTGATGTGCGGTTCAACATCACCATCCGCACAAGCGGCGGCACCCGGTCCATCGCCATCGATCTGGATGAA
The DNA here is from genome assembly GCF_002432125.1 of Brevundimonas sp. UBA5866. Taxonomy (GTDB): domain Bacteria; phylum Pseudomonadota; class Alphaproteobacteria; order Caulobacterales; family Caulobacteraceae; genus Brevundimonas. The sequence goes on from NZ_DJFS01000031.1 coordinate 8,818, forward strand.
ATGGGATCTACGCCGCGCACGCTGGATGCGGTTATCGGGCACATAAACGGCAAGTTGCAGACGGCCGGTGTCGAGACTCGTTTCTCACGTCAGGAAGTTCCCGGCGAAGCCAAGACCATGACGGTCGGCAACAAGACGATCACCCTGCCGTCGACCAACAGCAGCTGGGGCATGACCATTACGGGCACAGCGTCCGAAACAGTCGGTTTCCAGGCGGTAGAGACGCGAACCTCCGTCAATGTGATCCAGGGTTTCGGTGTCAACAAATCGGCGCAAAGCCTGAAGTTCGATCCGAGCGGTGATCCCACGACCCCCGGCATCGGTGAGACCAACTGGGTTGATGGACGGGTTGACCAATCCTCTTTGCCGCAGGGCATCAAGACCGTCCGTGCATCGGCGGCCGCTTCTGACGGCGGTACCTGGATCGTGGCCGATGTCAGCGACGATACCAACGGCCACAGTGTACGCGGCCAGTCCGATGTCGTGCTGATGAAGCTGGATTCGGCGGGGCAGGTGGTCATAAGCCGTGGTCTGGGGGCCGCCTCTTCGGCATCCGGCTATGCCATTTCGGTCGCCGATGACGGTCGTGTCGCCGTCGCGGGTTCGGTCACGGGCGGCCTTGTTCCGGGCCAAACCGTGCCCGACAAAGGGTTGAGCGACAGCTTCGTTACGGTTTTCGACGCCAACGGCGTTGAGCAATGGACCCAGTCGCGCGGTGCCAAGGCCGCAGACGAGGCTACGGCTGTTTCGTTTGGTGCGGATGGTCGTGTCTATGTGTCTGGCCGATCAAAGTCCGCCATGCCGGGCGCTTCGGCTGTCGGCGGCTGGGACAGCTATGTCCAGACCTTTGGCGAGAACCGGGCCGACAATGGAACGGTTACGGCCACGTCCCTCGGCGTGACGCAGTTCGGCACGGTCGGCGATGACACGGTGCAGGCCATGACGGTCGATGGCGACAACCTCTATACAGCCGGTGTCGAGAACGGAGCCTTTGTGATCCGTCAGTTACGTATCGGCACGGGTGGTGCGCCCGAACTGATCTCCAGCCGCAATCTGGGCGCTGCCATCGGTGGCGAGATCGCGGGCATCGCCGTGTCGAACGGCAAGCTGGTCGTGTCGGGAATGACGCGCAATACGGCGCTGGACGCAGGGACGGTCAATAATGCCCATGCAGGCGGCACTGATGTTTTCGTCGCCAGCCTGTCTACGGATCTGTCAGCGTCGGCATCGGACCGGCTGACCTATTACGGTGGTGCGGGCGAAGACACCGCCGCCGACGTGAAGATCGTTGACGGTGATGTGTGGGTGACAGGAACGTGGAACCGCGACCGCATAGCCAAGGACACAGATCCTACCATTGCCTATCTGACGCGGATTGATGCCGAGACGGGCGCTGTTGAGTGGAACCGGACATGGACCGGAGACAAGCAACAGGCCAATCCTATGGCGCTGTCTGTTTCCGCCAATGGTTCCAGCGTGTTGGACAGGCTGGGGCTTCCGTCCGGCGAACTGGTACAGGACGTTTCGCAGAAACTGGTGGATGCGACGGCGTTGCGTGCCGGTGACCGTTTCTATGTCACCAATCCCAACACGGGCCGCAAAACCGCTGTGACCATCGATGCCAAGGATACGCTTCAGACCCTGGCCACCAAGATCGAGACGGCTTCGGGACGTAATCTGAAGGTTACCGTCTCGACCAACCGCGAAACCCCGGATGCGTCACAGGGCAGTAACCGCGTGCTGGCCGGCGGCGGTCAATATCTGACCATCACCAATGCCGATAACCGTGAGGGTGCTCTGATCTCGGCGGGCGAAATGGGGCGTGATGCCCTGGCCGGTCTGGGGCTGGAAGCGGGTTTTGTCGGCAAGGGTACCGATAAACGCAAGACCGTGGGTGTGGACCTGCCACCGTCGCTGAACCTGTCCAGCGCCGATGCCGCGCTTCAGGCCCGCGATTATATCCAGTCCGCGCTGCGAGCCGTGCGTGAGGCCTATCGGGCCATGAGCCCGACGATGCTGAACGCCAGCAAGACGCCGACCTCGGGTTCCGTATCGCCATATTGGTCCAACCAGATCGCCAATTATCAGGCGGCTCTGGCCCGTTTGTCGGGGTAAGCGACGCAAGGCTTCTGTTGACGCGGGCGGTCCGGACGGGGTTATTGAAGCCATTAATGGCGTAGAGGGCCGCATGGCTTTTCCTAAAGATACCCGCTCGATCATTCTGATGGGTGTTGGCGTTGCTGTTTTGGCAGGTGCTGGCGCAGCCCTTGTTTTCGGCGCCGGTAAACCGACAGATCCCGATGTGAAGCCCCCGGCTGCCGAAGGCGGCCTGAAGATCGACCTCGCCGAAGCCCCGGCTCTGGAGGCGACGCGTGAACTGCGTTGCTACGTAGGCGGACAGTTTATCGGTATGGCTACCCTGGCCGATTGCGCGCAACGCAATGGCGTCTCGAAAAGCACTCTGGATGTGGGTCTGGATGCCACCGGCGCTCTGGCCGCGGCACCGACAGCGGCCTTTTCGCCGCCGCCCAGCGCTCCTGCCGTAGAGGTTCAGCACCAGAGCGAAAGGCCCTCGCAGCCCGCCCAGAATCCCCAGACCGCGACGCCGGTCGATGGCCAGTGCCTACGCTATGTCGGTTCGGAATGGCGTCAGGTCGGACAGGGCATGAGCCAGGGCGAATGCGTCAAGGCGCTGTATTCAGGTGTCTGTGCCCGCACCCCGGGCGAGGCCCAGTACGGCCGTTGGAACCAGGTGACCTTGCGTCTGGTGCCCCGCCGTGTCGAGGCGTCGAACGATAACACCAATTTCCGTACCTTCACGGCACAAGACCGTCAGTGCCAGTTCCCGAGGCTGTAATGCGAACCGTGATCAAGTCCAGCCTTGCGGCTGTGGTTCTTCTGGGTGGTTTGTCCGCCTGTGAAAAGGCGGTCGAAGCGCCGATGGACGAGGGTGTCTGCTATCACGTTGGCGACGATGCCAGCCAACCGGGCGGCATCCGCTTCAATGTTGTGGCGCGTGACCAACCCCAGATCGAGTTCTGCGCGGCCCGTCTGGAGGAGCTTCGCATCAAATTCCTGCGCATGGGCGGCTCGAACAATGATCTCGTCGGTGCCTATCAGGGACGCTTTATTTTCATCGACCGTCAGGGCGTGAAGATGAGCACGTCTCTAACTGGCCCCAGATTTTTTGCCTTGACGCGAACGGGTGATGGACGACTCGCCATCCCCGGTGCCATTCAACGGGAAATCGACGGGCGACCCATCGCGATTGCCCCGTAAACACTCTGAAAATCCGGTTGCAGAACCGGAACAGAAATGGAACATTCTCGCTCGCTGCTGCGTGGCGTGGCGGGACAAAAAAGACAAGGACATCGGTTATGGCGGGCAGCGTCAACAAGGTCATTCTGGTCGGCAATCTGGGCCGCGATCCGGAAATCCGCACCCTGAACTCGGGCGACCGCGTCGCCAACCTGCGCATCGCGACCTCGGAAACCTGGCGCGACAAGGCCACGGGCGAGCGCAAGGAAAAGACCGAATGGCACTCGGTCGTCATCTTCAACGAGAACATCGTCAAGGTGGCCGAGCAGTATCTCAAGAAGGGCTCGACCGTTTACGTCGAAGGCTCGCTCCAGACCCGCAAATACACCGACGCCCAAGGCATCGAGAAATACTCGACCGAAATCGTCCTGCAACGCTTCAACGGAACGCTGACCATGCTGGGCGGCCGTTCGGAAGGCGGCTCGGGCGGTGGCTACGGTGGCGGCCAGGGCGGCGGTTACGGTGGTGGCCGTGACGACAGCTATGACTCGGGCTTCTCCAGCGGCGGTGCCAACCGTCCGTCGGGCCCCAAGGAAAGCTACGACCTGAACGACGACATCCCGTTCTAAGTCACGGATAAACATGAGGCAGGGAGCCTACAGCTATCGGAATGATCCGTTGGTCCCGTCCTTTGCGGATGACAGGCCTGTGGTCCTCTTTGATGGTGATTGCGCTCTCTGCTCACATTCCGCGCGGACCCTGCTCAAGCATGGTCCGCGTTTTCGTTTGGTGCCGACGCAAAGTCCGCTGGGGCAGGCCTTGCTGGCACACTACGGCCTGAAACCGGATGACCCATCGACCATGCTGGTCATCGAGGATGGTCGCGCGATCGGTCGCTCCGATGGCGTATTGCATCTGATGCGCCATCTGCCGCTTCCCTACAGACTGGGTGTCGTCGGTTATCTTGTGCTACGCCCAGTACGGGACTGGGCCTATGGGATCGTGGCACGAAACCGGCGACGTTTTACGGGGCAAACCTGGTGCGCCATGCCGCCCGAGGGCGTGGACATAAAGGATCGCGTGCTGGGCTGATGGTCCGGAGGCGAGCGGGGATATTATGGCTAAGCGGGTTCTGGTTCTGGGGGCGAACGGATTTATCGGTTCGCGCATTGCGGCGGCACTGTCCGCGGCAGGATGGCAGGTAAGGGCAGGGGCGCGTGATCCGCTGCGCTCACGCCGGCGTGCCCCACACTATGAATGGATCAAGGCTGACTTTCACGACCTGACCCGGGCACAGGACTGGGGGCCTTTGCTGGCGGGTGTGGACGTGGTGGTGAACTGCGTCGGCGTGCTTCAGGATGGGGGCAGGGACAGCAACCATATCGCCCATGTGGATGGTCCCCGCGCGTTGATCGCCGCGTGCGAAACGGCGGGAATGAAGCGTTTGATCCATATATCGGCCGTGGGGGCCGATGCGGATGCCGGAACGCTGTATGCCTCGTCCAAGGCTGAAACCGAAAACATGGTGGCGGCATCCGGTCTGGACTGGGTCATCCTGCGTCCGTCACTGGTCGTGGATCGCGCGGCCTTTGGCGGTACGGGCTTTATCCGCGCCCTTTCGGCCATGCCCTTGATCATACCTGTCGTTGGCGGTGATCAGCCGTTCAAACCGGTGGCGCTGGCCGATCTGGCCGATGCGGTTGTCAGGCTGTCGGAAGATAACGCCATTTCGCGCGAAAAAATGGATATCACCGGCCCGCAGACCGTGACGATGACGCAGACGGTACAGCTGTATCGCGGCTGGCTGGGCTTTGCGGCTGCGCCCGTTGTGCGGGTTCCGCGCTGGGTGGCGGCACCGGCCATAGTGGTGGGGGATATGCTGGGTCGGATCGGGTGGCCGTCGCCTCTGCGCACAACCTCGATCAAGCAGTTGGATTACGGTGCGGCAGGCGAGGACAGCGACTGGGGCACGCGGCTGGGACTTGAGCCGCGCAGCTTTACCCGTTTCCTGTCTGAAAATCCGGCCTCGGTCCAGGATGTCTGGCATGCCCGCCTGTGGGCCGTTCGGCCTGTTTCGATCCTGACGCTGGGCCTATTCTGGTTCCTGACGGGCGTGGTCAGCTATACCGCCGGATGGGAGGCTTCGCTGGCGATCATCCGCGAGTCCGCAGCGGCACAGTGGGCGTGGCCGATCGTATGGTTCGGGGCCCTGCTGGATGTGGCGCTGGGGCTGGCGCTGTTCGTGCGGGCATGGACGGCGAGGGTCGCCATCCTGATGTTCATGGCCACTGTCGGCTATCTGGTCGCCGCCACGGTGCTGCTTCCGAACTATTGGGTGAACCCGCTGGGGCCGTGGTTGAAAGTCCTGCCGATGATGGCGCTGTGCCTGTTCGTAGCGGCCACCGACGAAAGACGCTGAGCCATGTATGAGCTGCTGAAGATCGTTCACATCCTGTCCGGTGCCGTTCTGTTCGGCACGGGGGCGGGCATCGCCTTTTTCATGGTGCGCGCCCACATGACGAAGGATGCGGCCACCATCGCCTCGGTCGGGGCCATCGTGGTGCTGGCGGACTTCGTGTTCACCGCCTCTGCCGTGGTGGTGCAGCCGATCAGCGGCTTGGGCCTGATCCACCTGCAGGGCTATGGCCTGACCGAGCCGTGGCTGCTTGCGGCCTATGGGCTCTACGTCCTTGTGGGGCTGTGCTGGCTGCCGGTGGTGTGGATCCAGATGGAGATGGCCAGGCTGGCCAAAACCGCCGCCGCCACGGGTCAGCCCTTGCCCGCACGATACGACCGCCTGTTCAGGACGTGGTTCGTTCTGGGCTGGCCGGCCTTCATCGGCGTGATCGGCATCTACTGGTTGATGGTGGCCAAGCCCGCCTTCTAACGGGCGAAACGACCTTTGGTCGCGGCCTCGACAAAGGCGTCGCGCACGGCGGCGGTCAGTTCTTCCATCGTCTGCACCTGATGCACGCCATAGGCCTCGGCGGTGATGTCCACATTGCCCTTGCGCCAGAAACCGTCGGGGGCCAGCACGATCAGCTTTCCGCTGCGGGCGTGTAGGCCCATTTCCAGTAGGCTGATCGGGCTTTGGGTGCCGGGGGCGAAATACATGACGATGACGTCGCTGGCCTCGAGCGCGGCCAGTTCCCACTCCACCTGACGGCGGAACTCCGGCTCGGAGGCTTCGGGCTTCCATGCGGGGTTCCAGTCGGGCCGGCGCGGGTTCAGGATCACCACATCCATATCCGACAGGGCGCGGATCATGGCGGCCTGCCAGTCAGGCGCGCCGCCCATGTCGATGCTGCCACCCATGAAGACACGCGGACGCTGGTTATCCAGCGGAAGGGGAGAGGGCGATACGACGATAATCGGCTCGGCCATCGCCTGCGTAGACGCAAGGCTGGCACACAGGCCCAGACCGATGGCTGCGGATAGAGATATGATCGACTTGTACAACGCGCTGACCCTGCATGGCGGCAATGGTGGGCGCGGCTTAGCCTTTATCGATTGTCGGTTAAAGCACAGGTTTCGAAACGCGCCGATACCGATCGTGAGAAGCCAAAGTCATATCCCTATGGCATGGCCTGAAAAATGAACGACCAAAAGCTTTCCCCGCTGGAGTTGGGTGCGATCCTGGCGATAGTAATCATCTGGGGCGTGAACAACGCAGCGGCCAAACTGGCCACCGAATATCTGCCGCCTCTGATGGTGGTCAGTCTGCGTTTCGCGGTGGCTGGTCTGTGTCTTCTGCCATTCCTCAAACCGCCTTTTCCGAACTGGAAGAGCATGCTGCTGATCGCCGTTCTGGGCGGTCCGGTCCACTATGGTTTGATCTATTTCGCCTTCTCCCTGGCCCAGGATGTCAGTCCGGTTTCGGTGGCGACGCAGATGTGGATTCCCTTCACCACGCTGTTCGCCTTCCTGTTGCTGGGCGAGAAGATGCGCTGGCCCGCCATCGTGGGCATGGTCGTGGCCTTTATCGGCGTGGCGTGGATGACCGCTGACCCGCGTGCCCTGCATGATTGGGAAGCGATAGTTTTTGCCACCATCGGTGCGTCTGTATGGGCTTTGGTGACGGTGATCGCGCGTCGCACCGTGTCGATACCGCCCCTGAAGATGCAGGGCATTCTGGCCTGGACGACGCTCCCCGCAATGGTCGTTGCGTCGATGGTGTTCGAGACGGGCCATGTCGAAGCGGCCCGACAGGCCACGCCGATTGTCTGGGGCTCGATTATCTGGGCCGGTCTTCTGTCGTCCGTGGCGGCAACGACCCTGCTGTTCTGGCTGGTCCAGCGCCGCGAGGCTGGCCGCGTGACGCCCTATCTTCTGGGCTCGACGGTCGTGTCGGTTCTGATGGGCTGGCTGTTCATGAATGACGTGCTGACACCGCAGATCATTGTCGGTGCAACTCTGACGATGGCCGGTGTCGCGGTGGTTTCGATTGCCGAACGGAATCTGCGGGTGGGGGCGGCGCGCTGATCCCTGCTGCCACCTGGAATCAAAGGGGCGGGCCGATAGCGGCCCGCCCCTTTTTATTGTGCCCGACTGTACCGGATCAGTGGTGTTTGATCGTGGCGCAGGCCACGCGGTCACCGGCACCGCCGATCGGCTGGCTGGTGTGATCATCGGCGTTGGCGTGGATGATGATGGCCGAGCCGTCATCATCCATCAGGTCCTGACCCGGATAGTTACCGGCAAGGCGGGCGCGGGTGGTGAACAGTTCGGCCTTGGCCACACCGTTGGCATCGGCAAAGATGTTGGGCAGGTCGCCGTCGTCCGGACCGGCCGCATTCAGCAGACCGTGCGGGACCTTGGGATCGGCATGGTTGATGTGGGCACCGGCAGAGGTGAACGGTGCTTCGCACTGGGCCGTGGCATGCAGGTGGATACCATGCCAGCCCGGCGTCAGGCCTTGGGCCTCGACAACCATCAGCAGGCCGGACGGCCCCTGTTTCAGGGTTACGCGGCCCGCCGATTGGCCCTGAGCGTTAATCAGGTCCACGACCTTGGACGGTGCCGTGGCCGCTGCGGTTGCGGTCGCTGCGCCATGACCTTGATGGCTGGAATCCTGGGCGATTGCGGCGCAACCGATAGACAGGGCCATGATCCCGCTGGCGGCGACGACAGTTGCGGTTTTTTTCATAGTCATTCTTCCTTTTTCTACCGGCCTTTCAGGCCTCACAGATTTTGCCACGGCGGCCCTACGGTGTTAGAACCGACCCTAGCGGATCACGTTCCGATTCCGGCCATTTAAAGCCTGATTTCCTTGACCGACGACAGTTACCAAAACGGCGCCCCTTCGGCATCCGGCGATATTGCGACTATCACCATCGAGAACGAGCTGAAACGCTCATATCTCGACTACGCCATGAGTGTGATCGTTAGTCGCGCCCTGCCTGATGCGCGCGACGGCTTGAAGCCCGTTCACCGGCGCATTCTGTATTCGATGCACGATCTCAACATGTCGCCTGACCGCGCGTACTCCAAGTGCGCCCGCGTTGTCGGTGACGTGCTGGGTCGTTTCCATCCGCACGGCGATTCCTCGGTCTACATGGCTCTGGTCCGTATGGCCCAGGACTTCTCGATGGGCCTGACGCTGGTGGACGGTCAGGGCAACTTCGGCTCGGTCGACGGTGATATGCCCGCCTCGATGCGTTACACCGAATGCCGGATGACGCATGCCTCCGTGGCCATGCTGACCGACATTGAAAAAGACACTGTCGATTTCCAGCCTAACTATGACGAAAAGGAACTGGAACCGGTCGTTCTGCCGACCCGTATCCCGAACCTTCTGGTCAATGGTGCCGGCGGTATCGCCGTGGGCATGGCGACGAACATTCCGCCGCATAACCTCGGCGAAGTGATCGATGCCTCGGTCGCCCTGCTGGACGATCCCGAGGTTTCCGATGAAGCCCTGCTGGATATCGTGCCGGGTCCCGACTTCCCGACCGGCGGCGAGATCATGGGGCGCACCGCGCCGCGCAACGCTCTGCGCGACGGTCGCGGTTCGGTCATCGTGCGCGGCAAGGCCTCGATCGAAGAGATCCGCAAGGACCGCGAAGCCATCGTCATCACCGAGCTGCCCTATCAGGTCAACAAACAGACCCTGATCGAGCGCATCGCCGAGATGGTCCGTGAAAAACGCCTCGAAGGCATTGCCGACGTCCGCGACGAATCCGACCGCACCGGCATGCGTATGGTCATCGAGCTTAAGCGCGATGCCTCGGGCGATGTGATCCTGAACCAGCTTTACCGCTATACGGCGCTGCAATCGTCGTTCGGCGTCAACATGCTGGCGCTGAACCGTGGCCGTCCGGAACAGATGGGCCTGCGCGCCCTGCTGGAAGCCTTCCTCGAGTTCCGCGAGGAAGTGGTGGTCCGCCGCATCAAGTTCGAACTGGCCAAGGCCCGTGACCGCGGTCACGTGCTGGTCGGTCTGGCCGTCGCCGTCGCCAACATCGACGAGGTGATCCACATCATCCGTTCGTCGGCCGACCCGTCGGAAGCGCGTGAGCGCCTGCAAGCCAAGGCTTGGCCGGTAGGCGACATGATGGCTCTGGTCGAGCTGATTGCCGACCCGCGTACCGTGCTGGTAGAGGGCGGCCTGATCCGCCTGACCGACGAACAGGCCAAGGCCATCCTGGCGCTGACCCTGTCGCGTCTGACGGGTCTGGGCCGTGACGACATCTTTGGTGAGGCCAACACCCTGGCCGGCACCATCGCGGGCCACCTCGAAATCCTGTCTGACCGCAAACACGTGCTGGCCATCATCCGCGAGGATCTGCTGGCCGTTAAGGACCAGTTCGCCGTGCCGCGCCGCACCGTCATCGGTGAGGGCGACCACGAGATGGAAGACGAAGACCTGATCCCGCGTGAGGACATGGTCGTGACCGTCACCCACACCGGCTACGTCAAGCGCGTGGCTCTGAACGCCTACCGCACGCAGCATCGCGGCGGTAAGGGCCGTTCGGCCATGTCGATGAAGGACGAGGATGCCATCACTGGCGTCTTCTCGGCCTCGACCCACACGCCGGTCCTGTTCTTCGCCACCAACGGCAAGGCCTACAAGCTCAAGACGTGGCGCCTGCCGCTGGGCACGCCCCAGTCCAAGGGCAAGGCCTTCGTCAACCTGCTGCCCATCGAGCCGGGCGACAGCATCATGAACGTGCTTCCGCTGCCGGAGGATGAAGGCACGTGGGGCGATTACGACATCATGTTCGCCACCAAGTCGGGCGACGTGCGTCGTAACAAGCTCAGCGATTTCGCCACCGTGAACCGCGCGGGCAAGATCGCCATGAAGCTGGAAGACGGTGACCGCATGGTCGGCGTCGGCATCTGTACGGCTGACGACGACATCCTGCTGACTACGGCTCTGGGCCGTGCCATCCGCTTCAAGGCCGATGACGTCCGCGTCTTCAAGGGCCGCGATTCGACCGGCGTGCGCGGTATCCGTCTGCAGGACGGCGACGAGGTGATCTCGATGGCCGTTCTGGGCCGCGTGGATGCCACGCCGGAAGAACGCGCCACCTATGTCAAACTGGCCAACGCCAAGCGCCGCGCGGCGCAGGGCGAGGGCGAAGAGGACAACACCCCGACCGAGGCCGAGGACGAAGCCGAAGGTTCGGTCGAACTGGACGCTGAGCGTTTCGCGCAGCTGGAAGCTGCCGAGCAGTTCATCCTGACCGTTTCCGAAAACGGTCTGGGCAAGCGCTCCAGCGCCTATGAGTACCGTCGTACCGGTCGTGGTGGTCAGGGGCTGACTGCGCACGGTCTGGGCGGTCGTGCTGGCAAGCGTCTGGCCGCAGCCTTCCCGGTTGATGGTGCCGATGACCTGCTGCTGGTGACCGACGGTGGCCAGATGATCCGTACCCCTGTCGATCAGGTCCGCATCGTGGGCCGTGCATCGCAGGGCGTGATGATCTTCCGCACGGGCAAGGACGAGCGCGTCGTCTCGGTCGAGCGTCTGCCGTCGCAGGGTGACGATGACGCCGAAACGTCCGAAGACGGTGTGATCGAAGGCGAGGCCACCGAGGTTCCGACCACGGACGAGGCTTGATCTATCATGGCCGTCGAACCTCAAGTTTGGATCGACGGCCATCCGGCCACCTTTGACGACATGCGCCAGATGGCGGCGGTGAACTATGGGGTTGTGACCTCGTTCGCCTATGCTGATGGCGGTGTTCGCGGGCTGGATCTGCACATGGAAAGGCTCGCGGTTTCATGCCGCGAGCTTTTTTCATGCGAACTCGAAAAAGAACCTCTTCTGAATGCCTTGAAGCATTCTCTTGAGAATATGGATCAGGCGTGGGTGCGTATCACGCTGGCGGACCGTATGCTGTCCGTACGTGCGCCCGAGCGGCCATCATCGGTGGCAACGGCTGTCTGGATCGCCCCGCCAGCCACCATGCTTGATGACGGCATGCGTTTGCGGTCCATCGTCCATCAGCGCGAACTGGCCCATCTGAAACATCTGGGCATGACAGGCGTGATCCATGCGCGCCGAGGCGCGAGGATGGCCGGATTTGATGACGCTCTGCTGGTCGATGGCAGCGGCGGCATCCTGGAAGGCACCCTATGGAACGTCGGCTTTATCGACGCCAGCACTGTCATCTGGCCGCGGGGTGACATCCTGGACGGGGTAACGCGCAGACTCATTGCCAGGGGGTTGGAAAAGCGGGGAATCACACAGCGTACCCAAAGGGTTACTCTTGAAGACCTCGAGAGGTTTCAGGGGGCGTTTCTGTGCAATGCCGCTACTCCGGCCGCGTCCATATCGTCCATTGACGGGCATCGGTTCACGGGGAACCCCGCGATGATGCAGGCCATAAGGGCCGCATGGCAGGATCAGCCTGTGCAGTTGCTCTAGGGCATTCGGTTACGACGCACGGGCGAAACCATTTCGGCTGTTCGCGCCATTTCGCACCTGCTAAGACGGGGCGAACTTACCCTTGGGGAGGCTTAGAGGAAGCCCATGCGTATCGGACTTTATCCGGGCACCTTCGATCCGGTCACTAATGGCCACCTCGACATCATCGGACGCGCCGTCAAACTGGTCGACAGGCTGGTCATTGGCGTGGCCCAGAACGACGCCAAGGGTCCGCTGTTCACCACGCAGGAACGCGTGGAGATGCTGCGCAACGAAGTGGCCAGCTTCGGTGACCGCGTGGAGGTGCGCCCGTTCAGCAGCCTGCTGATGCATTTTGCCGAAGAACTGAACGCCAATTGCATCGTGCGCGGTCTGCGCGCCGTGGCAGACTTTGAATACGAATTCCAGATGACGGCGATGAACCAGCGCCTGAACAGCGAAATCGAGACGGTCTTCCTGATGGCCGATCCGCGCCATCAGGCCATCGCCTCGCGGCTGGTGAAGGAAATCGCCATGCTGAACGGTAACATCGAGAGCTTTGTCAGCCCCACGATCGCCGCGGCCGTGCTCGACAAGGTCCGCAAGGCCTGAAACAAGTGTTCGCTATGAAAACCTTTGTGATTTCCGTGGCCGCTGCGTCGGCGCTTCTCGTGACCTCGGCACAGGCCCAGACCGCTGACTGGCGCACGGTTGCGCCGGAAAACCTCTGGGTGATCGATACTTCCAAGGGCCGTGTCCTGGTGGAACTGGAGCCGCGCGTTGCGCCCGCCCATATCGAACGCATCCGTACCCTGACGACGCAGGGCTTTTATGATGGCCTGAAGTTCCATCGCGTCATTCCCGATTTCATGGCCCAGACCGGCGATCCCAAGGGAACCGGCGAGGGCGGAAGCGAACTGCCGGACCTGCGCGCCGAGTTTTCGTTCCGTCGGGGCCGCGATGCCGGTTTCGTGCCGGTACAGACCGCGCTGCCGGGCTCGCGTGGCATGGTGGGCTCCATCGCTGTGATGACCCAGCCCGATGCCCAGATGATGATCAATGCCGACATGAAGGTTCCGGCCATGCCGCTGTTCTGCAGTGCGGTGGCCGGTATGGCCCGCGCCGGATCGCCTGACAGCGCCAACAGCCAGTTCTTCCTGATGACCGGCCGCAATGACTCGCTGGATGGCAACTACACCGTCTTTGGCCGTGTGCTGGACGGCATCGACGCGGTGAAGGGCCTGAAAAAGGGCTCCGACGCTGCTGACGGTGCGGTGGGCGACAACCCCGATACCATCGTCCGTGCGCGTCTCGCCTCGCAGCTGCCGGAAAACGAGCGTCCGCAGGTTCGCGTGGCTGTCGCCGGTGGCAGCGTCTTCAATGCGGCTGTGGAAGCGGCCCGCACCGCCCGTGGCTCGGCCTTCGACGTGTGCGATATCAACATCCCGGTCGAGGTCAGCACCCGCTGATAGACCATTGTAAATAAAGGGGGAGGGGGCAGATGAAACCCGCAGGTATTCTGGTGGCTTCGGTCGCGGCAGTCTTGAGTTTCAGCCCCCTTGCCCATGCCTCCGAGCCACGCGCGCTTGGGGCGGCGGACTATGAGGCTGTCGATCCCCTGAACCTGCTGGTCATCGACACGACCAAGGGCCGCATCTGGGTAGAGATGACGCCGGATGTCGCCCCCCTTCATGTCGAGCGCATGCGTCTGCTGGCGCGTGAGGGGTTTTTCAACAACGTCAAATGGCACCGCGTTATTGATGGCTTTATGGCCCAGACGGGTGATCCCACGGGAACGGGCGAGGGTGGAAGCACCCATGACGACCTGAAGGCCGAATTCACCTTCCGTCGTGGTCCCGATACCGCATTCGTGCCGGTGGCTGCGCCGGGCGGCTATCCTGTCGGCTTCCACAACAGCCTGCCTGTGACCAGCCAGCCCGACCGTTTCTTTGCCCGTACGGACGACCAAAAGGTGACGGCTTGGGGTGTCTATTGTCCGGGTATGGCGGGCATGGCGCGGGAAGACAATCCCGACAGCGCCAACAGCCAGTTCTTCCTGATGCGCGACTACTATCCGACGCTGGAGCGCCGCTACACCATCTGGGGGCGGGTGATTGCCGGTCAGGAAGTGGTCAACAGCCTGAATGCCGGGGCCTTGCCCAGTGGCCAGGTCGAAAACCCCGACCTGATGGTGACGGTACAGGTGGCCGCCGACATCCCCGCCGCCAATCGCCCGGAAGTACGTCGTGCAAAGCCTGAAAGTGCCGCTTTCAGGGCTTCGGTCGAGGCGGTCAAACAGGCCAGGGGAGCGGATTTCTCGGTCTGTGATGTGCCGGTGCCCGTTCAGGTGATCGAGCCAGCCGGAGCCTAGACGGCGGGTTTGGCGGCGGCGGCCTTGGCTGCCCCGTGCCGCGAGCGTCTGCGGCGACGGCGGCGTTTGCGCA
>NZ_DJFS01000014.1:0-295 GCF_002432125.1 Brevundimonas sp. UBA5866
TGGCCCGCCGCAAGGCCAGCCGCCAGTCCACGCCCGCGCCTGTCATCCGCGAGGGCGAGGCCTCGCACCGCCTGCTGGACGCCCTGCCCTTCAAGCTGACGGGGGCGCAAGCCCGCGCCATCGAGGAAATCCGCCACGATCTGAAGTCCGGCGAGCAGATGGCCCGCCTGCTGCAGGGCGATGTCGGCTCTGGCAAGACGGCCGTGGCCGCCGTGGTACTGGCCGATACGGCCTCCAGCGGTTTCCAGTCGGCCCTGATGGCCCCGACCGAAATCCTCGCGCGCCAGCACTATGA